>DATBDE010000156.1:0-28133 GCA_036270095.1 Solirubrobacteraceae bacterium | reverse complement strand
CTGCGGGCGCACGAGGGCAGCCGCGGCGCGCAGCGTCGCTGCGCTCTCGGCGTCGCCGGGTGCCGCCGCGTGCGCGAGGTGACGGGCACGAGCGGGCAGCGGGGCACCCGCGGCCTCCAGCGCCCGGGCCGCGCGCACGTGGGCGGCGATCTCCTCGCCGGCCGGAACGGCGGCGTGGACCGCGCTGCGCACGACGGGATGGCGGAAGACAAAGCGCCGGGGGATGTCGGCCGGGCGCACGAGTCCCCGCTCGACAAGCGCATCGAGCCCGGTCAGAGCCTGATCGGCGTCGAGCCCGCCCGCGGCGGCGGCAAGGTCGAGGTCGAACGGGTCGCCCGCGATGGCGGCGCCGTCGAGCAGCATCCGGGCCGGCGCGGGCAGGGCGGCGCGCTCGGCGCCGATGGCCGCGACGACGCCGCCGGGCGCCTCGGCCCCGGGACCGGCACGCGCCAGCTCCTCGAGCAGCAGCGGATTGCCCCCGGACCGGGTGAACATGCGCTCGCGCTCGTCCGGGTCGTCGAGGCCCGCCAGCAGGGGCTCGGCGGCTTCGCGCGCGAGCGGGCCGAGGTCGAGCGCGGCGGCGGGACGGATCGCCAGCAGTCGCTCCGCCACATCGCCCGGACGCAGCGCGGCGACGAGCAGGTGCGGCCGCTCGGGCGGGCGCCGCATCAGGTGCTCTAGCAGTTCCAGCGTCGCCGGGTCGGCCCAGTGGGCGTCGTCGAGGACGAGAGCGAACGGATGGCCCCCGGGAAGCGCGTCGAGCCGCTCGCGCAGCCCCCGGTGCAGCCGCCACCGCTCGGCCGGCGACGCGGGCGTCGCGAGCGCGACGTCGTCGAGTGGCTCGAGGGCCTCCGCCACCGCCGCGAACGGGACGTCGCTCTCCAGCTCGGTTGCCCGGCCCCGCAGCACCGCGAAGCGGCGCTCGGCTGCCCGGTCGGACAGCCGGTCGAGCAGGCGGGTCTTGCCGATGCCGGCCTCGCCGCGCACCAGCAGCATGGAGCTCTCGCCGCGCGCCGCCGCCTCGATCAGGCGGCCGATCGCGTCGAGCTCCGCATCCCGTCCGACGAGGGCGGTCCCTGACACGGCTGCAGGCTAGTCCAGGGATCCCCCCGATGTGCGCGGCGCGACCCGGTGCGACCGTGCTTGCCATGACGACCACCAACACCCCCATCACGGCCCGCGAGCGCAACGAAGCGGTCTGGAACCAGGCCGCGGCGGCGCTCTACGCCGGACGCGTCGACGAATACGTGGCCTACTGGCAGCCCGACGGCCGCTACGAGGTGGCCTATCCGATCGGCGACATGCCCGCCGCCGTCGAAGGCCACGAGGCGATCAGCCAGCTGTTCAGCGCCTTCGGGGCGGCCGCGACGTCGATCGCGGTCCACGACGTGCGCTTCCACCAGACCGATGACCCCGACGTGGCCTTCGTGGAGGAGCGCATGGTCGCGGACCTGGCCGACGGCGGCCGCTACGAGAACCGGCTCGTCATCCGAGCCACGTTCCGCGACGGGCTCATCGCCGAGCTGTTCGAGTACTACGGCGAAGGCGCCCACGCCGCCATGCTGGGCCGACTCGGCCTGGCGTGAGCCCCGGCGGCCAGCGCGGAGGCCACACGGGCCTCCCCGCGGCAGGTCTGGACCGCCGCCCGCCAAAGGCAAGCAGCCGCCAAGCGACGTTAGTGCGCGACCGCCTCAGGCACCGTGATCTCGCGCTTGAGAATCTTGCCCGTGGGACCCTTGGGCAGCTCGTCGGTGAACCAGATGTGCCGCGGGTACTTGTAGGCCGCCACCCGCTCCTTGACGAACGCGCGGATGTCGTCCGCGCTGGCCTCGGCGCCGGGCCGGAGGACGACGGCAGCGGCGACCTCCTCGCCCATCGCCGGATCCGGCCTACCGATCACCGCCGCCTCGAGCACCGCCGGGTGCTCGTAGAGGACCTCTTCGATCTCGCGCGGATACACGTTGTAGCCGCCGCGGATGATCATGTCCTTCTTGCGGTCGACGATGAAGAAGTAGCCGTCGTCGTCCACGCGGGCCATGTCTCCGGTGTGCAGCCAGCCGCCGCGCATCACCTCGGCGGTCGCGTCGGGCCGGTTCCAGTAGCCCTTCATGACGTTGTGGCCGCGGATCACGATCTCCCCGACCTCGCCCGGTGGCAGCTCGTTGTCGTCCTCGTCGACGACCTTCATCTCGACGCCGTTGATCGGGGTTCCGATGGAGCCGGGCTTGTGCTCGCGGTCGAGGTGGTTGAACGACGCCACCGGTGAGGTCTCGGACAGGCCGTAGCCCTCGAGCACGACACACCCGAACGCCTTCTCGAAGCCGCGCATCACCTCGACCGGCATCGCCGAGCCACCGGACACGCATGTCTGCAGGCTCGAAACGTCGTAGCGCTCGCACTCGGGGTGGTGCAGCATCGCGTGGTACATGGTCGGCACGCCTTCGAACAGCGTGACGCCGTCACGCTGGATGATCTCGAGCGCCTTGCCGGGGTCGAAGCGGGGAATCATCGTCAGGCAGGCGCCCGCCCGCACCGCGTTGTTCATGCAGCAGGTCTGGCCGAAGGAGTGGAACAGCGGCAGCGCGCCGAGGATCACGTCCCGCTCGCTGACCCGCACGAGCTGCGTGCCGCCGTGGAGGCAGTTCTCCGTCATGTTCGCGTGGGTCAGCTCTGCGCCCTTCGGGGTCCCGGTCGTGCCCGACGTGTACAGGATCACGGCGGTGTCCGCGGGCTCCCGCTCGGCGTCGTCGGACGCCTCCGGCGCCGTCGCCAGCAGTTGCTCGAACTCGCCGGGCTTGACCATGATCGCGTCGGCTCCCGCCGCCCGGGCGCCCTCCTCGGCTGCCTGGCCAGATTCATGCCAGCCGAAGAGATGCTCCGCGGCGGGGTCGGACAGGTAGAACTCGACTTCGCGCGCCTTCAGCAGGACGTTCATCGGAACGACCACGCCGCCCGCACGCAGCACGCCGTAGTAGACGACCCCGAAGTACGGGACATTCGGGAGCATGACCCCGACGCGGTCGCCCGGCCGAAGGCCCTCGTCCTTGAGCAGCCCCGCCACGCGCGAGGCGCCCTCGTCGAGCGTCGCGTAGGTGAGGACGGAGTCGTCGAGCTTCAGCGCGGGGCGATCAGGATGTCGCGCCGCCGACTCGGTCAGGAGGTGGGCCAGGTTGTTCGACATCGATCGCTCTCCTTCCCTGGTGGGACAAGCCGCGATTACCCAAGCCCTCGATCGGAAAACGGTTGTCGTACGATGCGAGCGCGCCCATGAGGCAGTTGAGCGGCCTCGATTCCGCCTTCCTCAACCTCGAGAACGCCACGCAGTTCGGGCACGTCTCGGGCCTGTCGATCTTCACGCGTCCGGATGTCCCGGGGTACGAGCCGTACGCCGCGTGGAAGGAGCAGCTCGAGGAGCGGCTGCACCTCCTCGAACCCCTACGCCGACGCCTCGCCGAGGTCCCGCTCGGGCTCGATCATCCCTTCTGGATCAACGATCCGGACTTCGACCTGCAGTTTCACGTGCGCCATACGGCGGTCCCTCCGCCGGGCAGCGACGAGCAGCTCGCCAACGTCGTCGGGCGCATCGTCGCGCGGCCGCTCGACCGGCGGCGGCCATTGTGGCTGTCCTATGTGATCGAGGGCTTGGCCGACGAGCGCTTCGCGGTCCTCACGGTCTTCCACCACGCGGCGGTCGACGGCGCGTCGGGGATGGAGCTGCTGACGCTGATGCTCGACGAGCACCCGGAGGGGACGGAGATCCGGCCGCCGTCCGAGCCGTGGCAGCCCGATCGCGCGCCGACGGAATTGCAGCTGCTCGCGCGGACCGGCCTGGGCCTGGTGCGCAAGCCGGCGCGGGCCGTGCTTCTGGGTGCTCGAACCGCTCGAGAGCTCGGGCAGGCCACGCGGAACCCGGCGCTGATCGCGACGGCAAATCAGGTGCGCCGGAGCCTGCGCGGACCGCTTGGCACCGTCCTGAACCTGGGCCGCAACCGCGGCGTGGACCGTGACCCGCCGCCGCCGCTGCCCAGCGTCCGCCCGCCGCGGACCCCGTTCAACGACGCGATCGGCCCTCATCGCAAGTTGGCCATCGGCTCGGCCTCGCTCGCTGCGGCCAAGGCGATCAAGAACGCGTACGGAGCGACCGTCAACGACGTCATGGTCGCCGTCTGCGCCGGCGGACTGCGGACCTGGCTGCGCCGCCACGAGGCGCTGCCGGATGAGCCGCTCGTCGCGCTCGTGCCGGTGTCGCTGCGCACCGGAGACGAGACCGACCGCTGGACGAACCGGGTCTCGATGCTGTCGACCGTGCTCCCGACCGACGAGCCCGACCCGGTGCAGCGCCTGCGCCGGGTGCACGACGCGATGGCCTCGAGCAAGGACATCTTTCGTGCGCTGCCGGCGGAGGAGCTGACGGACTTCGCCGAGTTCCCCCCGCCGGCGGTGTTCGCACGCGCGATGCGCCTGAGCGCGCGCTTGCGCCTGGGGACACGGCTGACGCCGGGCAACGTCGTGATCTCCAACATCCCCGGGCCGCGCCGACCGCTCTACGCCGCGAGGGGCGCCCGGCTCGAGCATTACTTCCCGCTGTCGGTCATCACCGAGGGCCAGGGTCTCAACATCACCGTCCAGAGCTATCTCGACCGTCTGGACTTCGGGCTCGTCTGCGACCCGGACCTGGTGCCTGAACTCGATCTGATGCTCGACGCCATCCTGGCTGAGGTCGCGGCGCTGGCGCGCTCTGCGGGCTTCACGCCCGCGGGCGCCGACGAGGCCGACGCTGTGACCACGCGCAACCGTCAGCACGTGTAGCCGCGGTACGCAGCGGTGTTCACGCGCTTCCCGCCCCCGCACACCGACGCCCCGGAGGCCGCCATGACGACGACAGCTCCGCGTATCCCGCGGGAGAAGGAAAACGATCACACAGCCGCCGTCGGTGAACGGCGTCGCGAGTTCCTGCACGAGCAGACGGGTGTCGATCTCGAGCACGTCGGGCGGTTCTCGTTCGATCCTGGCGTGCTGCAGGGCAACGTGGAGAACTACGTCGGTGTCGCCCAGGTTCCGATCGGCGTCGCCGGCCCGTTGCGCATCAACGGCGAGCACGCCCAAGGCGACTTCTACGTGCCGCTGGCGACCACCGAGGGAACGCTGGTGGCCAGCTACAACCGCGGGATGCGCCTGCTGAGCGAGTGCGGCGGGGTCAAGACGACCGTCGTCGACGACCAGATGCAGCGTGCACCGGCGTTCATCTTCGACGACGCGCTGCAAGCCCGCGAGTTCGGCGAATGGATGGATGCCCACTTCGACGACATCCGGGCGGCGGCCGAAGCGACCACCCGGTCCGGAAAGCTCACGTACATCGGGCATTACCAAGTCGGCCCGCTGCGCTACCTGCGCGTCAACTACACCACTGGTGACGCTGCCGGCCAGAACATGACGGGGAAGGCCACCCTCGCCGCGTGCGAGTGGATCAAGGAGAACTATCCGGGTGGCGCCGAATACGTGCTGTCGGGCGCCATCGACACCGACAAGAAGCACTCCCAGATCAACATGCTGCTGACGCGCGGGAAGCGAGTCGTCGCCGAGGCAGTGATCAAGAACGACGTGCTCCAGCGCCTGATGGGCGTCGAGACCAAGACGCTGTTCGACTACCGTCAGATCGGCATGGCCGGCGGCTTTCTCGCCGGGTCCTCCTACAACGGCGCGCACGCCGCAAACGGGCTGACCGGCATCTTCATCGCCACCGGCCAGGACGCGGCGAACATCTCCGAGTCGCACTCGGGCATCACCTACGCGCGGCTGCTCGAGAACGGCGACTACTACTGGTCGGTCACGCTCACCAGCCTCATCGTTGCGACGTACGGCGGCGGTACCGGCCTACCCACCCAGCGCGAGTGCCTGGAGCTGCTGGGCTGCTACGGGAAGGGCAAGGTGCGCAAGCTGGCAGAGATCTGCGCTGCGACGGTTCTCGCCGGCGACACGTCCCTGACCTCGGCGATCCTTGCCGGGCACTGGGTGACAAGCCACGACCGACTCGGCCGCAACCGATAACGCCTCAGGCGTACTCGTCATGGCGGCGAATCCAGGCCTGCCACCCATCGCCCTCGTCGCGCCCGTTCGGTGCGCGGTCGAGAATCGGGTAATAGCCCATGATGAACTCCAAGCCCCGCCAGGTGGTCGTATACGTCTGGTGGACGGTGCCGTCCGCGCGCGCGAAGGCACTCATCACCGGCGCCTCCGAGAGGTACTCGAGGACATCGACGCCGCAGGCGGCCGCGTTCTGACGCGCGATCGGCGGCAATGCCTCGGTGACGGCAGCCTGCGCAGCTGCTCCTCGGTGCTGGAGGCGCCGAAGTCGAAGTTGAAATCGGTGTTCGCCGCCGAGACCCAGGGAATCTGCCACCCCATTCTCTGCTTGTAGGCCTGAAGCTTTGCCAGCGGCGCGCGCGAAACGAGCAGCATGGTCGCGTCGCGGGCGTGGAGGTGCGGCAGGAGGCCGTCAAAGCCGTCGACCATCGACGAGTTGACGGGGCAGCCCGCCTCGTAGTTCGGCCCGAACATGAAGTGATAGACCAAGAGCTGGGAGCGACCGTCGAAGAGCTCGCCGAGGGTCCGCGTGCCCTCGTCCGTATCGAAGCGGTACTCCTTCTCGACCGGCACCCACGGCAGCCGGCGTCGCTGCTCGGCGAGCTCGTCGCCCAGCCGGGTGTGCTCCTTCTCCCGCCTCAGCAGCTCCTCGCGGGCCGCCTCGTACTCGTCACGGCTGGCGATCGTGTGCTCCATGAGCATGGTTCGTCTCCTTCTTGATAGCGCGAAAGTGAGCGACGAATTTCCGGCGGCGCAATCGTCTGTACCTGCGATGGGCACTGGACGACCCGGGCGATGCGAGGATGCGAACGTCACCGAGCGTGCGCTTGCGCTGGCTCGCGCCGGGCACCAGGACGCGTTCCGCGAACTGACCGACCCGTGCCGTCATGAGCTCCAACTGCACTGCTATCGGATCCTCGGCTCGACCCAGGACGCCGAGGACCTGGTCCAGGAGAACCTGCTCGCGGCGTGGCGCGGGCTCGAGCAGTTCAGCGAACGCGCGTCGATCCGAACCTGGCTGTATCGGATCGCGACCAACCGCTGCATCGATTCCCTGCGGGCGAGCGAGCGCCGGCCACGCAGTGTCGGGGCCATGAGCGACCTGCCCACGCCGAGCCGGATGAGCGAGCCGATCTGGCTCGAGCCCTATCCCGATGTGCTGCTCGAGGGGATGGCCGATCAAGCGCTCGGGCCGGCCGCTCGCTACGAGAGCAAGGAGGCGATCGCCCTCGCGTTCGTCGCCGGCCTCCAGCACCTCTCGCCCCAACAGCGCGCCGTTCTCGTGCTACGCGACGTGCTCAGCTCCCAGGCGACGGAGGTGTCCGAGATGCTCGACAGCACGGAGGCCGCGGTGAACAGCCTCCTCCGACGCGCGCGCACCGCCCTCGACACCCGCCTGCCCGCCGCCGGCCGCGAGCGCGCGCCCCTGCCGAACTCGCGGGCTGAGCGCGAAGTGGTCGGGCGGTTCGCCGACGCCGTCGAGACCGGCGACCTCGACACCGTCGTCGCGCTGCTGACCGACGAGGCCTGGCTGAGAATGCCGCCCCAGCCGTTCGAGTACCAGGGAGCGGCGGCGATCGGGCGCTTCCTCCAGGATCGCGCCGTCCGCCGCGGCGTGCCGCTCCGGCTCGTGCCGACCCGCGCCAACGGTCAGCCCGCCTTCGGCTGCTACTTCCCCGCCCCCCACACCGACCCCAGTGACACCCCGACGAGTGAGGCGGGAATCGCTAGCATCGCCGCGTCGTGAGCGAAGCCGGTCTCCGCGTGGTGGCGTTCGGCGGGGGCACGGGCCTGCCCATGCTGCTCGGCGGCCTGCGCGACCGCGACGGCGGCCACCTCACCGCCGTGGTCTCGGTGGCCGACGACGGCGGGTCGAGCGGGCGGCTGCGCCAGGAGCTGGGGATCGCGCCCCCCGGCGACGTGCGGCGGTGCCTGGTCGCGCTGGCCGAGCGGCGCCGGCTGGCCGAGGTCTTCGAGTACCGCTTCGAGAGCGGCGCCGAGTTGCACGACCACTCGGTCGGCAACCTCATCATCGCTGCGCTCGCCGACATGTCCGGCGGCTTCAGCGCGGGCGTTGAACGCGCGGGCCGCTTCCTGCGGATCAAGGGCGTCGTGCTCCCGGCCGCCACGGAGAGCCTCACCCTCGTCGTCCACCACACCGACGGATCACTCACCCGCGGCGAGTCGACCTCGCGCGAGCACTCCGGCAGCGTGGCGCGCGTCGCCGTGGAGCCGGCCACGGCCGCCGCGCCGCCCGGCGTCATCGCCGCCATACAGCGCGCCGATGTCGTGGTCCTGAGCCCCGGGAGCCTGTACACGAGCACGATCCCGTCCCTGCTGGGCGGCGGCACCGCCGAGGCGCTGGCCGGGTTTCACCGACCCGTCGTCTACGCCGCGAACCTGATGACGCAACCCGGCGAGACGCTCGGGTTCTCCGTCTCCGACCACCTCCAGGCGATCCGCGACCACGTGGGCCCCGTGGTCACGGACGTGCTGGTCAACTCGGTCGCCGTGCCCGCGCCCGTCGCGGCCGCGTATCGCGACGACGGGGCGGGCCCGGTGGCCCTCGACCGCGAGGAGGTCGAGCGCATGGGCGTCCGCGTCCACGCTGCGCCGCTGCTGGATGAGACGGTGAGCCCGGCGGCTCGCCACGAACCGCGGCGCCTGGCGACCATGCTGCGCGAGCTGGCGCACGCAGCCACCACCAGGGGCTGAGCGCTCACCCGGTCCTGCGCCGCAGCGTCCCCTCCCGAAGCCCGTCGAGGTCGACGTCGTCGAGTGAAGTGACGACGAGGTCGGCGTTGGCGGCGGCGAGCGCGTCCTCGTCGTCGGCGCGGGCGAGCCCGAGCGCCGCCATCCCGCCCGCCTTGGCGGCCTGCACCCCGGATACCGCGTCCTCGATCACGAAGCAGTCCGCGGGCTCCTCGCCCAGCTCGGCCGCCGAGGCGAGAAAGATCTCCGGGTGCGGCTTGCCCTGCGCGAAATCGCGCCCGGAGAGATCCGCGTCGAAGAAGTCGAGAAGGCTGAGCCCGGGCTTGAGGAAGTCGTAGGAAAGGCCGTTCTCCTCGGCGAAGGTGTCGAGCCGGATCTGGCGCAGGAACAGCTTTGCGTTCTTGGACGAGGAGGCCGCCGCCACCCTGATGCCCATGTCCTTGACGGCCATGATGAAGCGGAGCGCGTCGGGGAAGGCATGGAACTCGCCGGCCTCGATCAGCTCGATGATCATCGTCTGCTTGCGGTCGGCGTACTCGTCCACGTGCCCGTCGACGTCGGGGACCTCGAAGTACTCCAGCGCGGCGCGTGCCCCGCTCATGCGCGGCTTGCCGGACATGACCGACTGGTAGACCTGCGGGGTGAACTTCTCGGGCGCGTAGGTGGTCTGGGGGGCGATGTCGCTCCACGGCCCCTCCATCAGCTCCTGGAGCCCGTCGCGCCACGCCCGTTCGTGGGGCGAGTCGACGAGCACTCCGTCGACATCGAAGATCGCGCCGGCGAATCCTGACACGGTGACTCCTTTCGCTCAGATCATTGGTGTGCCGCGGCCGGCTGTGCGGCGAGCGCGAACGTCCACTCGTCGCCCGGACACAGCTCGCGCACATCGTCGCCCACGCCGACGCGGATCGGCCGGCTGAGGCCCTCGCCCTTCACCGCGACGCGCAGCTCGCCCGCCTGCAGCGTCACCGTGAGCGGGGTGCCGCGGTACTGCATCGGGAACGACAGGCCGTCGAGCCGGTCGGTGAGGCGCGGCTTGAAGTAGAGGACGCCGTCGCGGATGCGGCTGCCGAGATAGCCGCGCTGGATCAGGTCCAGCGTCCCGCACATGACGCCGAGGTGGATGCCCTCCTTGGTCGTCCCGCCCTGCACGTCGCCGATGTCGCTCTCCAGCGCGGCGAGGAAGCGCTCCCACGAGCTCTCGGGGTCGACGCCGGCGAGCACCGCGGCGTGCGCGATGAAGCTCAGCGTCGACCCGTGCGACGTGCGTTCGTCGTAGTAGTCGACGTTGCGCGCCCGCGTGTCATCGGGATACGGGTAGCCGAGCCGCTCGAACAGGCGCTTGAGCTCGTCGTCGCCGAACAGGAAGAACAGCATCACGGTGTCGGCCTGCTTGGCCAGCTTGTAGTCGTCGGGATCCTTGCCCTCGGCGCGCAGGATGCGATCGAGCCGCTGGATGTTGCCGTGCTTGGCCCGGTAGCCCTCCCAGTCCAGCTCCTCGAGGTCCTCGTAGCCCTCGAACTGGCTGATGATGCCGTCGCCGTGGAACGGGATGAACATCTTGCGGCTCATCCCCTCCCACGCGGCTATCTCGTCGTCGCCGAGCCCGAGCCGGTCGATCAGCGCGGCGCGCCGGCTATCGGGCAGTAGGGCCAGCACCCTCTGCGCGGTATCGGCGATCCACGCCACCATGACGTTGGTGTAGGCGTTGTTCCGCAGGCCGCCCTCGGCAGCGCCCGGGTACTTCTCGTGGAACTCGTCCGGGCCCATGACGCCGTGGATCTCGTAGCGGTCGCGCTCCGGGTTGAAGTGGGCGATCGAGGCCCAGAAGCGCGCGATCTCGAGCATCATCTCGGCGCCGTGCTCGCGCACGAAGTCGGCGTCGTCGGTGGCCTGGTAGTAGTGCCAGATGTTGAAGAAGATCGCCGCGTTGACGTGGCGCTGGTTGTGGGACAGGTCGGGGTCCCACTGGCCCGAGATCGGGTTGAGGTGGACGACCTGGGTCTCCTCGGTGCCGTCGCTCCCGCTCTGCCACGGGAACATGGCGCCCTTGTAGCCGGCTTCGCGCGCCGCCGCGCGCGCCTCGCCCAGGCGCCGGTACCGGTACATGAGGAGCTCGCGGGTGATCTCCGGCAGGCGGAAGTTCAGGTACGGGTAGATGAACAGCTCGTCCCAGAAGATGTGGCCCCGGTAGGCCTCCCCGTTCAGGCCCCGGGCGGGCACGCCCGCGTCGTAGTCGACCGTGTGGCGCGAGCAGACCTGCAGGACGTGCGCGATGTGGAAGCGCAGCACGAGCTGGACGCGCTCGTTCTTGGGCAGCGTCATGTCGCACGCGCGCCACACCTCCCTCCAGGCCGCCGTGTGGCGGGCCAGCGCCTCGGCGAAGCCGGGGTACCGGCGCGCCGACTTTCCGGCGCTGCCCAGCGGCTCGCTGATCGCGCGGTCCTTGGAGCTGTAGAAGGCGACGATCTTCTCGAGCCTCACCGGCTTGCCCTGATCCATGTCGAAGACCAGAAGGTGCTGGATGTAGTCCTCGGTCTGATACAGGCTGCGGTCGACCGCGATCGGCTCGTCGCCGCGGTAGACGGTGGTGCGCGCCGCCTCCGCCACGTACAGGTCCGACTGGCGGGTCTCGACCTTGAGCGCGATCACCTCGGGGCCGAACGTGCGCGGCGAGACGGGGTCGAGGTGGCGGCCCTCGAGCGCTCGGTAACGGGCGACGCCGCGGTTGGTCACGCGGCCGTCGAGGGCGGAGATGACCTCGACCTGTCCGGACCAGTTCTCGGCGGTGATCGTCCACTCGATCGCGCCCTGGTGGACGTGCGCCATGGACACGAAGCGGCGGCTGCGCAGCGCGGTCTCGCGGCCGGCGCGATCACGGAAGCGCAGCTCGCGCGTCAACATCGGGGTCGCGATGTCGAGGTCGTGGCGGTAGGCCAGCACCTCGACGTTCTCGAGCGTGATCGCCTCCTCGCCCTCGATGCGCAGCTTTAGCACGAGCCAGTTCGGCAGGTTGACCAGGTCCTCGTTGAGCACCGGGCTGCCGCCCATGATCGTGGTCTCGCGGTTCCAGCCGCCGTGGGCGTAGGTACCCGGGTAGTGGACGTCGTCGGCGTCCTCCCACTCGGCCGCGCCACGGGTGCAGAAGTAGCCGTTGCCGGTCGAGGTGAGGGCTTCGCGCAACCCCTCCTCGCCGGGCACGAAGCTGTCGTACGTGAGGCTCCAGTCGTTCACCGTTTCATCCCCAGTCGCGTTCATCGTTGGCGTTCAACGCGCCAGCTCGTCCAGGAAGCGCTCGACCTCCGCCACCGAGTCGAGCATGAAGTCCGCGGCGGTCGAGCGGCCGTCGCGCTCGGGATCGGTCTGGCTGCCGACGTAGATCCCGATCCCGCGGCCCTTCAGGGCCTGGAAGGCGTCCTCATCGGTGATGTCGTCCCCGAGGTACAGCGGGACGACGTCGTCACCGTCCAGTCCGAGCGCGTCGATCAGGTACAGCACGGCGCGGCCCTTGTCCCAGTCGAGCTTGGGCTGCAGCTCGTAGACCATCTTGCCCGGCGTCATCTTCAGCTCGTCCGGGCGCTCGGCTAGCAGCTGCTGCACCGCGTCGCGGACCTTGGTCCGGTCGCCCTCGTCGGCGACGAGCCGGTAGTGCGCCGCCACCGAGATCTTCTTGGGCTCGATGGCGACACCCGGCACGTTTCCCACGGCTCTGTCCAGCTCGGCGGTCACGTTCTCGATCAGGCCCGCCTGGGCGGAGCCGGCCTCGTGCTCGAGCGTGCCCGCCTCGGGGCTCCAGATGTCGAAGCCGTGGCTGCCGGCCACGACGAGATCGTCGACCCCCATCAACTGCTGTACGACCGCGCGGTCGCGTCCGGAGACCACGCAGACGGGGCAGCGCGACGCGAGCTCGCGCAGGACCTCCCGCATCGAAGCGGAGATGAGCGCGTCCTCCGGGCGATCCACGATCGGGGTCAGGACCCCGTCGTAGTCGGTGAAGACGGCGGGCCGCGCTCCGCCGAGGCGCTCCGCGAACTGCTCCCCGTCGCGCAGGGCGTGCGGCAGGTCGCTCATCTCACGCCGGCGCCCTCAGCTCCGCGTCGCTGGACAGGCCGGCGGCCCGGTGGAGGATCTCGAGCGGGTGCACGGTGCGCACACCGGTCGACCCCTCGATGTGCCAGCGGCAGGTCTCCGAGTCGCAGACCGCGAGGTCGGGCCGGGCGCCCTCGATCTGGTCGAAGAGCCCGCGGCCGACGTTCGCCGCGATCTCGTACTTCTCGACCTTGATGCCGTAGGTGCCGGCCACGCCGCAGCAGACGGCGTCGTTCTCGATCACCGTCAGCTCGGGGATCAGCGCCATCAGCTCCAGCGCCGGCTTGCCGACGCCGTGGCCCTGCTGCTGGCACGGCGCGTGGTAGGTGACCGTCATGGGCAACGGCTGCAGCTCGAGCGCCAGCTCACCGCGGTCGTGCAACATCACCAGGTACTCGCAGATGTCGTACATGTGCTCGGAGACCACCTTGAGGTCGGGGTCCTCCATGAGGTCGAGGATCTCGCGCGCCTCGCGCTTGAGCATCAGGGTGCAGCTGGTCGAGGTGCCGAGGATGTCGACGCCGGCCCGCGCCGCCGGCGCCAGCCGCTTCGCCATCGTGCGCACGTACCTGCGGGCTGCGTCGAACTGCCCGTTGGACTGCAGCGGCAGGCCGCAGCAGGACTGGCCGCGGGGCACGTCGACCTGACAGCCGATCGCCTCCAGGAGGCCAACCGTCTTCTCGCCCACGACCGGCTCGTACCAGTTGGCCCCGCAGCCGTGGAAGTAGGCCACGCGCCGCGCCGCCGGCGGGGACTGGTGCTTCTTCGCCCAGCCCTGGAACGTACGGCCGGCGAAGGTGGGCACCGCGGCGGCGTGGTGGACGCCGATCAGCTTCTCGCCGAGCAGGCGGAGCGGCCGACTGGCCAGCGTCTTGTTGACCAGCGGCGCGGCGGGTGTTCCGGCGCGGCCGAGCAGCGGCGGGCGGGCGATGATCCGGTCCCGCAGGGAGAAGCCGTCGCGCTCCTTGAGCTTGGCGCGGGCCTGGGTGTTGATCTCGGCGATGTGGACGCCCTGCGGGCAGACCTGCGTACAGACGCCGCAACCCGAACAGTAGTCCAGCGAATGGTCCTGCGACTCCTCGCCCCGTACCCGGAAGCGCTCGGCCTGCGGGCCGACGGTCTTGGGCCCGGGGAACAGCGGCGTGACGTTGGCGACGGGGCAGAACGTCTCGCAGATCGTGCACTTGACGCAGTGATCCAGCGTCCCGCGCATCAGGTCGCCGAGGACGTCGGGCGGGTCGTGGTCGTGCTGGCTGTGGCTGAGCTTGTCCGTGATGCCCATGTTCCTCACGCTCCCGCCGTCGCGACGTCACCCACGTGACCGGCAGCGTCGCCGGTGATCAGCTCCGCCGCCCGTAGGCCAGTGGCCAGGGCGATCCCGTCGCCGGACTTCTCCCGCCACGGCGCCGCGCCGGCCAGCGTTGCGCCCGCCACGAGTATGTTCTCCACCACGCGTCCTCCGTCCTCGCCCACCGGGCGTTGTTCGTGGTCCGTGCGCACGCCGACGCGGTCCATCGGCTGGCCGCCGAAGTAGTCGGCCCCGAAGCGCTCACTGCCCGGTGCGGGCGCGCCGGCGACCGGCAGGCCGAGCGCCACCTCGTGCGTGACCCAGTTCGAATCGAGCTCCAGCCCGCCGGCCGAGAAGCCGCCGGTGGCAAGCACCACCCACTCCGGCGCATAGGTCACCTCGCGCAGGCCGACCCGCACGCGCAGCGTCCGCACCCGATCGCCGGAGCGCTCGGCCCCGGTGATGACGTTGTTGAGCACCACGCGCCCGCCGGCGCGGGTCAGCAGCTGCGCCAGCGTCGTGTAGACCCGGATGCCGGGGACCGACGGCGGCAGGGTGGGAATCTCGAAGACCGCGCGGCCGAAGCGGTGCTCCATCTCCGCCCACACCTCGTGCGGCGAGACGAGCCCGAGCACGGCGGGAAACGCGACCAGCTCGTCCGGAGCCACGCGCGCGACGAGCTGGGCGACCACGTCGGCGCGGAAGCCCTCGTCGTCGAACGCGCGGGCGTAGGCGAGCGCGTTCGGGTCGGCGCGGCCCTCCGGGCGAAGGTCGAGCTCGACGCCGCGGGCCGTCACACCGTCCGGGCCCCGGCTCAGGTTGTCGGCGACCAGGGCGGGAAAGAAGTCCTTCAGGCCGCGGAACCCCACCACGCAGACGCGGCCGCCGCCGCGCAGGTCGCCGCCGGCCATCGTCTCGGGCACCACGCCCGCGGGCGCGACCGCGCCCACGGCGGTGGGCAACAGCACGTTCTGCTCGGCGTCCCCGACGTAGGCGTAGGGCGCGCGCGGGCCGTCGGCGACGCGGCCCTTGAACCATTCGATCGCCGCCGACACGCCCGCGCGGCCGACGAGGCCGTAGGGGTGCTCGGCCGGCAGGCCCCCGAGCGCCTCGAGCGGGCGATCGACGCGCCCCCCGTGGGCGTCATAGCCGAGGACGTCGATCGTTCCGGCGCCCAGGTGCGTCGAGCCGACGCCCTTCGCCAGCACGCGCACGCTCGCGCCCGCCTCCGCGAGCCGGACCGCCGCGCTCAGCCCGGCCAGGCCAGCTCCGACGACGACGACATCGGGCTTCATGCCACCGTCTCCTGCGCCGGCGCCTCGACGCGCCCGTCGCCGTCGGCCGGCGGCAGGTGCTGCACGCCGAGCAGGCCCTGGAAGATCCAGTCGTCCAGCCGCGCCTGGCGCAGCTGATCCCCGTAGAGGATCGGCCACATCCCATGCCAGCGCTCGGACAGGAACGAGGTCAGCGACGCGGTGGCCTGTGCGCCGTCGAGTCGCCCCGTGCCGTGCAGGATCCCGGCGGCCCGGTAGATGCAGAATCCGCCCTGACACGGGCCCATGCCGAGCCGCAGGCTGCGCCGGATGTCATCGAGGTTCTGCGTTCCGCGCCGGCGCATGGTCTCCTCGAGCTTGGTGCGGCCGATCAGCTCGCACTCGCAGATCAGCTGCTCCTGCTGTTGGGTGCCCTCGCGGCGGCGCAGCCGCGAGCCGAGCGTGTACAGCTCGCCGTCCTCGTTCCCGGGCGGGCGCACCTCGGCGGTGGTGCACGGCCGGTCCTCGCCCTGCTGCTTGCACATGGCGTCGACGAGGTCCTGGGCCATCAGCCGCAGCGTGGTCAGCTTGCCCCCCGACATGGTCAGCAGGCCGCGGGTCCCATCGCGCGCCGAGTGATCGACAACCGCATGCGTCCGGGACACGTCGCGCGTGTCGGTGGCCTGCTCGCCCGACCGCTCGTCCTGCCACAGCGGCCGCACTCCCGCCCAGACCCGCAGCGCCCGCGCCTGCAGCAGCCCCGGCACCAGCCGCTCCCCGTCGGCGAGCATCTGGTCGACCTCCGCCTGCGTGACCGGCAACTCGTCGGGATCGGCCTCGCGCATGTCGGTCGTGCCGATCACGCTCACCGTGCGGATGGGGACGAGGATGTCCCCGTCGGCCGGCATCGTGCAGCGGTTGATCACCGTGTTCACCAGCCGGTGGTTCATCGCGATCATGATGCCCTTGCCCGGGATCACGCCGATGCCCTCGATCCCGGCCAGCTTCACGATCTGCGCCGCCCAGGCGCCCGATGCGTTCAGGGTGAAGCCGGCCTCGATGTCGAGCTCCTCCCCCGACAGCTCGTCGCGCACGCGCGCGCCCGTGACCGCGTCGCCATCCTTGTGCAGGGCAACCACCGCGTGGTAGGTGAGCACCCGCGCGCCGTGCTGCGCTGCGCCGCGTGCCAGCGACCACACCGTCTTCCAGGCGTCGATCGACGCGTCGGGCACCGTGAAAGCGCGCTTGATGCCGGGATTCAGCCGCGGCTCCATGCGGAGCGCGTCGTCGACACCGATCTCCTCCGTCGGCAGCCCGGCGCGCTGGCAGCCCGCCAGGAACTGGTCGCCGTAGGCCGGGTCGTCCTCGGGCGTGGTCACGAACAGGCCGCCGGTGTCCTCGATGCAGTCCGGGATCACCCGACGCAGGATCGGGTTCTCGGCCACGCACTCATCGGCGGCCACGGGATCCTTGACCACATAGCGGCCGCCCGAGTGCAGCAGCCCGTGGAAGCGACCGCTCGTGCCCTCGGCGAGGTCGGCGCGGTCGACGAGGATCACGTCGAACCCTCGCAGCGCCGCGTCCCACGCCACGCCCGCGCCGGTCGCTCCGCCACCGATCACGAGGACCTCCGTGCTGATCGTGGTCATCCAGAACCACCTCCCTCAGACCGCCGGACAGTGATGCTGTCCGCATCATGTCACTCCGCGGGTGGCGCCCGTTCGCGCAACCCACGAACCGGCCTTGAATGGTCGCGCTGAGGGGTTGCCCGTACGATGGCCCTCCTCTGATGCTGCGCGATCGGCGAGACGAATCCGCGGTCATCGATCGGCTGCTCGAGGACGCGCGAGCCGGACGCAGCGGCGCGCTGCTGGTGCGGGGCGAGGCGGGGATCGGCAAGACCGCGCTCCTGGAGGACGTGATCGCTTCGGCGTCGGACGTGACCTTGCTCCGCGCGGTGGGAGTGGAGTCCGAGCGGGAGCTGGCCTTCGGCGCCCTGCACCAGCTGTGCGGGCCGGTGCTCGACCGGCTCGATCGGATCCCCGGTCCGCAGCGCGATGCCCTCGCCACCACGTTCGGGCTGAGTGCAGGCGCGGTGCCGGATCGGCTGCTGGTCAGCCTGGCGACCTTGAGCCTGCTCTCCGAGGTGGCGGAGGATCGGCCGGTGCTGGGCGTGGTCGACGATGCGCAGTGGCTGGACCGGGCCTCGGCGCAGGCGCTGGTGTTCGTGGCGCGCCGGCTGCTCGCGGAGTCGGTGGTGATCCTGTTCGCCGTACGGGAACCGAGCCAGGAGTTCACGGGCGTGCCCGAGCTGCTGGTCGAGGGACTGGAGGGTGACGATGCGCGCGCCGTCCTGGCCTCGGCAATCCCCGGGCGGCTGGACGAGCGCGTGGCCGAGCAGCTCCTGACCGAGACACGGGGCAATCCGTTGGCATTGCTGGAGCTGCCCCGGGAGCTGTCGCCGGCGCAGCTGGCCGGCGGCTTTGCCTTGCCGGGCGCTGTGTCCGTGCCCGGTCGGATCGAGGAGCGCTTCACGCAGCGGTTCCGCGCGCTGTCGCCGGACGCCCGGCGGCTCTTGGTCGTGGCGGCGGCCGATCCCACCGGCGATCCGGCGCTGGTGTGGCGCGCAGCCGAGCGGCTGTCGATCACGAGTGTGGCGTTGGAGGGGGTCGAGACGGCTGGACTGGTGGAGATCGGTGCCCGGGTGCGCTTTCGCCATCCGCTCGCGCGCTCCGCGGTCTACCAATCCGCATCGGCGGAGGAACGGCGGCGGGCGCACAGGGCGTTGGCCGGCGGGACGGACGCCGAGGTCGATCCCGACCGGCGCGCATGGCACCTGGCCGAGGCGACGGCCGGCCCCGACGAGCGCGTCGCCGCCGACTTGGCGCGGGCGGCCGGCCGGGCCCAGGCGCGGGGCGGCTTCGCGGCCGCTGCCGCGTTCCTGGAGCGCGCGACCGCCCTGACCCTCGAGCCGCGGCGCCGTGCGGAGCGCGCGCTGGCGGCGGCGCAGGCCAAGTACGAGGCCGGCGCGCTCGACGACGCGCTCACCCTGCTCGCCGAAGTGAGCGCCCACAGTGATCGGCAGTCCGCCCATGTGGCTCTCCTGCGCGCGGAGATCGCGTTCGCCGCGCGGCGCGGTAGTGACGCGCCCCCGCTCCTGCTCAAGGCCGCCCGCGCGCTCGAGGCGGTCGACGCCGAGCTGGCGCGCGCGACCTTCCTGGAAGCGTTCGTCGCAGCCCGCTTCGCCGGCCGGCTGGCCCGCGGGACGGGCGTGCTGGAGGTCAGTGAGCTGGCGCTCGCGGGGCCGCCCCGTCCGCCGCGGCCGCGCCCGCCCGATCTCCTCCTCGCGGGCTTGGCGACCCTGGCCACGGAGGGCTACGCGACAGGAGCCCCGCTGCTGAAGCGGGCGCTGCGCGCCTTCCGGAGCGAGAACGTCCTGCGGCCACAGGACGCCCGCTGGCTCGCGCTCGCGTGCTGGGCGGCAGCGGATCTGTGGGACGAGGAGACCTGGACGCTGCTCACCACGCGGGAGCTCGAGCGTGCCCGCGAAACCGGAGCACTGACCGCGATGCCCCTCGCCCTCAGCCAGCTCAGCTACATCCACATCAGCTCGGGCGAGCTGGCCACGGCGGTATCGCTGCTCGACGAGATCCGAGCCGCCGCCGACGCGACCGGCACCCCACCCCAGCCCTACATCGCGCTCCAGATCGCGGCGCTCCGCGGCCGAGAGGAAGAGTTCCTGGAGCTGAGCGACACCACCGCGAACGACGCCGTGCCGCGGGGAGAGGGTTTCGCGGTGTTCGTCACCGAGCACCTCAGCGCGGTCCTCTACAACGGGCTCGGCCGCTACGACGCGGCCACGACCGCGCTTCGCGGCCACGCGCTCGACCCCTTCTACACGGACGGCTCGGTCGGGACGATGGTCGAGCTCATCGAGGCGGCCGTCCGGTCCGGGGAGCCGAGGCTCGCCGAACGCGCGCTGAGCCGGCTTGCGGAGGCCACCCAGGCCGGCGGCACGGATTGGGCGCTCGGGCTCGAGGCTCGTTCGCGCGCGCTGCTCAGCGAGGGCGAGGCTGCCGACGCGCTGTACCGGGAGGCGATCGAACGGCTGGGACGCACGCGACAGCGCGTGCAGCTGGCCCGCGCCCACCTGGTCTACGGCGAGTGGCTGCGGCGCCAGCGCCGCCGGGCGGACGCTCGCGAGCAGCTGCGCATCGCGTTCCAGCAGTTCACCGCCATGGGCACCGACGCCTTTGCCGGACGCGCCGAGCGCGCGCTGTCGGCGACCGGCGAGCACGTCCGCAAGCGCAGCGTCGAGACGCGCGACGAGCTCACGGCCCAGGAGGCCCGGGTCGCGCGGCTCGCCGGGGACGGACTGTCCAACGCCGAGATCGGCGCGCGGCTGTTCATCAGCCGGCACACGGTCGCCTACCACCTGCGCAAGGTGTTCGCCAAGCTCAACGTCAGCTCGCGCAACCAGCTTGCGGGCGTCATGGGCGAGCGCGTGGAGGCGGAGCCACTTGCTGGCTAGGTGGCTGCGCTGGTGCGGCGACGCGCGCTACCACGGCGCGCCGGTCCATGCTTCCTCCGCCGGACCGTAGCGGCCGCTGCACGCGAAACGACGGTGGTCAGGCCTGCCCCGGGCGCGCCGGCCACGAGCGTGTCCCCGGCGAGCGCGACGGAGAAGCCATAGTCGCTCTGGCGCCTGGCGCGTGGCGCCGCGAGCTCGGCGGTCTGCGTCAGCAGCGGCTGTCCGTCGATCGCGAACTCCAGCACGGCGCCTCCTCCGCTCCGCGCGCCGGCCTGGTGCAGGGGCGCGCCGACGAGGATCGCGCCTCCAGCGATCGCCACCGAGGTCCCGAGGAGATCGTTCGTGCGGCCGTCGGTGGCGACGAGCTCGGCGGTCTGCATGCGGTCGGCCGGCCCGGTGCTCGAGAACGTGTAGGCCACGCCGCGATCCGAGGCGGCACCGACTGCGGTCCCGGGCGCGCCGGCCACGATCGTGTCGCCGTCGATCGCCACGGCGGCGCCGAGGCGGTCGCTGCGTCGCCCGGCGGAAGTGGTCAGCGACGCGGTTTGGGTCCGGGTCGCTGGCCCGATGCGCGCGAACGTGTACACGACGTCAGCCCCCGGCGCACCGGCGACCACGGTGTCGCCGCCGATCGCCACCGCTGCGCCGGCGTGATCGCCTGGCGCGCCGCCGTCGGCGCCCAGCTCAGCGGTCTGGCCAGTGGGGTCGAAGAGCTCGACGGCGCCGCGACCGGCGTCATGGCCGGCGCGCCGTCGCTGGCCACCGCGTAGCCGAACTCCGTGTGGGGGCCTGCGCGCAGGGTGGTCGCCGAGGCTGACGCCGTCGAGCAGAGCGACACAAGCGCGACGAGGCCTGCCGTACGGCGGAGCGCACGCGAGAGCGAGAACATCGGGGTGGCCACCTCCGGTCGATTGACACAGCTGAGAGCGGGGAGCACGGTGGACGGATACGCCCCCTCCCACGACCACGTTGAGTGACGCTGCTCACGCCCGCCCTCCCGGGTCAGGCCGAGCGCTCGGACTCGGCCTCCAGCCTCGCGTAGTGGCCGCCGGCTGCGCGCAGCTCCGCGGGTGAGCCCTGTTCGACGACGCGCCCGGCCTCCAGCACCACGACGTGGTCGGCGCCTTGGATGGTGCTGAGCCGGTGGGCGATGACAAGCGAGGTGCGCCCGGCCAGGAGCCGCGCGAGGCCGTGCTGGACGCGCGCCTCGGTGGCGACGTCGATGCTCGACGTGGCCTCGTCGAGCACGAGGATCCGGGGGTCGACGATGATCGCCCGCGCCAGCGCCACGAGCTGGCGCTGCCCCCCGGACAAGCGCTCGCCGCGCTCGCCGACCTCCGTGTCCAGACCGTGGGGCAGGCGCTCGAACACCTCGAGGGCGTCGACCGCCTCGGCAGCCACACGGACGGCCTCGTCGCTCGCGCCGGGCCGGGCCCAGGCGATGTTGTGCGCGACGCTGCCGGCGAACAGGAACGGCTCCTGGGTGACCAGCGCGACCTGGCGCCGCACGCTCGCGAGGTCGAGCTCGGCCAGGTCGACGCCGTCGTAGCGCACGCAGCCGTGCTGGGGACCGTAGAACCCGACCGCGAGCTTTATCAGCGTGCTCTTGCCCGAGCCGGACTGACCGATGAAGGCCACCGTCTGACCGGCCGCGATGTCGACGTTGACGTCGTCGATGATCCAGCGGTCGCCCGCGTAGGCGAACTGGACGTCCTCGAAGGCCAGCTCCCCGCGCAGCGCGGGCGCCGTGCGACGGCCCGGGAGCTGTCCCGGGTCGGGCGGCACGGCGAGGATCTCATCGAGCTTCTCGAGCGCGGTCGCCGCCTGCTGGAAGCTGCCGACCAGCGCCGTCAGGTGCGGGAGCGGGGCCAGCGCCTGGCGCAGGTACGCGGTGAAGGAGACGATCAGCCCCACCTCGATGCCACCGCCCACGGCCTCGCGCGCGCCATAGACGAGGACCGCAGCGATGGTCACGGCGATCAGGAGCTCGACGACCGGGAGGATCGTGCGCCAGAGCGAGTTCGACCGCATCACCTGTGCCTGCGTCTCCGCGTTGTGGCGCTCGAAGCCGGCCAAGTGGCGCTCCTCCTGCCCGAAGGCGCGCACGACCGCCCGCCCCGAGAGCCCCTCCGCCATGTACGTCGTCACCTGCGCGAGCGCGTCGCTGGCCTTCCGCCACGCCGGACCCGCGACGCGCTGGAACGCGGCCGCCACGATGAGGACGAGCGGGAACACGAACGCCGCGACCAAAGCCATCCGCCAGTCGAGCAGGAGCAGGACGACCACCGTGCCGACGACCAGCAGCGCGTCCGAGACGAGCTGGTTCACCCCTCCGGTCACGACGGTGTTGAGCGCCTCGACGTCGTTGGTGACCCGCGACATCACGCGTCCTGCGCTGGCCCGGTCGTAGTAGCTCATGGGCAGCGTCTGGAGATGCTCGACCAGCCGGAAGCGCAGGTCCATGAGGGCCTTCTGACCGACGTCGCCCACGAGCCACGTCTCCGCCATCTGGGCAACCCAGGCAACGGTGAGCGAGACGACGAGCGCGATGGCGATCAGCACGAGCTTCCGCGTGGACCCGGTGCTCACGACGTCGTCGACGACGAGGCCGGCGAGGTACGGCGGCGCCAGCTTGGCGGCGGTCGAGAACACCGTCGCCACTACGGCCGCGATGACCCGCGGCCGGTACGGAGCCAGCAGCGTGCGCAGCAGCGCCGCCCGGCCCTGACCAGCGGCGACCTCGGGAGCGGCGCTCACGGCGCGCTCGCTCCTGGATCGCCCTCGGCGTCGACGCCGACGAGCTCTCGATAGCGCGCGCTCGAACGCAGGAGGGCGTCGTGTGTGCCGCGCTCGACGATCCGGCCCTGGTCGAGCACCAGCACCTCGTCGGCACGGCGCAGGACCGCCGGCCGGTAGCCGACGACGATCCGCGTGGGCGGCGCCGCGGTGCGCATCGTGTCCAGCCCGTCGAGCACGGCGGCCTCGGTCAGCGCGTCGAGATTGCCGGTCGCGTTGTCGAGCAGCAGGACCGCCGGCGCGGTCAGGAGCGCCCGCGCCAGCGCAACGCGTTGCCGCTGGCCGCCGGACAGGCCGACGCCGCGATCCCCGAGGACCGTGTCGTAGCCGTCCGGCAGGGCGGCGATGAAGTCGTGGGCCTGAGCCGCGCGCGCGGCTGCCTCCACGTCCTCGAGCGGGGCGTCCGGTCGCGCGAAGGTGATGTTCTCCCGCACCGTGCCCGAGAACAGGAAGTTGTCGTCGGTCGCGGTCCCGACGGCGTGCCGCAACGAGCCGATCTCCACCTCGCCCACCGGGACCCCGGCGACCTCGACACTCCCGCCGCCGGCGTCGCGCAGGCGGTCGACGAGGGCAAGCAGGGTGGACTTGCCGGACCCGGTCGTCCCCAGCACCGCGACCGTCGCGCCGGCGGGGACGTCGAGGTCGACGCCGTCGAGAATCGGATCGCCGCCCGGCGTGTCGGCCCGGACGCCGCGCATCCGCACCCCGGCCGGGGCAGCCGGCAGGGACGGCTCGCGCGGAGAGCCCTGGACCGGTTGGCGCAGCGCCTCGACTACCCGTCGCAGGCTGGCGAACGCGGGCTGGGCCTGTCCGAGTGTCATCCCGACCGCCTGCACCGACGGGACGAGCATCACCACGTAGGTGTAGAAGACCGAGAAGGCGACGACCGACAGGTCCCCGGCGATCGCCAGTCGCCCGCCGACGATGACGACCATCGCCGAGCCGACCAGCGGGAGCATGTCGACCGCGGTCAGCGAGCGGGCGCCCATGCGGTTGACGGCCAGCGACGCGTCCAGGACCCGTTCGGCAGCGCGGGCGAAGTGCTCACGCTGCTCGGACTCGCGCGCGTAGGCGCGCACGGTCGGCGCTCCGGCGATCGTCTCCTGGAGCGACGTCGTGAGCGCTCCCATCGCCCGGCGGGCCTCGAGCAGCCGCGGGCCGGCCCGGTGCGTGTATATGGCCAGGATCACGACGCCGACCGGCAGCGGCGCGAGCGCGAGGAGCGCGAGCAGCGGCTCGAGCCAGACCATGATCGCGGCGGCGAGCACCATCGTGACGACGCCCTGGAGGCCGCGGGCAAGCCGGATCCCGAAGAACTGCGCGATCGGTATCAGGTCGGTGCTGGCGAGCGAGACGAGATCGCCGGTGGGGCGCGCGTCCAGCACCCGCGGGTCGACGACCTGGAAGTGGCGGTAGAGCCGGGAGCGCAGCTCGGTCTCGATCACCGCCGAGATCCGGCTGTTGACCACGCCGGCGGCCGCGGCGAAGGCCGCCGCGAGCAAGCCCGCCAGGGCGATCGCGAGCGCAGCGGTGAACGCGCCGTCCGTTCCGCTCAGGTCGCCGGCGTCGATGCGCTCGACCGCCCATCCGGTCAGCAGCGGCGTGACCAGCGTCATTGCGATGATCCCGACGTTCAACACCGCCAGCAGCGCCACCGCCCCGCGCTGCCGGCCGAGCAGCGTGGCGACGAAACGCAGCGGGCTCCCGGTCGGCGGCGCGTCGCTCATGGCGCCCGCAGCGAAGTGAAGCCGAGGCTCCAGGCCGCGAGGTCGGGATCCAGCACGCCCTTGACGTCCGCGGAGCGCAGGTTCGGGTCGCGATTCCAGACGATGGGGACGCCGGGGGCCAGGTCGGTCACGCGCCGGTCGACGTCGGCCCACCGCTGCGCTCGATCCGCGGCGCCGGTCGTCGTCGCGGCTTTGGCCATCAGGCGCTCAAGCGCAGGGTCGAACAGGCGCGACACGTTGGTCCCCGCCCGCAGGCCCTGGGCGCCGAACAGCGGCGGGAGCACGGAGGCGGCATCGTCGATGTCCCGCTGCCAGCGGTAGCCCAGGCAGGCAGCCACGCGCGGCGCGCGGGAGCAGGCCGCGACGAACGGAGCGAAGGCGAGGAAGCGAACGCGGCTGCGCAGCCCGAGCGCCGCGAGCGCTCTTCGGGTCGCCGCCGCGAACGCCGTCCCGGAGGCGTCGCGGCGGGCGACGAGCTCGAGCACGGGGGCACCGGTGATCCGCCCGCTGGCGTAGCCGGCTCGGCGCAGGTAGCGGCGCGCGAGCGCGAGGTTTCCGCCGCGCGAGGCGAGGAAGTCGACGCCGGGCCCGGCCCGGCCGCCCGCCCCTTCGAAGCCCGGAACTCCCGGCGGGATCCAGTGCGTGGGAACGGCGCCCACCGCCGCGCCCCCGAGCGCGGCGCGCACGGCGTCCTGGTCGAGCGCTGCCGACACCGCACGCCGCACGTCGGCGTCGTCGAACGGGGCCACACGCGTGTTGAGCGCGATGAACGTGATCTCGCCGGCCAGCGGCAGCGCCACCTGGGCGCGGCGCTCGCTGAGCGCCCGATCCAGGCTCGTCCTCGCCGGTTGGCTGCTGCTCACCGCCGCGCGGCCGCCGAGCACGCGCCCTGCGAGCGCCGCCGGCCCCGGCGAGCGCTGGTCGAGCACGATCCGGTCGACGAACGCGGGACGGAAGTCCTCGTCGGCGTCCCAGCTCGGGTTGCGCTCCAAGGTGAGCTGGTGGGCGACGGCCGGCGGGAGCGCGCCGCCGGGGCCGGCGGCGATCCGGTACGGGCCCGTGAACACCTGATGGCGCCCGTAGGTCGAGCGCGGGAGGCGGTCGAAGCGGCGGGCGTACTCGGCCGGGACCGGCGCCGCCAAGGGGAGGGTCAGGGCCTCGGCCGCCAGCCGGCCGGTGGGCGCGCTCAGGTGGATCTGCAGCGTGTTGTCGTCGGGGGCCCGCAGCCCGGACGGAAGCGTGGTCCGGCCCGCCGCCACGTCGGCCACGCCCTGCACGTCGCCGAAGTACAGGCGGGCAGTTGGCGAGTCGACGCCCGGAAGGAAGCCGCGAGCGATGCCGTAGGCCACGTCGCGGGCGGTCACCTCGCGGTTCACGGGCGGCGAGAACCGGACGCCGGAGCGGATGGTGATCGTCACCTGCTTGCTGTCGTCCGAGATCTCGGGCGTGCCCTCCGCGAGGTCGGGCTCGATGTCCCCGTTCCGGTCGGGCCGAAACGTGTAGGGGGTGCGGTTCACGGCCCGCGCGATCATCGTCCCGTAGACGTCGTTGATGCGGGCGGGATCGAGGTCGGGCGAGCCCTCGAGCGAGACGACGGTCAGCGTCCCGCCTCGCTCGCCCTCGATCTCGTGCACCCGCGAGAGGACCGAGCCCGTCATCGCGAGCACGGCCAGCGTTATGAGCGCAGCGGTGCCCGCAACAGCGGCGAGCAAGACCGCGTTCCGTCGCAGCCACAGCACGCGAGATGTATATCGGCCGGATATGTTGCCCGGACGATCACGGAAGGAGGACGCGGTGCACGCCGAGGATCTGATCGGGACCTGGCGCCTGAAGACGTGGAAGAACACCGGCAGCGACGGCTCCTCCGTCGATCCGCTCGGCGAGGCGCCGGTCGGCTTCATCTTCTACAACCACGACGGCTACATGTCGGTCGAGATCATGGCCGCCCATCGCGCGCCCTACCACGACGCCGACGCCTTCGGCGGCACCCCCGCGGAGCGGTCCGAGGCCATCAGCACCTACCTCTCCTACTCGGGTCCCTTCGAGGTGCTGGCCGACCAGGACACGGTCATCCACCACATCCAGATCTGCTCCTTTCCGAACTGGATCGGCAACGCTCAGGTGCGCTTCGCGAACCTCGACGGGGACCTGCTCACGCTCAGCACCAAGCCGATGACGTTCCAGGGGGTCGAGCGCTCGGCGCACCTCGTGTGGCAGCGCGTCGGGCGCGACTGAGGGGTCAGTCGTCGCGGACGAGCGCGGCGACCGTGGCGAGCGCCTCGAGCTGGTCGAGGTAGTCGTACATCGGATTGAGGAGGAGCACTCCGGCTCCGGCGGCGACGAGGCCGCGCAGTTGCTCGGCGCACGCCTCCGCCGGCCCGCAGACGGCGACGCGCTCGGTCAGCCCGGGGACGTCGTACATGCCGTCGAGGATCGGGGTCAGGCGGTCGCGCCCCCGCTGCTCGGTGTCCTCGACCGCGATGTACACGCGCTTGCCGATGGGGAATGCGTCGGGATCTCTTCCCCCCTCGCGCAGTGCCTCCACGAGGATGCCCCTCTGGTCGGGAAAGGCCGCCGCCGGCGAGGAGCCCGCGCCGAGCCAGCCGTCCCCGAGCCGTGCGGCCCGGCGCAGCGCCGGCGGGCTGCCCGCGCCGAACCACACCGGCGGTCCCGGGCGCTGCAGCGGCTTGGGCTCGAGGCTCATGCCCTCGAAGCGGTAGTACTCGCCGTCGTAGGCCGCTTGGCCCTCCGCCCAGAGGGCGCGAAGGACCGCGACGCCCTCCTCCAGGCGCCGAGCGCGGTGCCCCGTCGGCAATCCGAGCCCCGTCGGCTGCTTGCGCCCGACGCCAACGCCGACGGTGAGCCGGCCGCCGCCCAGTCGATCGACGGTCGCGAGCTCGCGCGCGAGCACCGGTGCGTTGCGGGCCGGCAGGACGATCACCGCGATCCCGAGGCCGATCGTGTCCGTCACCGCTGCGGCGGTCGTCACCACGTGCAGGCCCTCGAGCAGCGGAACCCGCGACGTGGCGCTCCCGGGCACGCTGTCAAGCGTCCACAGCCCCGCGAAGCCGATCGCCTCTGCCCGGACGGCGTAGCGCGCCACGACGTCGGGCGCCTCCTGATCGAGGAGCTGCGGCAAGCCGACAAAGATCCGCGGCGCGTCCACGCACTCGCCATCGTGCCAGACGTCCAAGCGCCGACGAGGCTCAGTCCGCCAGCCGCGCCTTCATCACCTTGCCCATCGCGTTGCGCGGCAGCGCGTCCACGAAGCGGATCTCGCGCGGGCGCTTGTGCGGCGTGAGCAGGCGGGCGACGTGGTCGATGAGCTCGTCGGGATCGGGCGAGGCGCCCTCGGCGGGGACGACCCAGGCCACGATGCACTCGCCGAGGTCGGGGTCGGGCGCGCCGGTCACCGCGACCTCGGCGACGGCCTCGTGCTCGAGCAGCGCGCCCTCGATCTCGCCCGCGCCGATCTTGAAGCCGCCGCTCTTGATCAGATCGGTGGCTCGCCGGCCGACGATGCGCACGTACCCGTCGGGCGCCCGGGTGGCGAGGTCGCCGGTGTGGAACCAGCCGTCGCGGACCGTCTCGGCGGTCGCGTCCGGGCGGTTCAGGTACTCGAGGAAGAGGTTGGGCCCGCGCACAGCGATCTC
>DATBDE010000155.1:0-2538 GCA_036270095.1 Solirubrobacteraceae bacterium | reverse complement strand
CCCGGCACCGGCCCCGCGTCCGACGAGGGATCGGGCCCAGGTCAGGGCTACACGGTGAACCTGCCGGTCGCGGGCGGCTCGGGCGACGCGCTGTGGTGCTCGCTGGTCGAGCACGTCGTCGGCCCGCTCGCGACCGCGTTCGCGCCGGAGCTCGTCCTGCTGAGCGCCGGCTTCGACGCTCATGCGGACGACCCGCTGGCGGGCTGCGAGGTCACCGACGACGGGTTCGCCACGATGGCCGGCTCGGTCCGGCGGCTGGCCGAGTCGCTCGGCGTCGGAGTCGGCGTGGTCCTCGAAGGCGGCTACGACCTCGGCTCGCTCGCGCGCGCCACGGCTCGCACGCTCGAGGTCTTCGGCGCACCCGCTGCACCACCAGCACCGGACCTGCCCGTGCACCCGGCTGCATCAGACGCGGCGTCGCGCCTCGCCGGCCGCTGGCCCGCGCTGGCGTAGGCGCGATTTCCTGCTTTGGGCCGAGTTGCGCGGCGCTCAGTTCGGGCGTTGGCGGCTTCCCGGCGTGGTTCGGGCATCGAGGGGAAGGGGGGAACTTCCCGGCCCTCGGGAACTTCGTTACCGGCGATCTGGCCGTCGCATCACTGACAGATGTTTCGCGTGGCGGGACATCTGTCAGCCGTGTCGCATTGGTTCTCCTGACGCGACTTGGCCGGCAAAGTTCGCGCTATGCGCGAGGAATGCAGCCCAAGTGGGGCCGCGCGCCGCGGATTCACAGCGCGGAGGGGACGGGGCCGGGCAGTTCTGGCGGACGTGTGACCCCGTGGTCCCGCCCAGCGGTACCTAGGGGTCACACGTCGCGATCACGCCGGACGTGGGCCCTCTTACTCTCGATATGCGAGAGCAAAAGGCCCACCCCCAGCGCGGCGAGCTCACCCTCTCCCTCGATGCCAGCACCCCACGCCCGCGCGAGCACGGGCGAACCGCGCTGCGTGCCACCATCCACCCGCTCCGCCCGCAAAGCGAAAGTCGCTAGGGCTGCTTGGCGCCGGTGGTCGTCGTGGGCGGCGTGGTCGTCGTGGGCGGCGTGGTCTGCGCCGGCGTCGTTGCCGTCGGGACCGTCGGCGTCGTCGCCGTCGGTGGCGTTGTCGGGGGTGGCGCTGCGGTCGGCTCCGTCGCCACCGCCGGCGCAGTCGCCCCGGTCGAGGTGCTCGCCACCTGCGTGTTGTCGTCGGTCAAGGCGACGAATGCGATGGCGAGACCCGCCCCGGCCAGGACCGCGACGAGTGCAAGGACAATGACCGGCATGCGCCAGTTCGGCGTCGGCGCAAGGCGCGTGCGAGCCGCCGCGCCGCATTCCAGACACCAGTCCTGATCAGGGGCGATCGGGCGCTGACAGCGCGGGCACCGGATGTCCGCGGCGGCGGACCCACCGCCGTCGGCGGCGTGTGCCCCGGGCACGACAACCGGCGGCTCGAGCCTCACGAGCTGTCGCGCGCAGGGGATGGTTCGTGCGCCGGGCGAGCCACCTGTGTCGGCGGCTCCTGGTGCTCAGCGGGCGGGGGCACGGGGGCGATTGCCGGCGCCGGTGGCGCGGACGGGACGCCGGCGATCTCCCCGACGGCGTGCGGGCCGCTCACCGCCACGCCGCAGCTCGGGCAGAAGCGCGCGTCGGTGCCGTGCAGCGCACCGCAGCGTACGCAGGCGGCGATGCCCGGCTCGCGCAGCTCGTGGATCGGGCGCGGGTCGTCGAGGACCACCTCGAGCGCCCGCAGCTCGCTGTCCACGGCCTGCAGTGCCGCCAGCTTGCCGCGTACCAGCTCTTCGTTGGGCCGTTTGAAGCGATGCTGGTCGAACACGAGGCCGCCGAGGTCGCGGAACCCGAGCTCGCGCACTCGGCGCAGGTAGCGCAGGCGGCGCCGCAGCCGTCCGCGATCGCGGAAGCTCGGCGCCTGGGGCGCCGAATTCCCATCGGGGTCGACCCCGGCGATCGGCGTCGCCGGACCGTCGGTCCGCACGGGATCTCGCCGGCGACGCAGCCGTGGAATGCGTGCGAGCAGGCCCTTCATGGCTTCGAGGCTACAAGGGACTCCCACGCAGTGAGCACCCGCCGCGCCATGGCGTCGGAACCCCACCTCGCCGCCCGATCGCGTCCTTCGACGCGGTCGGGTGCGGTCCGGATGGCCGCCGCCCACGTCTCGGCGTCATACGGCGCGCACAGCGCTCCGGCGACGCCGTCGAGCGCCTCCGCATGCACGCCGACGGGGGTGGCGAGCACCGGCACGTCGCAGGCCAGGGCCTCCAGCACGGCGAGGCCGAAGCCCTCCCGCTCGGAGGGGACGAGCACGACATCTGCGGCGTTGACCCAGGACGGCACCTCGTCTGGTGGGACGCCTCCGAGCGCCAGGAGTTGCGCGTCTGCGCGCTGCGCAGCCTCGCGAGCCCTGTCGGCCCGCTTCTCCGGCCGGGCCGGGTCTGCCGGGAACAGGGCGAGCTTCGCCTGCGGGTCCAGGCCGAGCCGGCGCCGGCACTCGGCGCGGTCGAGAGGGCGGAAGCGATCGAGATCCACGCCGGCGGGTAGCACGG
>DATBDE010000154.1:0-14168 GCA_036270095.1 Solirubrobacteraceae bacterium | reverse complement strand
CAATGCCGGCCATTGGCGAGCCCGATGACCCCGATCCAGCGCCGGTATCCGCGCGTCATCCGCGTGCGTGGGGTCGCGGAATCAGCCGTCTCTCAGGCGCGCCGGGCCTTCCAGGTCACGCGGCCGGTGTCGCACTTGTAGCTGCCGCCGTCCTTGTACGGGCCGGTCGCCGTGGCCTGCCACGAACCCGCCGCGCGGCGGCCATGGATCGCCCCGGCGATCGTGATGTCGTAGTGCACGGTGGCGCCGTCGCTGGCCTTGGCGTCGTAGGTCTCGTGGCTGGAGAAGCCGCCGGGCGGGTTGTGCAGCGGGCGCTGCGACGCGGTCTCGGCCTGGAACGGGTCCTGCCCGTCGTGGCAGTCGGCCTTCCAGGCGATGCGGAAGCGCAGCCCGTCGGAGGCAACCGTGAGCTTGAAAGCGTTGCCCTGCGAGGTCGCCCCGGTGTAGGTGAGCATGCCGGCCGCGTACGCCGTGCCCGCTGCCGCGGCGAGCAGCGCGAGGATGGCCAGGAGCGCGACGAACCGGCGCATGGGGAAAGCGATGGTAAAGCCCATCTGCCCGCACCAACGACGTAGGGTCTCAAGAGTTGCGAACCCACCACCGAACCCTGGCCCTGGTGGCCGTTGCCGTGACGCTCGCGGCCGCCGCGCCGGCTGCCGCCACGCCGATCCCGTTCGCGGGCACCACCGACCAGAACCAGGCGCTCACCCTGTCCATGGCCGCCAACGGCCGCAAGGTGTCACTCCACTTCGCGTACTCGGTCTCGTGCGCGAGCGGCCTGGCCTTCGTCGACTCAGAGACCGTCAACGCCCCCGCCCACCCCACCGTCCGGCACCGGCGCGTGACCGCGGTCAAGTTCTCGGCCCAGGGCGCTGGCCAGGTCCAAGCCGCCACCGCGTCGGGTCAGCAGGTCACCGGCACGCTCGACGTCGTCGTGGCCGGCGACATCCGCCTGGGCACCGGACACGCGACCGGACGCATCGAGCCGACGATCGTGCTCAGCAACGGCGACAGGTGCACGAGCGGCGGCGCGCCCATCCGCTGGAGGGCCGCGAGCGCGCCTCCGGCACCCCCGAAGCCCTCGCGCTGACATACCGAATTCAATCCGTGTGAAGCCCACGGGGGTTCCGCGTAGGCATTACGTTCGCACCTGCTCAGCTCTAGTAAGAGCGCAACGAGAGGAGTCTCATGAAGCGATTTATCCCGGGGTTCGTCGCGGTTGGGGCCGCGGCCCTGATGCTTGCCCCGCCGCTGGCATCGGCCGCTCCGAAGGCGCACGCCGCGGCGTTCCGCGCGGACGGCAAGACCTCGCAAGGCGGCAAGGTCATCCTCCTGCTGGCCAGCAGCGGGCGGCGCGTGCAGATGCAGGTCGAGTACCGCGTGACCTGCGACAGCGGCGGGTCCTTCACCGACAGCGAGACGATCACCGGGCCGAGCACGCCGGGTGGGTTCCGCGGTCACCACCTCAGCCGCGTGAAGTTCAACTTCCCCGCCAGCAAGAGCGGTAGCGTGAACGGCCCCACCGGGCCGATCGGCGCCAACCTGGAGATCATCGCGGCCGGCAACATCCGCCTCGACACCGGTAACGCGCGGGGCACCATCCAGCCCACGCTGACGCTGGCCAACGGCGACAAGTGCACGAGCGGGAACTCCCCGATCACGTACTCGGCGAGCTTCTAGCTCCCACGAAGCAGCGTCATCTCCCGGCGGCCGCACCCGAGGGTGCGGCCGCCGGTCGTTAACCTCCGCGCGCGTGTCCGACGACTATCGCCTCGCCATCGAGCTCGACGCCTCCGGCGACGGCTTCTCCTTCGCCGAGTCCATGCGCGAGCTCTCGCTCCAGCGCGACGCGCGCCGGCGCCTGGGCGACCGCGTCGCGGTCAGCGCCGACGGGCCCCACGTCTTCGTCTACACCGACACCGAGGACGCGGCCCACGAGGTCCAGACCGCCATCGCCCCCCTGCTGACCGAGCACAAGCTCACCGACAGCTCGATCACGCTGACCCGCTGGCACCCCGATGAGGAGCGATGGGAGCCGGTCGACAAGCCCCTCCCCAGCACGCCTGCCGAGCGCGCCGCCGAGCACGCGATCGAGGAGGCCGACGAGGTGGAGGAGACGGCCGAGCAGGGCTTCGCCGAGTGGGAGGTCCGGGTCGAGCTGCCCAGCCACCGCGAGACCGTCGCCTTCGCCGAGCAGCTCGAGCGCGAGGGCTTCCCGGTCGTGCGGCGCTGGAAGTTCCTGCTCGTGGGCGCCCCCAACGAGGACCTGGCCAACGCAGCGGCCGAGAAGATCCAGTCCGAGGCGCCGGAGGGCACGAGGGTCCACGCCGAGGTCTCGGGCGCCGCCGTGTGGAAGGTCGGCGACCCGTTCCCGTTCGCGATCTTCGGCGGGCTCGGGGGCTAGTCAGTCCAGCGGATCGGCAGCGTGTCGATCCCGTAGATGCCGTTGATCGAGCCCATGACGGGCTCGCCGTCGAGCTCGATCCGCGTCCAACGCCGGGCCAGGAAGGCCAGCGCCTCCTGCAGTTCGGCGCGGGCGAGGTTCGCGCCCAGGCAGTAGTGGATGCCCGCCCCGAAGGTCAGCGGCTTGTCCTCGCGCTCGGCGGCCACGTCGAAGACGTCGGGCTCGCCCGGGTCGCGGTTGCCGGTGAACGCGCAGACCATCACCACGGTGTCGACCGGGAAGACGACGTCGCGATAGACCAGCTCCTCCTCCACGATGCGGGCGGTGAACGGCGTAATGGGCTCGTAGCGCAGGATCTCCTCCACCGCGCGCGGCACCATCGCGTCGGGGTCGGCGCGGACGCGGTCCCACTGGTCGGGGTGCTCGGCGAACAGGCGGATGCCCTGGGCGAGCTGGCTCTGGGTCGTGTCGACGCCGCCCACGAGCACGTTGAGCACGAGATTGACGAGCTCGGCGTCCGAAAGCTTGTCGCCTTCGAAGCGGGCCGCGATCAGGGTCGAGATGAGGTCGTCGCCGGGGTCCTCGCGCCGCCGCGCGAGCAGGTCGCCGGCGTAGTCGTAGAACTCGGCCACGGCGCGCTCGATCCGCTCGCGCTCGGTCATCAGCGAGGGGCCGTCGAACTGGCGCTGGATCCAGTTCGACCACTCGTGCAGGCGTGGCGCGTCGCTGAGCGCCGCGCCCATGACCGTGGCGATGGTCAGCGACGGGTAGGGCTTGGCGAAGGCCTCGACGAACTCGCAGCGCCCGTCGGCGGCCACGGCATCGTGGAGCTCGGCGATGAAGCGCCGCATGGCCGGGCGCCAGCGCTCGGCGGCGCGCGGCGTGAAGGCGGGGTTGACGAGGCTGCGCAGGCGCCGGTGGTCGGTGGCGTTGACGTGAAGGATGTTGCGGACGATCTCCTCGTGCAGCGGTCCGTCCTCGATGCCGAAGAGCTCGGCGATCTTCAGGCCCGGGAAGCTGCACTGCTTGGAGCGCAGGAAGAACGAGCCCGCCTCGCGGTCGAGCACGATGCAGGCCAGCGGCGACTGCACGATCCATGTGCGCTCGGCCAGGTCCCGCACGGTCGTGTGGAACCGGGGCCCGCGCAGGTCGGGGTCGAAGACGTCGAGCTGCGGCAAGTCGAGGTCGGCGACGGTGGTCATGCCGTCGTGAGCACGAGCGCGTTCTGGCTCGGGTCGCGCACGAGCACTCCCTCCTCCACCTCCATGGGCTCGGCCCCGGCGTCGGCGGCGCGGTCGACGACCCGGTCGCGCTGCACCGCGTCGGGCAGCACGACGGTCGCGTGGCGCAGGGCGGCCGAGCCGGGCGGCGGCGGGGTCGCCCCCACGCCGGCCCAGGTGTTGACGCCGACGTGGTGGTGGTAGCCGCCGGCGGAGAAGAAGCTGGCCTGGTCGCCGAGGTGGGCGGTCTCGTCGAAGCCGAGGGTGTCGCGGTAGAAGGTCGCGGCGGCGGGGATGTCGGCCACGTGGAGGTGGACGTGGCCCATGCGCGTGCCCTCGGGAACGCCGGTCGGCGCGCCCTCGGCGGCGCCGAGCAGGTCCTCGACGTCGATCGCGTCGGTGCTCATACGCACCTCGTCGCCGTCGCGGATCCACTCGTCGCGCGGGCGGTCGCGGTAGATCTCGATGCCGTGCCCGTCGGGGTCGCGCAGGTAGATCGCCTCGCTGACGATGTGGTCGGACAGGCCGGTGAGCGGGATGCGGTCCTGGGCCACGTGGGCGAGCCAGCGGGCGAGGTCCGAGCGCGTGGGCACGAGCAGCGCGTAGTGGTAGAGGCCGGTGTGATGCTGGACGGGGAGCGCGCCGGGCTCCTCGTGGAGCACGAGCAGGTCGTCATCGCCCACGCCGAGGACGGCCACGCCGCCGCCGTTGGGGGCGCGGTTGGGCTCGAGGCCGAGGGCGTGCGCGTACCAGCGCAGCGAGCGGTCGAGCTCGGCGACCGTGAGGGACACGGGCCCGACGGTGGTGTCGCTGGCGATGCCGCTCACTCGCGCTCGGCCTCCATGGCGCTGACCACGGCGTCCATGTAGGGCACGTCGGTGCCGACCGGGAACACGCTGCCCTCGGCCGGGCCGAGCATGGCCAGCGTGGCGCCGGTGTCGAGGTGCTCGACCACCTCGGGGTGGTGCATGGTCGAGATCAGGAGCACCCGGGCGCTGTCGGGCCCCGGGTTCCGCACCTGGTGGGCGCCGGCCGGGCCGCGCGGGAAGGCGACGACCGCTCCGGGCTCGAGCGTCCGGCGGCCCTTGGGCGTGCGCAGCTCGGGCCGCCCGGCGATGACGATGAGCATCTCCTCGTTGCCGTGGTGGACGTGGTAGGGCGAGACCGCGCCACCGGGCTCCACCTCGAACAGCGACGCGCCGAGCTCGGAGCCGCCGGCGCGATAGGCGACGCGGCTCACGCGCGCGCGGAACGGCGGGTCGGTCAGCTCGACGTCCCACTCGGGGGACAAGACGTTGGGATCAGCCATGACCCCATCCTGCCACTAGGGCACGGCGATGGGCACGAGTGCCCGGCGCGCAAACGCTCGGACCGACCGCTCGTCGGCGGGGTCGACCAGCGGGCTTGCGAAGAACACATACGTCGCGGCCAGGCGCACGAGCACGTCGGCGACGGCGTCGGCGCGCTTGCGCGGCAGGTCCGCGCGGAGGTGGCGGGCCACGAAGGCGCGGCCGACGTCGACCGGCGCGGGGTCGCCGCGGAACAGGCGCTCGGAGGCGACGCCGGCCTCGACGCGCGCCATGCGCCCCACCAGCGGGTGCTCGGCGCCGGCGCGCACGCAGGCCACGAAGGCCTCGACGATGCGCTCGGCCGGGTCGTGCACGGCGTCGAAGCGGCGCTCGACGGCGGCGAGGAAGCGCTCGAGCTCGCGCCGCAGCAGCCGCTCGACGAGGGCGTCCTTGCTGCCGAAGCGGCGGAACACGGTGATGCGGGACACGCCCGCGCGGCGCCCCACGTCCTCCATCGTCGCCCGGGCGGTGCCGTAGGCGGCGAACTCGGCCAGGGCGGCGTCGAGGATGCGGTCGTCGGCGTCGCTCGGCGGCGCCGCCGCGGCGCCTGCGCGCAGCGCCCGCGACAGCAGGTCGTCGAGCGGGAGGGTCACGCCGCCGGCGCGACCTCGAGGGCAGCGGCGAAGTCGCCCCGGGCCATCGCCTTGCGGCGTGCGCGCAGGTAGCTCGGCCCCATGCGCAGCAGGCTGTCGGGCATCAGCGGCGTGGCGCCGCGCGACAGGGCCGCGAAGGCGCGCAGCTCGCGCGCCTCGCGCGGGCCCAGGTGGAGCCCGAAGCGCGCGCGCAGGCGCGGCGGCAGCAAGGCGATCGTGGCCAGCTCTCCGGCGCGGGCGCTGGGGAAGCGCAGCACGCGCCAGACGGCGGGCGGCAGGCTCGCGGCAAACGGCGGCGGAGCCGGCGCGCGCAGGGTGCGGATGACCTTCTGGACCACGTCGTTGTCCTCGAGGCGCTCGTCCACCATGCCGTCGAAGTACCCGCGGAAGCCGGCCCAGTCCTGCGGCAGGTCGCGATCGCGCACGCCGAGCAGGCGCCCGAGCGCGCGCCACTCGTCGTAGAAGCGCACGACCTCGTCGGGGCGCATGCGCCGTCCGAAGAGCCGCTGCGAGCCGAGGATCGCCTCGCACAGCGTCGCGTGCACCCAGGCATAGGCCTCGGGCTCGAGCGCGTGGTAATGGCGACCGTCGGGCGCGACGCCCCTGATCGAGCGGTGCATCTCGCGCAGGGCGCGGCCCGTGCGCGCGGCGGCCTCGGGGCCGGCGTAGATGAACAGGTTCACGAAGTCGAGCGTGCGCCACAGCCGGCCCCAGGGGTCGTGCTCGAACTCGGAGTGGTCGCGCACGCCAGCCGCCACGGTGGGGTGGGCGATCTGGAGCAGCAACGCCATGCCGGCCCCCGTGACCAGGCCGCGCGCGTCGCTGGCGTACTCCCAGACGACGGACCCGCGCGTGACGGCGAGCCGGTCCGCCTCGCCGGCGGACGGAAGGATGGGCTCCCGCGCCCCCATTGGTACGGATGATACCCGAGGCGTCCCGCGAGTATCAGCAGCTGGGGCCGCGGCAGCGGTGCAGCAGCTCGAGCTGATCGTGCAGCTTGCTGCGCTCGCGCCGGCTCAGGCGGTTGTACCGGTTGTGGAGCTCGTTGGGGTCGGTGCGCAGCGAGTAGTACTCGCGCTGGCCGTTGCGGTACTCGACGTAGACCGCGTCGCTCGTGCGCAGCGCCTCGTAGGACGCCGGGTTGCCGCTGCCCGGCCGCGGCAGGTCGGGGTCGCCGGTGGCGTGGTCAGGGCCGTGGTGCTCGATCAGCGCGCCGGACCTCCAGCCGCGCGGGGGGGTGTCGTCGAGCACCGGCAACAGGCTGTGTCCGTCGACCACGCGCGGAACCGCCGCGCCGGCGATGCCGTCGAAGGTCGGGCGCAGGTCGACGTTCTCGGCGATCCGCGTCGTCGTCTGGCCGGCGGGGACGCTGGGGCCGACCACGACCAGCGGCACGCGGATGTCGGTGTCGAACGCGGTCATCTTCCCCGGCAGCAGCCGGTGCTCGCCCATGTGGTAGCCGTTGTCGGAGCTGAAGACGATGTAGGTGTCGTCGGACAGGCCGCGCGCCTGCAGCGTGGCCTCGATGTTCCCGATCATGTCGTCGACCGCCTCGACCGACTGCGCGCGCTTGCGGAACGAGGCGTCGATCTGGTTGATCTGCTGCGGGCTGAGCGGCGCGTGGCCGCTGAGCCAGCGGGGCGCGCCGGTGTTCTGGTAGTCGAACGCAGGTCCTCGGGGAGCGCCCAGGCCGGGGAAGTCCTGCGCGTTGCGCGGGGCCGGCGTGTAGGGCGCGTGGGGGGCGAACGTCGCCACCTCCAGGGCGAACGGCTGACCGGCGTCGGCGGCCCCGTCGATGAACGACACGGCACGGCCGCCGACGACATCGGTCAGGTAGTCCTGGGGCTGGAGCCCATGGTGGACGAGCTGCCCGTCCTGGTTGAGGTTGTAGTTGAACTCCCCGTAGCCGTTGCCGGCCACGTCCCACTCGTTCCAGCCCGGTGGGATGTAGAGGCGCCGGCCGTCCACGGCGTTGCCGGGCATGTAGCCGTTGAGGTACTTGCCCATCATCGCCGTGCGGTAGCCGGCGCCCTGGAGGTCGGTGGCCCACGTGCTGCCCTCTTCGCCGCGGGCGTGGAACTCGTCGAAGCCGCCGTCGGGCGACTTGTTGGTGAAGATCTTCGTGTTGTGCGGATAGCGGCCGCTGAAGATCGACGAGCGCGACGGGCAGCACAGCGAGTCGGTCACGAAGTAGCGCGAGAACGTCATCCCCCGGTTCTGCAGGTCCTGGACATGGGGCATGTGCTGGACGAGGTTCCAGGCCAGGTCGTCGGTGAGGACGAAGACGATGTTCGGCGGCGCGGCGCTCGCCGCAGGCGCGAGCCACACCGCCACCAGCGCAACCCCGAGCGCCACCGCCGCAAGCAGTCTCCTGAGCATGTCGCTCCTCAGAACCGGCATGTGCTCCACAAGTTGCGCGCGCCAGATCAGCGCAGTGCAAGCTTTTCGACAAGGGCGTCCAGGAGCGGGACCTGGCCCTTGACCAGCTTGGCTCGCGCGGCGTCGAGGGCGAACCAATCGGCGCGGTCGATCTCGGGGAACTCCTGCTGCTGGCCCGAGCGCGGCGGCCACTCCAGCCTGAACGTGTTGCTCGTGACCGTCGCGGGGTCGAGGTCGCCTTCCAGCGCCCAGGCGACGACGCGCTTGCCGCCCGACTGGCGCACCTCGCCCAGCGGCAGCGGCTCGCCGTCGGGCGGCGCCGAGCCGGTCTCCTCGGCGAACTCGCGGCGGGCGGCGGCCAGCGCGTCCTCGTCGTGGCCGTACTCGCCCTTGGGGATCGACCAGGCGTGCTCGTCCTTGCGGGCCCAGAACGGGCCCCCCATGTGCCCGAGCAGCACCTCGGGGACGCCGTCGCGCACCCGGTAGAGCAGGAGGCCGGCGCTCCTCATCCGCGCAGGAACGCCTCGAGGCGCGCGTTGTAGGCCGCGCCGGTGGACGGGATGGTGTGGCCGCGGCCGACGATGACGTCGCGCTGCGCGCCCAGGCGCTGCGCGATCGTGTCGCACACGGCCTCGAACGCGGGCGAGTGGCCGCCGCTGAGCACGAGCGTGCGGAACGGCGCCTGCGCCAGCGCGTCGAGGGGCACGTCGGCCTCCCACGACGGCCGCTCCTCCATCACGTGGGCGGCGCCGCGCTCGAGCCAGTCGGGCAGGACGTCGGGCGTCTCACGCGCCGACTGCGCGCCGGCCCGGAACAGGGCCACGAACTCGCGCCGCGGGATGGCGTCGCGGTGGCGGTAGAGCTCCTCGCCCTGGGCGATCATCGTGTCCACGGCGGGCGTGCCGCGGGCGACCCGCAGCGCACCGGGCTCGGACACGGTGAGCGAGTGCACCGCCTCGGGCCGCTGCGCCGCGGCGAGCAGGGCGATCACCCCGCCGTAGGAATGCCCGACGAGGTGCCCGCCGTCGCCGAGCAGGTCGGCCACCAGCGGCGCCTCGGCGGCGAAGTCGCCGCGCGCGAGCGGCGGGCTGCCGGCGAACCCGGGCCGGTTGGGGATGATCAACGTCCAGCGGTGCGCGAGCTCGAGCTGGTGCCGCCACGTGCGCTCGGCGTCGACGATGCTGCCGTGCACCAGCACGACCGGCGGGCCCGCGCCCAGCGTGCGGACGTCGAGATCGGCGACGCGCAGCCCCATGTCCCGAGAGTAGGCGCATAATTTTGCGGCGGATGCGCGGTTGTCGGGACATGACCACACGCCGCGGGCCGCTCGTCGCCCTCCTCGCTGCCGCATCGTTCGCCGCCCCCGACGCCGCCTCGGCCACCGTCCGCGCCGTGGACAAGAGCGGCGCCGACAACGCCACCTGCGCCGTGGCCACGCCGTGCGAGACGATCGGCCAGGCCGTCTCGGTGGCCGGCGCCGACGACATCATCGACATCGGGCCCGGCTCCTAAGACGAGGCGGTGGTCGCCGACCAGCGCCTGCACTTCCGGGGCGCGGGGCCGGGCTCGCCCGACAGCCTGATCACGGCGGGCACCACCCGCATCCAGCCGCTCGTCGACGACGGTGCCGCGCTCGAGCTGCGGGCCGGCGGCAGCGCGCACGATCTGCAACTCGTGGGCAAGGCCAATGCCTCGCCCGGCAACCGGCCCGGGCTGCTGCTCACCGCCCCGGCCGCCGGCGGCGCGCTGGCGTTCGACATCCAGCCCGTCAACGCGTTCGGGGTCGAGACCGGCGCTGGCACGCGCAAGGAGGGCATCCGCATCGACGACGCGGGCACGGCCCGGCAGCTCGACGCGAGCTTCCGCGCCCTGACCCTCGCGCCCGGCGCCACCGACGACGGCAGCGACGGCCTCATCGCCGACGGGCCGAACGTTACCGCCACCCTGGACCGCGTCACCGTCCGGCCGCTCTCCGACCAGGTCCGCTTCCCGCTGTGGGCGCGCAACGGCAGCGCGCTCGTACTGCGCCAGTCGACGATGCTGCCCACGGGCACGGTCAACATCGGCGTCTTCCTGCAGGACACCGGCGCCGAGGCCGAGATCGAGCGCAGCGACCTGCGCGCCAACGGCTCCGTGCTTCGGGTCAGCAACACCGGCGGCGGCGTGGCGCACGCGTTCGCGCACGACTCCGTGCTGGCCGGCGTGTCGAGCGCGCCCGGCGACCCCACGACCGTGCCCACCGTCACCGCCGCGAGCTTCTCGGCCGGCGACGCCACGGTGTCGCTGCTGGGCACCACCGTCGCCAGCCGGCGGGCGCAGCCGGAGGGGATCAACCTGCTCTCGTCGAGCGTCGGCGGCGCGACCGTCACCGCCCGCAACACGCTCGTGCGCGCGACGAGCACGGCGGGCCACGCGGCGCCCGACGTCCATGTCCAGCCGGGCAACCGCCCGGCCGCGTTCGCTGCGGCGAACTCGAGCTACGACGAGACCGTCGTCAACCCGCCGGTCGGCGGCGGCACCGGCACGGCCACGGCGCCCGGCACCGAGGGCAACCTCTCCGGCGATCCAGGCTCGTCGACGAGGAGGGCGGCAACCTGCGCCTGAACACGAGCTCGCCCGTGGTCGACCGCGGCGACGCGGGGCTGGTGGCGCCGAACGAGCTCGACCTCGACGACGACGCGCGCACGGTCGACGGCGACGGCGACGGGGTGGCCACGCCCGACATCGGCGGCTACGAGCGCGGGCTGGTGCCGGGCGTCGGCGGCCAGGGCGGCCCGAGCACGGGCACGAGCGGGAGCGGCCGCGCGCCGGCGAGCGCGGGCGCCGGGGCCTCCCCCGGCGCGGCGGCGGCCGACGGCCCGGTGCGCGTGCTGCGCTTCGGGCTGTCGCGCCGCCGCTTCGCGGTCGGGCGGAAGCGGACGGCGGTGAGCGCGGCACGCCCGCGCCGGGTCGCGACCGGCACCGCGTTCAGCTTCGCCCTCAGCGCGCCCGCCGCGGCGCGCATTGAGCTCGCGCGGACGGTCCGCCGACGCGGCTGCCGGCGCGGCCGTCGCTGCACGCGGCTGCGCCCCGCCGGCCGCCCTGACCCGCAACGCCGGCGCGGGCGCCACCGCGGTGCCGTTCTCGGGCCGCCTCGGGCCGGCGCGCGCTGCAGCCCGGCCCGTACCGCGCGACGCTGGTCGCGACGGGCGCCGACGGCACCCGCGTGACCGCGCGGGCGCTGACCTTCCGGGTCGTGCGCAAGCGGGGCGGCTAGCGCGCCCGCCCCGCCTCAGTCCACGTGGCGGTTGACCGGGTCGGTGCTCACGACCAGCCCGGCGTCGCAACCGGCCGCCTGCATGGCCGTGACCATGCGGTCGTGGTAGGGCTCGAAGTGGTCGTGCGACTCCCAGGTCTCGAAGATCTCGACCTCGTCGTCGCCGAAGCTCGTGTGGGTCATGCGCCCCTCGGGGTCGCTGTGCCCGTCCTGCGCAAGCTCGGCCATGATCCTCTCGTAGTCCTCACGTGTGCACTGCTTGGGCGAGATGCGCACGGCGATGGCCATGGGCGCAAACCTACACCGCCTCAGCCCACCGCGCCGCGCGCTGCCGGATAGGCGTCGACCATGAGCACGGCACGCAATTTCTCGGTGTGGCCGGCGAGCGGAACGCGCACGCTGTCGACGTTCCCGGAGGCGTCGGTGGTGCGCGTCGTGTCGGTGCCGTAGGCGAGCGGAACCGGCGCGCCCGTGCGCGCGTCGAGGGCCAGCACGGCGACGCTGTGCGCGGCCGCGCTGACGGTCGAGTCGGCGATGTGGGCCACGAGGTCGTCGCCGTCGCGCGCGAACGTCACGTCGCCCACGGGCGGCGGGGCGTGCTGGACGCCGCCGCGGTAGGGCCGCATCTGCGCGCCGCCGAACACGCGCATGGGCAGCCCCGGCGCGCACAGGCCGAGCTGCTCCAGGAACGGCCCGTAGAAGCCGATCTTGCCGCAGTCCACCGTGAGCGCCGTCTTCGGCGGTACGGGAACCGCGCCGCGCGCCCCCACCCGCGCTCGGATGCTCCAGTTCGCCAGCCCGATCGTGAAGCCGTTGAGCACGACCGAAGCGCCGCCGTCGTTGGAGAGGTCGAGCAGCCCTTCGCGGACGTCGAGCGTGAACGGGACGAGATACGTCGTGGAGGGGTCGTTGGCGCCGACGAGCCAAGCCACCGCGCGGCCCCCGCGCTCGCGGCCCACGAGCCCGACGAGGAAGTCGAGGCTGTCGAACCCGATCTGGTTGTAGCTCGGCAGCAGGCTGGGCAGCGGCAGCGCGAGCCGGTTGAGCAGCCACACGCCGGACGGGTCGCCGACCTTGGACGGCACGGGGAGCGGGATGCTGTCGGCGCTCCCGTGCCCGGCCCGGAAGCGGAAGCGGGTCCGAAACCGCCCCGCGGGGGTGCCGCCGCTCATGGCCAGCCCCTTGCGCTGCGGGTCGACCAGGTAGCGTCCGCTGATCGCGATGGACTGGCTTCGGGCGAGCGGCGTGCGCGGCGTGACTACCAGGTAGCGGCGATCGCCGGAGACGTCGGTGCGCAGGCGCGCGGGCGGGTTGGCCTGCACGCGCACGCTGCGGGGGTCGATCAGGGCCAGCCGCGTCCGGTTGGCCGCCCGCACGTCGAGCGAGAACGCCAGCGGCTGGTTGGCGTCGATCGTGCGCGGCGCGTGCTCGCTCGTGATCCCGAACGGGCTCGTCCACAGCACGCGGGCCTGGTCGCGGGGCAGCGGCGCCCCGGGCTGGCAGCGCCGGTCGGTGCGCGCGCGCAGGCACCAGTCGTAGGGAACGCCGAAGACGGTGCCCTCGGAGTCGGCGATGGCGATCGCGTCCGGGCCCAGCGCCGGCGACGCGTTCAGGGTCGCGCGCTCGCCCCTTGTGAGCCTCATCGCCCACCGCAGCCTCCCCTTCCGGTCGAGCACGATCAGCCGCCCGTCGCCCGAGCCCACGTACACATTGCCGGCGGCGTCGACCGCGGGCGAGGAGCGGATCGGGTTCAGCGGGTCGTAGCGCCAGCGCAGCGCGCCCGTGGCCGGGTCGAGCGCGTAGATGGTGCCGTCGGCGCTGGGCACGACGACGGTGCCATCGGGCAGCTGCGCCGCGCTCGCGTAGATGTGGTCGCGCGTGGCGAAGGTCCACACCTCGTGGCCGTCGGCGGCGTCGTAGGCGTGGACGTAGCCGTCGAAGCCGCCGGCTATGGCCAGGCCGCCCCTGGTCAGCAGCGGGCTGGCGACCACGCTGCCGTCGACCTCGGCGTCCCACCGCTGGGCCAGGTCGGCGGCGCCGAGCCCGAACACGTTCGGCGCGCCGCCGAGGAAGTAGTTGTTGCCGGCGACGACGCGCCCGGTGGGCACGTCGACCGCGGGCAACCCCCACGTCTGGTCGCGCGTGGTGAAGCTCGCGCGCTCCTGCCCGCTGTCGCGGTCGACGGCGTAGATGCGGAAGTTGTCGTTGGGTGCGATCAGCGTGCCGTCGCCCTGGATGGCCACGTTGCCCTCGAACCAGTTGATGAACGCGCCGGTGGTGTCGGGCGGCGCGGCGGCGAACGACCACACGGGGACCCCGGTGCGCGCGTCGCGCGCGTACAGGTGCCCGTCGCCGGAGCCGAAGTAGACGCGGCCGCGGTCGTCGAGCAGCGCGGCGGAGTCGATGATCTGGCCCGTCGGCACCGACCAGCGCAGCCGCCCGGTGCGGGAGATGGCATAGAACCGCTGGTCGGCCGAGCCCACGTAGACCGTGCCGTCGCCGGAGATCACCGGCGAGCTGAACACGCCGCGCCGGGTGTGGAAGGCCCACGGCCGCAGCCCGCTGCGGTGCGGACGCACGCCGCCAAGCCCTGTCTGCCGCGCGTCGCGCCGGAACTTGGGCCACGGGCTGTGGGGATCGAGGGGGACGTCGTAGGCCGCGGCGGGGGCTGCGAAGGCGAACATGACCGTCGCCGCGACCAGAAGGGACCTCATCCGGAAAAGCATCCCATTCGGTCACCCACGGCGGGCGCGAATGGGCGACAGTTCGCCTTTCGGATGGCGAGCACGACCACCACCGACGACGCACCGGCGCAGCCCGAGCCGCGGCGCTCCGGCGGCCCGGGGTCGCGCACGCGGCTGGTGATCGCGATGCTCATCGCCGTCGCCAGCGTGCTCGCCGGGATCGCCACATGGCGCTCGGACTCGGACAACCGCGCCGCCATCGACGCCATCAACGCGGCCGACG
>DATBDE010000153.1:0-43093 GCA_036270095.1 Solirubrobacteraceae bacterium | reverse complement strand
CGTGCGCCTCGTCCGCAGCGCAAGCGAACGCGGCACCGCACCAACCCTGCGACCAGGCCGCCCGGTGACCGCGCGGCCGCGAGCCTCTTACCGGCAGTAGAGGCGTCGACGCTTTGTAGGGCGGGCGGGGCGGTCGTCAGGCGCGCGTCGAGTGTCCGTGTAGAGCCGAGAGGCAGCCGGCTGACCGCGGCCCCGCCTCGCTCCAGCGGCCGCGGGGGTTGACCCGTTGGCGGAAGGTCGGCTAGACACCACGTGTGCGACGAGCCGCTTTGCTCGCCCTCATCGTTGTCGCCGCCTGGCCGGCGTCCTCGGCTGTGGCGGCGCGCAGCGCCGGGTGCGCCGCATCGACCTTCCCGCCCGATCGTTCGCCGGGCTTCGCCGACGCCACGTGGCCGACCGAGCACGCCGATGGCTGGCGGACGCACGCTGTCGCCGCTGGGCTGCCGTCCGACGTGGCCAAGCTGAAGCTGCGCGCTGCGACGGCGACCATGCCGCCCGTGCCGGTCTGGGGCTACGTCGGCACCGGCCGCGACGTTTATGTGATCGGCGGCTCGCCGTACCTGCTGGACGTGTTCACCGAGCTCATCCAGGGCGCCCCGACGAAGAGCACCCCGTTGCTGACCATCCGCAGCAAGAAGTACGCGGAGACGGTCACGCCCTACGTCGCCCGGATCGACACGACGACCATGAAGGTCACCCAACTCCCGCTGACGCAGGGGACGTCGGCCAACTACACCGGCGGCCTGCTCCTGCACAGCAACGGATTCCTCTACGCCGTCGACCGCGCGACGCTCTACAAGATCGACCTCTCGACCTTCACGGTCGTTGCCTCGGTGGCGTTGCCGCTTGCGCCCGACGCGTCGGGGCAGCCCAACGAGCAGACCGCGTACAACGGGATCCAGGTCTCCGGCGAAGGCGACCTCATCCTCAAGGGCTGGGCATCGACCGGCGGCGGCAATCTGCCGCCCGGGATCCTGCTCCGGATCGACCCCAACGACCTGTCGACCAAGGCCCAGCTCATCACCACCGACGTGGCCGCGGCGCGCATGGCGCTCGCCGTCGTCGACGGCGCGGAGTACCTCTACTTCCCCGACCAGAAGCAGTCCGTGCGCTTCCTACTCGGAACCAACTCGTTCACGCTCGACGTCGGCTTTACCAAGACCTACCTGAACGCAGAGGGCACGACGGAGGCTAGCTCGGACGTGTACATGGGCCGGGGAGTCGTGTTCGCGACCAACACCGACCCGACCGCGACCACGCCGATGCAGGTGTTCGCGCAAGGCAACGGTGGGACGCCGTTCCGCGCCACGCAGGCGTTCAGCAGCAACGGGGCGGGCTGGAACTTCTTCATGGTGGCCGGCGACCCGTACAAGTCCGGCATCGTCGCGGTGCAGGACCAGCTCAGCGGGCACATCGCCGGCTACCAGGCATGCGCCGGCGGCCGAAGCGTGAAGAAGCTGTGGGAGAACGACGCGATCGCGTCGTCGGCCGGCATGGCGATCAACTACAAGGCGGGCCAGCTCTACGCCGACGACCGGCGCTGCTCGAGCGCCACGAAGTGCACCTTCTACCTCGACGTGCTCAGCCTGCGGTCGGGCAAGAAGCTCGCTGACGTCAAGGTAAAGGGGACGAAGCCGACGATCGGCCAGATCTTCATCGGCCCCGGTGCCGTGTACTACACGGCGACCGAGACGCACGACCCGCATGGCTACGTCACGCGCGTGACCGCCCGCTAGCGCGAGCCGTCCCGCACTTCCGCATGGGCGGATCGCACGGGGATAATCGCCGGGATGCTGTGAGCCACGGATTCCCCGAAGCTGATGGTGCGCCAGCCATGCCGGTGTAGCCGTGCCGGCTCGGGCGTTCGAGGCGGAGACTTGCGGATCGGACGATTACCGATTACCGACCGTCTTCCCTCGGCAGCACGACACGATTGCTCGCGGAGGGGCTGACCAACCGGCAGGTCGCCGAGCGGCTGGTGGTCTCGGAGCACACCGTCCACCGCCACGTCACGAACATCCTGCGCAAGCTCGGCCTGCCGTCACGCGCGGCCGCGGCCGCCTTTGCGGTGCGGTCGGGCGCACTCGACGACGCCCAGAGATAGCCAGATCCGGCCATGGCACGGTCGCCCGAAGATGGGCGGTTCGGGCGAAGTCACAGCGCGCCGAGCGAGTTACGGTCGCCGTGAGTGGAGCGTCGGAACACTGCACCGCGAGTCAAGGACGCCGCTCGCGCGACTTGGGCGCTCGGCGACTATCACCGCTTCGCGAAGGCGACGGTCTGGGAGCTCGGCGAAGTGCTGGTGCGGGCGTGTGAGATCTCGGCGGGCGAGCGCGTGCTCGACGTCGCGGCCGGAACGGACAACACGGCGATTCGCGCCGCCGAGGCGGGGGCTCAGGTCGTGGCTTCGGACGTGACGCCGGAGAACTTCGAGGCCGGCCACCATGAAGCCGACGCGCATGGCGTGGAGCTCGAGTGGGTCGAAGCCGACGCCGAGGCCCTTCCGTTCGCGGACGGCGAGTTCGACGCCGTCACCTCCTCGTTCGGCGCGATCTTCGCTCCGAACCATCAGGTGGTGGCCGACGAGATGCTGCGCGTTTGCCGGCCGGGCGGCAGAATCGGGATGCTCAACTTCACGCCGGAGGGCTTGGCCTCAGACCTCTTCGGCGCTTTCGCGCCCTACCTGCCCCCGCCACCGCCCGACGCGCTGCCGCCGCTGCTGTGGGGCAGCGGTCGGCACGTGCAAGAGCTGTTGGGCGGTCGGGTCGAGGCGCTGGAGATGACGCGCCGGCACTGCGTCGAGCGGGCCGCTAGTCCGCACGCTTACCTCGAGCTCTTCAAGCAGACCTTCGGACCGGCGGTCGGGATCTACGCGAGCCTCGCCGGGGAGTCCGAGCGCCTGGCGGCGCTCGACCGGGACGTCCTCGAGTTCGCCACGGGCGCGAACAGCGGACCACCGTCAGGCCCGGCGGAGTACCGCTACGAATACCTGCTCGTTCTCGCGCGCCGGCGCGCCCTGTAGTGGCAACCTACGCGCGCCGCTCGATCTCGTCGCTGGCGACGAGGTCGCTCGGAGCCAGGATGAACACCTCGCAGATCATGTCCGGGTCCTGCTGGTTGCCGCTCATGAAGCCGATCACGCGACGCCCGGTGGCCCGCTCGATGACGCCCTCGAAGCGCTCGCGCATGACCTCCTGGAACGCCATGCGCTGCTCGATGACGGCGCGGCTGCGACCGCCGTCGAGCAGGGTCTTCTCGACGCGAGTGAAGCCGCCGCGAAGAAGGCAGACCACGAGGTCGTCGTCGTAGTAGGTCTTCGCACGGGTGGGGCCCCGCCCGTAGAACTCCTTCAGCAGCGAGACCAGCCCATCCGAGATAGCCGTGAGGATCTCGCCGCGCTCGACCTGCTGCTGCTCGGGGGGGATGGACATCGACGCACCCCCGATCCTAGTCCTCGGTACGCTTGGGTGGCATCGGCCGGTGGGTTCTTAGTCGCCTTCCACCTCCCTGCACGATCCGACCGCAGAGGGCGCGAGAAGGTGGGTCGTATGACCTCCAGCAGCCCCCTGACCGGCGATGCGCTCCTGAGCGCTATCAGCGACAGCATGGCCGCGCTTCATGAGCACTACCACGGCCGTGTGCCGGCAACCGCCAAGACGCAGATGCTCGGTGACGACCTGCTCGCCTGCGTCCTCGGCCGGATCTACAGCGAGGTCGAGATGACGATGATCGAGCTCGAGCGCACGCCGCTGGTGCACGAGGTGCGCAGCGCCTTCCAGGTGGCGATGGAGCCCCGCTTCGTCGCCGAGGTCGAGCGGCTCTCCGGACGGCGGGTTGAGAGCTTCGTCTCGACCCATCACGTCGGACCGGACCTCGAGGTCGAGCTCTTCTTCCTCGCACCCGAGTAGCGACCCTGGCGGCGATGGCCGGGTGCTGCTAGCTTGGCTCGAAGACGGAGGGCATTCGCAACGGGGTGCGCCGGAATGGGCGCGCAGCGTGGCATGACTTCTGAGCAACGCCGACTGCGGCAACGCAGAGGAGTCATGACCGATGGCAACCGCCGCCTCCCCGACCGTCGCAGCACCGCAAGGGCACCAGCGCTCCGAGCGGGCGCCGTGGCGCGAGACGCTCGCGCCGTTTGCCCGGCCCGTCGTGGCGCGAAGCCTGTTGGACATCGCAACGTCGGCGTTCCCGTACCTGGCCTTATCGGTCGCGATGTACCTGCTCCTCGACGTCTCGTATCTGCTCGTGCTCGCGGTCGCCATCCCCGCGTCCGGCTTTCTCCTGCGCACGTTCATCGTCTTTCACGACTGCGCGCACGGCTCGTTCTTTCGGACCAAGCGCGCCAACGCCTGGCTCGGAGCGACATTCGGCCTCATGGTGTTCTCGCCGTTCGCGAGCTGGCGCCACAGCCACGCGGTTCATCACGCGACGGTGGGCGACCTCGACCGGCGCGGAGAGGGCGACGTCCTGACGCTGACTCTCGCGGAGTACTACGCGAAGGGCTGGCGCGGCCGGCTCGCCTACAGGCTGTTTCGCAACCCGCTCGTGATGTTCGGCCTGGGGCCGATCTGGGCGATGGTCATCGCCCCCCGCATCGTGCCGCGGTCCGCGCGCCGCCGGCTGCAGCACAGCGTGATCCTCGTCGACATTGCCCTCGCCGCGCTCATCGCCGCCCTTTGCCTGTGGATCGGGTGGGACGACTACCTCCTCGTCCAGATCCCGACGGTCATGCTCGCCGGCGCGGCCGGCATCTGGCTGTTCTACGTCCAGCACCAGTTCGAGGACACCTACTGGCAGAGCTCGGATGACTGGAGCTATGCGGAGGCGGCTCTGCAGGGCTCGTCGTATCTGAAGCTCCCGAAGGTGCTGCAGTTCTTCTCGGGGAACATCGGGCTGCACCATGTCCACCACCTCTCGGCTCGCGTGCCCAATTACAACCTGCCGCGGGCCCACCGGGCGAATCCCGTGTTCCAAGACGTGCCGACACTGACGCTCTGGGACGGCCTCATGGCGGTGCGGCTGAAGCTGTGGGATGAGGACGCCGGGCGGCTGGTGAACTGGCGCGACGCTCGGCAGGCCAGGCGCTCGGCGCAGATCGCCGAGTAGACCGGCTAGGCCTGCGGGACCGGGCCGCCCGCGAGCGTGACGAGGACGCCCACGCCCGCGGCCACGAGCAGCGTCGCCACGGGCCCACGCCTCAGGGCCAGAAGGGCGATCGCTGCGGCCACGAGGACCGCGTACTGCCACGGCTCGGCGAGGGCGATCGCGAGCGGGACGGCCGAGCCAACGATCGCGCCGATCGCGGCGGGTCCGGCGCCGTCGAGGAACGCGCGCACGCGGGGGTTGCGGCGCAGTCGGTCGAAGCGGTCCCCGCCGAGCACGATGAACGCGAACGACGGCGAGAACGCGACGGCGGCGGCCAGGAGGCCGCCGCCGATCCCCGCGGCGGCGTAGCCCACGACGGCGACGGTCTGGACGACCGGGCCCGGCGTGATCTGCCCGAGCGCCACGGCGTTGAGGAACTGGCTGTCGGTCATCCAGTGGTAGTGGTCGACCACGTCGGCCTGCATCAGCGGGATGATCACGAAGCCCCCGCCGTAGGAGAGCGCGCCAACCTTGAACGCCACCCAGGCGAGCGACAGCAGCCCGCCGCCGCCGACCAGGATCGCCGCGACCCGTAGGGCAGGGGTCGCCGCCAGGGACGCGACATCGGCGCCGCCGCGCCGGATGACGACCTCGACGAGCCCGCACCCGAGCAGCAGCAGGACGAGCCAGGGGCCGACGGTCGCCGCGGCCACCACGCCGGCGCTGATGTAGACGAGCCAGCGCACCTCGGCGCGCCCGCGCACGCGGCCCCAGCTCGCGGGCACGAGGCTCCAGCCGGCGTGCACGGCGACGGCGGCGACAGCGGCGCCCGCCCCGGCGCCGGCGCCCTTGACCCAGAGCGGGGGGTCGCCGGCCAGGAAGAGCACCGAGAGGGCGAGGATGAGGACGAGCCCGGGGACGATGAAGGCCAGGCCTCCGACGATCGCGCCGACGCGGCCGCGCTGCCGCCAGGCGCAGTAGATCGCGAGCTGCGTCGAGGCCGGCCCGGGCAGGAGGTTGCAGGCGGCGACCGCGTCCTCGAAGTCGCGGGCCTGCATCCAGCCGCGGCGCTCGACGCACAGCCGGCGGAGCAGGGCGATGTGGGTCGGCGGTCCCCCAAACCCGAGGCACCCGATACGGCCCCACTCGCGGAGCACGACCGCGAGGCTCGGGTCCGCGCTCACCGGCCCCGGCGGCCGGTTTGGGCATCGATCGCCTCGACGAGGAAGCGGACTCGGGTCGCGAGCTCGTCGGCGGTGCGCGCGAACGCCGCGAGCACGGCGTCCTCGTCGCCCGGCTCGCGTGCGGGATCGGGCACGCTCCAGTGGACGAGGACGGGAGCGCCGGGGAACTCCGGGCAGACCTCGCGCACGCGATCACAGAGCGTGATGACCTGGTCGAAGCGCTCTCCGCCGAAGCGGCTCAGGGGCTTCGACTCTCGGTGGGCGATGTCGATCCCGCGCGTCCGCATCACCGACACGGCGAGCGGGTGCAGCGGCTTTGGGTGGCTCCCCGCGCTCGCGGCCCGGATCGCGCCGTCGGACATCCGGGCTGCCAGCGCCTCGGCCATCTGCGAGCGGGCGCTGTTGCCGGTGCACAGGAACAGCACGCGCGCACGGGCGTGCTCCCGCCCCGCGCCTCGCCCAGCGAGTCCCGGATGCAGCGAGGACCCGGCCTCGACGAGGAGCTCGCGGCAGCGCGAAAGGTCGAGCAGGTAGTAGGTGTCGCGGCCGTCGGCCAGGCTCCGCCGCGTCGCGACCATGCCGCCGCGGCGGAGGCGGCCCAGGTGGTAGGAGACGAGGCTCTGCCGCTCCCCGGTCAGGTCGCAGAGCTCCCCGACGCGCCGGTCGCTCCCGGCCAGCTCGCGCAACAGGCGCCACCGCACCGGATGGCCCGCCAGCCGCAGAACATCGGGAGGAGCGTCGCCGGGCGCTGCCGCCATCGGGCCAGAGATTACATCAAGGCACATTGATGTTTTCCTCGACGGGTATCGTCGCTGCCGTGGACGTCCTGGTCAGCCGACGCGACACGTTCAACGCCGCCCACGAGCTGCGCGACCCCGGCTTGTCCGACGAGGAGAACCAGCGGGTGTTCGGGAAGTGCGCCAACCTCCACGGCCACAACTACGTCCTCGAGGTCGTCGTCGCCGGCGAGATCGACGCGGCCACCGGCTACGTCCTCGACCTCAAGCATCTGGCGGCGGTCATGTCGCGGCGGGTCATCGAGGACGTGGATCACCGCAACCTGAACAGCGACGTGCCCTGGCTCGAGGGCATCATCCCGACCGCCGAGAACCTGGCCGTCGCGTTCTGGGAGAGGATGCGCTCAGAGCTCCCGGCCGGATCGCTGCGCACGGTCCGCGTGTGGGAGACGGACAAGAACTGGGCCGAGGTCGGTGAGCGCGCCTGACGCTGCGCGCGCGCTACGCGATCGCCGATCTTGAGGTCCTGACCGCGGAGGAGGCGCGACGCTTCGCCGGCGCCGGGGCCGACCCGCGCGCCGACGACGCCCTCGCGTGGGAGCTTCTGTACCGACTCGAGCCCGAGCTCTACGACCGCCTGGTCCGCGCCGAGCGCATCCATCCCGCCGTGTTCCGCTGGCTGCCGCAGTTTGTGCAGCGGATCGTCGAGGTGGGCGCCGGCACCGGCCGGTTGACGCTCGAGCTGCTGGGCCGCGCCGAGGAGCTGGTCGCGGTCGAGCCCGCGGCGCCGCTGCGCGACCTGCTCGCCCAGCGGCTCGCGCGGGCCAAACGCGGCGACCGCGCCCGCGTGCGCGACGGGTTCTTCGACGACCTGCCGCTGCCCGACGACTGGGCCGACCTCGTCGTCGCCTGCTCGGCGTTCACGCCCGAGGCGGGCCACGGCGGCGACGCCGGCCTGGCCGAGATGGAGCGGGTGTGCCGGCCCGGTGGCTGTGTGACGATCGTCTGGCCGAACCACCTGCACTGGCTCGACGCTCGCGGCTACCGCTATCTGAGCTTTGGCGACGAGGAGATGTTCGTCGAGTTCGCGAGCCACGCCGAGGCGGTCGAGCTCACCGAGATCTTCTATCCCGACGCGGTAGCCGACGTCCGCCGCGGCGCGGCACGGCGGGTGCCGTTCGCCACGCTGGGCGTCAACCCGCCGCGCGACGTCGCCTTCAAGGTGATGCCGGCGTGAGGCTGGCCGTCGTCGCCCCGCTCGTCACCCCGATCCGGGAGCCGCAGCGCGGCGGCTCGCAGGCCTTCGTGGCCGAGCTCGCGCGCGGGCTCGTCGGCAGGGGCCACGACGTCCAGCTCTACGCCGCCTCCGGGTCGGCGGTGCGGGGCGTCGACGTCGTCGACACCGGCGTCGACCACCGCGAGCTGGCGGCCACGCTCTACCGGGTTGCGGTCGGCGCCGCTCCGCGCTCGACCGTGGCCGAGCGTGCCTTCGCCCGGGTCTACGGCCTGGTGCGCGACGGCGGCTGCGACGTCGTCCACAACCACGCCTTCGACGCACCCGCGGTCGATCTGGCGACGACGCTGGACGCGCCGCTCGTGCATACCGTCCATTTGCCGCCGGATCGTGCGGTGGCCGGCGCGCTGCGGCAGGCGGCGCGGCACAGCTCGAGGCCGGTGGTGGCCTGCGTCTCGGAGAGCCAGGCCGAGGCGTGGCGCAGCATCGTGCCCGTCGACGCCATTCTGCCGTCGCTCATCCCGACGCGGCAGATCCCGTTCTCGCTCGCCGCGGGATCGGGCGCGCTGTTCGCCGGCCGGTTCAGCCCCGAGAAGGGCGCCGCCGAGGCGATCGCCATCGCGCGGCTCGCCGGCGTGGAGATCGCGGTCTACGGCGACGCCTACGACGCCGACTACGCGCGGGAGGAGATCGACCCGCGCCGCGCCGAGCGCGGCGTGGCCGTCCACGCCGCCGTGGCGCAGACCGCGCTGTGGGAGGCGATGGCCCGCGCGGCGGTCGTGCTCTGCCCGGCGCAGTGGGAGGAGCCGTTCGGGATGGTCGCCGCCGAGGCGCAGGCCTGCGGGACTCCCGTCGTCGCGTTCCGGCGCGGCGCGCTCGCCGAGGTGATCGTCGACGGCGAGACCGGCGCCCTGGTCGCGCCCGGCGATGTCGACGCTGCGGCCGAGGCCGTCAGGCGCGCGCCCGCGCTGTCCCGCCGCGCGTGTCGCGAGCACGCCGAGCAGGCGCTGGACATCGAGCGCAGCCTCGACGCTCACGAAGCGCTGTACGAGCGCGTCGCCGGAGTGCGAACCGGTGGCTGACGCGCGCCACTGGCTCGCCGGGCGGCTCGTGCTCGTCACCGGCGCGAGCCGCGGGATCGGCGCCGCCACGGCGGAGGCGCTCGCCGACGCCGGCGCCCGCGTCGTGCTGGCGGCCCGCAACGCCGAGGCGCTCGAGGCCGTGGCCGAAGGGATCCGGGGCCGCGGCGGCGACGCGCGCGCGGTGCCGACCGACGTTGCCCGGCCCGAGGACGTCGATGCGCTGTTCGCCGAGCTCGAGCGCTCCGGCCCGCTGGCCGGGCTCGTGTGCGCGGCCGCGGTCCTGACCTCGGCGCCGTTCGAGGAGACGACCGCCGAGCTGTGGGAGCAGACGCTCGCCGTGAACCTGACCGGCGCGTTCCTCTGCTGCCGCGCGGCCTTCGGCGCGATGCGCGCCGCGGGCGAAGGACGGATCGTCAACATCGCCTCGCTCTCGGGCGTGTACGCGACCGAGAAGTTCCCGGGGCTGGCGGCCTACAACGTGTCCAAGTACGGGGTGATCGGGCTCACCGAGGCAATCGCGGTGGAGGGCAGGCCGCACGGCATCAGCGCGATCTGCCTCAGCCCCGGCGCCGTGGACACCGAGATGCTGCGCCGGGCCAATCCCGAGCTCCGGGCGGGGCTCATTCCGCCCGACGTCGCGCGGCTGATCGCCGCGCTGCTCGACAGCCCGCTCGTCCCCGCGAGCGGGGCCAACATCCCGCTGTTCTCGAACGCCTAGCCGGCGAGCGACCAGAGGTCGACGGCCTCGTCGGCCAGCGCGGCGGGCACCGGGCGTGCGCGCCGGCCGACCAGCTGCGCGCACGCCGCCATCTCCCCGTCGGCGTCGAGCTCCGGGTCCCCACCGCGGTCCAGGCCGACGGCCGCCAGGAGCCGTCCCTCGCCCAGGTAGAAGCCGAGGAGCCGGGGCTCGTCCAGGCTCCCGCGGACCACGAACTGGTCCCAGCGCGTGGCATGCCCGACGTACTCCAGCTTGTGCTCATACTGGTCCGACCAGAAGGTGTGGACGTAGTCGTAGGGCTCGTCGGAGCCGAGCAGCGACCGCCCGGCCGCCCGCCCCTGCTTCTCACCGTTGTTGTAGTGCTCGACGCGGACGCGGCCGAAGAGCGGATGCAGGTGGTTGGCCACGTCACCGGCGGCGTACACGTCGGGCTCGCTGGTGCAGCAGCGCGCGTCGACGAGCACGCCGTTGTCCACTTCCACCGAGGCGCCGACGAACGCCGGCACGACCGGCTCGATTCCCACGCCGGCGACGACGAATTCGCAGGGCACGCGCGTGCCGTCGTCGGTCAGCGCCGCCTCCACGCGCTCCGTCCCCTCGAAGGCCGCGAGCCGCGCACCTGCCAGCAGCTCGACGTCGTTGTCCCGGTGGATCGCGGCCATCGCTGCGCCGACCTCGGCGCCGAGCACGTTCTCGAGCGGAGCCTGCCCCGGGAAGACCGTGGTCACGCGCACCTCGAGCTGTCGCAGCGAGGCCGCCACCTCGCAGCCGATGAACCCCATCCCCACCACGACGGCGTGGCGCCCCGGCGCGACCTCTTGCTTGATGGCCTCGCACTCAGCGACCGTGCGCAGCGAATGGACGCCGGGGAGGTCCGCGCCCGGAACGGTGAGCCGGCGGTTGCGCCCGCCGGTGGCGATCAGGAGCCGGCCGTAGGAAAGCTGTTCGCCGGAATCGAGCTCCAGCGCGTGGGCGGCGGGGTCGATCGCCACCACCACGGCGGCGAGGCGCTCGATGCCGTGGTCCTCGTACCAGGCCGGGGGCTTGACGTACCAGCCGTCCAGCTCCTCCTCGGAGCGCAGGAACGTCTTGGACAGCGGCGGGCGACCGAACGGAACCCCCGGCTCGTGGCCGATGAGCACGACCCGCCCGTCGTACCCCTCCTCGCGCAGCGTGGCGGCGGCGTTGCCTCCGGCGAGGCCTGCGCCAACGATGACGAGGGGCGCTTCGGCGGCCATCTACGCGGCCGGTGGAACGACGTCGCTGAGCCACGCGTAGCTGCGCTGGTGGAACTGCCGGCGGCCGTTGGCCTCGCAGTGCCCCGACGCGCCGTCGGCCACCGTGAACCGCAGCAGCTCCTTGCGCTCGGAGGCGATCGCGTCGTAGAGCTTGGGCGCGCCCGCCGCGATCGGGTCGTCCTCGGCGAACGTGAGCAGGGTGGGGCAGGTGATGTTCCCGGCGACGGACGAGACCTCGAAGCGGACGAACTCGACGAGGTAGTCGAAGAGCGTCGACACGCCGTGCACCCACAGCCCGCGCTGGATGAGCGACCAGTGCAGCATGGGGTCGGCGTCGGGGGCGCGCAACGCCTGCTCCATGGGCTCGATCAAGGCCGGGTCGATGTCGGGGAAGCTCGCCTTCTGCCTGTCGGAGAGGGGGAGGCGCGCGAGCAGGGCGTCGCGCTGGTCCCACTGGCCCGGGTCGGCCCACAGTGCGGCGATCCGGTCCTCGAACCCCGCGGCGCGCGGCGCGAGGAAGCCGCCGAAGCTCCAGCCCGCGAGCACGATGCGGTCGGGGTCGACCTCGCTGCGCCCGCGCGCGTAGTCGATCACCGGGCGCACGACATTCTCCCAGTCGGGCCGGATGCGCATGCCGTCGCGGATCAGGTTCCGGCCCTGGCCGGGGCCGTCGAAGAGCAGCGCGTTGTACCCGCGCGCGTTGGCCGCCAGCGCGTGGGAGACGAACATCTCGTTCACGCTCGAGTCGTAGCCGTTGGTGTGCACGATGGTCGCGCGCGGGCGGCCGTCGTCGGCGGCCAGGGCGAGCACGCCGGGCAGCGTGGCCCCGTCCGCGAACGGGATCTCGACCAGCTCGACCGGTGTGTCGCGCAGCGGGGCGTACTTGGCCAGGGCGTCGGATTCGCGCGCGAACGCGTCGGCCAGGCGCGGGTCGGTCGGCTCGCCGTAGAGCGGCAGGTAGGCGACGCGGTAGTACGTCGTGGCACGGAGGTAGCCGTCGCGCGCGCTCGCCGGGCGCCCGGCGTCGGCGTCGGCGTCGGCCGTCTCCACCAGGCCGTCGGCCAGCGCCGCCCACTCGCGATACCAGTCGTCGGCCCCGCCGGCCCCGACGCGGTCCACCGCCAACCGGCACTCGCCGAAGTCGGCCGCCCCGTAGCTGGCCTGGAAGAGCCCGCGCGTCCCGAAGACCTCCCACATCCGGTCGTCACTGAGCCAGGGCATCGGCGCAGCATATGGCGACGCGGTCTGCTTGCATCGCGGCATGAAGATCGAGTTCCTCGCGAGCGTGGCGCCGATCGCGCCCGACCCGCCCGCCAGCCGCAGGCTCTACGTCGACGCCCTCGGGCTGCCCCTCGAGGGCGAGGGCGCCGACGCGTACCACCACACCGACCGGATCGACGGCTGCAAGCACTTCGGCGTCTGGCCGCTGTCGCAGGCCGCCCAGGCCTGCTTCGGGACCGAGCAGTGGCCGGCGGAGCGGCCGGTGCCGCAGGTCAGCCTCGAGTTCGACGTCGCCGACGCGGCGGCGGTGGCCGCAGCGGCGCAGGAGCTGCAGGACGCGGGCCACGATCTGCTGCACCCGCCGCGCGAGGAGCCGTGGGGCCAGACCGTGGCGCGGCTGCAGTCGCCGGAAGGGGCGATCGTCGGGATCTCGTACACGCCCGCGCTGCACTAGCCCGAGGCCACGAACTCGAGGCGATTGCCCCACGGGTCGTTCGCGTAGAAGCGGCGGGCGCCGGGCAGCGCGTCGTCCCAGCGGACCTCCACGCCGGCGGCGGTCAGGCGCTCGGCGAGGTCGTCGAGCGCGTCCGGCCGCACGCGCAGCGCCGGGTGGGCCTTGCGGGCGGGCGCGAAGGGCTCGGCGACGCCGACGTGGAGCTGCTGGGCGCCGACCCGGAACCACGCGCCGCCGCCGGCGCGGAGCGGCTCGGGCTTCTCGAGCTCCTCGAGTCCCACTAGGTCGCCGAAGAAGCGCCGCGCGTCGGCCTCGCAGCCCGGCGGCGCGGCGAGCTGGACGTGGTCGAGCCCTTCGACCGCCATCTCAGCAGCGCGACGGCGAGTCCGGGCCGGTGCCGATCTTGGCCCGCGCGAGCAGCTCGGTGTCAGCCATGGGCGCGAACGTGTAGCGCGAGCCATTCAGGGTCGCGCCGTTGCCGGAGAACGTGCCCACGCTCAGCCCCGGGTTGGGCTTGGCGATGAAGTAGGGCGTGCCCTGCGGGTAGCCCGGGGTCTGGCCGCCGACCACGAGGCCGACGAGGTCGCCCGCCGCCACGCACTGGTCGCGCGGCTTGAAGCGGCGGACGCTGCGCCGGCTGGCGCCGTGGACGCCGCAGATGGGCAGGTTGAAGCGCTGCGAGCTCGAGATCACGCGCAGGGCCCCGTCGGGCTCGCCGCGCAGGTCCTGGGTGAAGATCGCCGTCTCGGGACGGACGTGACGGCCCTGCCGGGCCGCGCAGCCCTTGACCTTCACCCACAGCACCTGGCCGCTGTTGGGCACGGCCGGACGGCCGCCGCCCGCTGCTGTCAGCTGCGTCAGCGCCGTGTCCTGCAGCGGCTGGATGACGCGGGTGGCCGACCCCGCCAGGCTGCTGCCGATGGTGTCGATGCCGGCCGAGCTGGTCGTCGGCACGGCGACGAGCACGAGCGCCGCCGCGAGCACAACCGCGAGTCCCCGCACGGCGGGCACCCTACGTCCGATGGATGACCGCCGAGCGCATCCGCTGCGGCTACTGGCGGTAGCGCTCGACCGTGTCGGCGTCGCGCACCTGCGCGGCGTCGGGGTCGTCGCCGGCGTCGCGCAACGCGCGGCGCTGGCGCAGGAGGTCCCAGCAGCGGTCAAGCTCGACCCGCACCGCCTCGAGGCGGGCGCTGTCGGCCTCAAGCGCGTCGACGTGCTCGGCGTCGGCCTGCTCGCGGTTGCGCAGCTCGTGCTCCTCGGTCACCAGCTGCTCGATCCGGGCCGCGATGCTCTCGTCGCTCACCGCAAGGATGCTAACCGGCGCCGTCGTCCAACCGCTCGCCGATCTCGCTCCAGAGGTCGCGGTACGCGCGCGCGGCGCGCCCGCGCGGGGCGAACTCCTCGAGCACGGTGCGGTGCAGGCCCATGCGCTCGACGTCGGCGGCGGTGGGGATGGCCGTGCGCAGCAGCCCGGGGTGCTCGCGCGGCAGCTGCTCGACCACGTCGCGGTGCAGCACCTTGCGCCGGTCGAGCATGGAGAAGAACGCCAGCACCTTGGGGCCGCCGGCGGCCTCGGCGGCCACGACCCCGCGCAGCTGCTCGTACGTGCGCGAGGACAGCGTCGCCGGGATGACCGGGACGAGCAGCGCGTCGGCGGCCTCGAACACGCTCTCGGAAACCAGCGAGATGCTCGGCGGGCAGTCGAGGAACACGTAGTCGTAGTCGGTCGCGATGGGCGCGAGCACGCGCTTGAGGCGCCGGGTCGGCTTCTTGGCCGCGTCCAGCGCCAGGTCCATGTGCCGGTAGGAGAAGTCGGTGGGCAGGAGGTCGAGGCGGTCGTGGTCGGTGCCCTTGATCCGCTTGGCCACGTTGGACTTGCCGCGCACGAGCTTGCCGCCGCCGCCCTTGACGTGCGGCCGGATGCGGAACAGAAACGTGCTCGCGCCCTGGGGGTCGAGGTCCCAGAGCAGCGTGCGCGCGCCGCCGGCCGCGGCCAGGTAGGCGAGGTTGGCCGCCGCCGAGGTCTTGCCCACGCCGCCCTTGATGTTGTAGGTGGCCAGCGTCTGGCTCATCGGAAGGTCTCGCGCAGGCGCGCGCGCTGGCCGGGCGCGGCGAAGGCGCCGAAGCGCGCGGCGAACTCGGCCCGGGCGCGCGCCCGGTCGCGGTCCAGGCGCTGGGCCAGCACGCCCATGGCCATCAGGGCCGCGCCGCCGCCCTCGCGCTGCGCGACCTCGTCGCTGAGCTGGCGCAGCAACCCGGCCTGGACCTCGCGGTCCTGGAAGCGGCCGAGCGTGTCCTGCAGCGCCTTCAGCGACGTGACCATCGGGCCCACCGCAGGCCCCGGGAACAGCGGGGCGAAGAACTCGAGCAGGTAGCGGAGCTCCTTGCCCTTCTTGCGCAGGTCGTGCAGCGCCTCGGGGGCGGACGCCTCGTCGATCGCCGCGCCCATGCGCACGAGGCGCTTGTACACCCGCGCGATGCGCTCCGCCGCCAGCGCGGCGATCGGGCGCAGCGCGTCGTCGCGCGCGGCTCGCGGGGCATCGGGCATGCGCCGGACGAACGTCGACCACTCCTCGAGCAGCCGCTGGGTGCGCGGCGAGCGCAGCGCCCGCACCATGGCCGCGCGCTCGCGTACGCGGTGCTCGGCCAGCACCGCTCGCAGCGGCGCGAGGTCGGCGCTGCCCTCGAGTTCGTCGAGGTAGACGTCGAGGTCGCGCGTGGGGCCCGTGGCCTGCTGCAGCCAGCGGAACTCGGCCCGGAAATGCACGAGCGGAGCGGGCGGGAACACGCTGCGCAGCTCGCGCTGCAGCGAGCGCGTGCGCCGCACGGCGACGCGGAGGTCGTGCAGGAACTCGCTGTCGATCTCGGCCAGCGTGCCGGGCAGGTTGGCTTCGATCACCGCCACCAGCCGCGTGGCCAGCTCGGCGGCGGCGCGGTCGGCGCGCAGGTCGGGGGCGGAGGCGAGCGCGACCTTCGACGAGACCCCGCCGGGCGCGCCGCCGGCGCGCCAGACCGCCTCGTCGTGCAGCGGCTCGGTCGCCGCCACGAGCCCGAGGTCGCCCTCGAGCGTGCCGCGCACCCGCTTCAGGGCCTTGGCGTAGCCGCGCACAGGCTCGACGTGCAGGCGCGGGCGCAGCGTCGCGCCGGGGCCGGAGCCGTTGCGCGACAGCGTGGCCTCCTCGGCCACGAGCCGCACCACCGTCTTGCGCTCGCCGTCGAGCACGCGCAGCAGGCGCCGGCGGCCGCGCACCGACGCGGTGGCCTGCAGGGCCCGCACGCCGCAGAGCGGCGCGAGCGCCGCCCGCAGCGGCCCCTCCGGCAGGTCGTCGACGACGAGCCGCTCGGGCGCCTTCTCCGGGTGGGCGATCCCGGCCCGCTCGCGCGCGCCCTCGCGCAGCGCGAAGCGCAGCTCCTCGTGCACGAGCACGAGCCCCTTCGCGTGCAGGCGCCCGTCGAACGTGTCGTAGAACGTGCGGCGCCCGGCGCGGACCCGCTCGCACTCGATATCGAGCCGGCCGGCGAGCAGCGCGTCCACGGTGCCGAGGTCGAGCCCTTCGGGCAGGAGGTACTCGGCGCCAGCGGCCATGACCGAAGTAGTGAACCAGCCATCACCGACGGCACGTCCTCAGGTCGGCGGGCCGCCGAAGCGCAGCGGCGCGTCCGTGGTCGAGGGAGAGGGGTTCGGTTAGGGTCGGCACGCCGCCGATTGGAGAGGAGCCTCCTTGCGAGTAGTCGTCGATCTCACGCTCTGCCAGGGCTATGCCCAGTGCGCCTTCCTCGCGCCCGAGTCCTTCAAGCTCAGCGGCGAAGAGGCGCTCATGTACGACCCCGCGCCCGACGACGCGCAGCGCGAGCGCATCATGCGCGCCGTCGCGGCGTGCCCGGTGCGCGCGATCTTCACCGAGCCCGCCCCGGGAGCGGACGCATGACGGCCGGCCCGATCGCGATCGTCGGCGCGGGCCTGGCCGGGCTCCGCGCGGCCGAGACGCTGCGCCGCGAGGGCTACGAGGGCAAGCTCACGGTGATCGGCGACGAGGCCCACCAGCCCTACGACCGGCCACCGCTGTCCAAGCAGGTGCTGACTGGCTGGGTCGCCTCACACCACACCACGCTGCCGCGCCTGGAGAACCTCGACGACGTCGACTGGGAGCTCGGGCACCGGGCCGTCGGGCTTGACCTGGCCGAGAAGAAGATCGTGCTCGACGACGGCCGCGACGTGCCCTACGACCGTTGCCTGATCGCCACCGGCGTGCGCGCGCGGCCGTGGTTCAACGAAGCCGAGGCCGAGCTGGACGGCATGTTCGTCGTCCACACCACCGACGACTCGCGCGCGCTACGCACGCGCCTGGCCGCGAAACCCAAACGCGTGCTGGTGATCGGGGGTGGTTTCACCGGCTCCGAGGTCGCGTCGGTCTGCCGCATGCTCGACATCGACGTGACGCTGGTCGAGCTCGCCCCCGCGCCGCTGTCGGGCGCGCTGGGCGGCGTGATCGGAGCGATCGCCGCGGACATGCAGCGCGACGCCGGCGTCGACCTCCGCACCGGCGTGCGCGTGGACGCGATCGAGGGCGACGAGCGCGGCCGGGTCGCCGGCGTGCGGCTCTCGGACGGCACCCACCTCGACGTCGACGTCGTCGTGGTCGCGCTCGGCGGCATCCGCAACACCGAGTGGCTGACCGGCTCGCGCCTGGCCGCCAGCGCGCTCGGCATCGGCTGCGACGCCGGCTGCCGCGCCTTCGACGGCAACGCGATCGTGACCGACGACGTGTTCGTCGCCGGCGACGTCGCCCGCTTCCCGCACCCGATCTACGGCTACCAGATGATGACGCTCGAGCACTGGCGCAACGCCCTCATCCAGGCCGAGATCGCCGCGCACAACATGATCTCCGCCGAGGCCGACCGGCGCCCGCACGTGAGCGTGCCCTGGTTCTGGTCGATCCAGTTCTAGGTCAACATCAAGTCGGTCGGCGTGCCCACGATCGCCGACCAGGTGGTGGTGATCCAGGGCTCGACCGACGACCGGCGCTTCGTGGCCGCCTACGGCCTCGACGGCACGATCGTCGCTGCGGTCAGCTTCAACGCCGGCCGCTACCTCGAGTACTACGAGCGCCAGATCCAGGAGGCGGCGGCGTTCCCGCCCGTCCTGGACGCGGTCGGCCAGGCCACGGGCGACGACCCCGTCCCCGCCGCCTTCCCGCCCCAGTCCGAGTTGACCAACCGCCCGACCGTCGTGCTGACCGGGCACTCGCCGACCGAGATGCGCGTCGAGCGCAAGTTCCCGGAGGAGTAGACCGATGACCGAGACCGATGCCCCGACGCTGATGGACCAGATCACCGACGAGGCCGCCCGCGCGAATCCGTGGCCCCTGTTCGAGCAGCTGCGCGAGACGCCGGTCGCGCGCCAGCCCGACGGCACCTACGTGGTCAGCGGCTACGCCGAGATCGTCGCGCTCCTGCACGACCCGCGGGTCAGCTCGGACCCGACCAAGCGCGCGGACGGCGGCATGACCGGCGGCGGCATCGAGCCGGCCTTCATCAACACCGACCCGCCCGAGCACGACACCCTGCGGCGCGAGACCACGTCGTTCTTCGGGCCGCCGCACCGACCCGACATGGTGGCCAAGCTCGAGCCGTGGATGCACGAGACCGTCAACCGCCTCATCGACGCCTTCGCCGACCGCGAGCAGATCGACGTCGTCGACGACTTCGCCTATCCGTTCCCGGTCAGCGCCATCTGCCGCATCCTCGGCGTGCCGCCGGAGGACGAGCCGAAGTTCCACGACTGGTCGGGCGCGCTCATCGTGGCCCTCGGGCTCCGCATGCACCCCGAGGGCCACCAGGCGGCGTTCCAGGCGGCGCTGAAGGCCAACCAGGAGATGACCGACTACCTGGGCGCGCTGGCCGAGGCGCACGCGAAAGACCCCGGCGACGACATCCTCTCCGGCCTGGCCACCGACAAGGGCCCCGACGCGATGCACATGGAGAGCATCAAGTCGACGGCCCGGCTGCTGCTGATCGCCGGCCACGAGACCACGGTCAACCTGATCAGCAACGGCGCCCTGACGCTGCTGCGCCACCCCGAGCACATCGAGCGCGTGCGCAACGAGCCCGAGTACGTCATCCGCCTGGTGGAGGAGCTGCTGCGCTTCGAGCCGCCGGTGCAGATGATCCCCAATCGGACCGCGCTGGAGGACATCGCGGTCGGGGAGACGACAATCCCGGCCGGAGCGCCCATCACGCTCGTGCATGCGGCGGGCAACCGCGACCCCCACCGCTTCGCCGATCCCGCCACGTTCGACCCCGATCGCCAGGACGGCATCGAGGGCCAGCACCTCGGGCTGGGCGGCGGCGTCCACTACTGCTTCGGGGCGCCGCTGGCCCGGCTCGAGGTCCAGATCGCGCTGCGCACGCTGTTCCGCCGGCTCGACAAGCCGCGCCTCGTGCAGGACCCGCCGCCCTACCGGCCGAGCCCGATCCTGCGCGGCCCCGTCCACCTCCCGATCGCGATGGACGGGGTGCATCCGGCCTAGGCGGCGCCTCGACCAAGTCGACGCGGTCGCATTGCGCTCAAGCGGCACCGGATTTGTGCCGAGTGGTTACCGTTCACGTGTATCCACAGAAGGGTCCTTGGTAGGGGACTTTCACGGAGGAAGGAAGGGACGGGCATGCGCAAGTTCTCACTTGTGGTCGCTGCGGTCGTGGCGCTCTCGTTGGCCATGGCACCGGGTGTCGAGGCGGCGTCGGCCGACCTGATCAACGGCGTCCAGCAGCAGATCACCAACGCCGGCGGGTCGCTCCCGACCAGCCCGGCGGGGCAGCAGACGTTCATCAACAACCTCGTCTCGGCCGGCGTGCTGCCGGCGGATCAGGCGGCGGCCGCGCAGCAGGTGCTGCAGGCAATCGCGGCCGCGGATCCGACCGCTGACGCGGCGACCGTGGCCGAGCTGCTCGGGTCGGGGATCAATCCGACCGCGATCACCGGGCTGATCAACCTCACCCCACCCTCGTCGTTCGACTCGTTCCTGCAGGGCTTCAGCGTGCCCTCGGGACAGACGCCGACGGGGACCTCGCTGGCGCCGCTGACGAGCCAGCTGCGGACGCTGGCCGCGACCGGCGGCATCGACCCGAACGCGGCGTCGCTGCTGAACGGGCTAGCGGATCAGATCGACGCCGCCGGCTCGGGCGCGCTGAGCTCGAGCCTGCTCGACCAGCTGCGCGGCGCCCTGGCCGCGGTCGGTGCGATAACCACTCAGGGGGGCGACGCGCTGAAGAAGCTGCTCGGCTCGCTCGTGCCTGTGACCCCGGCGAGCACGGGCTCGAGCACCGCGGCGGGGCCGGCCCCGGCGGGGGCGCCCGCGCCGGTCGCCCTGCCGGTGGTGACGCCGTTCAACCTCGTGCTCAAGGTCGCGAAGATCAAGCTCGCGTCGAACCGCAAGAGCGCCAGCGTCACGCTGCGGTCCAGCGCGCCGGCGGCGGCGGTGCCGGTCGGGTTCGCGACCACGCTGGGGCGCAAGGCCGCGGCCAAGCCGGTGCTGTTCAACCTGGCGTCGGGCAAGAACGTGACCAAGAAGGTCACGCTCACCAGCTCGGCGACCAAGACGCTGAAGAAGAAGGGCGGCACGCTCAAGGTCACGCCGGCCTTCAACGTGCCCGGCCTCTCCAGCGTCCCGGGCATCACGCTGGCCGAGACCGCGAAGTCGCTCAAGGTCCGCAAGCCGCACGCCAAGCGCACGAAGCACAAGGCGCGCAAGAAGTAGTCGCGACGGTGATGCGCTGCGCGCGCTACGGCGCGCGCAGCGTGTGCCGGTAGCCCTCGAGCGCCCGGACCAGGGTGGAGTGCCCCTCGTCCAGGTTGGTGCGTAGCTCGTCGAGGAACCCCTCGACCTCGTGGAGCTTGCGCCGGCGGCGCGCCTCGCGCCGCCGGCGGCCCACGGGCAGCGACGGCAGGGCGATCGCGGTCCAGTCCTCTCGGTGCGTGGCAGCCACGTCACTCCCCCTCCGGTATCCCACTGGCATGATGCGCGTCTTGCACGACGAAGGCGCCGGTTCCCCTCCCTCCCCGCCACTCGAGCGGTTCGCCGACCTCGTCGTCGGGTTCGCGGCCAACGTTCAACCCGGCCAGGTGGTTGCGGTCGGCTCCGAGCCCGGCAAGGAGCCGCTGACCCGCGCGGTCGCCGACGCGGCCTACCACGCGGGCGCGAAGTTCGTCGACGTCCAGTACTTCGACCTGCACGTCAAGCGCTCGCGCATCCTGCACGCCGCCGAGGACACGCTCGACTACGTGCCCTCGTGGTACGGCGAACGTATCCTCGCGCTGGGTGACCAGCGCTGCGCGCGCATCGGGCTCTCGGGCTCGGTGGCCCCGGGGCTGCTGGACGGGCTCGACCCGGCGCGGGCCGGCCACGACCAGCTGCCGTTCGTGCGCGAGACCGGCATCGTGGTCAACGCCGCCACGACGAACTGGACCATCGTGCCCTGCCCGACCGTCGGGTGGGCGCAGCAGGTCTATCCCGACCTCGACCCCGACGCCGCGCTCGCGCGGCTGTGGGAGCAGGTCGTGCACGTGTGCCGCCTGGACGAGGACGACCCCGTTGCGGCGTGGACCGCGCGCCTGGACGACCTCATCACCGCGGCGAACCGGCTGACCGCGCGCCGCTTCTCCGAGCTGCACCTCGAGGGCCCGGGCACCGACCTGCACGTGGGGCTGCTGCCGACCTCGACGTGGATCTGCGCGAGCTTCGACACCGTGGACGGGATCCGCCACATGCCCAACCTGCCGTCGGAGGAGGTCTTCTCCGCCCCCGACCCGCAGCGGGTCGACGGCGTGGTGGCGGCGACCAAGCCGCTCGACCTCGGCGGCACGATCGTCGAGGGCCTGCGGGTCCGGTTCGAGGGCGGGCGTGCGGTGCAGGTCGACGCCGAGGCCAACGCGGATGCCCTGCGGGCCCGAGTGGCGCTGGACGAGGGCGCGGCCCGCCTGGGCGAGATCGCGCTGGTCGACCGCGAGGGCCGCATCGGCCCGCTCGACACCGTCTTCTACGACACGCTGCTGGACGAGAACGCCGCGACCCACGTGGCCCTCGGCAACGCGTATGCGTTCTGCGCCGAGGACGAGGACAAGCCGCGGCTGAACACGAGCGCGATCCACATCGACTTCATGATCGGGTCCAGCGAAGTCGCGGTCACCGGCGTGACCGACGCCGGCGAGCGCGTCCCGGTCCTGCGCGACGGCAGCTGGCAGCTGGGCTAGCCCGGGCCCGGCCGTTGCGCGGCCCGTCCCCACCGCTACGCTTGCCCCCGCCCGTCCCGGAGGGGTGCCGGAGTGGTTGAACGGGCGCGACTGGAAATCGCGTAACGGGGGTCAACCTCGTTCGAGGGTTCGAATCCCTCCCCCTCCGCTACCGCAGGCTGCCGATGCCGAGCGAGTCGTCGCCGGCGGCGGCCGGCGGGGCCGCGGGCTCGCCGGGCCCGTCGGCACCCCCACCCGGCTCGGGCGGGTCGTCGAGGAAGTCGATCGTCGGCACGAAGAAGAGGTTCCCGGTCAGCGCCGTCGAGAAGTCGAGGATGCGGTCGTAGGTCCCGGGCGGCTTGCCGATGAACATGTTCGTGAGCATCTCCTCGATCAGGTCCGAGGCCTTGGCGTAGCCGATGAAGTAGGTCCCGTACTCGGCGTCGCCGACGCGGCCGAAGGGCATGTTGAAGCGCATGATCTGGCGCTCCTCGCCGTCGGGGCCCTCGATCACGTTCAGGGCCAGGTGCGAGTTGGGCGCCTTGTCCTCGTCGGCGAACTCGATGTCGCTGAGCTTCTCGCGCCCGATCGCCTCTTCCTGCTGCTCGACCGGCAGCCCGTCCCACGCCTCGAGGTCGTGCACGTACTTCTGGACCACGACGTAGCTGCCGCCGGCGAACTCGGCGTCCTCGTCGCCGATGAGGACGGCCTCCACTGCCGCCTGGCCCTCGGGGTTCTCGGTGCCGTCCACGAACCCGAGCAGGTCGCGCTCGTCGAACGAGCGGAAGCCGTGCACCTCGTCGACGACGCGGGCGCTCCCGCGCAAGCGGTTGACCAGCCGCTCGGCCAGCTCGAAGCACAGGTCGAGCCGGTGCGCGCGGATGTGGAAGAGCAGGTCGCCCGGCGTCGCCGGGGCGACGTGCGGCCGCCCCTCGAACCCCGGGAACTCGTGCAGGCCCGCCGGGCGCGGCGCCCCGAACAGGGCGTCCCACACGCGCGCGCCCACGCCCGTGACGCAGGTCAGCTCCCCCTCGGGCAGGCGGAAGCCGACCGAGCGCTTGAGCCCGCTCACGTCGGCGAGCACGTCGCGCACCGCGTCCTCGCCGTCGGGCTCGATCACGCAGACGACGAAGATCGACGCCTCGGTGATCGGCGTCAGGATGTTCTGCGGCTCGCCGGCGGGCACGGGGTGGCGGCAAGCCTAGAGAGCGCGCGCGGCTTGGGCGATGTCGACGCCGTGCACGTGGGCAGCTCGGCGGGCGGACCGGAGGACGGCGTCGGCGTCGGCACGATCCGGGCGACGATAGGGCGTCGCACTGATCCGCGCCGCCCGGGGCTGCGCAAGTAGGCAGCATGTCCCGTGCCGTCGCTGCCCTCGCCCCGGCCTTCGGCCTGTGGCTCGTCACCGTTCCGTTCACCCTGTCCCTCTTCGCCTGCACCGACGCCGCCGAGAAGGTGACGAACGAGTTCCGGCCCGTGCTCTCGCGGGGCGGGGTCGCCCAGCTCGACCGCAACTATCCGGCGATCGCCCGCGGGTTGGCCCGGTGGCCCGCGATCCGGCCCGGAGCGGCCGACCTGGCGGCCCGCCAGCGCGCCACCGTGGCGGCGTTCCGCACCGGCGACGGCCTGCCGTTCCGGACGCTGCCCTGGCTGATCATCGCTCCCGCCGCCCTGCTGGCGCTGCTCGCGCTGGCCGTCCTCGTGGTCGGCCAGCGCCGGCCCGACGCTGTGGGCGAGGCGCCGGTGGTCAGCGCTTAGGGCGCAGCGGCTTCTCGAACCAGTGGTCGGCGAACGGCTCGTCGTTGAACGGCTCGACCTCCTCGTAGCCGGCGGCGCGGTACAGCGCGATGGCCTCGGTGAGGGCGCCGTTCGTCTCCAGCCGCGCGGCGGTGGCGCCATGGCGGACGGCCTCGCCCTCGAGGCGGTCCAACAGCCGGCGCCCGAGCCCGAGCCCGCGCACCGACTCGGCGACCCACATGCGCTTGATCTCCGACGGCTGGCGGTCGTGGTACTTGACGCCGCCGCAGCCGACCGGCTCGGCCTCGAGTGAGGCGACGACGAAGACCCCGGCGGGCGGCCGCATCGAGGCCGGCTCGGCCGGCACGCCCTTGGTCGGGTCGTAGCCGGCGGTGGAACGGCGGTTGAGCTCGGCGATGTAGGCCCGGAGGCAGTGGCGCGCGTCCGGGTGGACGGGATCGACCTCGCGCACGTCGACCATGGCGGAGGTCAGCAGCCGCTCGACATCGGCCATCGCCTCGACCAGCCGACGCTGCTGGCGGCTGTTGAGCTGGCCGAGGAAGGACTCGGCCATGGCCAGCCCGACGCGCTCGAGCCGCTCGAACTCGGCCTCCCCGTCGGCGGTCAGCCGCGCGGTGCGCACCCGGCGGTCCAGACCCCCGGCTACGAGCTCAACCATTCCATCAGCCTTGAGCGATCGCAACAGGTGGCTGATGCGGTCCGAGTCGAGTCCCAGCCGCGTTCGCAGGGCCCGCACCTCACAACCGTTGGGTCCGATCTCGTAGAGCAGCCGCGCCTCCGAAAGCGGGCGATACCGCGCAATTTCGCGGTCATCGAGCTGTGCCATCCGCTTCGTGACGGTCCGGTTGAACCGGCGAACCTGCTCAACCTGACAACGGTCCATAACGAATTATGGTCAGAGTTCCAGCGGAACTTTTGGTCAAATTATCTTTACCAGTTAATACGACGTCCTACAAAGGACGCATTTCAGAGACAGCCCTACCCATCAGCGCCTACGCCGGAATCCGGTGCACCAAAAGACGGCCGAAACCGGGCGCACTGCCCGGCTACCGAACGACTGCGACCCGGTTAGCCGGCGGCTTCGTCGGGGCGCGGCTGGTCGCGTGGCGGCGGGTCGGAGAACACCAGCTCCGGCACCGTGACGAGCCTGAAGCCCCTGGCCCGCAGGCCCTTGATGATCTGCGGCACCGCGGCCAGCGTCTGGTCGCGCGGGCCGCCGCCGTCGTGCATGAGGATGATCGAGCCCGGCCTGGCCTGGCTCAGCGCGGTCTGGACGATCGCGGGTGTGCCGGGAAGCTTGTAGTCGTTCGTGTCCACGTCCCACAGCGTCATCAGCATGTGCTGCTGGCGGAGGATGCCCAGGGTCGTGTCGTCGAACGAGTTGCCGGGCGGGCGGAAGAGCTGCGGCGCCGGGATGCCCGCCGCCTTCATCTGCTGGACGCCGTCGATGATCTCGTGCTCCTGGTCGGCCTTGCCAAGCGTGGCCAGCATCTGGTGGTTGACGGTGTGGTCGCCGACCTCGAAGCCTTCGCGCACCGCCTCGCGCGTGGCGTCGCCGAAGTCCTTGAGCTGCTCGGTGATCACGAAGAACGTGGCCGGCGCGTGGTACTGGCGGAGCACGCGGATGAACTCCGGCGTGTCCGGCGCCGGCCCGTCGTCGAAGGTCAGCGCGACGAGCTTCTGGTTCGGCGTGCCGTGGGAGACGTAGGGCGTGTAGCTCAGGACGTTGTCGATGGCGCGGATGCCGCGCCCGTGAGCCGCGGCGGCGCTGTCGGGCGGCGCGGTGAGCGGCTTGAGCTGGTCCTCGGCCTTCTTCGTCTTCGAGTCGCCCCCGAACGCGGCCGTCGCGAGGACCACCAGGAGCACCAGGATCAGCCCGCCGATTACGGCCAGCAGACGGCGGCGCCTGATCACCTGACGCTGGCGCTCGCGGGCTCGCCGACGGGCGCTATCGCGCGCTGACTCCTCGTTCCGTGCCGCCATGCTCCGAGTGCGAGGGTAGCCATGCGACCAGCGGCTTCGTCTCGTACGTGCACGCGTCGGGCTTCAGGAGGAGGGCAAAAATGCCGAAATAGCGCGAAAGCGACGCGTGTAAAGCCTGCTTGCGTCGCCGGTACCGGTCCTGCGAGCCTGTGTGCGCTCGCTTTCGCTGCCTGTGGATATGTCGCTTCCCTCCACGCTCAGCGGTCGTCTTCGTGCGGCCGCGCTTTTCCTCGCACCGGCGCTGCTGGCGGCCGGAGGCCCGATCGCCTCGGCTTCCGCGGCCACGGTCTCCGCGAACGGGCCGATCGTCTCGGTCACCGACGCCAGCGGGGCCACGAACAGCCTTGCCGTGAGCGCGTCCGGCACGACCGTGACCGTCGTCGACTCGACCACGCCGCCGACTGCCGGCGCGGGCTGCAGCAAGCCTTCGCCCGACCGGGTCACGTGCACCGTCGCCGGCCTGGGCGCGCTGTCCATCGACGCCGGCGGCGGCAACGACACGGCCACCGTCTCCGGCTCGGTCCCGGCCACGATTGCCGACGGTGCCGGCGACGATCGCGTGACCGGCGGCGACGGCGACGACACCTTCGTCATGGGGACGGGCAGCGACGCCGTCAACGGCGGCGGCGGGACCGACACGGCCGACTACTCGGCCCGCAACGCCGCGGTGACCGCCGATCCGGACGGCGCCGCCGACGACGGCGAGAACGGCGAGCGCGACAACGTCGGCGCCGACGTCGAGAACCTGCGCGGCGGCTTCGGCGACGACCGGCTGACCGGGGCGGACGGCGCCAACCGCCTCGAGGGCAACGGCGGCGGCGACGTCCTCGACGGCGCCGGCGGCGACGACACCGTGAGCGGCGGCGACGGCAACGACAACGTGACCGGCGGCGACGGCAACGACCATCTCGACGGCGGGAGCGGGGACGACCAGGTCAGCGGCTCGGCCGGCAACGACCATCTCGACGGCGGCGACGGCAACGACCACGTCGACGGCGGTGGCGACAACGACACCGCGACGGGCGGCGGCGGCGCCGACACGGTCTCCGGCGGCGATGGGACCGACAGCCTCGACGGCGGTGACGGCAACGACACCCTCGACGGCGGCGCGGGCGACGACGCGCTGTCCGGCAGTGGCGGCGACGACCTGCTCAACGGCGCCGACGGCAACGACACGCTCGCGGGCGGCGACGGCAACGACGGGCTCAGCGGCGCCGGCGGCGCCGACACGCTGAACGGCGACGGCGGCGCCGACACGCTCGACGGCGGCGACGGCAACGACAACCTGAACGGCGGCGACGGCAACGACACGCTCAACGGCGCGGGTGGCGACGACCGCCTCGACGGCGCCGGGGGCGACGACCACCTCGACGGCGGCGCCGGCAACGACTCCGGCACCGGCGGCGACGGCGCCGACATCGTCGGCGGCGGCGACGGCGCCGATGGCTTCGACGGCGGCTCCGGGCCCGACACCGTCGACGGCGGCGCCGGGCCGGACGTGCTCGGCGGCGGCGACGGCCCCGACCAGATCATCGGCGGGGCTGGCGACGACGTGCTCGGCGGCGGCGCCGGGGCGAACATCCTGGCCGGCGGCGACGGCGACGACACCCTAATCGGCGGCCCCGATGCCGACGCGCTGGACGGTGGCGCGGGCGCGGACGCCCTCGACGGCGGCCGCGGGGCCGACAGCATCGACGCCGGCCCGGGCGACGACCGCGTGACCGGGGGCGAGGGCGACGACCGCGTCAAGGGCGCCGACGGCGACGACGCGCTCGACCTGGGTCCCGGCGACGACGTCTTCGACGCCGGCGACGGCGCCGACGCGGTCAGCGGGGGCGACGGCGACGACAAGGGCGTGGGCGGGGCCGGCAACGACCAGATCGACGGCGGCGCCGGAGCCGACTCGCTCGTCGGGGGCGACGGCAACGACGTCGTCACCTCGGGCGCGGGCAACGACCGCCTCGCGGGCGGCAAGGGCAAGGACCGCCTCAGCGCCGGCCCCGGCAACGATCGCGCCTGGGTCGACGACTCCGAACGCGACCGCGTGAACTGCGGCAGCGGCAAGGACCGCATCGACACCGACGGCCTCGACAAGCTCACGTCGTGCGAGCGGACCGGCCTCCCGGCGCCGACGCCCGACCCCGACGTCCCCGGCCTCGGGCCGCTGCCCGACGAGGCCGCGGGCACGGTCGGCGGCGTCCGCAAGATCATCACGCCCGGGCGCATCGTGCCCATCCCCGGGTTCCCCGGCGAGCGGGTCGACTCGCGCCTCCTGCCCGATATCCGCTACCTGAAGGCCAAGTACCACATCTTCATCACCGACGGCTATTCGCTGCAGCCGATCCACGCCCACGGCGGCGAGCACCCGCTCGGGCTGGCCATCGACATCATCCCCGGGCCGGGCGGGAGCTGGGACGACATCGACCGCCTGGCCAAGTGGGCCGAGCCCAGCCAGAACCACCCGCGGTCTCCCTACCGCTGGGTGGGCTACAACGGCGACGCCAACCACGGCCGCGGCAACCACCTCCACCTGTCGTGGATGCACGCGCCCGCGCGGTTCGGGCACGTGGCCCAGTGGGTGATGACGTTCGACGTCAAGCACCCGCCCGGCTCGGGCTAGTCGGCCTCCTCCGCCACTGGCGCCGCGAAGACGATGTGGCGGCGCGAGACGGCCACGTACTCGTGCCGCGTCATCGCGCCGCCCGCGATCTCCTCCATGACGACCTCGGTGAGCGAGACGAACTCGCGGTCGGCCGCGTTCAGGTAGTCGGACATGCGGCTGCGATAGCCGTCGCGGGGCAGCGTCAGGGTCCCGAAGATCCGGTAGCGCTCGGTCTCGAGCCGGACGCGCTCGGAGCGGTTCTGCATCGCCCCTACGCCGTCAGCCAGGCCTTCGGGTTCTCGTCCAGCATGACCGCGATCTGCTCGTCGCTGACGCCCCGCTCGCGGGCGGCGGGCAGGATGTCGTCGAACAGGTGCACGCTCGTCCACTTGGGGAGCATCTGGGTCACCAGCTCGGGCGGGAACCAGTCCAGGTTCGTCACCGCGTCGCACCCGAGCTGGATGCGGTCGGTGTAGCCGCGCTTGACGAGCTCGACGAAGGTCGGCATGCGCCGGTCGTCGGGCAGGAACAGGTCGATGCCGAAGCGGTCGAGGCCGATCCAGGCGCCGGTCGCCAGCAGCGCCTCGATGTGGTCGAGGTCGTCGGTGTCGCCGGTGTGGGCGAGCTGGACCTTGCGCGGGTCGACGCCCTCGTCGGTGAAGAGCCTCATCTGCTCGAGGCCGGTCTTCGAGGCCGGGCGCGAGTGGGCCATGATCGGACGCCCGGTGCGCAGCGACGCGCGCGCGGCGGCGCGGTGGACCTTCTCGACGTCGGGCGTGATGCCGGGCTCGTCGGCGGCGCACTTGATGAACGCGGCCTTGATGCCGGTGCCCTGGATGCCCTCGTCGTGCTCGATGTCGTGCACGAACGCGTCGGCCAGGTGGTCCTCGTCGCGGTTCTGGAAGTAGTGGGGGAGGAACGTGTAGTGCTGGCCGTACACGCCGGTGCACAACACCATCTGGACGCCGACCTCGGCCGCCAGCTCGCGCGACAGCGCCGCGTCGCGCGCGAGGTCCATGCAACCGGGGTCGACGAAGGTGTCGACGCCGCGCTCCTTGACCCCGCGCAGCGCGTCGAGCGAGCGCCGGCGCTCCTCCTCGAGGTCGTAGAGGTGCGGGTACTGGTAGCGGACGGACTCGGAGGCCGAGATCAGGTGCTCGTGGACGAGCGTCCGGCCGAGCTGGTCGGCATCGATCGGCCCCGCGGTCGTCTCCACTTGCGGCACGGACGGCTCCTCTCCTCGCGGTCGACGGGCACGGGCATCGTATGCCGGGTGTTGGCGCGCGGGCGCAGAGGCCGTTGCTACCCTCGCCGAGCCCGCCTGGGGAGCGGGCCTGGGAGATTCACTTCAAAGGGCAGGGGGTTTGTCTTGCGCAGGATCATTCGCACCGCCGTGATCGTCGCGGCGGCGGTTGCATGCACGCTGGCGCTGGCCGCGGGAGCGTCCGCGGCGCCGACTTGGGCGCCGGCGTCGAGCGCCACCATCCATCCGGGCGTCCAGACGCTCACCAACGGCGGGCAGTGCACGTCGAACTTCGTCTTCTACGACGCCACGAACGTGTACCTGGGCCAGGCCGCGCACTGCTCGAGCCAGGGCGGCCAGACCGACACCGACGGCTGCTCGACGACGTCGCTGCCGATCGGCACGCCGGTCGACATCGACGGCGCCTCCAAGCCGGGCACGCTGGTCTACAACTCGTGGATCACGATGCACGAGGACGGGGAGACGGACGCGAACACGTGCGCCTTCAACGACCTCGCGCTGGTCAAGATCGACCCGGCCGACGTGTCCAAGGTCAACCCGTCGATCCCGTTCTGGGGCGGGCCGACCGGGACCGGGGGCACGGCCGCGACCGGGTCGAAGGTGCTCTCGTACGGCAACTCCGAGCTGCGCCTGGGCATCACCCAGCTCAGCCCGAAGGAGGGCTACGAGGTCAGCGAGGACGGCGGCGGCTGGAGCCACCAGGTCGCCACGGTCACGCCGGGCATCCCCGGTGACTCCGGGAGCGCATTCATGGACAAACAGGGCCGCGCCCTTGGCATCCTCAGCACGCTGGCGCTCGCGCCGATCCCCGCCTCCAACGGCGTCGGGGACATCACCAAGGAGCTGCAGTACCTCGCCGCCCACACGTCGTTCTCGTCCGTGACGCTGGCGAACGGCACCGAGCCGTTCCGCGGCCCGCTGCTGCCGGTCTAGGACCCCGCGGTCGTCACGCCGCGGCGCCGACGCATCCAGGCGCCGCGGCTGGCGCCGCCGGCGCGGGCGAGCAGCCCGGCGATCAGGCCGCCGACGATCGCGTAGACGAGCGCGGCCAGGCCCCAGTTGACGGCGAGGGCCACGTCGGCGTTCTTCGGATGGAAGACGTTGGCGAACGGCGACACGAGCCATGCGCCGGCGTCGTAGACGGCCGAGACGATGGCGTTGGAGCCGTTGGCGTGCAGCAGGTGCAGGACGATGCCGGCGACGATCAGCAGCACGACCGCCGCCACGACGGTGCGGACGATGCGGGCGAGAAGGATCATGCCCGCCCCGGTACCCCCTAGGGCCCGACCAGATGCATGTAGACCTGATGAAGCGTGGGGTCGGTGGCGGCCATCTGGGCTGCCCGCACCGGGTCACGCCGCAGCCCCGGGTAGGCGGCGTCTGCCACGGAGAGGTCGATGAGCGGGCTGCTGTGCTCGAAGGCGACGAAGTTGTTGTAGTAACTCGTGGCCGGGTTCTCGGCCGGGGCGGTGCGCGCGACGGGGCACGGGTCGGCGTTGGGGTTGTTCGGGCTGCCCGGAATGAGGTCCGACGAGTCGGTCGACTCGGTGGCCAGGTGCCGGTTGACCGGGTTCCAGAAGAGGACGTCGGCGACGCAGTTCTTGTCCGCACCCGGCACCACGGCGAGGTTGTCGGCGGCCGACGCGAACAGCACGCTGGCGTTGCGCGAGATCGACGGGCTCGCCGAGGCGCCGTTGCCGACGTGCGGTCCCTGCGGCGTGGCCGACACCAGCGTGAGCCGCACGGTGTCCGTGTCCGCCATGACGATGTTGCTCACGCCGTTGCCGCTCGTGTCGACGAGGTCGGTGGCCGCGGTGCGAAAGGCGACGTGCTTGCCGCTGTCGTTGATCGCCGGCTGGTCCGAGGGCCCGTTGCCGGCCTGCCCCGACCGCCTCGCGGACACCAGCCGGGTGCGCGTGCGCACGCCGCCCTGGTTGCGGAACGTGTGCTCGTACACGTCGGCTTGGGCGTTGCCGTCGCGCGGGGACAAATTGGTTGCGGCGGAGGTGAACGCCGCCGCGTCGCCGGAGGTCGTCCCGCATGCCTTCGGACAGCCGTCGCCGAGCTCGCCGAGCTGGGCGTCATAGGAGTCGCCGTTGCCGGGCGTGCCGCGGGCGGTGGCCGAGGCGAGGAAGGTCGTGCCTGCCAGGCCCTTGTCGTCGGGCTGACCCCCGAGGATGCGCACGTAGACCTGGCGCGTGCCGCCCGGCGGCGCGCCGGTCACGAGCGGCTTACGGGCCCCGCTGCCGGCGGTGAGCGCGAGGTTGGACGCGCTGGCGGTGAAGGCCGCGCGGTCGCAGCCGCCGTCTACCTGCACGCCCGTCGTCGGCCCGTCGGCCTGGCCGCCGCCGGTGGCGACCGAGACGCGCGTCGTCGTGCCCGTGCGCAGGTCGCGCACGAACGCGTCGGGCTCGCCGTTGGTGTCGCCGGGCACGAGGTTGTCGGCGGTGGAGACGAAGGCGACGCAGTGGCTGTCGTGGAGCTGGTCGCCGTCGAGGTCGGGCAGGTAGGACGGGCCGTCGGCGGGGCCGCCGTCCATGGCCTTGGAGATCAGCTCGGTCGCGCCCGGCTCCCAGCTCGTGGCGTGGGCGGCGTTGCGGCGGTAGGGCTGGGCGCGGTGGATCGCGAAGACGTCGCTGACGCCGTTGGTGTCGCCGGCGACGATGTTCGTCGCCACCGAGTCGTAGGCCACGAGCGAGGCGGCCTTGCGGTCCTGCGCGATGGCCGCGTCCTGCGACCGGCCGTTGGGGAACCTGCCGTCGGCGCTGCGCGACGCGAGGCGCGTCGTGCTGGTGCCGGGCACGTTGGCGCGCGCGGCCGGTGCCGCGAGCAGGAGGGCGCAGAGGCAGGCGAGGGCGACCCTCACCGGGACGAAGTGGCGGACGGAAACCACAGAAGAGGGACGCGTGCCTACCCATGGGCGTCAGGCGTCCAACCTCGATCTTGTCTCGGCCGCCGGACGTTCCGAGAGAATCCGCCGCGATGTCGCTCTCACGTCGTCTACGAGATCGCCACTGGAAGGCCCCAGCTCCTATAGATCAGGTTTCCGGAGTCGGCTGGATGGGGACTTCACGAGCGTGGGGGACGGGCAGCCTTTCGAGCGCTATCAGTGCCAGCACTGCGGCGCCCACAACCCGCGCCGCGAGCGGCCCTATTGCAGCGTGTGCGGCAGCCGCGACCTCGTCCCGCTGCCGGGGCCGCCGCTGATCACGCGCCCCGAGCAGAGCGTCACGGACCGGCGCGAAAGCCGGCGGCCGGGGCGAAGATGACGTAGAGCAGGAAGCGCCGCGTGCCGCCCTCGATGTGCGCCGCCGCAGGCGCAGCCGTCGCGACCAGCGCGCTCGTCGTCGCGACACCGGAAGCAGCAGCCGACGCGCGGATCCCCCGCCCAAGGCTCGCGCCAGCATCCGACGCTCCACTGAACGGGAAGAGCGGCGGCGCCTCAAGTTCGACCGTTCGCAAAAGCGGGAAGAAGGGGACAGACCGCATGCGCCGCCCGTCTCCCGCTCTGGTCGTCGCGCTCCTCGCGCTCGTCGTCGCGCTGGGGGGCACGAGCTACGCGGCGTTCAAGGTGCCGCGCGGCAGCGTCGGGCACGCGCAGTTGCGGCCCGGAGCGGTGCAGTCCGACGTGGTCAAGGATGGCGCGCTGCTCGCCCGCGACTTCAATCCGAAGGACGTGCCCAAGGGCCCCAAGGGCGACCCCGGCGCGACCAACGTGATCGTCCGCGACGCCGCCGGGCAGGCCGCCCCGCCCGGGGCGCTCGGCACGGCGACCGCGGCCTGCCAGGGGGCCGAGCGCGCGATCGGCGGCGGTGGCGGCTTTGCCGGCGACCCCAACCCCAACGACCGGATCGTCTCGAGCAAGCCGGGGTCGGACGCGGGCAACGGCGTCCCGAACCGCTGGAACGTCGGGATCGTCAACGGCGATCCGGGCTCGTCTCGCACGCCGACAGCCTCGGTGATCTGCGCGTCGCCTTAGCCGTTGCCCCCCGCTGGGGGCCGGCGTAGAGTCGCCGGTCCGTAGGTCGGCGACGGGAGCGGAGTTGGGGGTAGCGCATCGGTCCTCGCCGTCGCAGGGCAGGTCGCGCCGCGATGAGCGTCCTCATCGACGCGCTCGTCGCCGTCGGGCAGACCGAGGGCGGAGGACAGGATGCCGGCCGCGCGACCCCGGAGATGATCGCCGCAATCTCGCAGTGGAACCAGGACGCGCAGACCGCGCTGTCGGCGTTCCAGGGCCTGAGCCCCCGCGTACGCGGCCGGGGGTCCGCGATCCAGGCGATGCAGGCGCTCGTGAGCGGGCCGAGCCTCCTCGGCGACGCCCTCTCGCTCACCGACCCGGCGGCGGCCCTGCAGGCCTCGACCCAGGCGGCCAGCAGCTCGACGCCTACCACCAGCTCGCCGACCAGCTGGACCGGACGTTCCCGCGATCGGGAGCGGCGGCCCACGGTGGCTCGACGGGCTCGCGCGGCGCGCCGCCCGCGGCGATGTGGCCGAGCGCCCGGGGCTGTCGCGGCGCACCGTGCTGCAGACCGCCGGTGCGGCTGTGCTGCTCGCCGGCCCGCTCCGCCTGCTGCAGCCCGGCGTGGCGCGCGCACAGGGGACGGACTGCGAGGTGGTGCTCAAGGAGAAGGCTCCCGAAGGCGAAGACCGCCGCAGTCCGGCGGCGGCGGTGGCGGCGGGGGTGGGCCGCCCCCCTCGACCCCCTGCGCCCCCGGCACGACCCAGTGCAACTTCAGCTCGCCGGTCGTCTGCTGCTACGGCGGCGACTCCTGCTGTCAGTGCGGGAGCTCGACGCTCCGCTGCATCTACTCGGACTGCCGCTGCTGCCCTAGATACCCCCTGGGGGTAGACTGGGTGCATGGCCACGACCCCGCAGACCCGCGGCTACACCGCGACCAAGGACCAGCTCCTCGCCCGCCTGCGCCGGATCGGCGGCCAGGTCACGGGCATCGAAGGCATGGTCGAGGACGAGCGCTACTGCATCGACGTGCTGACCCAGATCGCCGCCGTGCAGGCGGCGCTGGACAAGGTCGCCCTCGGCCTGCTCGACGACCATGCGCGGCACTGCGTGATCGACGGCCCCGACGAGCTCAAGGACGAGCGCACCGGTGAGCTCATGGCCGCGGTCGGTCGCCTCACGCGCCGCGGCTAGGCCATAGCTCGGCGTTCCTGGCTCGGGACGCAGGGTTGAAGCCGTGCTACGCACGGCGAGCCCCGAGGACCTAGCCAGGGGCGGCGAGAATGGCCTAGGTAATCAGGTAGACCGGGTTGGGCAGCTTGTAGCGCCGCAGGCTGTGGCCGCCCGCGAGGTCGGACCGCTGGTCGCCGACGTTGGCGAGGATCGTGTAGCCGCGGCGCTCGACCGTCGCGCGGGCGGCGGACTTGTACGGGATGACGGAGTCCTGGGTGTCGGTCGCCGGCCGGAGCACGAGCTGGAAGCCGGAGGAGAACCCGAGCCGCTTGAGCTCCGCGGTCGTCGTGCCGGCCAGCGCCTCGGGCCGGCCGGTGATGAACACGACCTTGACGTGCTTCGTGCGCGCGTACTTGTAGAGCGAGAGCACGGGCGTCGCGACGCCGTCGCCATTGACGGCGCACACCGCGAGGCCACTGAGGTCCCAGTCGACCGGCTCGAGGCAGGGCGCGTTGAAGGCCGAGGTCTCGTCGACGTCGAGCACCAGCGCCGGGCTGTGCGTGGCGCGGTCGGCCGCGAGGTCCTGCTTCAGGTTCGCCTTGGCCTTCTTGACTACGGTGGTGATGTCGCGGCTCCACTGGCCCGAGTCGTAGTACGACGTGATGGCCGAGCCGGGGGTGTCGGTGCGGATCGTCGCCGCGACCGCCGGGCTCGCGCAGGGGAGCACGAACACGAGGGCGGCGAGGAGCGCACGGGCGGGCACAGCGGGAACGCTAGTCCTCGACGCGGAGGTCGATGGCCTCGTCGGGGATCTCGTCGCGCTCGACCTCGATGCCCTCGAAGTCGCGTAGCCCCTGCAGCGTGGCCTCGAGCGCCTGCTCGAGCTCGTCGTTGGCGAGCGCCTCGCGCGACAGCCCGAGCTCAGCCCACACGACGCCGAACTGGCTGTCGGTGGCGCCCTCGTCCTCGACCTCGACCTCGAGCTCGAACCAGGCCGGCTCGTAGCCCGCGGCGCGCAGGCGGGCCGAGCCGGGGTTGCGCTCGAGCGCCTCGGTGATCTCGGCGTCGGTGGCCGTACGCAGCAGGGCGCGGACACGCAGGGGCGGCGGGCTCATTCGCGCTCGAACCGATACCAGGTCGGGCGGGCGCGCTCGATACGGGCGGCGGCCGGGGTCTCCCGGGCGGGCGCCTCGGAGACCAGCCGCCAGGGCGCGCCGAAGCGCGCGCGTACCTCCTCCGGGCTCGCGCCGCGCGGCAGCCCGGGGCCGGTCGGTCCCCGGAACGCCATGAGCAGCAGCACCGCGCCCGGCCGTGTCACCGCGGTCACGCCGCGCGCGTACCCGTCCCGGGCGGCGTCGGTCAGGCCGTGGAAGCAGCCGCGATCGAAGGCCAGCCCGACGTCGCCGATCCCCAGCGCCTCGAGCTCGGCCACGTCGCCGCGGCGGAAGTCGACCGTCACGACGGCCGCGCTCGCCCGCCGCCGCGCGGCGCTCAGCGCCCGCGGCACGGCGTCGACGGCCACAACGTCCCAGCCCTCGGCGGCGAGGTACACCGCCTGCGCGCCGGTGCCGCACCCGAGGTCGACCGCCCGCGCCGGCGGCAGGTCGCCGGCGACGAGCTCGGGCACGGGCCCGTCGCGATCCCAGGGCCGGATGCCGAGCCCATAGAGCACCCGGTACCAGAGGCTCAACGGGGTCAGACCCCCTTGAGGGTGGTCGAGGGCACTAGCGTTGTTGTCCGCCTAGACGAGCGCCTCGCGCACGAACGCCACGTCGGCCCGCAGCGCGTCGGGGTCGCGCGGGGTCTCGACCACCGCGGGCGCGCCGGCCGCGTGGATCATCGCCCGCAGCGCGTCCACCGGCATCTCGCCCTTGCCCAGGTTGGCGTGGCGGTCGGCGCCGGTGCCCGCCGGGTCGCGCGAGTCGTTGACATGCAGGAGGTTGATGTCGCCGACGATCTTCAGCACGCGCTCGACGGCGTCGGAGAGCTCCTCGCCCGCGGCCCACGCGTGGCAGGTGTCGAAGCAGAAGCCGAGGTTCACGTCGTTCTTGGCCGCCGCGAGCGCCTCCCACAGCTGCGCCAGCGCGTCGAAGCGCCGGGCGACGGCGTTGTCGCCGCCGGCGGTGTTCTCGATGTAGACCGGCACGTCGGTCTCGAGCATCTCCAGCGAGCGCACCCAGCGCCCGATGCCGTTCTCGATCCCATCCTCGGCGTGGCCGCCGTGCACGATCACCGCGGCGGCGTCGAGCGCGGACGCGCCGTCGCAGGTCTGTTGCAGGATCTTGCGAGACCCGTAGCGCACGTTGCTCTTCGGCGAGCACACGTTGATCAGGTACGGCGCGTGGACGTAGAGCGGGATCTCGGCGGCGCGGATCTCGTCGGCGTCGGCGCGCTCGGGCGGCTTGCGCCAGCTTTGCGGATCGGTGAGGAAGATCTGCACGCAGTCGGCGCCGAGCTCGTCCGCTCCCACGAGGAAGTCGTCCCGGTCGAGGTGGACGCCCACGCGGTCCGTGTCGCGGGCCATCGCGGCGAGGATAGCCGCGCGCTCACACCTCGGGATCCTCGTCCGGGAAGAGCCAGTGGGACAGGCCCGTCTCCCGGTGCAGCAGCGTCGCCCGGGTCACCGCCTTGGGCCCGATGCGGGTGCGGATCTCGTCCACCGCGGCGTCGAGCGCGTCCAGGCTGGGGCCGTCGAGCGGCAGCTCGAGCTGGGTGCCGTGCCCGCGCGGGTCGAGGTTCGCGACCGTGATGCCGACGAGGGTCAGGCCGCGCCGCTCGATCGTCGGGCGCGAGGCCGCGAGCAGAGCACGCGCCGCCTTCAGCACCGTGCGCGTGGCCGCCGTCGACTGCGGCAGCGTCTGCGAACGGGTCGCGCGTGAGAAGTCGCCGTAGCGCAGCCGCAGCACGATCGTGCGCCCGGCCCGCCCCTTCGTGCGCATGCGCCGCGTGACCCGGTCGACGAGCGCCAGCAGCACCGCGTCGATCGCCTCGGGCGACTTCGGCGCCCGCCCGAGCGCGCTCTGCGCGCCGAACGAGCCGCGTCCGCCGCCCCGCCGGACCGGCCGCGGGTCGCGCCGGTGGACGAGCGCGTGGACGTGCCGGCCGAGCGCCTGCCCGAGCAGCTCGACCAGCGTCTCCTGCTCGAGCTCGACGAGCTGGCGCACGCGGGTGAGGCCGCTCTCGTGCAGCTTGTCCGTGGTCGCCGGCCCGACGCCCCACAGCCGCTCGACCGGGAGCGGGTCCAGGAACTCGGCCTCGCGGTACGGAGCGACCACGAGCAGGCCGTCGGGCTTGGCCGCGGCGCTGGCCATCTTGGCCAGGCTCTTGTTCCGGGCCACGCCGACCGAGATCGGCAGGCCGACGTCCTCGCGCACCTCGCGCCGCAGTCGCGCGGCGATGCGCGGCGGCGTGCCCGAGATGCGCTCGAGCCCGCGCACGTCGAGGAAGGCTTCGTCGATCGAGAGCGGCTCGACGAGCGGTGCGGTCTCCTCGAAGATCTCGGTCACGGCGCGGCTGGCCTCCAGGTACGCTTCCCACTGCGGCTTGACCACGATCGCGTGCGGGCAGAGCTCGCGTGCCCGCCGCCCGCCCATGGCCGAGCGGATGCCGAACGCCCGCGCCTCGTAGCTCGCCGCGAGCACCACGCCGCCGCCCACGATGACCGGCTTGCCGCGCAGGGTCGGGTCATCGCGCTGGGCCACCGAGGCAAAGAACGCGTCCAGGTCGGCGTGCAGGATGGTGGCCTTACGCATACGAACATATGTTCGTACGCGAGCGGACGGAGTGCAAGGCGCCGACCGCGGCTATCGTCGCTGCCATGGGCAAGCGCCAGCGCCGCCGTACCAAGGCCGCTCCCCCGCGGCCGGCCATCACCTACGACTACGCCGACGCCGAGGGCAACGTGCTGACCCTGCGCGAATGCGTCTCGGCGGGCACGGCGGCCAAGCTGCGCGCGCCGGCCGGGAGCGCCGCGGCGTCCCACGAGGATCTCTTCCAGCGCCGCACGGAGCTGCTGTTCGAGCGCTTCGCGGTGAGCTGGACCATCGCCGGGCTGCCGCTCACCGGCCAGCGCGAGCTGCTCGGCCGCTACCGCATGGCCGACCAGGACACGCGCCGCTGGGTGCGCGAGACGCTGGACGAGCACGTGCGCCGCCACCAGCCGGAGCTGTCGTGACCGTCGTCGCCCGCGAGGACCTGCGCAACGTCGCCATCGTGGCGCATGTCGACCACGGCAAGACCACGCTGATCGACGCGATGCTCTGGCAGTCGGGCGCCTTCCGCCCCAACCAGGACGTCGCCGAGCGCGTGCTCGACTCGATGGACCTCGAGCGCGAGAAGGGCATCACGATCCTGGCCAAGAACACCTCGGTCCACTTCCGCGGGGTCAAGCTCAACATCGTCGACACCCCCGGCCACGCCGACTTCGGCGGCGAGGTCGAGCGCAGCCTGGCCATGGTCGACGGCGTGCTCCTGCTCGTCGACGCCAGCGAGGGCCCGCTGCCGCAGACGCGGTTCGTGCTGCGCAAGGCGCTCGAGGCGCGGCTGCCGGTCGTGCTCGTGGTCAACAAGGTCGACCGGCCGGACGCCCGCATCGGCGCGGTGGTGGACGAGGTCTACGAGCTCTTCCTCGACCTCGGCGCCGACGAGGAGCAGATCGAGTTCCCGATCGTCTACTGCAACGCGCGCGCGGGGAAGGCGTCGCTGTCCGAGCACGAGGAGGGCAACAGCCTCGAGCCGCTGCTCGACCTGCTGCTCGACCACGTGCCTGCGCCGCAGTACGACCCCGACCACCCGCTGCAGGCCCACGTCACCAACCTCGACGCCTCGCCCTACGTCGGCCGCCTCGCGATCTGTCGCGTGCGCAACGGCATCATCCGCACCGGCCAGGCCGTGGCCTGGTGCCGCGCCGACGGCACCGTCGCGCCCGCGCGCGTCGGCGAGGTCTACGTGACCGAGGCGCTCGACCGCGTGGAGACGGCCGAGGCCGGGCCGGGCGAGATCATCGCCGTCGCCGGGATCGCCGAGGTCACGATCGGCGAGACCCTGTCCGACCCCGACGACCCGCAGCCGCTGCCGGTGATCGCCGTCGACGAGCCGTCGATCTCGGTGACCATCGGCATCAACACGTCACCGCTGGCCGGCCAGGACGGGACCAAGCTCACGGCGCGGCAGGTGCAGGCGCGGCTCGAGCAGGAGCTCGTGGGCAACGTCTCGCTGCGCGTGCGCGACACCGAGCGCCCGGATGCGTGGGAGGTGCACGGGCGCGGGGAGCTGCAGCTCGCCGTGCTCGTCGAGCTCATGCGCCGCGAGGGCTTCGAGCTCACCGTCGGCCAGCCCCAGGTGCTGACGCGCGAGATCGACGGCCGCGTGCACGAGCCGGTCGAGCGCCTGGCCATCGACGTGCCCGAGGACTTCGTCGGCGTGGTCACGCAGCTGCTCGCGCTGCGCAAGGGCCGGCTCGAGGAGATGGTCAACCACGGGACCGGCTGGGTGCGCATGGAGTACCTCGTGCCGGCGCGCGGGCTGATCGGGTTCCGGGGTGAGTTCCTGACCGAGACCCGCGGCACCGGGCTGCTGCACCACGTGTTCGACCGCTGGGAGCCGTGGGCGGGCGACATGCGCACGCGCCCGACCGGGTCGCTCGTCTCCGACCGCCGCGGGCCGGCGGCGCAGTTCGCGCTCATGAACCTGCAGGAACGCGGCACGCTGTTCGTCGGTCCCGGCGAGGCCCTCTACGAGGGGATGATCGTGGGGGAGAACGCGCGCGCCGACGACCTCGACGTCAACGCGTGCCGCGAGAAGCACCTGACGAACATGCGCTCCTCGACCGCCGACGTGCTCGTGCGGCTGATCCCGCACCGCCAGCTCTCGCTCGACCAGGCGCTCGAGTTCCTGCGGGCGGACGAATGCGCCGAAGTGACGCCCGAGCGCGTGCGCCTGCGCAAGGCGGTGCTCGACGCGACCGACCGGCTCAAGCAGGCGCGGCGGGCGCGAGCGGCCGCCGCATCGTGACCCGGGGCCAGCGATCCAGCCCCTCGGCCCGTTCGCGCGCGCGGATGCGGGCGATGCCCGGCGGCACGTCGTCGTCCGCCAGGGTGCGGAAGCCGAGCCGGGCGTAGTAGGGGCCGTTCCACGGCACCTCGGCGTAGGTCGTGAGCGTCAGAGCGGGCAGCCCGCGCCGCGCGCTCCAGGCCGCAGCCACGTCGATGAGCGCCCGCCCGAGCCCCTGCCGCGCGTACTCGGGGTGGACCGAGACCTGCTCGACGTGGCCGGTGCCGTCGACCTCGTCGACCAGCAGGTAGGCGGCCGGGACGTCTTCGGCGTCGGCTGCCACCCAAGCGCGCCCGTCCTCCTGGTAGGCGGCCAGTTCCGCGTCCGTGAACGGCTCGTCGTCGGCCACGAGGTCCATGCCCAGGGTGCGGAAGGCCTGGCCGGCGGCGCGCTCGATCTCCCGCACGCGGGCGAAGTCGTCGGGGCGGGCGGGCCGGATGGTCACGCAAGATCGATAATGCCGCCATGGCGGACACGCCCGACCTCTCGGTGGTCAAGCAGGTCCAGCAGCACATCTGGTCCGAGGGCGACTTCGCCATGGTCGGGACCATGTTCCAGGGCGTCAGCGAGAACCTGTGCGAGGCGGTCGACGTGTGGCCGGGCCAGCGCGTGCTCGACGTCGCCTGCGGCAGCGGCAACACCACGATCGCGGCCAGCCGGCGCTTCGCCGACTGCGTCGGCGTCGACTACGTCCCCGCGCTGCTCGAGCGCGCCCGCGAGCGGGCGGCGGCCGAGCGGCTGGAGATCGAGTTCCGCGAAGGCGACGCCGAGGCCCTCCCGTTCCCGGACGCGAGCTTCGACGTCGTGCTCTCCACGTTCGGCGCAATGTTCGCGCCCGACCAGCCCCGCACGGCGGCCGAGCTGCGGCGCGTGTGCCGCTCCGGCGGGCGCATCGGCATGGCGAACTGGACCCCCGAGGGGTTCGTCGGACAGATGTTCGCGATCGTCGCGAAGCACGCCCCGCCGGTGAAGCTCGACCCGCCGCCGCTGTGGGGGACCGAGGCGCGCCTGCGGGAGCTGTTCGACGGCGGCGTTTCGGCGCTCGAGGTGCACGAGCGGGTCGGGACGATGCGCTTCCACACGCCCGAGGACTGGCTGCAGTACTTCCGCACCTGGTTCGGGCCGACCAAGGTCGCGTTCGCGCGCGTGGGTCCGGAGGGGGAGCAGGCGCTGGCCGACGACCTGCTCGGGCTCGTCGACCGCCTCAACCGCGGCGCAGGCGGCGTGATGGTCTGCCCGTCGACGTACCTGGAGGTCGTGGCGACGCGGGCCTGAGGCTCAGCCGCGCAGCCGCCCGCCCAGGTTGGCGCGCAGCTCGGCGATCGCGGCCACGGCGGAACAGACGTACGCCTGCTCGACCTCGGCGATCTCGTCGTGCAGGTCGGTCATGTAGGGGTTGTCCTCGGACAGCTGCGAGCGGCGGGCTGCATCGCGCTCGAGCGCGAGCAGGCCGAGGCGGGCGCGGAGGTCGGCGGGAGTGGATGCATGTACGGGGTCCATGTCCCCTATGACTCCGGGGCGGCGCGGATCCTTCCCGACGCGGTCAGCGCCCGCGCAGGGCGAGGAGCTCGCGGGCCTGCTCCGGCGTCGCCGGGGGCCGGTCGATCTCGGTGGCGATGCGGACGGCGCGGCGGACGAGCTGCGCGTTGTCGTGCACCGGCTCGTCGCGCCGGTAGAGCACGTTGTCCTCCATGCCGACGCGGGCGTTGAGGCCCATGGCCATGGCGATCGTGGTCAGCGGGAGCTGGGTCGGGCCCATGGACGTGACGTTGATGCGCAGGTCGTCGAACTGCACGGGCAGGCGGCGCAGGCGCTCGAGCGCGTCGGCAAGGTTCTCCGGGCTGCCGCGCGTGCCGCCCTGGGTCGGGGTGTGCAGCACGAGGTTGATCACGTAGGGCGGGTCGAGGATGCCGAGGCTGAGGAGGTGCTGGACCTCCTCGAGCATGGCCGCGCTGTAGACCTCGAGCTCCGGACGGATGGTGCGGGCGGCGATCTCGCGGGCGAAGCGCTCGATGTCGGAGCGGTGGTTGGCGAAGAAGACCTGCTCGCCGCGGATGAAGAAGTTCAGCAGCCCCATGTTCAGCGAGCACATCTCCGGGTCCAGCAGCACCGTGTT
>DATBDE010000152.1:0-24307 GCA_036270095.1 Solirubrobacteraceae bacterium | reverse complement strand
GTCTTTCTTTGCCGCACCACAACTCAGTGCGGCAAAGAAAGACTTGACCCCCTTCGACTACAGCCCGGCCGGCCGCGGGACCAGCGCCCGCGCCCGCGGCGGCCGGCGGCCCGCCCCTCGTCCGGCCGCCAGCCGGCGGTCCTCGGCGCACTCGAGCAGCGCCGCGGCGCTGCGCCCGTCGCTCGGGTGCAGTGCCCACGCCACCGTCGCCTGCAGCGGCGCGCGGTCCGCGCCGCCGACGGCCGCGCAGGCGATGCGCAGCGCCTCGGCCAGGCGTCGCGCTCCGGCCGAGCCGGCCCCGGGAGCGATGACCGCGAACTCGCTCGCTCCGGTGCGTGCCAGCAGGTCGACCGGGCGCACGGTCTCACCGAGCACCCGCGCCACGGCCCGCAGGACGCCATCCCCCGAGGCGTCCACGTCGAGCACGATCAGCGCGAGGTCCCCGGTCGCGTCCCCCGTGCGCCGGCCGCGTGTCGGATCCCCGATGCCGGCGAGCGCATCCTCCAGAGCAAGCTCGAAGGCGCCGCGCCCGGCGACCTGCGTGACCGGGTCGAGGCCGGCCAGCCGTGCCCGCTCCCGTTCCAGCACCCGCACCTGCCGCCCCCTCCGTCGGAGCATCACCGCCAGAGCGGCGTCGGCGAGCAGCGCAACGGCCAGCAGCACCAGCCAGGGCGTCGAACCCATGCGGGTTCATCGGCACGAACCGGGAAAACCTTCAGCAACAGGCCAGCTGACGAGCGGCTCGGCGTGGCTGGCTCGGGACGTAGGGGTGAAGCCGTGCTGGGCACGGCGAGCCCCGAGGACCTAGCCAGGTGCGGCGAGACGCCGTTAGGCGAGTTCGGGCTTTTCGGGGTTTTCGAGTCCCCGAAGCTCGGCCGCGCCGCCGGCCAGGCCGGGACGGGGCAGCGGGCGTGGCTTGTCGCGCTGGCGGTCGGGCTGCGTCGGCGGCAGCGGCAGCTCGGGGCCGGCGGGCTCGTCGGGGCCGAAGACCTCATCCTCGGTGCTCCCCGCGAGCAGGGCCTCGAACTCGGTCTTCTCGATCGTCTCGCGCTTGACCAGGACCTGGGAGATTTTCTCCAGCGACTCGCGGCGCTCGGTGAGGATGTCCTTGGCCTGCTGGTGGGCGCCCTCGACGATGCGGCGGATCTCGTCGTCGATCTCCCGCGCGATCTCGTCCGAGTAGTCGGGCTCGGCCGAGAACTCTCGGCCCAGGAAGGGCTGACCATGATCGTGGCCGAATACGCGTGGGCCGAGCTTGTCGGACATCCCGAAGCGCATGACCATCTGCTTGGCCGTCTGCGTGACCTTCTCGAGGTCGTTGGAGGCGCCGGTGGTGATCTCGCCGAACACGATCTCCTCGGCCGCGCGGCCGCCCAGGGTCATCGCCATCTGGTCGGAGAGCTCGGCCCGCGTAGTCAGGAACTTGTCCTCCTGCGGCAGCGAGATCGTGTAGCCGAGCGCCTGCCCGCGGGAGACGACCGAGATCTTGTGCACCGGGTCGGAGTGCTCGAGGTAGTGCCCGACGATCGCGTGGCCCATCTCGTGGTAGGCCGTGATGAGCCGCTCCTTCTCGCTCATCACGCGCGTCTTCTTCTCGGGGCCCGCGATCACGCGCATGATCCCCTCTTCGAGCTCGACCTGGGTGATCTCGCGCTTGCCGTTGCGGGCGGAGAGCAGGGCGGCCTCGTTGACGAGGTTGGAGAGGTCGGCGCCGGTGAAGCCCGGGGTCTGGCCCGCGAGCGCGTCGACGTCGATCTCCTTGGCCAGCGGCTTGCCGCGGGTGTGGACCTCGAGGATCTTGGACCGGCCCTTGCGGTCGGGGCGGTCGACGACGATCTGACGGTCGAAGCGGCCCGGCCGCAGCAGCGCCGGGTCGAGGATGTCCGGCCGGTTGGTGGCGGCGATGAGGATGATGTTGTCCTTCATCTCGAAGCCGTCCATCTCGACGAGCAGCTGGTTGAGGGTCTGCTCGCGCTCGTCGTGGCCGCCGCCGAGGCCGGCGCCGCGGTGGCGGCCGACCGCGTCGATCTCGTCCATGAAGATGATGCAGGGCGAGTTCTGCTTGGCCTGCTCGAACAGGTCACGCACGCGCGAGGCGCCCACGCCGACGAACATCTCGACGAAGTCCGAGCCGGAGATGGAGAAGAACGGCACGCCCGCCTCGCCCGCGACGGCGCGTGCGAGCAGGGTCTTGCCGGTGCCGGGCGGCCCGTACAGGAGCACGCCCTTGGGGATGCGCGCACCGAGGGCCTGGAACTTCTTCGGGTTCTCGAGGAACTCCTTGATCTCGTGGAGCTCCTCCACCGCCTCGTCCACGCCGGCGACGTCGCGGAAGGTGATCTTGGGCGAGTCGACGGACAGGCGCTTGGCGCGCGACTTCCCGAACGACATGACCTTCGATCCGCCGCCTTGGACCTGGTTCATCAGGAATATCCAGAAGCCGATGAAGATCAGGAACGGCAGGACGTAGGTCAGCAGCGAGAGCCAGGCGTTGGACTTGGTGCCCTCGACGTCGAAGTTGACGTTGGACGCGGTGAGCTTGTTGATCAGCTCGTTGCCGTAGTCGTCCGGATAGCCGACCTCGTACTTCTGGCCGTTCTTGAGCGTGACCTGGACCTCGTTGTCCTTGGTCTTGACGTCCGCAGACTTGATCTGCCCGCCCTCCACCTGCTGGAGGAACTGCGGGAAGTTCGGCTTGGGTGTGTTGGGCCCGGGCGAGAAGAGCTTCTGGGCGAAGAACGCCAGGACCACCACGATGAGGATGGGAAAGGCGGCGCTCTTGAAAAACCTGCTCATATGCGTCTCCGTGCGCGTCCTGTAGCGGCGGAGACGCGCATCGCGATCAAGCCTAGCATCGGGCCTATTGTGCCCAACGGCGGTTCATCCCAGGTAACGCGAGGGTTTGAGACCCGGATCACCTTCCCTGCAACGCGGCGACGTACGGGAGGTTTCGGTACCGCTCGCCGATGTCGAGGCCGTAGCCGATGGCGAAGCGGTCGGGGATCTCGAAACCCACGTAGCGCGGGGCCAGATCGACCTTCAGCCGCTCGGGCTTGGTGAGCAGGGCGCAGACCTCGAGCGAGGCAGGGTCGCGCGCGCCGAGATTCCGCAACAGATATTGCAGCGTCAGCCCCGAGTCGACGATGTCCTCGACGATGACCACGTGCCGCCCCTCGATGGCCGCGTCGAGGTCCTTGAGGATGCGGACGACGCCGCTGGAGTCGGTGGCGGAGCCGTACGAGGCCACCGCCATGAAGTCGACCTCGCACGGGGTCTCGATGCGGCGCATGAGGTCGGACAGGAAGAACACGGCGCCCTTGAGCACGCAGACCAACAGCGGCTGCTTGCCCGCGTAGTCGCGCGAGATCTCGGCGGCGAGCTCGCGCACCCGGTGCTGGAGCTCGTCGGGCTGGACGAGGATCTCGCCGATCGCGGGGTCGCGCACGGCGGCAGTGTAGGTGCGGTCTCAGCGGGCCGGGGTTGGCTCGAAGCGCAGGATTCCCGCGCGTACGCGCGCGCGTGCGCCATCCCCAAGGTCGAGCGCGCCGTCCGATCCCAGCGCCAGCACGTCCTCGGTGCGGCGCGCCGCCCGCGGCACGGCGCCCCCGGTTGCGCCCTCCGCCAGCCGCCGCACGACCAGCCGGGCCAACGCCGGCGGCAGGGCCGCGAGACGGTCCAGCTCGATCTCGTCGCGGCCGTCCAGAACGCCGGCCACGACCTCGTCGAGCACGGCGGCCTCCTCGCGCAGCAGCTCGGCCGTGCGGCGCACGTTCTCCTCGGCCGCCGGGTGGATCGCGCGCAGCGCGGGCAGGAGCTCGTGCCGGACGCGGTTGCGGGCGAAGGCGTCCGAGGCGTTGGTGGCGTCCTCGCGCCAGGCCAGGCCGCGCTCGCGGCAGTAGGCGGCGGTCTCGTCCCGGGTCACGCCCAGCAGCGGCCGCACGAGGCGCCCGTCGCGGGCGGCCATGCCCAGCAGCGCTCGCCGCCCCGGCGACGAGGCCAGGCGGTAGAGCACGGTCTCGGCTTGGTCGGAGGCGGTGTGCCCGGCCGCCACCGTGATCCCCCGCCGCGCCGCGGCCGCGTAGCGGACGTCGCGGGCCCAGGCCTGCAGGTTGCCGGCGTCGTCGGGCCGGCGCGGCCGCCCGACCGCCAGCGGGACGTCGAGCTGCGCGCACAGCGCGCGGCAGTACGCCTCGTCGGCGTCGCTGTCGGGGCGCAGCCCGTAGTTGACGTGCAGGGCGGAGGCGCCACCGGACAGCCGCACGGCAAGGTCGACCAGGCAGGTCGAGTCGCGCCCGCCGGAGAGCAGCACCAGCACGGGCGCGTCGGCTCCGAGCAGCCCGGTCGCCCGCACCGCCGCGAGCACCTCGTCAGCGGACCTCATTCGTCGGCGGCGTGGGCGAGGAACAGCTCGGTCACGTAGGAGAACCCCTTGAGCCGGACCTCGCCGATGGGATCGAACTCGACGTGTGCGCCAGCGGCGTCCACGACCGGGCGCGTGACCAGGACCTCGCCGCCAGCCGCCCGGGCGGCCACGCGCGCGGCCTGGTTGACCTCGCGCCCGTAGTAGTCGCCGTCGCGATACAGCGTCTCCCCGTAGTGGATGCCGATGCGCGGCAGCGGGCGCTCGGTGTGCACGGCCTGGAAGCCGACGGCCCAGTCGGTGAGGGCGGCCGGGTCCGAGCCCACGACCATGACCTCGTCGCCGATCGTCTTGATGATGCGGGCGTCGTCGGGCAGCGTCTCCTCGACCGCCTCGACGAAGCGCTCGACCGCGGTCAGCGCCTCCTCCTCGCCCGCCTCCTCGGTCATGCGCGTGTAGCCGGCGAGGTCGGCGAAGGCGATGGCCACGCGCAGGCGCCCGAGCTCGAGCGCCTCGTCCTCGAGGTCGGCCTCCATGTGCCCGATGACATCCTGCTCGACGAAGTGCTGCAGGAAGCGCTGGTGCAGGTGGTCCATGATCGGCGAGCTCAGCGGCAGCAGCTCACGGGCCAGGCCCTCCATCTCCTCGGCCATCTCGAGCCCGCCGACGCCGTCGCGCATCAGCGGCTCGTGCACGTAGAGGTGGAACAGGCGCACCTCGGCGTCGGCCATCTGCGCCAGCGCTTGGCCGTAGACGCGTACCAGTTGCAGGAAGGCGACGAGCGGGAAGCCGGCGGCGAGCACGGCGGCGACGTAGCGCAGGAGCTGGAGGTCGTCCTCGCTCATCGAGGCCTGGTCGCCGGAGGGGAAGCCGATCGACTGCCAGATGCGCTCGATCAGAGCGGGCTCGAGCCCGGTCTCGCGGGCGGCGTCCTCCAACGTGTACTCACCGTCCTCGGACGGGAACAGGTCCTCGATGTAGCCGAAGGCGAGGCGCCCGTTCTCGGCCGCATGGCGGATCGAGGCCAGCGAGTGGCCGCGCTCGCGCAGCCGGGCCACGATGCGGGCGGTGGCAACCGCCGCGGGCGTCCAGCCGCCGTTGGCGTTGGGGATCACCCCCTGCTCGGACCAGCGCCGAAGCGTCCCTGCGGTGACGCCGGCCCTTTCTGCCGCTTGCGAAAGGCTCAACGTTTCCATCCGCGACCACGGAAGGTACCGTCGGCCGGCGCGTTTGCTTGTCTCGGCGCCGAGGAGTACCGTCAGCGGCACCGCTCGTCGACCGCGTCACGCGCGCCGCGGCGGTACGAGTGCGGGCCGCTTCGCCCGCGCGGGGACGGGGCTGGGGAGCCCTCTCAGCCCCGTTTCCGGCTTTTCCCCTTCTTGCCCTCGAGCGCCTCGACGCGCTCTTCGAGCTTGCGCAACTGCTTGCGCAGGTCCTTGATGTCGTCACCGGTGGCGAGGCGCCCCAGCGTGGCGTTGAAGGTCTGGTCGACGGCGGCGCGCAGGGCGTCGGCCGCCTCGGCCGGGTTGCGCGGCCGGCCGCGGGCCATCAGGACTCGCTCGGGACCTCGAGCCGCTCCTGGTCGCGCGAGACCGGCTCTGAGTCCTCCGGCAGCCGCTTGGCCAGCCCCTGGACCTCGACGGTCAGCGCCTCCAGCTGCTCCTCCATCCGGCGCAGGCGCTCGGCCGTGTCGGTCGCGGCGCTGACGTCGGCCAGCCGCTCGTCGAGGCGCTCGACGCCGTCCTCGATGCCCTCGAGGCGCTGCGAGACCGAGCGCAGCCGCCGGGTCAGCCGCTCGATGTCGGCGGCGGACGGCAGGTTGAGGGCGCCCATGGCGACGGTCTGGGCCTGCATGGCCTTCTCGCGCGCCTCGAACGCGCGGGCCAGCGTATTGGCGAAGAGCGGGTTCTCGAGCAGGTCCTGGGCGAGCTTCCCCACCGCCTCCTCGCCCTGGCGGGTCAGGCGCTGGCGGAGCCCCTCGTCGTCTTCGGCCATCGTCGGTCGGTCCCCTCGGTCGCGTGCGGGCGGCGGGACTGTAGCGCGACCCGGACGGACCGGTTTCAAGGGCTTCGTTGCCCTGAGCCTCGCGTTGAGGCTTAGGTCCTGGCCTCTGTAAGGAATTCCCCGCCTGGAAGCCGATTTCGCAACTCGACGCGGGCGCGACGGTTCCTCTTTGCGGACGCAGAACACACTCGATACGGTGCTGGCGCGTCGCCGGAATGACTCCGGTACCGTCGAATCACCACTGCCGCGGTTGTGGGGGACTCTTGTAGGGAGGGGACTGTCGGCTCGCCATGAATAGGCGCATCCTTGTCATCGGCATCGCGCTTGCGTGCGCGGTTTTTGCCGTCGCCGTGTTGCCCGTGCACGCGGATGACTGCAAGATCGAGACGCCCGGCGTCACCACGCCGGTCGCGACGGTGCCGAGCGTATCGGTGCCCTGCCCGGAGGTCCCGACCGTCTCCGTGCCGCAGGTCAACGTCCCCACGCCTGCGCCTGCGCCCGCGCCGACGCCGACGGCGCAGCCGAGCCAGCCGCAGCCCAGCCAGCCCCAGCCGCAGCAACAGCAGCAGAGCTCCCAGCCGCAGCAGTCGAGCCCGTCCAAGAGCAGCAAGCCTCAAGCCACGAGCGAGGGTTCGCGGCAGCAGACCACGAACGGTCCCAAGGTCACGCAGACGGTCACGGGCAAGCCGGAGTCCGAGCCCAAGAGCACCGGCTCCTCGGGCGGGGGCGGCGGCGGGCACGCCAAGCCCAGCGCCCCGAACGCCCCCGCGCCCGACCAGCCCGTCGACCGCACCCCGGGCGGCGCCCCCACCGCCGCGAACCCGACCGTGTCGTTCGCCACCCCCGGCCCGGCCCAGGTCGGCGTGCCGAACTTCTTCATCGACAAGTTCCGGATCCCGCCGTTCCTGCTGCCGATCTACCAGGCCGCCGGCATCCAATACAACATCCCCTGGCAGATCCTCGCCGCCATCAACGAGATCGAGACCGACTACGGCCGCAACCTGTCGGTCTCCACCGCGGGGGCGCTGGGGTGGATGCAGTTCATGCCGTCGTCCTGGCGCACGTACGGGGTCGACGCGAACAACGACGGCCGCAAGGACCCCTACAACCCGGTCGACGCGATCTTCGCCGCCGCGCGCTACCTGAAGGCGGCCGACGGCGACAAGGACATCCGCAAGGCGATCTTCGCCTACAACCACGCCACCTGGTACGTGGACAGCGTGATGCTGCGGGCCAAGCTCATCGGCGGCCTGCCCGCCGCCCTCGTGGGCTCGCTCACCGGGCTCACGCAGGGCCACTTCCCGGTGCACGCGCGAGCGCGCTATGCCGACGACGCCGCCGAGAAGGCCTCGTCCGCCCGCTACCACACCGACAGCGCGACCCAGGTCGTGGACTCCAACGCCAACCGCCGCTCGATCAACATCTACGCGCGCCAGGGCGCCCCGGTCGTCGCCGTGCAGGACGGCCAGATCAAGCAGATGGGCGAGTCGCGCAGGCTCGGCAAGTACCTCGTCCTCCAGGACGCCTACGGCAACCAGTACACGTACGCGCACCTGGGCTCGCTGCAGACCGACTATCCGGCGCCCAAGCCCGAGGCCCAGGCCAAGCAGCCCAAGGCCGAGGAGGAGATCAAAGCGCCGCACGACCCGTCGCCGACCGAGGCGGCCAGCTCCGGCATCCAGCGCCAACCCAAGCCGAAGCCGACGACCAAGAGCGCCGCCGCCATGAAGGGCGGGGCGGCCCAGAAGGGTGCCGCCGCCGAGAGCGCCGACTCCCGGCGCACGCCCGCGCACGGCGCCGGCCCCGCCCCCGGGCCGATCGCGGTCCCGTCGGTCTCGGTCGAGAAGGAGCGCCTGTACGCGCACCCGGCGCGCAAGGGCGCGATGAAGGCCGGCGGCAAGGAGCAGCTCTTCCAGGCCGGGGACCTGCCCGGCTTCACCACGTTCAAGTCCTACTTCACGCAGGTCTTCGGCCTGAACCGCAAGGACGTCGTGCTCCGCCCCATGCGCCGCGGCGCGCGCGTCATCGCCGGCACGATCCTCGGCCGTATCGGCGCGGACACGCAGGCCTCGCCGCACGTCCAGTTCGCCATCCGCCCGGCCGGCAAGGGGGCGCCGAGGATCGACCCCAAGCCGATCCTCGACGGCTGGAAGCTGCTCGAGTCCACGGCGATCTACCGCGCGGCGGGGAAGAACCCGTTCTTCGGCTCCGACGGGCAGACCGCGACCATCGGCCAGATCCTGCTCATGAGCAAGGAGCAGCTGCAGGGGCGCGTGCTCGACGACCCGCGCATCCAGATCTACGACTGCGGGCGCAAGGACATCGAGGGCGGCCAGATCGACCGCCGCGTGCTGGCCACGCTGGAGTTCCTGGCCAACTCGGGCCTCAAGCCGACGGTGACCGCGCTGAAGTGCGGCCACAGCTACCTGACGACGTCGGGCAACGTCTCCGAGCACTCGTCCGGCGACGCGGTCGACATCGGCGCCATCAACGGCATCCCCATCCTCGGCCACCAGGGCAAGGGGTCGATCACCGACATCACCATCGAGCGGCTGCTGACCCTGCAGGGGACGATGAAGCCGCACCAGATCATCAGCCTGATGACCCCGGCGGACTTCGGCGGCGCCGACAACATCCTGTCGCTGCCGGACCACTACAACCACATCCACGTCGGCTTCCACCCGATGTACAACAGCTCCGACGGCCAGGGCGCGCTGAAGGCCGGGCAGTGGATCAAGCTGATCGACCGGCTCAACAACATCGACAACCCGACCGTGCCGGTCAAGCCGTCCAAGGACGCGATCCCGGTAAAACCTGGCGACCACGCCGGAGACTGATCGCTACTTCCGCTTCGCGCAGTTCGAGTTCCCATGGGTGCTCGGACCGGCCGACGGGCGCTACGTCCTCCGCCCGCCCGGCGCCGAGGAGCCCGAGCACGTGCTCGTCGTGCGCACGCTCGGAGCGCCGCCGCGGCAGCGGCGGCGCCGGCGGCCCCGTGAGGTGGAGCCCGAGCCCGAGCCGACGCCGGTGTCCACCTCACGCGCGACGGTGATCGTGGTCGACGCGCTGGACAGCGTGGCGGCGGCGCAGGCGTGGCTGCGCGCGGGGCGCGGCGACACCGCCGAGCGCCGCCTGGCCGAGGCCGTGGCGGTCCTCAACCGCACGCTGGCCGCGCACCGCGTGGCCATGGCCGACCCATCGCTGCGCGACGTCGGCCGCGAGCAGGCCCTGGTCGCGCGCCTCGGCTTCGGCAGCGGCGAGGAGGTGGCCGACGGCCATTGGACCGACGCGGTCGAGGTCCCCGTCGCGACCAAGCGCGCGCGCCGCACGGCCGCGCTGCGGCCGCAGGAGCGCCTGGCGGCCCTGCTCGGCGGGCGCGCCCAGCCGCTGGCCTGCGAGGAGCTCGTGCTGCGCGCCCGTTCCGACCTGGATCGCGGCGCCACCCGCGAGGCGGCGCTGCAGCTCCGCATCGCGCTGGAGGCGGCCCTGGCCGAGCTGGCCGACTACGCCGACGCGGCCGACCTCGGCCAGCGCCTGGACGAGCTCCGCGCCGCCCGGGGCGAGGTGGGCGAGGCCGCCAACGCGGCTCTGGCCGGCCTGCTCGACGACGGGCAGGGCGAGGCGGTGGAGCGGGTCCTCGGCCGCCTCGAGGCCGCGCTGCGGGCGCGGTCGGCGGCCGGCATCGCGTAAGCCCGCGCTCTGACAAGAACGAGTCTCATAATCGTGTACCGTGCGGCGGGTGCTCGAGCCGTTCGACCTGCCGTTCGTGCAGCGGGGCCTGCTCGAGGTCGGCGTGCTGGCGATCGGCGCAGGGCTCGTGGGCACCTGGATCGTCCTGCGCGGCCTGGCCTTCTACTCGCACGCGGTAGGCACCGCGGCCTTCCCCGGCCTGGTGCTCGCGGACGGGCTCGGCTTCTCCGCCCATCTCGGCGCGGCCGCCACCGCGGCCGTGGTCGCCGCCGGCGTCGGGTGGCTGGCGCGGCGGGACCGCGACCGCTACGACAGCAGCACCGCGCTCGTGCTCGTGGCCGCGCTGGCGGTGGGGGTGATCCTCGCCTCCGACGTCTTCCACTCCGGCGCGGACGTCGAGAACCTGCTCTTCGGCAGCCTGCTCGTCATCGGGCCGAGCGACGTGCTCTGGGCGGCCGGAGCCGGGGTCGCCGTGATCGCCGGGACCCTGCTGCTCGGCCACCGCTGGACGGTCGCCGGCTTCGATCCCACGTCGGCCCGTGCGCTGGGCGTCCGGTCCGCCCTACCGGACGCGGCCCTGCTCGCCCTCGTCGCCCTCGTGGCGATCGCGGCGCTCTCGGCCATCGGCGCGCTCCTGGCCACCGCGCTGCTCGTCGTCCCTGCCGCCACCACGCGGCTGGTGTTCTCGCGCCTGCGCCCCTGGCAGCTCGCAAGCGTCGTGCTGGCCGCGCTCGAGGGCGCGGTCGGCCTGTGGATCTCGGTCGAGGCCAACGCGCCGCCCGGTGCCGCCATCGCCGTGCTCAGCGCCGCGGTGTTCGTCGTCGTGGCCGGCGGTCGCGCGCTGCTCGCCGCCCGGCGGGCCGCGGCGCCCGCGGCCGCGGCGGCGACGGTGCTCGCACTCGCGCTGCTCGTCGCCGGCTGCGGCGCCAGCGGCTCGGGCGACGACGGCCGGCTGAGCGTCGTCGCGACCACCACCCAGCTCGGCGACCTCGTCCGCAACGTCGGCGGCCACGCCGTCGCCGTCACCCAGATCCTGCGCCCCAACACCGACCCGCACGAGTACGAGCCGCGGCCCTCCGACGTGCTCGACACTGCCGGGGCCAAGGTCGTGTTCGAGAACGGCGACGGCCTCGACGGCTGGATGGCCAAGGTCCTGGACGAGGCCGGCGGGAGCCCGTCCGTGGTCGACCTCGGCGCCGCCGTGCCCGACCGCCTGCCCGGCGAAGCATCCGGGCCCGAGGCCTCCCGCTACGACCCCCACTGGTGGCACGACCCGCGCAACGTCGAGGCCGCGGTCGGCGCGATCCGCGACGCCCTCAGCCGCGCCGACCCGGCGCAGAAGGGCCGTTTCGCGCGCAACGCCGCCGCCTACCTGGCCCGGGTCCGTCGCCTCGATGCCGGCATCCGCGCCTGCTTCGCCACGGTGCCGCCGACGCAGCGCACGCTGGTCACCGACCACGACGCCTTCGGCTACTTCGCCCGCCGCTACGGCGTGCAGGTCATCGGCACCGTCATCCCGTCGCAGACCACCCAGGCGCAGCCCAGCGCCGGTGACATCGCGAAGCTGAGCGCGCTGATCCAGCGCGCGCGGGTCAAGGCGGTCTTCCCCGAGACGTCGATCAACCAGAAGCTCGCGCAGGCGCTGGCCCGCCAGACCAGCGCCACCGCGCACTACGACCTCTACGGCGACACGCTGGGCCCGGCGGGCTCGCCGGGCGCCAGCTACCTGGGCATGGAGCGCGCCAATGCGAACGCGATGGTCCGCGGGTTCACCGAAGGCAGGCAAGGGTGCACGATCCCCGGCCTGTGAGCCTCCGGCCCCCGCTCGTCGCCGGCGAGGGCCTGGCGGCTGGCTACGGCGCGCAGATCGTCCTGCGCGACGTGACCTTCGCGGCCCGGGCGGGCGAGCGCGTGGCCGTGCTCGGGCCCAACGGCGGCGGCAAGACGACGCTGTTCCGGGTCCTGACCGGCGAGCTCACGCCACGCCTGGGGACCGTGCTCCGACCCGCCCGCTGCGGCGTCGTGCCCCAGACGGAGCGTTCGCGCCTGGATTTTCCGGTCAGCGCGCTCGAGGTGGCCGCAATGGGCGCGATCTCGCGCCTGCCCTGGTGGCGGCGACCGGGCCGGCGCGAGCGCGCGCAGGCCCTGGAGGCGCTGGACGCCATCGGCCTGGCCGACCAGGCGCGGGCCACCTTCGGCGACCTCTCCGGCGGCCAGCGCCAGCGCGTGTTGGTGGCGCGCGCGCTGGTGCAGGACGCCGACGTGGTGCTCCTCGACGAGCCCTTCACCGGTCTGGACAGCGTCAGCGCCGAGCGCCTCGAGCAGCTGCTCGTGCGGCTGGCCGGCGAGGGCCGCGCGCTGCTCATCGCCACCCACGACGTCGACCAGGCGCGCCGCTGGGACGTCGTGCTCTGCCTCAACGGCCGCCAGGTGGCCTTCGGCGCGCCGGCCGAGACGCTCACGCTGGACGTGCTCGAGGAGACCTACGGCGCCGACCTCGTCACCGTCCACCACCATCATCACGACGAGCGGGACGCGGACTAGTGCTGCACGCCCTCGCCGACCCCTGGAGCGAGCCGATCATGCGACGCGCCTTCGCCGAGGTGGTGCTCCTCGGCATCGCCGGCGGGGCGCTGGGCTGCTGGGTGCTCTTCTACAACCTCTCCTACAGCGCCGAGTCGCTGGCCCACTCGCTGCTCCCCGGCCTGGTCGCGGCGGCACTGCTCGGGCTGCCGCTGCTGCTGGGCGGGACGGTGGGGATCGTCGTCGCCGCGGTGGCCGTCGCCGTGGTCGCGCGCACGCCCGCGGTCGGCCGCGACACCGCGGTGGCGGTGGTGGTCACCGGGCTGTTCGGACTCGGGGTGCTGCTCGCCCTGTCGCCGGCGGTGCCGGCGGGGCTGGGCGAGCTGCTGTTCGGCGACGTGCTCGGCGTCTCGAACAGCGACCTGCTGTTCGCAGCGCTGCTCGTGGCCGTCGTGGTCGGCGCCCTTGCCCTCCTGCACGGGCGGCTCCTCGTCGTCGGCTTCGACCGCACGAGCGCCCGCGGCCTCGGCGTGGCGCCGGCGCTGGTCGACGCCGCGCTGCTCGTGCTGCTCGCCCTGGCCGTGCTCGTGGCCGTGCAAGGACTGGGCAACCTGCTCGTCGTCGCCGTGCTCATCGCCCCGGCCGCGACCGCACGCCTGTTGACCCGCCGCATGGGCACCCTGCTCGTCGTGGCCGCGGCGGTGGCGATCGTGGCCGCGATGGGCGGCCTGTACCTCTCGTACTACGCCGGGACGGCCGCGGGCGCCTCGATCGCGGGCGTCCTCGTGGCCACCTACCTGGTGGCCGCAGCCGCCCGCGGGCTCATCCCCGCGCGCCGCCGCTCAGCTGCTGCATGAGCCGCAGCGCCCGTGGAGCACGACCTCGTGCTCCTCGACGGCGAACGGCACGCGCTCGGAGACCCGGCGCAGCGTGCGCTCGAGCTCCTCGTCGCGGAACGGGATGAGCTCGCCGCAGTCGTCGCAGACCAGGTGGTCGTGGTGGCGCCTGGCGTCGCCGTGCGCGGGCTCGTAGCGGGCCATGCCGCGGACGAGCTCGACGCGGGCGACGAGGTCGAGGCGCTCGAGCTCGTCGAGGATGCGATACACGCGGGCCCGCGCCACACGGCGATCGCCCTCGCGCAGCGCCCCCTCGATGTCCACCGCGGAGAGCGCGCAGGTCTGGCTCCCGAGCAGCTCGATGACTGCCTGGCGCGCCCCACCGCGCCGGTACCCGGCGCGCGCGAGCTCGGCGGTTGCCCGCTCCACCCACGGACTGGCGGGTTCGTGCATGGCTCCACGATACGACGATCTGTCCGCGCGCTGGGCGCGTTGGACGCCACCGCTTTAATTCCCTTTGACCGCCGTTTGACAGGCTGACGCGCCGTGTCGTCGCCCCCCCAAACCAAGAAGGAGCGCCGGGACGCGGCGCGCGCTGAGCGCAAGGCTCGCGAAGAGGCCGACGCCCTCAAGGCGCGGCGTAACCGCCGCCTGTGGCAGCTCGGGGCCATCCTCGGCGGCGCGGCGATCGTGGTCATCGTCGCGATCGTCATCTCCTCCAGCGGCGGCTCGAGCAAGTCGACGAAGCCGCCGACCAAGGGCTCGCCGGCCGCCGGCATCGCGGCGACCGACGCCCTGTTCGCCGGCATCCCGCAGAAGGGCAACGCGCTCGGCAACCCCAAGGCGCCGGTGACCCTGCAGGAGTTCGCCGACCTCCAGTGCCCGGTGTGCCAGGCCTACACGCTGGACAGCCTGCCGACGCTGATCCGCGACTACGTGCGGCCGGGCAAGGTGCGCATGGTCTTCCACCAGCTGCCGATCCTCGGCCCCGACTCGCAGCGGGCGGCACAGGTTGCCGCGGGGGCCTCGGTGCAGAACCGGCTGTGGGACTTCGCCGACCTCTTCTACCGCAACCAGGGCGAGGAGAACACGGGCTACGTGACACCGGCCTTCCTGGCCAAGATCACCGCCGGGTCGAAGGTCAACGGCGCCCAGGCTCTGGTCCAGCCCCCGCCGGCAGCGGCCCGGACCCAGCTCGCGGCCGACCAGACGCTGTCGAGTCACTACGGCTTCAACGCGACGCCGTCGTTCCTGCTCGGGAAGACCGGCAGCGTGTCGCCGCAGCCGCTCGAGCAGGTCGACGTCACCAACCCGAGCTCCTTCGCCTCCGCGATCAACTCGCAGCTCGGCACGTGACGAAGGCCATCGGCGTCCTCGCCGTCATCGGCCTGGGGATCGCCGGCTATCTGACCTACGTCCACTACGCGGGCATCCACGTGCTGTGCGCGGCCAGCGGAGGCTGCGAGACCGTGCAGACCTCGAGCTACGCCAAGCTCGCCGGCATCCCGGTGCCGGTGCTGGGGCTGATCGGCTACGTCGGGATCCTCGTCGCGCTCTTCATCCCCGGCGACCCCGGGCGCCTCGCCACCGCGGGGTTCGCCCTCGTGGGCTTCGGCTTCTCCCTCTACCTGACCTACCTCGAGCTGTTCGTCATCAAGGCGATCTGCCAGTGGTGCGTCGGCAGCGCCGTGATCATGACGGTCATCGCCGTGCTGTCGGTGGTCCGGCTCCTGCGGGCGCCGGTGGTGCCGGCGTCGGTCGGGCCGACCTAGCTGGGCGCCGCCGTTGCCGCCAGGCCCGCGCGCCGGCGCACGGACTCGGTCGCGCGCGCGAGGCGGCGCACCGCCTCGCGCAGCTCGTCGGGCGTGAGCAGCGGGAAGGACAGGCGCATGCTCGTGCGCCCGGTCGGCTGGGCGACCGCCGCCCCGCCCGGGATGTAGGTCACGCCGTGGCGCAGCGCCTCGGTGCGCAGCGCCTGCTCGTCGATCCGGCGGGTCAGCGTCACCCAGGCGTGGTGGCCGCCGATCGGGTAGGGCGCCGTGTACTCGCCGGCGAGGTGCTCGGCCAGCGCCTCGAGCAGGGCGTCGCGGCGCTCGCGGTAGTAGGGCATGACCCGGGCGAGCTGGCGCTCGTGCGCGCCCGACTGCAGGTAGCGCGCGGCGATGTGCTGGTCCAGCGACGAGGTGTGCACGTCGCTCTCCATCTTCAGGGCCGCCAGGCGCGCGCGCACCGGCCCCGAGGCGGCCACCCAGCCCACCCGCAGCCCGCCGCCCACGGTCTTGGAGAGCGAATCCAGGTAGATCACGTGGTCGGGCGCCGCGGCGCGCAGACGCGGAAACGGCTCTCCGTCGAAGCGCAGGGTGGCGTAGACGCCGTCGTCGACGATGAAGAAGGAGCGCTCGCGCGCGAGCTCGACCAGGCGGGCGCGGCGGTCGGGCGCGATGTCGCGGCCGGTGGGGTTCTGGCACGCGGTCTGGAGGAAGAGCAGCTTGACCTCGTGGCGGGCGATGATGCGCTCGAACGCCTCCACGTCCACCCCGTCCTCGTCGAACGGGACGCCGATGACCCGGGCGCCGGCCGCGTGCAGCGAGGCCAGCGCGCCGGTGAAGGTCGGCGACTCGATCGCCACCACGTCGCCCGCGCGCACGAGCGTGCGCACGACGAGGTCGATGCCCTGACGGGCGCCGCTGGTGACGATGATCTCGTCGGCGTCGGTGGCGAACCCCGCCTCGCGCCCGCGGGCGGCGAGCTCGACCCGCAGCGCCGGCAGGCCCTCCGCGCTCAGGTAGGAGAGCGCGTCGCCGCGCTCCTCGCGGAACACGTCGGCGGCGATGCGGGCGAGGTCATCGGTGGGCAGGGTGTCGGGGCTGGGCCAGCCGACGGCGAGCGAGAGCACGTCGGGCTCGAACGGATTGTGGTAGGCCTCGAGGTGGACCTGCTGGGCGTAGGAGGCCTGGCGGTCGGGCAGAACGTACTGCTGCCACTCGTCGCTGTCGGCCTCGGCCGCGACCGCGGTGGCGCGCAGCCGCACGAACGTGCCCCGGCCGACCTGAGCGCTCACGTAGCCGTCCTCGGCCAGCCGCTTGTACACGCGCGCTGCCGTGAGATGGTTGACGCCGGCGGCCGCGGCGAGCTCGCGCGTGGGCGGGAGCTTGGCGCCCGGCTCGAGCCGCCCGTCCTCGATGGCGGCGATGAAGGCCTCGGCGAGCTGGGCGGTGACCGACGCCTGCGCTTCTCGGTCGATTTGCCCTACTAGGTCAGACAATACGAAGTTGTTTGACATTGACACGTCGCACAATAGCGATATCTTGCTCATTGTTCCAATGACACCGTCACTCACCATACGCATTGCCTACCCCGACGATCGCGCCGCGCTCGAGCGCCTCGCGACGCTGGACGCTCGGCCGCTGCCCGCAGAGCCGCTGCTCGTGGCCGAGGTCGACGGCGAGCTGTGGGCCGCTCTCGGCCTCGCCGACGGCGTCGCGGTGGCCGACCCGTTCCGCCCCAGCGGCGCGCTCGTCGGACTGCTGCACGCCCGACGGCTGCAGCTGGCCGAGCCGGCGCGCAAGGCAAGGTTGGCGCGCATGTCGGCCAAATTGCGGTTCGCGTAGGCGTCGAACCGGCCGCGGGCGGGTCGCGTACCACCCGCCATGCCTCTACGAATTGGACTAGCCATCGGGATCCTCTCCCTGCTCGTTGCCGCGGGGTGCGGCAGCTCGAGCTCCTCCTCCAGCACCACCACCTCCAGCAAGGCCTCCTCGTCGACCAAGAGCGCCGTCGCGGTGGACCTCGGGACCACCAAGGCGGGCAAGGTGCTCGTCGGCCCGAGCGGCCGCACGCTCTACCTGTTCGAGAAGGACAGCGGGTCGACCAGCAAGTGCTCCGGGGAGTGCGCCACCGACTGGCCCCCGCTGACCACCTCGGGGAAGCCGAGCGCCGGCACGGGCGTGACCGGGAACATGCTGGGCACGACCATGCGCTCCGACGGCAAGGAGCAGGTGACCTACAACGGCCACCCGCTCTATTACTTCGAGGGCGACAAGAAGTCCGGCACCATCGCCGGCCAGGGCGTGGCTGCGTTCGGCGCCGAGTGGTACACGGTCGGGTCCAACGGGGCCAAGGTCGAGAAGGGCGAGAAGGGCGACGACTCGTCCAAGAGCGGCTCGTCCTCAAGCAGCGACGACTCGGGCGGCAGCTCCTCCTCGAGCGGCGGCTCGGGCGGCAGCACCTACTAGGAGCCTGAAGAGGCGCGCAGGCGGCGGCGGTTCTCACCGCCGCCGCTTTGCGTTGTCCCCTAGAGCGCGGCGACGACCGCGCGCAGCTCGTCGACGACGTCGCCGCCGAGGCGCACGGTTGCCTCGCGGTCAAACGACGTCGGGCCCTGGGTGACGATGGCCACGGCGCCGCCGGCCTGCAGCGTGACCTGGGGCAGCCCCGCCACCGGGTAGACCTCGAGCGAGGAGCCGATGCAGAGCAGGACGTCGGCGCCCGCCGCCAGCGCGAAGGCACGCTCCATCCGGGCCTCGTCGAGCATTTCCCCGAACAGGACCACGTCGGGCTTGAGCGGGCTGCCGCAGCCGCAGCGCGGCACGCCGGCCGGGTCGGCGGCCAGGCGCTTGCGTGCCTCGTCGAGCTCGACGCGCCCGCCGCAGCGCAGGCACGAGCAGGTTGCGATCGACCCGTGGACCTCGATCAGCTCCTGCGTGCCCGCGCGGCGGTGCAGCTGGTCGATGTTCTGCGTGATCACCGCGTCCAGGTGCCCGGCGCGCTCGAGCGCGACCAGCGCGTCGTGCGCCCCGTTGGGCTGCTTGGTGCGCAGCGTCGCGAAGCGGTCGCCGTAGAAGTGCCAGAACCGCTCGGGGTCGCGTCCGAACACGTCGATGTGCGCGACCTCCATCGGGTCGACCTTCTCCCACAGCCCGGTGCCGGGCGAGCGGAAGTCGGGGATCCCCGAGGGCACCGAGATCCCCGCCCCAGTGAGCGCGACGACCGAGCCGGCCTCGCGGATGAGAGCGGCCAAGCGCTGGACGTCGGTGCTCGATGCGACGGTCACTCGCCCGTGAAGGTCGGCGTGCGCTTCTCCAGGAAGGCGCCGATGCCCTCACGGGCGTCGGCGGTCTGGAACGCGGTCGCGAAGGCCTGCTTCTCGGCCTCGATGCCCTCGTCGAGATCCGGCTTGTGCGAGACCTGCTTGATCTGCTCCACCGCCAGCGGCGCCTGCTCGGAGAGCCGGCGGGCGAGCGCCAGCGCGGCGTCGAAGAGCTCGTGATCGGGCAGCACCTGGTTGACCAGCCCGAACTCGTAGGCCTCCTCGGCCCGGATCGCGTCGCCGACCAGGTTCATCTCCAGCGCCTTGGCGTCGCCCACGAGCCGGGGCAGCCGCTGGGTGCCGCCGAAGCCGGGGATGATCCCGAGCTTGATCTCGGGCTGGCCGAACAGGGCCGACTGGGCGGCAAGGCGCGCGTCGCAGGCCATGGCCAGCTCGCAGCCGCCGCCGAAGGCGACCCCGTTGACCGCGGCGATGGTCGTGATCTTGTTCGTGCCGAACTCGCGGAACATCGTGTGGCCGGTGGCGATCAGGTCGCGGCCCTCGGCCTCGTCCATCGACCTGAAGGCCTTGATGTCGGCCCCGGCGCTGAACAGCAGCGGCACCGTCGAGGCGACGACCATGGTGCGGATCTCGCCGCTCTCCTTGACCCGCGTCCACACCGTGTCGAGGTCGCGGATCACGCTCGGCGAGAGCGCGTTCATCGGCAGGTTGGCCAGCCAGGCGATGGCGACCTGGCCGCGGGTCTCGAGCTTGACCGTGTCGGCCTGGTCGCCCTCGTCGGGCTGCGGGTAGGGGTAGAAGCCCTGCCCGGTCTTGAGCCCGAGGCGCCCCTGGGCGACGAGGCGCCGCAGGATCGTGGGCGGCGCGAAGCGGTCGCCGTGGTCCTCCTCGGCCTGCTCCATCTTCTCCAGCACGACGTCGAGCCCGTCGACGTCGGCGCGCCAGAACGGCGGTAGCAGCCCGCGGCGCGGGTCCATGCCGGCGCCGCCCATGAGGCCGAAGTCGATGTCGCGCGTGGTGGCCACGCCCTCCTCGAGCACGAGGCAGGCCTCGCGCAGGGCGGCCAGCTGCTGCAGCTCGGCCAGGTTCTCGGGCGGGTCGCCGTCGCCGGGGAGGTTGGGCTCGCCGTCCTTGTAGAAGCCCTCGCCGCCGGCCTTGGCGCCGAGCTTGCCGTCCTCGACCAGCTTGCGCATGCCCTTGGGCACGTAGAAGCGGTCGCCGTAGCTCGCGTTGAGGTGCTCGGCGACGTGGAACACGGTGTCGAGGCCGAGCAGGTCGATGAGCATGAACGGGCCCATCGGGGCGACGTTGGCCGCCACCGCCGCCTCGTCGATCTTCTTGATCGAGAGCTTGCCCTCCTCCTGGGCGCGCCAGATCTCGCTGACGCCGCGGTTGAGGATGCGATTGACGACGAACCCGGGGACCTCCTCGCACACGATCGGCTGCTTGCGGATCGCCTGGGCGAAGTTGACCGCCGCGGTGATCGTGTCGGCCTCGGTGTCGTCGCCCTCGACGATCTCCACCAGCGGCAGCACCGAGGCCGGGTAGAAGTAGTGGAAGCCGCAGACCTTCTCGGGCCGCAGCGTGGCGTCGCCGATCTCGGTGATCGACAGCGAGGAGGTGTTCGAGGCCAGAATCGCGTGGCCGGGTGTGACCGCATCGAGCTCGCCGAACACGGCCTGCTTGATCTCCATGCGCTCGGGCACCGCCTCGATCACGAAGTCGACATCGCCGAAGCCCGCGTAGCCGGTGGCGCCGGCGATGCGCCCGACGATTTCCTCGACCTGTGCGTCGGCCTCCTCCTGGGTGAGGCGCTCCTTCTTGACCAGGCGCGCCATCTGGCCCGCGGTCACATTGCGCGCCTCGGTCAGCCCGGCGTCGACGAAGTCCTGCGAGACGTCCTTGAGGACGACCGGAATGCCCGCCGCTGCGATGGTCTGGGCGATCTGGCCGCCCATGGTCCCCGCGCCGACGACGGCAGCCTTGAACACGAACATGCTTGCAGTACGACCCTTTCGCGGTTTGGAAGGCGCGGAAGGGTATCTCGTCCGTCGTTACGCGCGTTCCAGCTCGGCGTCGGCGCGCAGCTCGCGGGCAAAGCGGGTGACGGTGCGCCGCAGCGAGTCGGTGATCGCCCGCCGGATGAAGAGGAAGTCGGTGAACGGCCGCAGCGGCCCGCCGCCCTTCAGCGTGTAGTCCAGTGCGAGCGAGATCTCCACGCCCTCGTCCTTCGGCTTGAAGGCCAGGCGCTGGATCGCGGTCATCTTCGGGTCGTCGACCTGGGCGGTCTGGCCCAGGCGGGGCTCGTACTCGGTCACCCGCTCGATCACGCGGCCGCGGCCCGCCGGCGTGGACTGCCAGACGAGGACGCCCGACGCGGCCGGCCAGTCGCCCTCGGTGCTGACGATGTGCGCGAAGCCGTCCACGAACGTGGGCCAGCGGCTGGTGTCGTACCAGAGCGCCTCGGCCTCGGAGGCGCGGAAGCCCGGCAGCACCACCGAGGCCTTGACCTTGCCCACTAGCCCAGCACCTCGCGGCGGATGAGCTCGACGGCGGCCGCGATGGCGTCCAGGCGAGGGCCGAGCTCGGCGGACAGGCGCTCGAGCTCGTCACGGCCGGCCGGGGTGATGCGGTAGAAACGGCGTGAGCGGCGCTCGGGGTGCTCCCACTCCCCGCGTACGAGCGCCTTGGCCTCGAGCGAGCGCAGCAGCGGGTACATCGTGTTCGGGTTGACGGCGAGCGCGCCGCCGCTGAGGGACTCGATGCGTTCCATGAGCTGGTTGCCGTACGACGGCGCCTCGGCGATGAAGTGCAGGACGAGCACCGGGAGGAGCCCGCTTCTCCGCAGTTCGCCGAGGAGCGGATCGGTCGTCCCCGGCCCCCGGGCGGCCGTCTCGGCGACGGCCTGCGTGGTCCGGCGGTCGGCCGGCATCTTGAGAAGGTTCTATCGCAATGATCGATTTCGTCACCACATTCATGGAGCAATCGCCCTTCGGCACGGGCGTGGGGCTGCGTCTGGACCACATCGAGGTCGACCGCGTGCGGGTCGTCCTCCCCTACCGCGAGGCCGTCACCACGATCGCCGACGTCGTACACGGCGGCGCCATCAGCACGCTGATCGACGTGGCCGCCACGGCGGCCGCGTGGTCGGGGGCCGAGCCCACCGACAACCCGCGCGGCGCCACGATCGGACTGACCGTCGACTTCCTGCGCGCCGCGCGCGGCGCCGACCTCGTGGCCGACGCGCGCGTGCTGCGGCGCGGGCGCAGCGTCTGCTTCTGCGAGGTCGACGTGCGCGACGGCGACGACCTCGTGGCCAAGGGCCTCGTGAGCTACAAGCTGGGCTAGGCGGACATCGCCGCCTCGGACTGCTCGCGATAGGGCGCGAGCTCCAAGCGCGCGAGCGTGCGCTTGTGCACCTCGTCGGGGCCGTCGGCGAGGCGCAGCGTGCGCAGGTGCGCGTAGGTCCAGGCCAGCGGGAAGTCGTCGGACACGCCGCCGCCCCCGTGGACCTGGATGGCCCGATCGACGATCTTCAGGGCCACGTTGGGCGCGGCCACCTTGATCGCCGCGATCTCCGTGCGCGCGTGCTTGTTGCCGACGGTGTCCATCAGCCACGCGGTCTTCAGCGTGAGCAGGCGTACCATCTCGAGCTCGATGCGCGCCTCGGCGATCCAGTCCTGGATGTTGCCCCGCTCGGCCACGGGGCGGCCGAAGGTCACGCGCTCGCTCGCGCGCCGGCACATGAGCGCCAGCGCGCGCTCGGCCGCGCCGATCGTGCGCATGCAGTGGTGGATGCGCCCTGGGCCGAGCCGGGCCTGGCTGATCGCGAAGCCCTCGCCCTCGCCGGCGATGAGATTCGCGGCCGGCACACGCACGTCCTCGAACCGCAGCTCGGCGTGGCCCTCGTGGTCGATGTAGCCGAACACGGGCAGCTCGCGCACGACGGTGACGCCGAGCGTGTCGAGCGGCACGAGGACCATGGACTGCTGGCGGTGCCGCGGCGCCTCGGGTTCGGTTTTGCCCATGACGATGAGGATCCGGCAGTGCGGGTGCATGACGTTGGAGATCCACCACTTGCGCCCGTTGAGCACGTACTCGTCGCCGTCGCGCTCGATGCGCAGCGCGATGTTGGTGGCGTCCGAGCTGGCCACGTCGGGCTCGGTCATGGCGAAGGCCGAGCGGATGTCGCCGTCCAGCAGCGGGCGCAGCCACTGGTCCTTCTGCGTCTCGGTGCCGAACAGCGAGAGGACCTCCATGTTGCCGGTGTCCGGGGCCGAGCAGTTGCACGCCTCCGAGGCGATCGGGCTGCGTCCGAGCATCTCGGCCAAGGGCGCGTAGTCCGCGTTGGAGAGGCCGGGGCCGTACTCGGGGTCAGGGTGGAAGAGGTTCCACAGGCCGCGCTCGCGCGCTTCGGCCTTGAGCTCCTCCATGACCGGAGGCTGGCAGTGTGGGTCGCCGGCGTCGCGCAGCTGCTGCTCGTAGACCGGCTCGGCCGGCAGGACCGAGGCGTCCATGAAGCCCTGCAGGCGCTCTGAGAAGTCGCGACCGCGGTCGCTCGGTTCGAAGTCCATGGCCCGAGGTGTACAGAGACTTGAACCCGAATTCAAGTTCGGCTACCGTCCCGCTCCGTGCCCGCCCCTCAGCACGCGCAGCCCCGGACGGCCCGGGGCGCCCGCACGCGCGCGGCGCTCGTGCGCGGGGCGCGCGAGGTGTTCGAGCGCGACGGCCTGGTCAACGCCCGCATCGCGGACATCGCCGCTGCGGCCGCCGTGGCCACCGGCTCCTTCTACAGCTACTTCGCGACCAAGGAGGACGCACTGGCCGCCGTCCTGGACGACGTCACCGACGAGATGCTGCACCCGCACGTACGCGAGGCGCCCGACCCCGACGCCGGCCCGCTCGCCTCGATCGAGGCGGCCAACCGCGCCTACCTCTTGGCCTACCGGCGCAACGCCAAGCTCATGGCGCTCATGGACCAGGTCTTCACCGTCGACGCCGACTTCAAGCAGCAGCGCCTGCGCCGGGCGCGCGCCTTCGCCCGGCGCAACGCGGCCAGCATCCGCCGGCTCCAGGAGGAGGGCCTGGCCGACGCCGCGCTCGACCCGCTCGCTGCCGCCTACGCGATGGACGCGATGGTGAGCCGGATGGCCTCGCTGGTCTTCGTGGGCGGCCACCGCATGGGCTTCGAGGACCTCGTCGCGACGCTCACCCGCCTGTGGGCCAACGCCCTGCGGATCCCGGCGGCCTGAGCCTCAGTCGGCCCAGCCGATCTCGTCGCCGGTCTCGAGCTTGCGCCAGAAGGTGACCTCGGGCGCGCCGGTCATGCCCGAGGCCGCCATGATCGGCTCGATGTTGGCGCGTTCGCTCTCGAAGAACTGCTGGAAGCTCGCGGGATCAGGCCACTCGTCGACGACCATGATCTGGCCCTCCGCGCCGTAGAACCGGTGGGCGATCGCGCCGGCCTGCTGCCCGCGCTGGGAGATGTTCTTGATCTCGTCGGGGTGCTCGGCGGGGTACCGCTCTAGGGCGGCCGGGTCGCCGGCGGCGCGCAAGGACATGATCACGGACACGGGCTCTCCTTCGTTTCGGGCTGGAGCCCTATTGCACCACAAAGAAGGGCCGCCCGGGGGCGGCCCTTCGGAAACGAGGAGTCTAAAGGCGCCTACGCCGCGGCGGCTGCGGGCTGCGGCTGCTCGATGCGGCGCGGGAGCAGCGTCTCGCGCGCGATGACCAGGCGCTGGATCTGCGAGGTGCCCTCGTAGAGCTGCATGATCTTCGCGTCGCGCATCAGCTTCTCGACCGGGTACTCCTTGATGAAGCCGTACCCGCCGTAGACCTGCA
>DATBDE010000151.1:0-24131 GCA_036270095.1 Solirubrobacteraceae bacterium | reverse complement strand
GGCGATCGAGAACGTGGTCAGCGCGCCGCGCGTGATCAGCAGCTGCTTGCCCACCTCGACGATCTCGATGAGCTTCGTCGGGTTGGAGTCGAGGTCGACCATGTTCCCGGCCTCGCGCGCGGCCTGGGTGCCGGTGTTCATCGCGACGCCGACGTCGGCCTGGGCGAGCGCGGGGGCGTCGTTGGTGCCGTCGCCCGTCATCGCGACCAGGCGGCCGTCGTTCTGCTGCTCGCGAATGAGCGCGAGCTTGGCCTCCGGCGTGGCCTCGGCGAGGAAGTCGTCGACGCCGGACTCGTCGGCGATCTTGGCCGCGGTGAGGCGGTTGTCGCCGGTGATCATGACCGTGCGGATGCCCATGGCCCGGAGCTGGTCGAAGCGGACCCGCATGCCGTCCTTGATCGTGTCCTTGAGCTCGATCACGCCCAGCACCTGAGAGTCGCGGGCCACCGCCAGCGGCGTGCCGCCCTCACGGCCGATGCGATCGAGCTGAGCCTGCAGCTCCGGAGGTGCCTGGCCGCCCTCGTCGTGAACCCACGTGAGAATCGCGTCGCCTGCCCCCTTGCGCAGCCGCGTGCCGTTGTAGTCGAGCCCGCTCATCCGGGTCTGGGCGGTGAAGGGCACGAACTGCGCGTGCACGTCGTTGAGGTCGTGCTCGCGGATGCCGTACTGCTTGGCCAGCACGACGATCGAGCGTCCCTCGGGAGTCTCGTCGGCCAGCGACGACAGCTGCGAAGCCTCGGCCAGGTCCTTCTCGCTGACCCCGGGCATGGGGATGAGCGCGGCGGCCTGGCGGTTGCCGAGGGTGATCGTGCCCGTCTTGTCCAGCAGCAGCACGTCCACGTCCCCGGATGCCTCGACTGCTCGGCCCGAGAGGGCGAGCACGTTACGGCGCACGAGGCGGTCCATGCCGGCGATGCCGATGGCCGAGAGCAGTGCGCCGATCGTGGTCGGGATGAGCGCGACGAGCAGCGCGATCAGCGTGGTGACGGAGACCTCGGTGCCGGCGAAGACGCCGAACGGCCGCAGCGCCATCACCACGAGCACGAAGATCAGGGTCAGCGCGGCGAGCAGAATCCCCAGGGCGATCTCGTTCGGCGTCTTGCGTCGCGAAGCGCCCTCGACGAGGGCGATCATCCGGTCGAGGAACGACTGCCCGGGCTCCTGTGTGACCTCGACCACGATGCGGTCCGAGAGCACGCGCGTGCCGCCGGTCACGGCGGAGCGGTCGCCGCCGGCCTCGCGGATGACCGGCGCCGACTCGCCGGTGATGGCGGACTCGTCCACCGAGGCGATGCCCTCGATCACGGTGCCGTCGCCGGGGATCGTCTCGCCGGCCTCCACCACCACCACGTCGCCGCGCACCAGCTCGGATGCGTTCTTCTGGCCGCCGTCACGCAGCTGCGCCTTGGTCTCCGTGCGCATGGCCCGCAACGACGCCGCCTGGGCCCGGCCTCGACCTTCGGCGAGCGCCTCCGCCAGGTTGGCGAAGACGACGGTCAGCCATAGCCAGATGGCGACCGTGAACGTGTACCAGGCGGGCTCGTTCCCGCCGCCCAGCGGCTTGCCGCCGAAGGCCTGAATCAGCCATGCAATCGTGGAGATGACCGCGCCGATCTCGACCACGAACATCACCGGGTTGCGGATCTGCACGCGCGGGTCGAGCTTGCGCACGGAGCCGAGCAGCGCCGGCAGAAGGATCGACCGGCTGAACAGCGACTGGGCGCCGGACTCGGTCATGTCGCCTGCCCGTCCAAAGCGAGGTTGAGCTCGAGCACGTTGACGCCGGGTTCGCCGAACAGGCCCAGGAAGCGGCCGTCGGTGTGGTCGGCGATGAGCTTGTTGACCGTCGCCATCGGCAGCCGGCGGACGGCGGCGATGCGATGGGCCTGGATGCGCGCGTTGGTCTGCGAGATGTCCGGGTCCACGCCCGACGCGGACTGGGTCACGGCGTCGGCCGGGACCGCGCCGGCGGTCAGCCCGCGGTCGTAGCGGCGCTCGAGGGCGAGGTAGGACGCGATGTTGGCCTTGACCTCGTCGCGCGCGTCGGTGCTGTTCGGCCCGAGGTTGGAGAAGAAGGTGGCCGACGGGCTGTAGCTCGTCTGCGACGGGCGCGACTGGAAATAGCGCGGGTCGGCGACCATCACCGGGTTGCCGTCCTTGTCCGTCTTCGGCTTCCCGTTCGGGCCCAGCACCGGCTTGCGGAAGTCCTGGGCGATGAGCTTGGAGCCGACGAGCTTGCCGTCGCGCTCGAGCTTCGAGCCGTTGGACGCGCCGGGGAACACGACCTGGCTGACCCCGGTGAACAGCAGCGGGTACGCGAGGCCGAACACCGCGGTGAAGAGGAGGACGGCGATGACGGAGGAGATGAGGGTTCGCTTCATGGTCAGAAGAGCTGGGTCGAGAGGCTCTGCACGATCGGGCCGAGCAGGAGGGCGGGGAAGAACGTGAGGGCGCCGACGAGCACGACCACGCCGACAAGGAGGACGACGAAGGTCGGGTTGTCGGTGCGCATCGTGCCCGGGCCGACGGGGGCGACCTTCTTGCCCGCCAGCGCGCCGGCGATCGCGAGCACGAGAAGGATCGGGACGAAGCGGGCGACGACCATCGTCCCGCCCCCGAGGACGTCGGCGAAGCTGATGCCGAACGAGCCCCCGTTGCCGGGGGCATTGGGCTGGACGAAGCCGGTGTAGCCGGCGAAGGCCGAGCCGTTGTTGTTGGCCTGCGAGAGGTACGCGTACAAGGTCTCGGAGAAGCCCTGCGGCCCGCTGGCGTAGATCGACGGCTTGCCGAACTTGGTGGCGATGGCGAGCCCGGTGGTGACCAGCACGGTCAGCGGTGTGAACAACGCCGCGAGGGAGGCGAGCTTGACCTCGCGCGCCTCGAGCTTCTTGCCCAGGTACTCGGGCGTGCGGCCGACCATGAGCCCGCCGATGAAGACCGCCAGGAGGACGAAGACGAGCATGGAGTACAGCCCGGTGCCGACGCCGCCGAAGATCACCTCGCTCGTGCCCAGCGCGGCCATCGGCACGGCTCCGCCCAGCCCCGTGTAGGAGTCCAGCGCGGAGTTGACGGAGCCGTTGGAGGTGCTGGTCGTGGTGGCGGTCCACAGGCCGGACTGCGCGATGCCGTTGCGGACCTCCTTGCCCTCGAGGTTGCCGCCGTTGTGCAGCCCGGCCATGTGCTGGGCGACGGTGCCGTGCTGCTCGGCGGGCACGACGACCACGATGAGCACGAGGAACAGCGCGAGCATGGCCGCGAAGATGGCCCAGCCCTGGCGCTGGCGGCCGACCATGCGCCCGAACGTGTAGGTCAGCGCGGCGGGGATGAGGATGATCGCCAGCAGCTCGACGAAGTTCGTGAACGCGCTCGCGTTCTCGAACGGCATCGCCGAGTTGACGTTGAAGAAGCCGCCGCCGTTGGTCCCGAGCTGCTTGATCGCCACCTGCGAGGCGACGGGCCCGACGGCCAGCAGCTGGTCGGCGCCCAGGACCGTCTTGGCGGTGATGGCGTGGGCCACGGTCTGGAGCACCCCGCCGGCCACGAGCAGCACCGCGACGACGACGGTCAGCGGCAGCAGGATGTAGAACAGCGTCCGGACCGTGTCCTGCCAGAAGTTCCCGAGCGACTTGCTCGTGCGGTTGAGGATCCCGCGGATGAGCGCCGCGACCACGGCCATGCCGACCGCGGCGGAGACGAAGTTCTGCACCGTCAGCCCGGCCATCTGGCTGAAGTCGCTCAGCGTGGTCTCGCCGCCGTAGTACTGCCAGTTCGTGTTGGTGATGAACGACGAGGTGGTGTTGAAGCTCACGTCCCAGGGCGCGGAGTTGAAGCCCTGCGGGTTGAGCGGCTGGATCGACTGCGTGCGCAGGATCAGGTACAGCGCGAGGAAGAAGAGCCCGGAGAAGACGATCAGCGTGCGCGCGTAGCCCTTCCAGTCCTGCTCGCGCGCGGGGTCGACCCCGATGGCCCGGTAGGTCAGGCGCTCGACGGGGGCCAGCACCGGCGTGAGGAACACGCGCTCGTTCCGATAGACGCGCGCCATATAGATCCCCAGCGGCGGCGTGAGCACCACGACGACGACCAGGAAGATCGCGATCTGCAGCCAGCCCTGGGCCATCTAGAACCGCTCCCCCCGGACCAGGGCGTAGACCAGGTAGGCGCAGACGGCCAGGCCGACGATGAGCCCGAAGAGGTCCGCCCCCCTCATATCTTCGAGATCCAGCTGATCGACCAGTACAAGAGGGCGAACAGCAGGACTGCGAGCACGACCGCGACGATGTCGCCGCCGATGCCGGTCGGGCCCGGGAGGATGTTGGTCACCGCGAGAATCGGCATGCGCCGAGTCTGCGTCGCGACCCGTCACAGCGGCATCACAATTGCGCTGCGCGCCATCACAATCGCGTGACAACACGCGGAGCGGGAGCTAGGCGGCCAGGCGGTATCCGATGCCCGGGTCGGTGTGGATGTACTGCGGGTTGGACGTCTCGCGCTCGATCTTCCCGCGCAGGCGGCCGATCGTGGTGCGCAGGACCTGGGTGTCGGAGACGTACTCGGGGCCCCAGACCTCGGTCAGGAGCTGGCGGTGGGTGAGCAGCCGCCCGCGGTTGCGGGCGAGCACGCGCAGCAGGTCGAACTCGATCGGGCTCAGGTGGATGCTCTTGCCGTCGCGGCGCACGTCGCGCGCGCGCAGGTCGACCTCGAGCCCGTCGAGCTCGATGGTGGGCTCGTCGGACCCGGTGCCCGCGCGCCGCAGCGCGGCGTTCAGCCGGGCGACGAGCTCGCGCGCCCCGAACGGCTTGGTCACGTAGTCATCGGCGCCGGCCTCGAGCGCCTGCACCTTGTCGTCCTCCTCGCCCAGGGCGGAGAGCACGATGATCGGCATCGCGCTCCACTCGCGCAGGGCGCGCACGATGTCCACTCCGTGCCCGTCGGGGAGCATGAGGTCGATGATGGCCGCGTCCGGAGGGCGGACCGAGGCGGCGTCGAGCGCCTCCTGGACGTTGGCGGTGGCGACGGGGTCGAAGCCCGCGTCGCGCAGCACCACCTTGAGCGCCCGCAGGATGTGGAGCTCGTCGTCGCAGATCAGGACGCGCCGCCCCGCGGTCACGTCGACGGGGCCTCGACCGGCGTGGAGACGGGCTCGATCGGGAGCTCGACCACGAATGTGGTGCCCTGCCCGGGCAGCGACTCGGCCCACACCTTGCCGCCGTTGGCCTCCACGAAGCCCTTGACGATGGCCAGGCCGAGGCCCGACCCGGTGTTGCCCGCGCCGGTCGCCGGTCCGCGGTAGAAGGGCTCGAAGACCCGCTCGTGCTCGCCGTAGGCCAGCCCGGGCCCGCGGTCGACGACACGGATCATCACCCGGTCGCCCATACGGCGGACGCGCACGAGCACGGGTTCGGGCGCGGAATAGCGGGCGGCGTTCTCGAGCAGATTGGCCAGCGCGCGCTCGAGTTGCACGGCGTCGCCGCGGATGAGCGGCACCTCGCCGAGGATGGAGATGCGGAAGGCCTCGGCAGCCTGGGCCTGCGCGGCCACGGCGCCGGCGACGAGCTCCTCGACCGAGAGCCAGTCGGTGTGGGGGACGGCGAACCCCGACTGCAGCTTCGACAAATCGAGCAGCTTGTCCACGAGCCCGGTCAGGCGCGCCACCTCCGCGGTGACGGCGGCGGCGAGCTGCTCGCGGTCCTCCGCGCTCAGGCGCGGCCCGGCCAGCGCCTCGGCGGCGGTGGCGATCGCGGTCAGCGGCGTGCGCAGGTCGTGCGAGACCGAGCGCAGGACCGCGGTCTTGATCTCGTCGCTGCGGCGCAGCGCCTGGGTCTCGAGCACCTCGGCCTGCAGGCGCTCGCGCTCGCGGCCGGCGGCCAGGAGCGCGGCGAGCGCGGGCACGACGCGGTGCTCGAGCCGGTCGCGCCCGTCGTCGGAGAGCGGCAGCGAGACGACGAGCGTCCCCAGGCGGCGGTCGCCGTCGGACAGGGGGAACACGGCGTGGCGGGAATCGGGCTCGACTGCGTCGAGGTGGATCTCGGCCGCGCGGAGCGCGAGCGCTTGCGCGAGGCGCTGGCCGGCGGCCGGCAGCGCCTCCTCCAAGGTCGGCGCGCCCAGGAGCAACCGCGCGAGCTCGGCGGTGAGGTCGGCCTCGCGCCGGCGCAGGTCGGCCTGCTGGGTGCGCGCGCGCACGAGGTCGGCGAGTGAGCTGGCCACGACCGCCGCGATGAAGAACACCACCAGCGCCACGACGTTCTCGGTATGGGCGATCGTCAGCCGGCCGGTCGGCGGGATGTGGAAGTAGTTGAACGCCAGCGCGCTGACGACGCTCGTGGCCAGGCCGAGCCACACGCCCCAGACGACCGACACGAGGAGCACGACGACGAGGTAGAGCACGCCGGTGGCAACGACCGGCGTGACCTGGCGCAGCGGCAGGATCAGCGCCGTGATGACGGCGACCCCGACGAGGGCCACGGCGACGCCCGCCAGTGGGGAGGGCTGGCGCGGACCCAGGAACAGGGACGACGCGCGCGCGCGCACGCCCGGAGCGTACTGCGGTTCTAGGGGACGGCTGGGGGGTGCTCGGCCACGTCGAGCTCGCGGTCGAGGCTCGTGATGCGGAGGACGCGGCCGATGGTCCCGCCGCAGTGGACCAGGCGCAACCGGCGACCCTCCTGCCTCGCGCGCACGTGCGCACGCAGGATCAGGCGCAGGCCGGAGGAGTCCATGAACTCCAGCCGGCAGAGGTCGATCAGGACCTCGGGCCACATCTCGCCCTCGGCGCGGACGAGCTCGTCGTCGAACCGCGGAGCGCCGTAGAGGTCGAGCTCGCCGTACAGGGCGAGGCGGAGGGTCTCGCCCTCCTCGCTGCGTTGGACCGTGAACCGGAGCGTGCCCACGAGGTGCTCTTTCCCTCGCTGAGCAGGGAGCAAACCTCAGCCGGTCGCCTCCGGGTCGGGCAGCCCGCAGCCGCGCGGGCCCGCGGCCAGCTGCTCGGGGCTGGGCGGGTCGAGGGCCATGAGCTGGGGCACGGTGACCGGACGCAGGTGCTTGGCGCGGACGGCGGCGACGATGGGGCCCAGCGAGCTGAGGGTCTGCGGGGCGTTCTCGTGCATGAGGATGATCGAGCCCGGCTTGGCGTGGTGGTTGATCGCGGCCAGCACTTTCTGGGCGTCCGCGCCCTCGATGTCGTGGACGTCGATGTCCCAGTGCACCTCGAGCACGCCCTCGGCGCGCGCGACCGCGTCCACGCCGGGATTGCGCGACCCCAGGGGCGGGCGGAGCATGCGGACCGGCTGGTGGGTAATGGCGGTGATGGCCTTGGACGTGTCGGCGATCTCGTGGCCGGCGTCGACCAGCGAGACCGCGGTGAGCTGGGCGTGGTGGAACGTGTGGTTGCCGACGGTGTTGCCACGCGCCTCGAGCGCGACGGTCTCGCGGAATGGCGCGACCTGCTTGCCGATGAGGAAGAACGTGGCGGGCACCTGCAGGCCGGCGAGCGTGCGCACCGCCTGTGCCGTTGAGGGCCCCGGTCCGTCGTCGAAGGTCAGGGCCACATAGGGCTTGTTGCGGCCGCCGCAGTAGACCGGCTTGCCCTGCTTGACCAGCCGGCGCACGGCGGCGTCGGCGGTCCGCGGCGCCACCGGCGGCGGCTGCACGGCGGCGCTGGCATCGCCGTTGCGGTGCTTGCCGCCCGAACTGCTGATCACGATCAAGAGGAGGAGGGCGACGACCGCGCCGACGACCGCCAGCGCGACCGCACGACGACGCCGGATGGCCTGGCGGCGGGCGGTCTGGCGCGACCTGGGGGGATCCTCGGCGGCCATCGCGCGCGAGGGTACCGGCCTCTAGGTGGCGGCTTGAGAGGGCGGGTCGGAGGGCGCCTCGGCGGCTGGCGCGGAGGGCGTCTCGGGCTGGGCGGCGACCGAGCCCGACGCCGCCAGCGCGATCAGCCAGGCGACCACCGCGGCGATGATCGCGAGCGGCACCGTGTTCGTGCCCGCCGAGCCCACGATCAGCGACCCGAGCAGCGCGCCGGTGAACGGCGTGCGCAGCGCCGCGGCGGCCGCCGCGGCGACGCCCGCGGCGACGCCGGCGGTGATCGAGAAGTCCGAGAACGCGATCGTCATCAGCACGCCGACCGCGACGCCGAGGAACAGCGACGGGAACACGGGGCCGCCACGGAAGCCCGCGCCGATCGAGAGCGCGTAGGCGATCGCCTTGGCGAACAGGCAGCCGACGACGACGGCGGCCGAGGTCTGGGTCAGGATCCCGCTGAGCCCGGTCTCGCCCGAGAACAGCACCAGGCCCAGCGGCTTACCGGAGATCTCGTGGAAGAGCACGGCACAGAGCCCGACGCCGAGCCCGCCGGCCAGCAGCACCGGCAGGCGCCCACCGATGCGGTGGAAGCTGAGCGAGCCGAGGCGGCGCGCGCCCAGGACGAAGGCCGCGGTGACGATGGCGATGAGGATGGTGATCGGGATGTCGACCACGCGCACGCTGCCGTAGTGGGGCAGGCCCGGGATCGCGAGCGCGATCTCGTTCACGCCCGACCAGCCGGCCACCCCGGTGAACACGAGCTGGCCGATGCCGGCCGCGAGCAGGCCGGGAAGCAGGATGCGCTGCAGCAGGCCGGACTGGAACTGCCCGCTGGTAGCCACGGCCTCGAACAGCAGCAGCGACGACGCCAATGGGCCGCCGAACACGGTGCTGATGGCGGCAAAGCCGCCGGCCAGCGCCACCATCGAGGCCATGACCTGGTTCTTCGCGGCCAGGCGGCCGGCCACGGTGCCGAGGGCAAGGCCCAGTGCGACCAGCGGCGCCTCGGGGCCGAGCACGATGCCGAGTACGAGCGAGATGAAGGCGGCGAGGATCGCGCCCGCGGCGAGCTTGGGCCCGGCAGGGGCGAAGCTCAGCCCGTCGGCCGGGGAGTGGCCGCCCTTGCCGGGCAGCTTCAGCACGGGCCAGGTGAGCGCGCCCGCGAGCGTGGGGAGGAGGAGCACGTACCACCACGGCGGCTCGCCGACGTCGAGCACGTCCTTGGGGATGTCGGTCCAGAACACCGTCGTCAGCCCGTGCACGAGCGAGTCGAACAGCACCGCGGCGGCCGCGACCGGGATGCCGGCCAGCGCCGCGGCGGCCAGCGCGATCAGGTAGGTGCGGGCCTGTTCGCTCTTCATCGCAGCGGCCTCCCGTGCAACAGACCGGCGATCATCGTCGATTGCAGGGTGGCGGCGTCGGCCAGGCCCATGGCGGCGACGCCGAGCAGGAAGCCACGGAGGAACGCGTAGTCGGGCAGGTAGTCGCTGGCGCGCAGGACCGCGAAGGTGACGAACTCGATGCAGAGGATCAAGAGCAGCGGCCACACCGGCAGCTGGCGGGGCGGCTTGCGCCCGTCGTACTCGGCACGGCGGCGGGGCTCGTGGAAGATCTCCAGCACGGTGTGCCAGACCACCACCCCTACCGCGAGGCCGAGGCCGGTGGTGCCCTTGATGTCGGGCGACTTCTTGATCACGAGCTCGAGCAGCAGGATCGGCAGCGCGACGGTCATGACGAACGTCAGCGAAAGCAGCGCGTCGACCGCCCGGCGGTGCCACAGATGGCGGCCGACCCCGAAGATCGTGTCGCACAGCCGGGCGAACGGCGTGGCGTGGTAGCGCGCGACGACCTCGCGGAAGTAGACGCGCTGATGCGCGCGCGTGACCACCGCGCCCGCAACCACGACGATCACCACGGCTCCCGTGCCCTCGGGCGCGAACGGCGCCGCAAGGACGGCGGCGCTGATGAGTGCGACGAAGACCGCGGCCTCGCGGCGAGCAGCGCGATCCTCGCCCATTGCCGCGCGACTCTACCCTTCGCGGCCGATGGAGCTCGATGGCATCCACCACATCACGGCGATCACCGGCGACGCGCCCGGCAACGTCGACTTCTACACGCGGGTACTCGGCCTGCGGCTCGTGGCCAAGACGGTCAACCAAGACCAGCCCGACGTCTACCACCTGTTCTTCGCCAGCGAGACCGGCAAGCCCGGCTCCGAGCTGACCTTCTTCGAGTACCCGGGCGCGATCCCCGGGCAGCCGGGCGAAGGGATGGTTCACCGCGTCGTCTCGCGCGTGCGGTCGCCCGAGGCGCTCGACTTCTGGGCGCAGCGGCTGGGCGACCTCGACGTCCGCGCGGAGCACACCGAGGGCAGCGTGCGCTTCGCCGACCCCGAGGGCCTGGCGCACGAGCTCGTGGTCTCGACGGTCGACGAGCCGCTGGTGGCGCAGCACCCGGACATCCCCGAGGCCTACGCGCTCGGCGGCTTCGCGAGCGTGCGCGCGTACAGCGGCCGTCCCGAGCGCTCCGCGGCGGTGCTCGGGCGCGTGCTCGGCGCGACGCCGGCAGGCGACGCGACGTGGGAGCTGCGCGGCGCGCGCCGCGGCAGCACGATCGCCTACGACCCGTCGCCCGGGCTCGGCCGCCAGAGCGCGGGCAGCGTGCACCACGTCGCCTGGGGCACGACCGTGGCCGAGCACCCGCAGTGGCTGGAGCGCCTGGCGGAGGCCGGTGTGCCCTCGACGCCCGTGATCGACCGCTACTACTTCCACTCGATCTACTTCCGCGAGCCGTCCGGCGTCCTGTTCGAGATCGCCGACGACGGGCCCGGCTTCACCGTCGACGGGCCGGTGGAGGAGCTGGGGACGAAGATCATCCTGCCGCCGTTCCTCGAGTCGCGGAGGGCGGAGATCGAGGCGCGCCTGACGCCGCTGCCAGATCCGAGGGCCCGCTCGGCTTCGTAGGACTTGTTTCTCGCCTGCGCGGGCTGAGAGAGTTGCCATAACGATGACGACCGCCGCCGAGCGCCGCCAACAGGTCCTGGAGCGCGCTTGGGACCGCCGCCGCCGCTTGGCGGCCGAGCGCGACCAGCAGCCGCTTCGGCGTGCGCTCTTTCTCGGCGCGGCCATCGGATTGGCCGTGGGCGTCGTCCTCGGCCAGCTGCTCTGGGTCAAGGATCTCGCGGGGCCCTCGATCGCCGCCGTCATCGGCTGCGCGATCGGTGCGGGGGTGGGCGCCGCGACGATCCTCGAGCGCGCGCACGCGGCCGAGCGGGCCCGTGCCCGCGAGGAGGCGCGCGAGCGCGAGGAGGAGCGGGGCCGCCGCCACGAGGAGGCGCGCCGCGAGCGCCGCGCCCGCAAGGCGGTCAAGGCCCCGCGGCTGCTCGCCGCGCCAGCGCCGGTCGTGCAGCCCGCGTCGGAGCCGGAGGCGGCCGTGCCCGCGGCCGCCGACGACGACTTCCTCGTCCCGCCCGGGTTCTATCCCGACCCGGCCGGCGGTCAGCGCAACCGCTGGTGGGACGGGGAGAAGTGGACCCAGAAGCGCGCCGCCTGACCGGCGCTGCAAGCGCGGCTGCAGCCTCCCGGGCTCCGGGCGGGCATCGTTGCGGCGCTCGCGATGTCGCAACGCCATGTCTCACTGCTCGTCGCGCTCGCCCTCGGAGGAGCGCTCGTCGCCACGACCGCGGCCGCGGCGCCGTCGCCGAACGGCCTCCAGGGCAAGGTCTCGAGCGCGCAGAGCCGCGAGCGCGCGCTGCACGGCTCGATCAACGCGGACACGATCAGGATCAACGGCTTTCAGGGCCGGATCGACGACCTGCTCAAGCGCCTGGCCGGCATCCAGGCCAGCCTCGACAACGAGCGCGGACAGCTGCGCAAGCTCCAGACCCAGCTGCGCTCCTCGCGCGCGCACCTGGCCATCCTGCGCGCGCAGCTGGAGCAGGACCTCGAGGCCCTACGGGCCCAGCTCGTCGCCAACTACGAGTCGCCGCCTCCGGACGCCATCGGCGTGATCTTCTCCTCCCACGGGTTCAGCGACCTGCTCGACCGCGTCGAGGGCCTGCGCCGCATCGAGGACCGCAACGTGGCCGCCATCCGCGCGGTCAAGACCCACCGCACCGCTGTGACCACCGAGACCACGCGGCTGCGCGGCCTGACCGCCCGCCAGCAGCGCATCACCGCGGCCACGCTCGTGCAGCGCAACGAGGTCGCCTCGCTGAAGAACGCGGTGCTGCGCCACCAGCTCCACTACAAGCGCGCCCGGGCCAAGAAGGCGGGGACCCTCGCCAACGTGCGGGCGACGCGCAAGGCGCTGCAGCGGCGGCTGAACAAGCTCATCTCGGTTGGCGGCTTCGACGCCCACGGCGGCGCCTTCGGCTTCTTCCCTGCCGCCGGCACGAACTACGCGATGGGCGACGAGCCGACGCTCGCCGCGCGCCTGGACCGCATGGGGCGGGCGCTGCAGCTGCACCTGATCGGGCTCTCCGGCTACCGCACGCCGCAGCACTCGGTCGAGGTCGGCGGCTTCTCGGACGACCCGCACACACAGGGCGAGGCCTCCGACACGCCGGGCGTCGAGGGCGTGCCCGAGGCAACGCTGAACCGCTTCGGCCTGACCCGGCCGTTCGGCGGCGCCGCGGAGGCCGACCACATCCAGCTCCTCGGCAGCGTCAAGTAGCTCCGTAGCCTGCTGGTTACCATCGAAGGCATGAACGGCGACCCGTTCGAGGCCCTCGGCGACCCGCAGCGCCGCGCCATCGTGGAGCTGCTGCACGGCGGCGAGCGCTCGGTGCAGGAGATCGCCGACGAGCTGCCGATCAGCCGCCCGGCCGTCTCGCGCCACCTGCGCCTGCTCAAGGACGCGGGCCTCGTGGTCTCCGAGCCCCACGGCACGCGTCGGCTCTACCGGCTCCACGACGAGGGCATCGAGGCGGTGCAGGCCTACCTCGAGCAGGTGTGGGGCGAGGCCGCCGCCCGGTTCCGGATCGCGGCCGAGAACACCCGGTGACCGAGCCGCTGCGCCTCTCGTTCGCCGTCGCGTGCCCGCCCGAGCACGCCTTCGCGACGTGGGCCAACCGCACCTCGCTGTGGTGGCCCGCCGGCCACACGGTGACGGGCGAGCAGGGCCTCGAGATCGTCTTCGAGCCGTGGGTGGGTGGGCGCATATTCGAACGCACAACGGCCGGGCGCGAGGAGAACTGGGGCGAGGTCGTGCTGTGGGAGCCGCCGCGCCGGCTGCGCTACCCCTGGCACCTGCGCGCCGACCGCACCGACGCCACCGAGGTCGAGGTCGCCTTCACGGACCAGGACGACGGCTCTACCCGCGTGGACATCGAGCACCGCGGCTGGGACCGGCTGGGCGAGCGGGCGCCCGCCTGGCGCGAGCGCAACCAACGGCTGGAGCGGCATCATCCCGACCTTTGTGGCCGCCTGCACCGGCTAGCGGATAGCGTTCTCGGCTATGGCGGACGACGGGCTCTACGCGCAGGGCCAGAAGCTCTGGTTCCACGACGACGACGGCACCACGCGCCCGGCGATCTACGTCGGCGACGGCGACAACGCCGCCTTCTTCGGCGGCCCGCCGCTGGCCTACGTCGTGTTCGCCGACACCCGCGACGGCGCCGAGGTCGAGCTCGACCGCCTCACGCCCCGCGACTGAGCCGTGGCCGACGTCCTGCTCAGCGAGCGCCCGGCCCCCAAGGTCCGGCTGCTGACCCTCAACCGCCCCGACCGGCTCAACGCCATGACCGCGGAGCTGTCCAGCGCGCTCCACGCCGAGCTCGCCGACATCGCGGCCGACCGCTCGTGCCGGGCGGTCGTGCTCACCGGCGCCGGGCGCGGGTTCTGCGCCGGCCTCGACCTCGGGGGCTACGGCTCCGCGCCGGGCAACGACGGCAGCGACGCCGCCCGCGACCACCTCGGCAACCAGGAGCACATGTCGCGGCTGATCCTGCGGATGCGCGACACGCCGCAGCCGATCATCGCCGCCGTCAACGGGCCGGCCGCGGGCTTCGGCCTCGCCCTCGCCCTGGGCTCCGACATCCGCTTCGCGGCGCGCACCGCGGTGTTCCGCGCCGCGTTCGTCAACATCGGCGTCTCCAATTGCGACATGGCGGTGAGCTGGCTGTTGCCGCGGCTGATCGGGGCCTCGCGCGCGCACGAGCTCATGCTCACCGCCCGCCGCGTCGACGGCGAGGAGGCCGAGCGCATCGGGCTGGTGGCCGACACGGTGGCGAACGAGGGCCTGCACGAGCGCGCGCTGCGGGCGGCCGAGCAGATCGCCGAGCTCGCGCCCTGGGGCGTCCGCCTCACGAAACAGGGGATGTGGACGGCGCTCGAGCTGCCCTCGGAGCGGGCAGCGGTCGAGTACGAGGACCGCCAGCAGATCGTGGCCGTGCAGGGTGCCGCGCCGCCGGAGGCGATTTCCGCCTTCCTGGCGAAGCGTCCGGCCGAGTTTGCAGACTGACGGCCGTGCGCACACTCATCGTCATCCTCGTCCTCGCGCTTCCCCTCGCCGCCGCCGTTCCGGCCGCCGCGGCGCCGACGACCACGCCCTGCCCGACCTTCCGCGTCCTCCACGACAACCCGAGGGCCGGCTACAACGCGGGCACCTACGACATGCAGGTGTGGGGCAACCTGACGTGCAAGCAGGCGGTGGGGATCTTCCAGAAGTACCTGTCGAACCCGAAGTCGCTGCCACGCGGCTGGAAACCCGACCCGACGCAGTCGGCGTTCGACAAGGGCAACTCCACCGGCTTCTCGCTCGCGCTGGTCAAGAAGCCGAAGACGCCCAACCCCAACGGCTCGGTCGCCAACTGCCCCACCTTCCGGGTCGTCGGTCCCGATCCACAGGCCGGGTTCGCCGCCGGCACCTACGAGCTCCAGGTGTTCGGCTCCACGACCTGCAGCGAGGCGGCGACCGTGTTCCGGGCCTACCTGAACGACCCCAAGAACGGTCTGCCCAAGGGCTGGACGCGCATCCAGACGCCACCCAGCTTCCGCAACGGAACCAGCGGCTTCACGGTCTTCCAGCCCTAGTTGGAGCGGGCCCGGCGGCGGGTACCCTCGAGGTGTGTGGACGCTCGTCGCCGTGGGAGGTGCGGTCGGTGCGGGCATCGCGATGCAGTCGGCGATCGGCTTCGGCGCGGGCCTGCTGGGCAGCCCGCTCCTGCTCCTTTTGCTTCAGCCGACCCAGGTCGTCGGCCTGTGGCTCGTGTGCGGCCTCCTGGTCGGGCCGCTGATCCTCTCCGAGCCCGGCCAGCGCGGCCGGGTGCAGTGGCGCGAAGCCGGAGGCCTGCTGGCCGCCGCCAGCGTGGGCCTGCCCGTCGGCGTGGTCGTGCTCGGCCTGCTCGGGCGTCACAGCATGCAGGTGCTGGTCGGCCTGCTCGTGCTGGCGACGCTCGCCGTCCAGCAACTGCGCCCCGGGCACACCGGCGTGCGCAGCGGCGCCGTGGCCGGTGCCGCCGCTGGCCTGCTGACCACCGCGACCAGCCTCAACGGGCCGCCGCTCGTCCTGTGGCTGCGCGGCCGCGGGCACGCGCCCGACGTCTTCCGCGCGACCATGACCGTCGCCCTCATGGTGCTCGCGTTCGCCGGCTTGGCGCTGGTGCTGGCGGCCGATGCGCCGGCGCTGAGCGTCGACCTCGTGGCCGCTGGGCTGATCGGCGCGGTCGTGGGCTGGGGCGTGGGCGCATTCGTGTTCCGCCGCCTGCACCCGGGCGGCCACCGCCGCGCGGTGACCGGCCTGCTCGTGGCCACGGCGGTAACGAGCCTCGTCGCCGGCCTGCTTACCTAGCCGGTCCCCGCCGCGCGCGCGAATCGGGGAGACTGCGTGAGGGGATGGATTCGCGCGCGGACATCGTGCGCCGCCTGTATGAGCTCACCGAGGCCGGCGCAGCGGACGACGTCGTGGCGTACTACGCCGACGACGCCGTCGTGGAGGTCGCGTTCCAGCAGCCGGCGCTGCGGGGCGTCGAGGAGATTCGCTCCTATCTGCACCGGGTCCGCGGGAGCCCCGAGGTCAGCAGCGAGCTCAGCGCCCTGCGCTTCGAGGAGCACGGCGACGCCGTGCTCGTCACCGGGCGCGTGCGCCTGCGCGACGACGCGCAGCGCTCGCTCGTCGACTCGCCCGGGGCGTGGGTGTTCCGCTTTCGCGGAGACAAGGTGGTCGACGTGCGCGCGTTCCACGACACCGGCGCGGCGCGCGCCACGCTGAAGGGCGACGATCCGCGATGAACGCCGGCGCGGGCGCCGCCGAGCCCCCGCGGCGCGAGATCTGGCGCTCCCTGCGCGGTCATCCGCGCGAGCTCCCCGAGCGCCTGATCCTCCTCGCCGTAGGACGCCAGGGGCCGGAGGCGAAGGCCTGGGCGCAGGAGCGGCTGGCGCAGGGCGCGCAGCCAGTCGCGGAGAGCGACCGGCTGCGTCGCGCGACGCTGATCGTCTCGCGCGCGGACGGGGCCGTGTCGGGGACGCCGTTCTTCATCGCGCTCGTCCCCGCCTACGTCGCCTTCCTGTGGGCGCAGGCGCGGATGGTGCTGCGGATCGCTGCCCTGCACGGCCACGACCCCACCGACCCGCGCGTCGCGGCCGAGCTGCTGGCGCTGCGCGGCGTCTACCCGTCGGTCCCCCAGGCGGCGGCGGCGCTGGAGCGGATGGGCAAGGAGCCGGTGCCCGCGACCCGGCGGGCACGGTTCCTGAGCTGGGTGGACATGGTCAAGCGCATCCTCGTGCTCGCCGCCTTCACCTCGGCGAACAACCCGGACGAGAAGCCGGGACGGCGGCGCCAGGTGGTCATGGTCGTCATCGGCGGCGCCATCTGGGCGGTGACCTGGATCATCCCGGTGACGTTCATGATCCTGATGGCCTGGAGCTGCGACACGAGCACGCGCCAGCTCGGTGCCATCGCGCTCGAGTACTACTCGGGCGTGCCCGTGCACGACCCGCACGGCGTGCGAGCGCTCAAGACGGCGCCGGAGCACGGCTCGGGCCGACGGGCGTTCATCAGCTGGAGCCTGGTCATCCTCGCCACGGTGATCCCGATCGGCCTGCTGGTGGTCTCGGTCTCACAGGGCGACGCGCTCAGCGACACCGCTCGCGCGCTCGCCGCGCTGCTCGCCCTGTCGCTGGTGATCTCGCTGGCGATAATCGCGCGCCGCTGACGCCGCCGCCATCTACCCTCGGTTGGCGTGCAGTGGGTCCTGACAGCGCTCGGCGCCACCTTGGCCGCCGGCGTGGAGTTCCTCGAGGCGCTGGCGATCGTCCTCGCGGTGGGCGCCAGCCGGCGCTGGCGGGACGCGCTGCTCGGCACGGGCGCGGCGGTCGTGGCCTGCGCCGCGATCGCCGTCATCGTCGGGCCCGCCCTCTTGGCGCAGGCGTCCGGCAACGCGTTGCGGGTGATCGTGGGCGTGCTCCTGCTGCTGTTCGGGCTCGAGTGGCTGCGCAAGGGCGTGCTGCGGCTGGCCGGCCGCAGGGCGCGCTCGTCGTCGGCGGCCGAGTACGACGAGACCCGCGCCGAGCTCGCCGGCGATCCGCTCCCGCCGCCCGGACAGCCTGACTGGGCCGCCCGCATCGTCGCCTTCAAGGGCGTGCTGCTCGAGGGCATCGAGGTGGTCCTGATCGTCAGCGCCCTGGCCGCGCGGCCGGGCGGGCTGGGGCCGGCGTTGGCCGGCACCGCGCTGGCCTGCGTGCTCGTCGTCGGGCTGGGCGCGTGGCTGCGCCGGCCGCTCAGCCGGCTGCCCGAGACCGAGCTGAAGTTCGGTGTCGGCGTCGTGCTCACGTCCTTCGGCACGTTCTTCTGCGCTGAGGGGCTGGGCGTGGACTGGCCCGGCGGCGACCTCGCGCTGCTCTACGTGGCCGTGGTCGTGGCCGGCGTAGCGGCGCTGCAGGTCGCGTCGCTGGCCCGACCGGTGCCGAAGGTCAAGGCATGAGCGTGCTGCGCGAGCTGCGCAAGCTGGTCCTCGGCGAGACCTGGGTGCTGCCGCTGGGCGTGGCCGCGCTGCTGGCGGCGGCGCTCGTGCTGCGTGTGGTCGCGCCCGACCTGTGGGAGGACCTCGGCGGGTTGCTGCTGCTCGGCGGCGTGGTGGGGCTGCTCGCGGTGGCTACCAGGCTGCCGGCGAAACGCGGCTAGCCCTTGCGCTCGAGCACGACCACCGGGATGGCGCGGTCGGTGCTCTGCTGGTACTTGTCGTAGTCGGGCCACACCTCGGCCATCGCGCGCCACATCTCCGGCTTCTCCTCCGGCGTCGCGGCACGCGCGTTCGCCAGGAACTTGTCGCCCTTGATCTGCACGCCGACCTCGGGGCTGGACTCGAGGTTGAGGTACCACGCCGGTGGCTGGTCCGAGCCGCCCTTGGAGGCGACGATCAGGTATTTGTCCTCGAAGGGCTGGTAGATGAGCGGCGTCGTGCGCTCCTGGCCCGACTTGCGCCCGGTGGTGGTGAGCAGCAGGACCGGTGCCCCGTTCTGCCAGTCGTGGCCTTCGCGGCCGTCGGTCGCCTGATAGCGCTCGACGTGGTCTTGTCCGAAGAGAGGAGTCATGCTTCTCAATGTAGGTGGGACGAGCGACACCCTCCGCGACGGACTGGCCGCCGGCACGGTCGCGGCGGTGGTCAGCGGCGCGCCCTCGACGCTGCACGCGCTCGCCACCGGGGACGACGCGATGGCGGCGGCGCATGCGGCCGGCGCGATGGCGCTGCCGCACGAGCGGCGGGGAGCGCTGCTGTTCCTGGCGGCCGTTCCCGTGCACGCGGCCCTGTCGGTGGGCTGGGCCGAGGTGCTCGCGGCCGTCCTCCCGCGGCGCAGGACCGCCGTGTGGGGCGCGCTCGCCGGGCTCGGCATCGCGGCCCTCGACCTCGGCCTCATCGGCCGCCGCTTCCCCCGCGTGCGTGCGTTGCCCCCGCTGCCGCAGGTCGCCGACCACGTCGCCTACGGCGCCACCGTCGGCGCCGTGCTCGCGCGGCGCCGAGGGCGCCGCTAGGCCGACGCGGCCTCGGCCGGCGCCTCGGTGATCTCCTGCGTCTCGACCCGGCCGGGCGGCAGCCGGATGAGCGCGACCAGGAACGTCGCCGCCATCACCCCGGCCATGATGTAGAAGACGGTCTGCGTCGACTGGGCGTACGCGACCTGCACCGAGTGCACCACCGCCCGCGTGACCGGTCCGGCCCCCGGCGGCCCGCCGCCGGCGGCGCCGCCGCTGATCTGGGCGCCGAGCGAGTTGGCCACGGAGTGCGCCTGCGCGCTGGGGACCCCGTTCTTGGTCAAGCCGTTCACCACGTTGCTCTGGTTCTGGCTGACCAGGATCGCGCCGAGCACGGCCAGGCCGAGGGCGGCACCGAAGTTGCGCGCCGTCTGGGTGATCCCGGTGACCTCGCTGTAGCTCGAGCTCGGGGCGCGGTTGACCGCGTCCGTGCTCGCCGTCCCCAGCATCAGTCCCACGCCGCCCCCGGCGATGGCCACGTACAGCCATTGCGCGTTCAGCGACAGGTCGGTGAGCTTGCCCGCGAGCAGGTAGAACCCGACGGCGGAGACGGCGCACCCGGCCACCACCGCGGGCTTGGCCCCGCGCGCGTCGAGGATGCGCCCGCCGACCTGGGCCAGGATCACGAAGCCGAGGAAGAAGTACAGGAGGTACAGGCCCGCCTCCGACGAGCTCTTGCCGAGCGAGACCTGCGCGTACACGCTGGCGAAGAAGAAGAACGGGACGAACACGACCGACATCAGCCCGAGCACCAGCGTCTCGGTCGAGAAGCCCCGGTCGCGGAAGATCTGCAGGCGCAGCAGCGGGAACGGGATCCGCAGCTCGAAGAACACGAACCACACCCCCAGCACCGCGCCGACAACGATGCAGGCCCACGTGGCGACGCTGCTCCAGCCCCACACCGCCGACTGCTGGAACCCGAGGACGAGCAGCGTCATTGCCGCCGTGATGAGCACCGTGCCGCGGTAGTCGAGCTTGGTCGGGCGCCGCGTGTCGTCCGGCCGAGACCGCCAGATGAGGAACAGGGCGATGAGCGCGACCGGGAGGTTGATCCAGAAGATCGAACGCCAGGTCCACTGGGTGAGGAAGCCGCCGGCGATCGGGCCGATCGCGGTCAGGCCGCCGGAGATCCCGAAGAAGATGGCCATCGCCTTGCCGCGCTCGCGCAGCGGGAACGACGCCACCACGATCCCCACGGCGGCCGGGAACATGAGCGCCGCAAACGCGCCCTGGATGACCCGGAAGGTGATGATCCAGGTCTCTGCCACCGCGCCTGTGGGCGTGGCCCCGCACAGACCCGACGCGACCGCGAACCCGATCACGCCGATGACCACGATCCGCCGGCGCCCGGCCACGTCGGCGAGCTTGCCGCCGAACGCGAACAGCGCCGACAGCGACAGCAGGTAGCCGTTGATGATCCACTGCGACCCGGTCGCCGTCAGCGACAGCTCGCGTTGCAGGTCGGGGATCGCGATCGCGACGATCGTCTGGTCGATGAACGTCATCGCGACCGCGAACACCATTGCGGCCAGGACCAGGTTCTTGCTCGTGCCCACGACGGGCGTGCCTCCGCTCACCCGCACATTCCTACAACAACCGGCCCATCGGCAGGCGTCGGGCTGTACCACCTGCTCCAGGGCGGGAGCTGCTCGACCACCGGATACGGCCGCTACGGCCCGCTGCCGAAGTGCCCGGCGGGGACGGGCTGGTGGGTCGCGTTCCTGACCGCGGGCATCTTCATCGGCAGCGGGGGCGCGCTGCGGGCCGGCTCGGCCGTGTTCGTCGTACCGGGGTTGTTCACCGCCATCGGCCTGGCCCCGATCCTGTTCGCGCTCGACAACACCGACGAGCGGGGCGCGGTCCTGGCCGCGCTGGGGCTCGCGACCGTCGTCTCGAGCTCGGTCCACGACCAGCAGGTCGCGGCCAAGCGCAAGGCCGCGAAGCTCGTGCGCTCCGCCAACCACGTCGGCAGCGGCACGCAGGCCCGTCGCGAAGGAGGCGTGGGCACCGAGCCGCCGCGGCCCCGCGACGCCGCTGCGGTCGGGCCGAGCAGCCCGCGCTCGCTCTTCCGCGCCCAGAACCTGACCGTCGCGCTGGCGGCGCTGTGGGGCGCGCTCGGCGCCAACGCCGACCTCAGCGCGTTCGACCTCTACCCGAGCGAGGCCGACGCCATCGTCGCCGACGCTGGCACGCGCCGGGTCGTGCGCGTCGACGTCGACGGCGACGTGCGCCAGGGCCGGCGGGAGGAGTTCTCCGGCTCGCTGCAGGTGATCTATCTGTGGCAGATCCGGCCCGGGGTGCCGCAGAGCCTGGCCCGCCAGATCGCGCGCCGTGGCCGCGTGCCCACGCGGCGGCTGGACCGCATGGTCGTCGACACCACCTAGGCGGGCAAGCTGGCGGGCTGGACCATCTACCCACGTGTGTCGACGAGGCGCTTCACGGCCCTGCTGACCGGCGGCGCGCTCGCTGAGGAGGGGCCGGACGGGCGCAAGCCGCTCTAGGCGTCGGGCGCCAGCTGCGCGCTCAGCGTGGCGAGATCGAGCCAGGCGCTCTCGCGGGCGATGCGGTCGTCGGCGAAGTCGAACACGTGCAGCATCCGCACGCTGACGGGCCGGCCGCGGCCCTCCATGCCGAACGGCCGGCCGATGGCGTGCGCGTGCAGAATCGACTCGTCGACCAGGTGGCGGTCGCCGTACCAGCGCCGCACGGGCTCGAAGCGGTCGATGCGCAGCTCCGCGAGCAGGCCGCGGTAGAAGGCGTCGATCGCCGCGTGGCCGTGCAGGGGGCCGCCGGGCCGGCCGGCGACGTCGTGCTCGGCGTCGGGGGCGAAGCCGTCGACGACGGCATCGACGTCGCCTGCCTCCTCGCCGCGGAAGTGGCCGTCGGCGAGCGCGTCCATACGGGTTTGGGAGATGCTCGAGGTTGTCAACATCCTTCGATATTGACAGTGTCCTTATATGTTGTCAAGAGCCTGATACAGTGCCGCGCCGTGGAGGCCCCGCTCATCGGTCAGCGCTACCGCGGGGTGGAGGGTCGTAGCGGCTTCCTTCTCCGTCAGGCCTGGCAGGAATTGCGCGCGGCCATGGAGCTCGCGCTGCGTGAGCACCGGCTCACGCCCGCGCAGTACGGCGCGCTCAGTGTGCTCGCGCGCGACCCCGGCCTGTCCGGCGCCGACCTCGCACGCGCGACCGACATTTCCGCGCAGTCGATGAACGGGGTGCTGGCCTCGCTCGAGCGCGCCGGCCTCGTCGAGCGCCGCCCGCACCCGACGCACGGACGGATCCGCGAGGTGTTCCTCACCGCGGGCGGGCAGGCACGGCTCGACGCCGCCACCCCCGTGGTCAAGGCGCTCGAGGAGGCGATCGAGGCCGGGCACACGGACGCCGAGGTCGCGGCCGTCAAGGCCTGGCTGGTGGAGTCGGCCCGGCGCATGGAGGGCATCAGGCAGAAACAGTCGTGAGCCCCGAGATCGTCATCCGCGCCCCATCGGTCGACGCCCTATTCGACCAGTGGGACCCCGCGCCCGTGAACCGCCGCGGGCTGGACAACGACGCCCGCGAGCGCATCGTCGAACAGTGGGTCGAGCACCGGCGCGACAGCGACGTCAGCGCCCTGGTCGTGCTGCTGCCCGAGGCCGAGCGGGCCGACGGGGTCGACGCAGCCGTCAGCGAGGGCATCCGTGCCGACATGGCGCGCATGACGGTGGACTGCCGCCGGCACTGGATCCGGCGCAGCCTACGCGGGCGCAAGAGCCGCATCGGCATCGTGCTCTTCGTCGTCTGCCTGCTGCTCGCCGCCGGCGTCAACTACGGCGCCACCGACGCCTGGACCGACACGTTCGCCCAGACCTTCGTCGTCATCGCCTGGGTGGCGCTGTGGGACCCGGGCCAGAGCGTCGTCGATGCCGCCTCCAACCGCCTGGCGCGCAAGCACTACGCCGCCTTGGCCCAGCTCGACACCCGGGTCCGCTGGGACGCACGGCCCGCGACGTGATGTAGTCGCCGCCATGGCGACCAAGACATTCCAGGGAACACGATGCTGAAGGCCTTCACCGACACGCTGCGCACGGCCGACCAGGCCGAGCAGCCCCTCGAGCTCGTCTGACCCTTGCAGGACCCACTCGTCGGCCTCACCGTCGTCGTCGTGCTCGCCGTGGGCTGCATGGTGCTCGCGGCGCGGCTGCGCATCCCCGCGATCGTGCCCCTGCTCATCGCCGGCGTTCTGGCCGGCCCCTCGGTGGCGGATCTGGTCGACCCCAACGAGCTGCTCGGCGACCTGCTCTCGCCGTTCGTCTCGCTGGCGGTCGGCGTGATCCTGTTCGAGGGCGCGCTCGGCCTGCGCCGGGAGGAGCTGGAGGACGACACGCCGCCGGTCGTCGTGCGCCTGCTCACGCTCGGCGCGGTGATCACCTGGGCGGTGGGGTTCGGGGGCGCCGTGGTGCTCTTGGACCTTCCGGGCGGGATCGCGCTGCTGGTCGGCGCCATCCTGATCGTCTCGGGACCGACCGTGGTGCTCCCGCTGCTCGAGTTCGCGCACCCGAAGCCGGCGGTGGGCCGGGTGCTGCGCTGGGAGGGGATCCTGATCGACCCGGTCGGGGCGATCGTGGCGGCGCTGGTGTTCGCCGGGCTGTCGAGCTCGGGCGGATTCGAGCCCGGCGGGTTCCTGCTCAGCGTCAGTGTCGGGGTGGCGATCGGCGGCGCCGGCGGGGCGGTGCTGTGGCTGATGGTGCGCCGGGGCACGATGAGCTCGCAGCTGGCCTCGGTGGCCACGCTCGGCGTGGTGGTCGGGGTCACCGGCGCGGCCGACCTCGTCCGCGACGACGCCGGCCTGGTCGCCGCGATCGTCGCCGGGCTGGTGATGGCCAACCAGCGCACGGTGCCGCTGACCACGATCCTCGAGTTCAAGGAGACGCTCGGGCTGCTGCTGATCGGCCTGCTCTTCATCCTGCTCTCGGCGCTGGTGGTGCCGTCCCAGGTGGTCGGCCTCGGGCTCGCCGGGATCGGGTTCGTGGCCCTGCTGGTGCTCGTCGCCCGCCCGCTGGGGGTGCTGCTGTCCGCGCGCGGGTCGTCGCTGTCCTGGCGTGAGCGCGGGCTCGTGGCCTGGATGGCGCCGCGCGGGATCATCGCCGCCTCCACTGCCTCGACCTTCAGCCTCAAGCTGGTCTCCGACCACGTCGACGGCGCAGAGAAGATCGTGCCGGTGGTGTTCCTGGTCATCGCGTGCACGGTGGTCCTGTACGCGTTCACGGCACCGACGCTGGCGCGCGCCTTGTGTGTGTCGGTCGAGTAGGGCGGTGGTGGCGTGGCGTTCGGTCGCCGGGCGCCTGCGGTTTTGTGCTCGCGTCGAGAACGGCA
>DATBDE010000150.1:0-10556 GCA_036270095.1 Solirubrobacteraceae bacterium | reverse complement strand
GGGCTCACGGCGTCGTCGCCGGGGCCGCCGCGCAGCACGATCGGCCCGCTGCCGAACGTGGCCGCGGTGGGCGAGGCGGAGGCGTCCTCGGCCACCGAGTCGTTGCCGGGCCCGCTGTCCAGCACCGCGCCGGGCCCGATGCCGCGCAGCGCGTCGTCGCCCTCCCCGCCGGTCAGGCTCCCGTCGCCGGCGATCTGGTCGTCGCCGTCGCCGCCGTCCAGCGTGCCGGCGCCGCCCACCCGATCGTTGCCGGGCCCGCCCACCAGCGTCTCGGGCGTGGCCGCGGTGGGCGCGGCGCCGTCGGCCACGTCGCCGGCCGGGACGTTGCCCGGCGCCCGGCCGCCGCCGACCACGTCGTCGCCGGCCCGGCCCGTCGATCCGATCCGAGCCGGGGCCGCCGTAGAGGACGTCGGCTCCGTCGGTGCCGAGCAGGGCGTCGTCGCCGGCGCCGCCGATCGCGCCCTGGGCGGCGGCGATGACGTCGCCCTCGCCCGGCGCGCCGTCGGTGCCGGGGTCGGCGAGGTCGACGCTGACCGGCGCCGTGCCCGCGGCGTAGGAGACGACGCCTCCGGACATGTGGTCGGCGCCGGCGCCGCCGTCGAGCACGGTCGGTCCGCCGGTCACGGCGGGCGCATCGATCGCGGTCAGGGTGTCGTCGCCGTCGCCGTCGACCAGGCGCCCGGCGGCGTGCAGGCGGTCGTTGCCGGCGCCGCCGTTGACGGTGGCGTTGACCGCGCCCGACTCCCAGGCGTCGTCCTTGTCGCCCAGCGTGGCGTTGACGGTGAGCGGGGCGCCCACGGCGCAGCGCACGACGGTCGGGCTCTGCTGGGTGCAGCCGGCGCCGGCCCGCTCGGGCGTGGTGGTGTCCTCGACCTCGACGACATCGGTGCCGGCGGGCCGCAGGGTCATCGTGTTCACTTCACCGGAGGGCGCGTTGACGCGCACGCTCGAGGAGGTGCTCACCGTGGGCGGGACGCCCTTGGCGGGCAGGCCCGGGTCGAAGTTGTGGGTGATGGTGGCGGAGACGGTGGCCGCGCCGGCCGCGGGGGCAGCGACCTCGAGCAGGGCGGCGGCCGGGGGCAGGAGGAGTGCGCAGCGCATGCCTCCACAACGGGCCAGCCGACGTTGTGTTACGCCGGGGTCCGTGGATGGAGCTGACGGGGCTCGAACCCGTGACCTCCACACTGCCAGTGTGGCGCTCTCCCAGCTGAGCTACAGCCCCTAGCGAGGGGCAAGTGTAGTCCGCCGAGCCATACCCAATCCCGACTTTGTGCGCGCCGTCATCTGAGAGGGTCGCGCCGGCATACAGGCAACGAACGGGAGGGACACATGAAGCGTCAACTCGCCAAAGGCGGGATCGCGCTGCTCTCTGTCGCGGCGCTGGTGGGCGTGACCGCCACCGCGAACGCGGCGACGGCGGCGAAGGTCAGCGTCTCGATCCAGACCGAGGCCGACGGCTTCTCGGGCTTCGTCAGCAGCTCGAAGAGCAGCTGCGAGACCACCAAGGTCACGCTCTACCGGGTCAGCGGGACCAAGAAGACCAAGTCCGGCACCGACACCGCCCAGCCCAACGGCGACCGGGGCCAGTGGAAGATCAGCGTCAGCAAGTCGGGCAAGTACTACGCCCAGACGTCGTCCAAGTCCGGCTGCGCGGCCGGCAAGAGCAAGACGATCTCGGCCAAGCTCAGCCAGCAAGGCTGAACCACGGTGCGGGGGCGGGCGGCTCCGTCCGCCCCCGTTCTCCATTCCGACCTCGGCGCTAGGATTAGTCGGGATGATCTTCTCGACCAGAGCCGAGTACGGCGTGCGCCTGATGGTCGAGCTCGGACGGCAGCACTCCGACGGGCCGACCCCGCTCAACGTCATCGCCGATGCCGAGGGCCTGCCGCTGCCGTACCTCGAGCACGTCGTCGCCAAGCTGAAGAAGGCCAGCCTCGTCGTCTCGACCCGCGGCGCCCACGGCGGCTACGCGCTCGCCCGTCCTGCCGCCGACATCACCATGGACGAGGTGGTGCTCGCGCTCGAGGGGACGATCGCGCCGATGGAGTGCTTCACGGACGAGGTCCGGCGCGTCCTCTGCTCGCACGAGACCGACCACGGCCACGGCTGCGCCACCAAGCTGCTGTGGACACGGGTCCAGGGCGGCATGGTGCGCGCGCTGAAGGAGACGACCTTGGCCGACCTGGTCGAGTTCGGGTCTCGCCGCGCGCCCGCCGCGCCGGTCCCCGCCTGACAACGAACTTGGAGAAGTGAACGCCTTGCCCGACCTCGAAATTCGCAACCTGCACGTCCGCGCCGCCGAGAAGGAGATCCTCAAGGGCGTCGACCTGACCGTCTCCAAGGGCGAGATCCACGCCCTGATGGGCCCCAACGGCTCCGGCAAGTCGACGCTGGCCAACGCGATCATGGGCCACCCGGGGATGGAGGTGACCGAGGGATCGATCACCTTCAACGGCGAGGACGTCACCGAGGCCGATCCGGACGAGCGCGCCCGCGCCGGCCTGTTCATGGCCTTCCAGTATCCGATCGCCGTGCCGGGGGTCAGCGTGGCCAAGTACCTGCGCATGGTCGCCAACGCCCATCGCGAGGCTCGTGGCGAGGAGCCCATCTCGCTCAAGGACTTCCGCAAGACCACCGAGGAGGCCATGGACCTCGCCGAGGTGCCGCGGGAGTTCTCCTCCCGCTACCTCAACGAGGGCTTCTCCGGCGGCGAGAAGAAGCGCATGGAGATCCTCCAGCTCGCCATGCAGCGCCCGCAGGTCGCCGTCCTGGACGAGACCGACTCGGGCCTGGACATCGACGCCCTGCGCATCGTCGCCAACGGCGTCAACGCGGTGGCGGGCCCGGACATGGGCATCCTCATCATCACCCACTACCAGCGCATCCTGCACCTGGTTCAGCCCGGCTTCGTGCACGTCCTCTACGACGGCCGGATCGTCAAGGAGGGCGGCCCCGAGCTCGTCACCGAGCTCGAGAGCAAGGGCTACGGCTGGATCAAGGACGAGGTCGCGCAGGCGGCCGCGTAGCGCCATGGACGACAGCCTCTACCGCGAGTACATCCTCGAGCACTACAAGCGCCCGCATCACTTCGGCGAGCTCGAGGCCCCCGACCTCGAGGCCCACGACACCAACCCGCTGTGCGGCGACGAGCTGCGCGTGCAGCTCAGGCTCGACGGCGACAACCGCGTCGCCGACCTCGCCTTCTCGGGCCAGGGCTGCGCGATCAGCCAGGCCAGCGCCTCGATGGTCTCCGACGAGATCATCGGCATGCCGATCGACGACGTGCTGCGCCTCGACAAGCAGTTCGTGCTCGACCTCCTCGGCATCGACATCTCCGCCACCCGCATCAAGTGCGCGCTACTGAGCCTCAAGGTGCTCAAGTCGGCGAGCCTGGGTGCCGCAGCGGAGTGGGAGGACGAAGGGGAACAGGGATCGCCCACGGAGGCGTCTAGACTGTAATCCCGACTCCCACACTAGGAAATCTTGCCCGAGATCATCGATGTCTGCACCGTCTCCGAACTGCCCGACGGCGAGCGCAAGCTCGTGACCTGGGAGGACCTCGAGATCGGCGTCTTCAACTGCGATGGCAGCTATTTCGCCATCGAGGACCGCTGTTCCCACGACGACGGTCCGCTGGCCGAGGGCGAGTTCGACGCGGAGACTTGTACCGTCGAGTGTCCGCGTCACGGTTCGCTGTTCGACCTGCGCACCGGAAAGCCCAAGACCCTCCCCGCGTACGAGCCGGTGGACATCTTCCCGGTGCACGTGGACAACGACACCGTCAAGCTGGAGGTTGAGTGATGAGCACCCCCGAGCTTCAGGACATCAACGCCGACTACACCGAGCGCTTCGGCTTCCACGACGCCGAGAACTACCTGTACAAGGCGCCCAAGGGCGTCAACCCCGAGATCGTTGCGAAGATCTCCGAGTTCAAGTCCGAGCCGCGGTGGATGCGCGACTTCCGGCTCAAGGCGCTCGACCACTTCCTCGCGCGCGAGCAGCCCACCTGGGGCTCCCCGTTCCTCGCCGAGGTCGACTACGACAACATCCACTACTTCGTGCGCGCGTCCGAGCGCGCCGAGCGCTCGTGGGACGACGTCCCCGACGACGTCAAGAAGACCTTCGACCGCCTCGGCATCCCCGAGGCCGAGCGCAAGTTCCTCTCCGGCGTGGGCGCCCAGTACGAGTCCGAGGTCGTCTACCACCAGGTGCGCGAGGACCTCGAGAAGCAGGGCGTGATCTTCATGGACATGGACTCGGGCCTGCGCGAGCACGAGGACCTCGTGCGCGAGTACTTCGCCACGATCATCCCGCCCAACGACAACAAGCTCGCGGCGCTGAACAGCGCGGTGTGGTCGGGCGGCTCGTTCGTGTACGTGCCGCCGGGCGTGCACGTCGAGATGCCGCTGCAGGCCTACTTCCGCATCAACACCGAGAACATGGGCCAGTTCGAGCGGACGCTGATCATCGCCGACGAGGGCAGCTACGTGCACTACGTCGAGGGCTGCACGGCGCCGACCTACTCGTCGGACTCGCTGCACTCCGCCGTGGTCGAGCTGATCGCCAAGCCCGGCGCGCGCATCCGCTACACGACGGTGCAGAACTGGTCGACCAACGTCTACAACCTGGTGACCAAGCGGGCGATCGCCGAGACCGACGCGACGGTCGAGTGGGTCGACTGCAACCTCGGCTCCAAGCTGACGATGAAGTACCCGAGCGTGTACCTGATGGGCGAGCGCGCCCACGGCGAGGTCCTCTCAATCGCGTTCGCCGGCCACGGCCAGCACCAGGATGCGGGCGCGAAGATCGTCCACGCGGCGCCGAACACGACGTCGAACATCTTCGCCAAGTCGATCTCCAAGGACGGCGGGCGCGGCTCCTACCGGGGGCTGCTCGAGGTGGCCAAGGGCGCCACGGGCGCGAAGTCCAAGGTCGTGTGCGACGCGTTGCTGCTCGACGAGCAATCGCGCTCGGACACCTACCCGACGATCCGCATCTCCGAGAACGACGCCAACGTCGGCCACGAGGCCACGGTGTCGAAGATCGGCGACGACCAGCTCTTCTACCTCCAGGCCCACGGCCTCAGCGAGGAGGAGGCGGGCAAGCTCATCGTCAACGGCTTCATCGAGCCCATCACCAAGGAGCTCCCGATGGAGTACGCGGTCGAGATGAACCGCCTTATCGAACTCCAGATGGAAGGCTCGATTGGCTGATCTGACGGCCCGCGAGCGCCCCTGGCGGCGTCCTCGGGGGTGGGTCGTGCAGAGCACTGTTCCACCCCACTGCGTCCTTGCCAGGAACGCCCGCGACCTCGCCAGCTCATCCAATCACCCGGGTAGCCCATGACGACGACTTCCACCGATCCAAGCTGGCTGGCGGCGCGCCGGGAGCGCGCCGCCGCTGCGAGTGTGGAGCTCGCGCTCCCCGACGCCACCGTGCCGGGGTGGGAGTTCACCGACCTCGGCGGCCTCGACCTCGACGCCTTCCCGCCCGCGCCGGCCGAGACCGCCGGCGGCGACGCGGTCTTCGACGACGTCGCCGTGCCCGACGGGGTCACCGCCATGCCGCTGGCCCAGGCCGTGGCCGAGCGCCCGGAGCTCGTCGAGCGCCACCTGGGTTCCGTCGTCTCCAGCGAGGGCGATCCGTTCGCCGCGCGCAACGACGCCGAGTGGACCAGCGGGCTGCTCGTGCACGTCGGCCCCGGCTTGGTCGCGGACGGGCCCGTGGTCGCGCGTGCGGTCCAGGCCGCGGCCGAGCGCGGCACCTACTGGCGCACGCTGATCGTGGTCGAGGAGGGCGCCCAGGCCGAGGTCTGGGAGCAGTACCTCTCGTCCGCCCCCGACCTCGGCGGCCTGTTCAACACGGTGACCGAGCTCGTCGTGGGGCCGGGCGCGCGGCTGCGCTACGTCAGCGCCCAGGCGTTGTCCGAGAAGGCCTGGATCTTCGGCACCCAGCGCGCCGAGGTCGACCGCGACGGCTCGCTCGAGTGGGTCGCGCTCGGGTTCGGCTCGGCGCGCGGCAAGGTGCGCATGGAGACCAACCTGGCCGGCCGGGGCTCGGAAGCCAAGGTCACCGGCGCCTACGTCGGCCGCGGCCGCCAGCACCTCGACTTCGATACCACGCAGGAGCACGCGGCGCCCAACACGACCAGCGACCTGGCCTTCCGGGGCCTGCTGGACGGGAGGTCCACGGCGGTGTGGCGCGGGATGATCCGCGTCGACCCCGGCGCTCAGCAGACCGACGCCTTCCAGGAGTCGCGCAACTTGTTGCTCTCCACGCGCGCCCACGCCGACGCCATCCCCGGGCTGGAGATCGAGGCCAACGACGTGCGCTGCACCCACGCGGCGGCGGTGGCCCAGATCGACCGCGAGCAGCTGTTCTACCTGCGCGCCCACGGCCTGGGCCTCAAGCAGGCCCAGCGCCTGGTCATCGAGGGCTTCCTGCAGGAGCTCGTGGAGCGGTTCCCCGCCGGCGCGCTGCACGACGCGCTCTCGGCGGCGCTGGAGCGCCGCCTCGGCGCTGTCCTCGGCGCCGCCTAGGCGCAGGCGATGGATCCCTGGGTCGACGAGCACGCCGCCCACCTCGTCGCCCGCTTTGAGCGCGACACCGCCGCGCTCGTGGCGGTGTCCTCGCCCAGTGGCGACGTCGACGGCTTCGAGGAGTGCGCCGCCGTCGCGGTGGCGCTGGCGCCCGAGGAGGCGACGGTGGAGCGCCCGCCGTGCTCGTCGCCCGGTTGCGCGCCCGACCTGCTGCTGCGCCTGCGCGGCACGCGCACCGACGGCCCGCGCGTGCTCCTGCTCGGCCACCTCGACACCGTCCACCACCACGAGCGCCACAAGCCGCTCGTGCGCGACGGCGACAAGCTGCACGGCTCGGGCACGGTGGACATGAAGGGCGGCGACGTCTTCGCGCTCGGCATCCTGCACGCGCTCGTCGAGCGCCGGTCCGAGTTCGCCGAGGTGGCGTGCCTGCTCGTGGCCGACGAGGAGTGGCGCACGACGCCGTTCGTGCACGTCGAGGCCTTCACGGGCTGGGATGCGTGCCTGTGCTTCGAGGCCGGGCAGCTGCTCGGTGGCGAGGAGGCGCTGATCGTACGGCGCAAGGGCGCCGGCACCGTGCGCGTGCTCGCGCACGGCCGGGCGGCGCACTCCGGCTCGGCCCCCGACCGCGGGCGCAACGCGCTGCTGGCGCTGAGCGCCGCCGCCCAGGCCGTGGCCGGCTGCCACGACCCCGACGGGCCCGACCGCCTGACCGCGGTGCCGACGGTGATGACCAGCGGCGACGCGTTCAACGTCGTGCCCGCCGCCGGCGAGCTCTTGTGCGACGTGCGCAGCGACCGCCTGGCGGCGATCCAGTCGGTGGGCAAGGCGGTGCCGCCCGAGCTCGACGGCGTGCGCCTGGAGGTCTCGCTCGTGCGGCGTTGGCCGCCCATGGATTCCCGCGAAACCACCCGGGCGCTCCTGGACGGGACCGCGAAGGCCGCCGGTCGCCCCGTCGTGCCGTCGGGGCGCGGCGGTGCCAGCGACGCGAGCCACTTCGCCCCGGTCATCCCCGTCACGGTGGACGGGCTCGGCCCGCGCGGGGGTGCGGCGCACAACCCGGGCGAGCACGTGCTCATCGCCTCGGTGCAGCCGCGGGCGGAGGTCGCGCTCGCGACCACGCTCGCCGCCCTGGCGCGCTGACCACCAGGGGTCAAGTCTTTCCTTGCAACACCGAGAACCAGTGCGGCAATGAAAGACTTGACCCCGTCGTGAGCCCGAGCGACCCGGAGCTCGTCCGGGCCGTTCGCCGCGCCACGGCGCGGTTCGCCACCGGCATCGTGCTGCTGACCGCGCGCGACGCCAGCCTGAGCGACTGGGGCGTGACCGTGGGGGCGTTCCTGCCGCTTTCAGCCGACCCGCCGCTGGTCGCGCTGGCGCTGCGGGCCGACGCGGGCTCGACGCCGCATTTCGCGGGCGCCGACCGGCTGGCGTTCTCGGTCCTCGGCGCCGAGCACGAGGAGCTCGCCCAGCGCTTCGCGTCCGGCCGCCCCGACCGCTTCGTGCTCGGCGGGACCGAGCGGCGGCCGTCGGGCCTGATGGTGGCCACCGGGGCGCTGGCCGTGCTCGAGGGACGCCCCGCCGAGGCGCTGCCGCGCGGCGACCACGTGCTGGTCGTCGTCGCGGTCGAGCAGGCCGAGGTGCGCGGCGGCGAGCCGCTCGTCTACTTCGAGGGCGACTACCGCTGAAGGAAGGCGATCAGCGCGCGATTGAACAGGTCGGCGCGCTCCCACTGCAGGAAGTGGCCGGCACCGGGCACGACGAACGGGCCGATGGGGTCGTCGAAGGCCCGCTCCATCAGGGCGGGGAACGCGCGGGAGACCACGTGGTCCTCGGGGCCGTAGAGGATCAGCGTGGGGAGGGGGTTGCGCTCGAACACGCGCGGCGGCTCGGTCAGCGGGCGCGTGCCCAGCGTGCTCTCGTACAGGCCGAACGAGGCGCGCAGCTTGTCGGCGGGCGCGAACGGCTCGGTCATGAAGTCGATCGCCGCGCGGTCAAACGTGCCCGGTGCGGCCCAGAAGCGCGAACCGTAGAACTGGGCCACGTAGCGGCGACGCTCCTCGGGCGTGCGCAACTCGGCGGCCAGCGCGTCGGCGTCGCGGCCCTGGCGGCGGAAGTAGTCGGTGGCCTGGCGCATCGCGGGCGTGGGCTCGAAGCGCTCGAGCACGGGCGGGATGGTGTTGAACAGGCACTGGCGCTCGATCAGGCCTGCGAAGCGCAGGCCCATGTCCTCGATGATCACCCCGCCGAAGTCGCCGCCGGCGGCCGCGATGCGTTCGTGGCCGAGCACCTCGGTGACCAGCGCGTGCAGATCGAGCGCGCTGGCCACGGTGTCGTAGCGGTCGTCTCGCGCGAGGCCGCTGTCCCCGAACCCGCGCAGGTCGGGCACGATGACCTCGAACCCGGCCGCGGCCAGCGGCGCGATGTTGCGCCACCAGATGCGCCGCGTCTCCGGCCACCCGTGCAGCAACAGCAGCGGCGCGCCGCCGGCGCCTTCGCGGACGTAGGCGAGCTCGAGCCCGTCGCGGACGGTCGCGCGCGCGACCGCGAACGCGCCCGGGTCGAGATCGCTCAAGCGGCGGGCTGGGCGTTCTTGATGACCGCGAAGACGGCGCCCTGCGGATCGACAAGGACGGCGAAGCGCCCGACATCGGGAATGTCGCTCGGTGGCCTCATGACCGTGCCGCCGAGCTCGGTGGCCCGCTGCGCGGTCGCATCGGTGTCGTCGACGGCGAAGTAGATCGCCCAGTAGGAGGGCACCTCGGCCGGGAACTCGTCGCCCATCGGCATCCCGCCCGCGACCATCTGGTCGCCGACCTTCCAGAGCGTGTACTTCATGCCCGCGAAGTCCTGCTCGTCCGCGCTCCAGGGCAGCACGGCCGGGTAGAACGCGTGGGCGGCGCCGATGTCGCGCGTGAGCAGCTCGTTCCAGGTAAACGCTCCGGGCTCGTTGACGATGCCCGCGCCGGGGAACTGGATGGGCTGCCACGCGCCCAGGGCGGCGCCCTGGGGATCGAGGAAGACCGTCATGCGGCCGAGCTCCATCACATCCATCGGCTCGGCCATGACCTGGCCGCCATTGGCCTTGACCTTCTCGGCCACGCCGTCGGCGGCGTCGGTGGACACGTAGGTGGTCCACGCCACCGGCTGCTGGTCGGACATCAGCGGAGAGAGGCCGGCGACGGGGCGGTCGCGCAGCATGGCGAGGCGGTAGCCGCCGGTGTCGGGCATCGACTCGGCAACGTTCCAGCCGAACAGGCCTTCGTAGAAGGGGACGCCGGCGTCCAGGTCGGAGCTCCCGAGCTCGACCCAGCACGGGGTCCCGGGGGAATAGCTGTCTCGTTCGGGCATGTTCTGCACGCTACTAATCTCCGAGCGTGCCCGCACGGCAATACGGTGCCCCGCCGCAGATCGACGCGCAGCGCCTCGGCGACTACCTCGAGGTGATGACGAAGTCCGTGTTCCAGGCGGGCATGAGCTGGGACGTGGTCAACGCGAAATGGCCCGGATTCCAGAAGGCGTTCAACGGCTTCGACGCCGAGCGGGTGGCCGAGTACACGCCCGACGACATCGACCGCCTGGCCGCCGACAAGGACATCATCCGCAACGTGCGCAAGATCGAGGCCACCGTGCGCAACGCGCAGACGATGTGCGAGCTCGAGGCCGAGTACGGCTCCTTCCGCGACTACCTGCAGTCGCACGGCGACTTCGAGGCCACCGTCAAGGACCTGCGCAAGCGCTTCTCGTTCCTGGGCGACTTCGGCGCCTACGTCTTCCTCTACATCGTCAAGGAGCCGGTGCCCGACTACCACGCCTTCCGCGCATCGCGCGGGGAGCCGAACAAGTGAGCGAGCGCTACGACCCGAGCGAGATCGAGCCGCGCTGGCAGGCGCTGTGGGAGCGCGAGCGGACGTGGGAGGTCACGAACGAGCCCGAGGGCGACAAGTACTACGTGCTCGAGATGCTCCCCTACCCGAGCGGCGAGCCGCACATGGGGCATCTCAAGGTGTACTCGAT
>DATBDE010000149.1:0-74897 GCA_036270095.1 Solirubrobacteraceae bacterium | reverse complement strand
TCGATATGGACGAACTTGGCTCGAGGCGCGAACTCGGAGAGCTTGCCCGTGATCCGATCGTCGAAGCGGGCGCCGACGTTGACGATCAGATCGGCGTTGTCCATCGCGTAGTTGGCGGTGCGCGTCCCGTGCATGCCGAGCATCCCCAGCCAGTGCTCGTGGGGCGCGGGGAACCCACCGAGCCCCATCACCGTGCACGTGACGGGAAAGCGGTCGACGGTCCCAAGCTCGGTTAGCTCGGCCGACGCGTTGGCGCTGACAACGCCACCGCCGGCGTAGATCACCGGCCGACGCGAGTTGGCGAGCGCCTTGGCCGCCAGCCGGATCTGCTTCTGGTTGCCATCCGTGGTCGGCTGGTAGCCGGGCAGGTGGACGTCGGTCACGGGCTCGTAGGTGATCTCCGCCTTCGACAGGTCCTGCGGGATGTCGACCACGACCGGCCCCGGCCGACCCGAGCGCGCGATGTGGAACGCCTCGTGCAGCGTGCGCGGCAGCTCCAGCGGGTGCTGAATCATGAACGAGTGCTTGACGATCGGCATGGTGATGCCGATCGTGTCCGCCTCCTGGAAACCGTCCGTGCCCAGGAGCTCAGTCCGCACCTGGCCGGTGAGGAACACGGTCGGGACCGAGTCCATCATCGCGTCGGTGATGGCGGTGACCAGGTTGGTCGCGCCCGGGCCGCTCGTGCCCAGGGCCACCCCGACGTTGCCGGTCGCCTTCGCGTACCCCTCGGCGGCGTGCCCCCCGCCCTGCTCGTGGCGGACGAGGATGTGCTTGATGCCGCCGTCGTAGAAGGCGTCGTAGGTGGGGAGGTTCGCCCCGCCGGGAAGACCGAATACGACCTCGACGCCCTCGGCCTTTAGGCATTCGATCAGGGCGTCGACGGCACGCATGAGGGATGAGCTCCTTGCTTCCGGAGGGACGGAAAGACCGAGAGTAGCGGGGATTCAGCCCGCTGCGGGGTACTCCAGCTCGGTCCCGCACCGCGTGCACAAGGCGTCGTGGACCGGCACCACCCGCCCGCACGTCGGGCACTTCCGGTGCGGGATGTTGTACTCGTTGCGGTACAGCGCCGCCGCGACCAGGCCGAGGAAGGGCACGCACGCAGACACCAGGAACCAGATGAAGAAGGACGAGCCCTTGAGCTTGCCGATGATCCCGCCCGCCAGCCCGAACGAGAAGGCGATGACCAGGTAGGCCAGGCCCTCCACGCGCGGGTCAACTCCGCAGGGTGACCACTGCCCAGATGACGGCGAACACGACGACGACCGCCAGCACGATCCAGAAGATGCTGGAGACGATGCCGATGATGACCTTGATCGCGATCCAGGCCACCACGAGCAGCACCGCGACGGCGAGCGCCTTCATGAGCAGCGACGAGCCGCGTGACTGTGACTCGTTGTGAGGTGTGCCCTCCATGCTCTGAAGGGTACAGAGCGGCCTCAGCTAGTCATAAGCGCGCCGGACGGCCGCGTCCAGCGCCGGGCGCAGCTGGGGCTCGAGCCGGCGGCGCACGCGCCACCGCGCGCCGCTGAAGGCCAGGTTGGCCACGGTGGCGAAGCCCTGCTCGTCGGCGCGCAGCGCCAACAGCAGGTGGGCGATGCGGTCGCCCGAGGGCAGGTCGGGGTCGGACGCGCGCACGCAGTAGCAGTACACCCGCTTGCTGCCGCGGCGCACGAGCAGCGCTCCCGCCTCCCCCATCAGCCAGATGCCCAGGCTGCCCTCCTCGAGCACGAGGCCGGTGCGCGCGTGCAGCTCGCGTGCCTCGTGGTCGACGAGGTCGCCCAGGAAGCCGACCGCGCGGTCCTCGGCGGCGACGTCGCCCTTGCGGCGCGGGCGCACCACGTTGGCCCCGCGCTGGGCGTAGAGCTCGGGAATGATCCACGCGTGCGCGAGCGCGATGGCCGAGACCGGCGCCGCCAGCGGCTGCAGCGCGACCATCGTCCCCGCCACCGCGACGAAAGGCACCACGTGGGCGGTCGTCGTGACCGTCCACAGCCGCGCGTCGCGAACGAGCTTGTCCGCGTCGACCCGCTGCCGCCAGTGGACAGTGGCGACCTCGGGCAGGACCTGCTCGGCGCTCACGGCAGCGCTATCCGCCCGCGATCGGCGCGCGCATGATCACGAGGTCCGCGTCCACGGGGAGGTCGCGCACCATCTCGGCCTGGCCCGGCCCGGTGGTCACGACGCCGTAGTACCCGCGGCCAAGCTCGCGGCGGAACGCTTCCACGGCGGCCTCGACGGCCGCCGGGTCCTCGGTGCTCCATTCGGCCAGCGTCGTGTGGCCGGTCTGATCCATGCGGATGAGTCGGGACATGCCTCGATGGTACGCCCAGTTAGGGTCGGTCGCGACCGATGACCGAGTACCTCGAGACCCCACGCGAGTGGCGCTGGCACCGCGTCTTCATCGTCCCCTCCTGCCTCGCCGCGCTGGCGTGCATCCCGGTGGTGATCTGGAAGATCGAGTGGCTGGCGTGGGTGGTGTGGATCACGTTCCTGGTCGAGGACGTGGTCATGCTCATCGTCGTCCGCCGCAAGGGCGCGTGGCTGCGAGTGCACTGGTTCGAGACCGGCGTGCTCGTGCTCACGTTCCCGGTCTGGCACGACCTGGCGCCGGACCTGTTCGCGCTCGAGATCGTGGGCGCGCTGCGCCTCGTCGAGCTCCTCAACGTGCTCAAGCTCCTCAAGGCGGGACGGATCCTGCACCGTCACGCCCGCGAACGGTCGGCTACACGCCGAGCTTCTCGCGCACGATCCGGCTGACCTCGCCGCCGTCGGCGCGGCCCTTGGTCTCGCGCATGACGTGGCCGATGATCGCGCCGACGGCCTGCTGCTTGCCGGCGCGGATCTTCTCCGCCGCGTCGGGGTTGGCGTCGATCGCCGCCTGCACGAGCCCCTCGAGCTCGTCCCCGTCGCCCATCGCCCCCAGGCCCTCGGCCTCGACGATCGCCTTGGGGTCGCCGCCCTCGGCGGCGAGCTTCTCGAGGACGGCCTTGCCGGCGCTCGCGGTGACCTCCTTGCGGTTCACCATGCCGACCAGCGCGGCCAGCGCCTCCGGCTCCACCTTGGACCCGGCGGGGTCGGCGCCGCCCAGCGCCGCGGCGAGGTCCTGGGTGATCCACGTCGCCAGCGTCTGCGCCTCGGCGGCGCCGGTGGCCAGGCCGCGCTCGAACCACGGGCCCAGGCCCTCGCGGAAGGCGAGCAGGCGTGCGGTTTCGGCGTTGAGGCCGAGCTCGGCCTCGTAGCGCTGCTGGCGGTGGGCGGGCAGCTCGGGCAGGTCCGCGCGGGCGGCCTCGACCATCGCCGGAGTGACCTCGAGCGGCGGCAGGTCGGGCTCGGGGAAGTAGCGGTAGTCCTGCGCCTCCTCCTTGGAGCGCAGCGGGGTCAACGTGCCGCTCTGGGGGTCGAAGTGCAGCGTCTCCTGCTGGACCTCGGCGCCGGAGGCGATGCGCTCGCGCTGGCGCTGCAGCTCGGCCTCGATCCCGCGCTCGAGGAAGCGGAACGAGTTCATGTTCTTCAGCTCGGTCTTGGTGCCGAGCGCGTCGGTGCCCGCCGGCCGCACGGACACGTTGGCGTCCGCGCGCAGCGAGCCCTCGTCCATGTTCACGTCCGAGACGCCGAGCTGGCGCAGCGTCGAGCGCAGGAGCATGAGCCACTCGCGCGCCTGCGCGGCCGAGCGCAGGTCGGGCTCGGTGACGATCTCGATCAGCGGCGTGCCGCCGCGGTTGAAGTCCACGATGCTCGCGTCGGCGCCGTGAATGCGACCCGAGGTGCCGATGTGGACGAGCTTGGCCGCGTCCTCCTCGAGGTGGACACGGGTGATGTCCACCTCGCCCAGGTGGCCGCCCGTGCACAGGGGCGTCTCGTACTGGGAGATCTGGTACGCCTTGGGGTTGTCCGGATAGAAGTACTGCTTGCGGGCGAAGATCGAGCGCTCGGCGATGTCGCAGCCCAGCGCCAGGCCGACCATCACGCCGTAGTGCACGGCGCGGCCGTTGAGCACCGGCAGCGCACCCGGCAGGGCGAGGCAGACCGGGCAGGTGTGCACGTTGGGCGGGTCGCCGAAGGACAGCGGACAGCCGCAGAACATCTTCGTCCGCGTGGCCAGCTGGACGTGCACCTCGAGGCCGATGACCGCTTCCAGCTCAGGCGTGCTCATGCGCGCGCCTCCGCCCCGTCGAAGCCGATGGCCTGCTCGAGCGCGTAGGCGGCGTCGAGCAGCCGCGACTCGCTGAACGCCGGGCCGATGACGTGGAAGCCGACGGGCAGGCCCTCAGACAACCCGTTGGGGATCGAGATCGCGGGCAAGCCGGCCAGCGGGACCGGCACCGTGCAGTAGTCGTTCAGGTACATCGCCCAGGGGTCGTCGGTCTTCTCGCCCAGCGTGAAGGCGACCGTGGGCGAGGTCGGGGTGATGACGAAGTCGAAGCGGTCAAACGCCTCGCGGAAGTCGTCGGCGATCTTCGTGCGCACCTTCTGGGCGCTGCCGTAGTAGGCGTCGTAGTACCCCTCCGAGAGCGCGTAGGTGCCGAGCATGATCCGCCGCTTGACCTCGGCGCCGAAGCCCTGGGCCCGCGTGCGCGTGTACATCTCCAGCAGGCCGTCGTCGCCGTCGACGCGCAGGCCGTAGCGCACGCCGTCGTAGCGGGCCAGGTTGGCGCTGGCCTCGGCCGGGGCGATCAGGTAGTAGGCGGCCAGGGCGTGGGGCGCGTGCGGGAGCGTGGTCTCGTCCACGCTGGCGCCGAGCTCCTCGGCCAGGGACACGGTCTTCGCGAAGGCCTCGCGCACGCCGGGCGCGATCCCGTCGCTGCTGAGCTCCGACGGGACGCCGAGCCGCAGCCCGTCCAGGCGCTGGGCGGTCGGGAGCGCGATCGGGTCGGGGAACGGCAGCGAGGTCGAGTCGTTCGGGTCCTGCCCGACCATGTGCCGCAGCAGCAGGGCGGCGTCGGTGACGTCGCGGGTCAGCGGCCCGGCCTGGTCGAGGCTGGAGGCGAAGGCGATCATCCCGTAGCGGCTGACGGCGCCGTAGGTGGGCTTGAGGCCGACGATCCCGCACAGCGCCGCGGGCTGGCGGATCGAGCCGCCGGTGTCGGTGCCGATGGCCCAGGGGGCGAGGCCGGCGGCCACCGCCGCCGCGCTGCCGCCGCTCGAGCCACCGGGCACGCGCGTGCGGTCCCACGGGTTCAGCGTCGGGCCGTAGCCGGAGTTCTCCGTGCTCGAGCCCATGGCGAACTCGTCCTGATTGGTCTTGCCGAGCAGCGGCGCCCCGGCTTCCTGCAGGTGTCGCACGACGGTGGCGCTGTAGGGCGGGCGGTAGCCCTCGAGGATGCGCGAGCCCGCCTGGCTGGGCACGCCCTCGGTGCAGAACAGGTCCTTGGCCGCGAAGGGCACGCCGGCCAGCGGCGCATCCGGGTCGGTCGCGGGCGCCTCCTCGCCGACCCAGGTGAAGGCGTTGAGCTCCTCGGCCGCCGCGCGGGCGCGGTAGGCCTCGAACAGCTCGTGCGCGTCGAGGTCGCCGGCCCGAATCGCCGCCGCCGCCTGGGCGCCGGTGAGCTCGAGCGGGTCGCTCACGCGGGGGCCGCTCCGGGGCTGGGGACGAGGAAGCCGCCGTCCTGCGTGGCCGGCGCCTGGTCCAGCGCCTGCTCGCGGGTCAGGCACGCGGTGGGCTCGTCCGCGCGCAGGGGCGTGGTCACGTCGACGACGTGGGACGTGGGCGGCACGTCGCCGAGGTCGAGCTCCGAGATCTTCTCGATGTGCTCGAGCACGCCGCTGAGCTCACGGGCCATCTCGTCCTTCTCGGACTCGTCGAGCGCGAGCCGCGCCAGGCGCGCGACGTGCTCGACCTGGGCGCGGTCGATCATCCCGACGATTCTAGGTGCGACTGGCCCATGCCCACGCCCGGGCGCTCGTCCCGCATCGCCCACCAGCCGCCGGCCAGGAGGATGACCGCCGCGACCAGCGCGATCCAGACCCCGTAGCAGCGGTCGGTGTACCGACCGGGCACGTCGGCGACCTTGATGAGCACCAGCACGAGCCCCAGGGACGCAGCAAAGGTCGCCGCGACGCTGGAGATCACCGGCAGCGCGGGCGAGCGCTGGGTGACCTGCAGGACCACGGCCAGCAGCGCAACCGCGGCGCACACGAGCAGGATCACGTCGACCACGCTGAGGGCCTCCCACGCGCTGTTGCGCTCGCCGCTGGGCAGCGAGTACCAGGGCAGGAAGAGGGCGACGACGAGCGCGACGGCGCCCACGGTCAGCAGCCCCTCGGCGGGCCGCAGGCGGCGGAGGTCCATGGCCCTAGCGTGTCATGCAGCCGCCTGCGCGGCCAGCAGGGTGTTGCGCAGCAGGCAGGCGACGGTCATGGGGCCGACCCCGCGGGGCACCGGCGTGATCACGCCCGCGCGCTGTGCGGCGGGATCGAAGTCGACGTCGCCGACCACGCCCTCTTCGAGGCGGTTGATGCCGACGTCGATGACCGCCGCGCCCGCCTTGACCCAGTCGCCCTGCACCAGCCGCGGCCTGCCCACCGCGGCGACGAGCACGTCGGCGCGCGCACACACGGCGCCGAGGTCGCGCGTGCGCGAATGCGTGGTGGTGACGGTGGCGTTGCGCTGCAGCAGCAGCCCGCCGACCGGGCGCCCGACGAGCTGCGAGCGGCCGAGCACGACCGCCTCGGCGCCCTCGAGCGGCACCTCGTAGGCGTCGAGGAGCTCGATGATGCCCTGCGGCGTGCACGGCCGCAGCCCGGGCCGGCCCTGCGCCAACCTCCCCGCCGACACCGCGGTGAGGCCGTCGACATCCTTGGCCGCGGGAATGAGGTCGACCATCTCGTCGGGGTCGAGGTGATCGGGCAGCGGGATCTGGAGCAGGATCCCCGAGATCTCCGGGTCGGCGCCCAGGCCCTGGAGCACGGCGATGAGCTCGTCGCGCGGCGTGTCGGCGGTCAGCCGCGTGTCGGTCGACTCGATGCCGACCTCCTCGGCCGCCTTGTGCTTGTTGGAGACGTAGATGTGCGAGGCGGGATCGTCGCCCACGAGCACGGTGCCCAGGCGCGGGCGGCGCCCGGTCTCGGCCACGAACGCCTCGACCCCGGCGGCGACGTCGGCGCGCACGGTGGCGGCGACGGCGCGGCCGTCGATCACGGTGGCGCTCACGGCAGCACCGTCAGGTCGTGGCGCTCGAGCTTGTCGAAGCCGGAGCGGCGGTCGCGCGCGGTGACCGTCCACAGGAACGACAGCGCGGTGCCGACGTGGCTGAACGGCGCCTCGGGAACGACCGGGAGGGTCAGGTCGGTGCGCGGCTGGTTCCGGTCCAGCGGCAGCCACCACTGGTAGATCGGCTCCTCGTAGGTCTGGCGGTGGTCGGGCATGTCCGAGCGGGCGTGGTGGTGGTAGTCGGCCCAGCGCTCGGTGCACACGAGGCCGAGCTCGAACGTGCCGGTGATCGCGCTCGGATCGGTGACCAGCACGGTGGCGACGAGGCTCTCGCCGCGGCGCAGCTCGTAGCGGTCGAGCACGAGCGAGAAGCCCTCGGCGCCGCGGAACTGGTTGGCGACGGGCGCGAAGCCGAAGTCGGGCGGCCCGGTGGTCACGGCGCCAGCACCTCCACCCCGACGCGGGCGTGGGAGTCGAAGCCGGGCTCGTCGGACTTGAGGTCCAGCTGCCAGTACAGGCGCCCGTGGTTGCCGTTCTGGGCCGGCTTGGCGTCGCCGGGCACCTGCAGCGTGAACTCGAACGCCTGCCCCGGGTTCAGCGGCCCGACGTAGAACGGGCCGGTGGACACGATCGTGTTGGCCTCGTCGTAGGACCGCGTCTCCTCGACGTAGCGCAGCTCGGCTTCCAGGCCCCGGGTCTTTCCGCCCTGCACGATGCCGACCCAGCCGTAGAGGGTGTCGCCGGGCTTGGCCTGGTAGGCGCGCAGGCGGAGGTCGAACACGGCCATCGGTCAGCTCACCGCTTCGTGATCGGGGCGTACGCGGCGACGAGCTTGCGCTCCGAGCCGTCGCCCGCGAAGTGGACGACGACGATCCCGCCCGGCTCGACGCCGGTGACCACGCCGTCGCCGAAGACGGCGTGGACGACCTCGTCGCCCAGGCGATAGGCGCTCGGCGCCGGCTCCTCGGACCCCGGCGCCGCCCAGGCGCTGCTCGACTCGCGCGCCAGCCGCCCGCCGCCCGACCACTGCGTGTCGGGCGCCGCGCGCTCCTCGTCTGTCAGCGCGTCGGGGATCTCGTCCAGGAAGCGCGAGCGGAGGCCGTACTCGCGGGCGCCGAACAGCGTGCGCTGGCGAGCGTACGTCAAATACAGGTCGCGCTGGGCCCTGGTGATGCCGACGTAGCAGAGGCGGCGCTCCTCCTCGAGCGTGCCCTCGTCGAGCGCGCGCGAGTGCGGGAACACGCCGTCCTCCATGCCGATCATGAACACGATCGGGAACTCGAGGCCCTTGGCGTTGTGCAGGGTCATGAGCGTGACCAGGCCCTCGTCGTCGCGCAGCTGGTCGGTGTCGGCCACGAGCGAGATCTGCTGCAGGAAGTCGGCCAGCGTGCCCTCGGGGTTGCCGGCGTCGTACTCGCGCGCGACCTCGATGAGCTCCTGCAGGTTCTCGATCCGACCCTGGGCTTCGATCGTGCGCTCGGCCTCGAGCGACGTCAGGTACCCGGTCTCCTGCAGCGTCTCGGCCAGGAGCTGGGCCACCGGCGCGTCGGCCGCGACGCGCTCGCGCAGCACGTGCATCGTGGCCATGAAGCGCTCGAAGGCCCGCACCGCGGCGGTGCCGAGGGCGGGCACGCCCGCCGGGCTCGAGGCGACGCCCCAGATCGGCTCGCCCGTGGTGTTGGCGTGGGCGATCACGCGGCCCAGCGACGTCTGCCCGATCCCGCGGCGCGGGCTGTTGGCGACGCGCGAGAAGGCGCCGATGTCCTGCGGGTTGACCAGCCAGTTCAGGTAGGCGATGGCGTCCTTGATCTCGGCCCGCTCGTAGAACTTCGTGCCGCCGATGACCTGGTAGCCGATCTCGGCCCGCACCAGCGTGTCCTCGAGCACGCGCGACTGCGCGTTGGTCCGGTAGAAGACCGCGATCTCCTCGCGCGAGACGCCCTGGTCGACGAGCCGCTCGATTTCGCCGGCGACGTAGCGGCCCTCGGCGTGCTCGTCGGGCATCTCGCGCACCTTTACCGGATCGCCCTCGCCGAGGTCGGTCCACAGCGACTTGGCCATGCGCCCGCGGTTGTGCGCGACGACCGCGTTGGCGACGCTCAGGATGGTCTGGGTGGAGCGGTAGTTCTGCTCCAGCCGGATCGTCTTCGCGTCGGGGTAGTCGTCCTGGAAGCCGAGGATGTTCTGGATGTCGGCGCCGCGGAAGCTGTACACCGACTGGTCGTCGTCGCCGACCACGGCCAGGTTGCGGTGCTCGCCGGCCAGCAGCTGCAGCCAGCGGTACTGCGCGTGGTTGGTGTCCTGGTACTCGTCGACGAGCACGTGGCGGAACGTGTTCGCGTAGCGCTCCCGGACCTCGGGGAACAGCTCGAGCACGTTGACGGTGCGCACCAGCAGATCGTCGAAGTCCATCGCGTTGGCGCGATGCATCTCGCGCTCGTAGAGGTCGTAGACGTCGGCCACGGTCTGCTCGAAGAACGAGCCCACCATCTGGCGGTAGGCGTCGGCGTCGCGCAGCTTGTTCTTGGCGTCCGAGATCTGCGCGCCGATCGCCGCCGGCGTGTAGCGCTTGGAGTCCACGCCGAGGTCGTCGAGCACGCGCTTGATCTGGCGCCGCGAGTCGGCCTGGTCGTAGATCGTGAACGACTTCGAGTAGCCCAGCCGTGGGGCCTCCGAGCGCAGCATGCGCGCGCAGGCCGAGTGGAAGGTCATCACCCACATCGCGCGCGTGCGGCGGCCGAGCAGGAGCTCGACGCGCTCGCGCATCTCCTGCGCCGCCTTGTTCGTGAAGGTGATCGCGAGGATCTCGCCCGCTCGCACTCGCTCGGTGCGCACGAGGTAGGCGATGCGGTGCGTGAGCACGCGTGTCTTTCCCGAGCCGGCGCCGGCGAGGATGAGCAGCGGGCCGTCGCCGTAGGTCACCGCCTCGCGCTGCGGCGGGTTCAGGCCGGCGAGCAGCTCGTCGACGGCCAGCGCCCGCTCGGTGCGGGCGTCGACCTCGTCGGAAAGCTGCTCGGTTCCGGGCTCGGCGGCCATGTCGGCAACGCTAGCGCTCGGATCGGCTCTACAGTCGCCGCCGATGCCCCTCGTGGACGACATCCGCCGCGCCTGCGCCTGGGTGGCCGGCCGCGCGCGCTCCGTGCGCATCCGCGAGGAGGCCGTCCAGCCCCATGCGCGCGCGCTGGAGCTGCCCGCCACCGGCGCCGGGCTCGACCCCGAGCTGCACCTCGTGTTCGGCCCGCTGGAGACCCGCGCGGCGTTCTTCCTGACCCTCGACGCGGTCAACTTCGGCTCGGGCTGGTTCCCCACGCTGCGCAAGCGCCCGGGCCTGTCGGGCTACGGCACGCTGGCCGCTTCGCTGCGCGAGCGCTTCGTCAACCGCGGGCCCTGGAGCGCGCGCGAGCTGGCCTCGATCGAGCACGCCGAGGTCGCCGCCGTCACCGGCCAGGACCCCGGCCACGAGCTCGTACGGCTGTGGACCGACTCGCTGCGGGCCCTGGGCCAACGGGTCTCGGGCGAGCACGCCGGCGATTGGCTCGACGTCGTGGCCAGCGCCGGCGGCTCGGCCGTGGGCCTGGTCGAGGTCCTGGCCGACTTCGCCTCCTACGAGGGCGACGTGTCCGAGTACGACGGCCGCCCGGTGCCGTTCTACAAGCGGGCCCAGATCGCCGCCGCCGACCTGCACCTGGGCGAGGTGGTCGAGTTCGACGACCTCGACCGCCTCACGCTCTTCGCCGACAACCTCGTGCCGCACGTGCTGCGCCTGGACGGGGTGCTGGAGTTCGACGCCGACCTCGTGCGCCGGATCGACGCCGGCGAGCGGCTCGAGCACGGCTCGCGCGAGGAGGTCGAGATGCGCGCGTGCGCCGTGCAGGCGGTGGAGCTCATCGTCGCCGCCCGCGGCGACACCAGCGCCCAGGCGGTCGACCACCTGCTGTGGAACCGCGGCGCGGGCGCGCGGTACAAGTCACACCCCCGCCCGCGGGCGCGGACGACCGCCTACTAGCTACGACTTCGCGACCTTGACCTTGAGGTCGAGCTTCTTGGCCGCGCGGCCGTTGCGGCCGGGCGTGACGTAGGCGATCGTCATCGACGTCGTGCCGGCGTCCAGCGCCTTGAACTTCAGGCGCTGCTGCGTCGGGCCGCCCGGCTGTGAGGCGGGCGCGGTCTTGGCGCTCACGTACTTGACGATCTCCGGGTTCGGCTGCTTCGTCAGCTTCCAGGTGAAGCCGGTGCCGGCCTTGCTGTCGAGCGCGATGGTGAAGCTCGAGTGCTCGGGGACGGCGAGCGTGCCCTTGGGGTTGTCGAAGGTCTTGGCCGCGGCCGGCGCGGCGAGCGCCAGCAGGGCGAGCGGGACGATGAGCGGCGCGCGCCTCATCCGCCCGCCGGATTGGGGCCCTTGACGGGGCGCAGCGGCCGCACCTCGGCCACCGGTTGCTGCGCGGTGCCGGACTGCTCGGCGACCTGGCGCTCGAGCTCGGCGATCCGCCCCGAGAGCGCCTTGATCGCCTCGGCGATCGGGTCGGGCAGGTGGATCCAGTCCGCGTCGGGGCCCTCGGGCCGCCGGCCCTCGACCCGCACCGGGTGGCCGGGGTTGCCGACGACGGTGGAGTGCGGCGGCACGTCCGTGATCACCACCGAGTTGGCGCCCACTTTGGCGCCGTGACCGATCGTGATGGGGCCGAGGAGCTTGGCACCGGAGCCGATCGTGACGTTGTCCTCGATGGTCGGGTGGCGCTTTCCGGTCGCGAAGCCGGTGCCGCCCAGGGTCACGCCCTGGTAGAGGGTCACGTTGTCGCCGATCTCGGCCGTCTCGCCCACCACGACGCCCGACCCGTGGTCGATGAAGAAGCGCGCGCCGATCTCCGCGGCCGGGTGAATCTCGATCCCGGTCAGCGCCCGGGTGGCCGTGGCCAGCACCCGCGGCGCCACCGGCACTTGCGCTTCGTGCAGGCGATGGGCGATGCGGTGGCTGAGCAGCGCGTGCACGCCTGGCCAGGCGGCGAGGATCTCGGCCGGGCCGACGTCGCGCGCGGCGGGATCGCGCTCGCGGGCGGCGCCGACGTCGCGGCGCACTTCGGTCATGACCCGCCCCAGGACTTCCAGTCCGAACACCCGGCAGAGGCTACAGCGCACCGGAGGGCGGCCCGGGAAGCGGGGTCAAGTCTTTCTTGGCCACACCGGAGTCCGGTGTGGCCAAGAAAGACTTGACCCCTGGTCGTCTCTCAGGGCGTGATCGGCGCGTTCCCGCTCGTGTCCGGGTTCGAGTCGAACGCGAGAATCGACAGGTGCACGATCACCGGGTTCGCGCTCGTCGCTCCGGCGATCGGCTGCACGGTCACGCCGGCGAGCAGGTCGGTCGGGTTCGCGTCGCTGCTCAGGAGCTGCTGGGCGAACCCGGTCGGGTCCGAGCTCGTCAGCGCGTTGCGCTGGGTCAGCGTCTTGTCCTGGCCCGCCACCGCGTCGCTGACCACGCCGCCGGGGTTGGTCTCGGCGTCGTAGGACAGCACCCGCGCGTGCAGGCAATCTCCGCCGTTGGACTTGTTCGAGCGGCACGAAGCGGGCAGCGTCACCGCGCCGTTGGTGGTGATCAGGCAGGTGAGGCTGAGGACCTGCGCGTTGCGGCTGGAGGGCAGCGACGGCGACTCGCCGAAGCAGCTGTTCTGGTTCGTCCCGCCCACCGCCAGCTGCGTGGCGAGGATGGTCTGCTTCTGCAGCTGCGCGATCTGCGTGTCGTGCTTGGTGTCCACGCTCTTGAGCGCGTTGACGTCGTTGGCCAGCGCGCCGGCTGCGGCGATGAGGAAGTTCACGTTGTTGGCGAGCTGTTTGGGCGAGCCCAGGTCGGTGACGATCTGCACCGCCGACGCGTTGACGGTGCCGAGCTGCGCCGCCAGCACCGGAATCGCCGCCGCGGCCTGCTTGGCCTGGGCGGAGGCCGTGCCGATCTTCTTGTTCTGCTTGCGCTCCTTGTTCTTGGTCGTCGCCGGGGACTTCGCCGGTGCCGCCATCGGAGCCGCCAGCATGGCGCCGCACAGCGCTGTCAGCGCGAGGGCGACCCCCACCGTCTTGCGCGTAGATCGCACGTCTCCCCCTTGAGCTCGGACGCCGCCAGGGCGTCGGTCGAATCGGTGGCGCGACCCTAACAGCGCCCCCGACGGGCGTTTGCAACCAGCGGCCCAGCGCGGTCAGACCGGGCCGCCCGCATCGCGGAAGCGACCGACCTCGACAAAGGCGAAGCAGGCCCGGACCGAGATGAGGAACCGGATGCCGTTGAAGCGCCCGGGCCCCGGCAGGGTGTCGACGCGGACGAGCCGGGCCGCCCCGAACGGGGCGGCGGGCAGCGGTTCGGCGCCGCCGATCGCGTAGCCGAGCCCGACGTTGGGGGCCGAGACGAGCGACGTCGGCGAGGTGTAGCGCGTCCGGACCCACCACGGTCCCTTGCCGCGGAGCGAGGGGTGCGGCTCGATCTGAAGCGTGGCGCTTCCGCTCCCGGGGATCACGCACGTCGACGCGCCGCGCTGCTCCCAAGTTCCGCCCTGGATCGTCGCCGTACCCGCGCGCCCGAGCTCGATGAGCGTCCCACCGACAGAGCGCTGGAAGGTGACGGGGATCACCGCCCCGTCTGAAGCGACGCGATACACGCGGTCGGCCGCCACGTCGAAGCCCACCTTGTCGTCGAAGATCGGTATGACGGCCGAGAACCGATTCTGCGGCGGTGCGGAGAAGGACGCCACCACGTCGTTGGGAACGCGGCCGTCGAGCAGGGCCGGCCGTGCGTCCACCCGCCGCGCATGGTCAAGGCCGGCCTCGACCCGGTCGACCCAGGGCTCGACGCGCAGCCCGGTATCGGGGACGACCGGGCGGCTGTCGCTGACGACCACGAGCGCCACGTAGCCGGCGAGGGCGAGCGCTGCCGCCGCTCCCACCCACCCTCGCGGCAGGCGCAGCGGAGCGGCCTCGTCGAGCTCCTTGCGGGGGACCGCGAAGGCGCACGCGACCGCCAGCGGCACCAGATACGCAGCCTCGGTGTAGTACCGCGTCACATACGCCACGTCGGGCCCGTAGGCGGAGACACGGGGCACCAGCACGAGAATGTTGGCTACGAACCCGAGCGCGAGAACCGCCCAGGCCCGCCAAGCGGACCGGCGCCGGAGGATGCTGAGCACCACCGCGCCGACGACGACGGCCTGGGCCGCGTAGACCGCGATCTGTTCTCCGAGGCCGAGCGCGCTGTCCGGTACCCGCACCCCCAGGACGGATGGGGCGAAGCCGTCGAACCAGGCCGCCCGCAGGTACTCGGGGAAGATCGCCGCCGGCAGCGTGGAGCCACCCTCCTCGTAGTTGCCCGTGAGGACCACGATCAGGTAGAGGACGACCGGCGCGGCGTACAGCAGCCAGATCCGCCACTGGCGCAGGACGACGCGGAAGCGGACGCGCAGCGGCTGGGACGGCGCGAGCAGGAGCAGCTGCATCAACACCAGGTAGACGGGAACCAGCACCGCCTTCTCGTAGAAGAAGAGCGCCCCGCAGAGAGCCACGACGGACCAGATGAGCCAAGCCTTGCGCCGGCTGCGCCACCACCACAGGTACGCATGGATGCAGGCGAGAGAGAACGCCGTAGCCGGAAGCGCCAGCAGCCCCGGGGAGAACCACCAGAGCATGGACATGAAGAAGACGGAGAGCCCGAACGTGAGCGCGAGCGCGAAGGTCCACCAGACCCGCCCGAAGAGCGCCGCCAGGATCCGCTGCATGAGCACGACCGAGGCGGCGTGAAAGGCAAGGAGGACGACTAGCGCGGCCCCGAAGTCAAGGCCCGCGATCCGGTACAGCCCGTAGGACAGCAGGCGATGGCCGGGCGCGAAGTGGGCGGTCGCCGGTGAGGTCAGGTAGTCGAGGGTCAGGCCGTGCGTCCGGCCCTGCCAGAACACGACGAAGTCGTCCCCGAAGAAGTACGACCGCGACGCGAAGGCGTAGTCGAAGACCACGACGAAGGCGACGATTGCGGCGAGCACGAGCGCGTCGACGCGCCTGGGCGAGAGCCGGCGGTGCGCGGCGCCGCGTCGCGAGGCCAGAACGGCGGTCGACACCGGCGCAGACTAGTTCAAGTGCGGGGGCGCAGCGACCACTCCACGGGCGGCGTCGCCGGCGAGTCCGGAGAGAACTGGAGGTGGTCGGGCTGCTCGCCGCTGTTCAGGGTGAACGCCAGGCAGCCGCTCTGGCGCTCGCCGCGCAGCAGCTCGACCTTGGACCCGAAGGGGCCGCCGCAACGGCCCACCGCGGCGACCTTGGGCGCCTGCGTGTTGTGGTTGGTGATGAGCACGGCGACATGGGCGGGCGAGCCGCTCCACGTCGCTTGGCCCACGTTGATGAGCGTGAACTGGACCCCTACATAGCGCGACCCCTTCAGCTTCGGCGCTTGCAGGAAGCGTGGCGTCAGGCGCCGGATGTAGCGGCTCGCAATGACCTTCAGCGTGGTCTTGGACCCGGCGCCGTGCGACGACGACGCGGTCACGTCCTGGCCGGTGCCGAGCTGGGAGCTCGGCGGCGCCGGCGGCACGGGCAGGGGGGCCGCGGTTCGGGTCGGCGCGGTCGCGGTGGCCGTCGATTTCGTGGTGGTCGACGAAGACCGCTCGCCGGGGCGGCTCGAACCGCCCCCGCACCCGTAGAGCGCGAGCGCACTGGCAATGGCGGTCACCCCTGCAAGCGTTCGCATGGGCCCGATCATGAACGCGGCATCCTAGGCAATCGACGGCCCGCCGGCCCGACGTCCCCAGGGCGGTCGTTGGCGTTGGGCTGGTGGGCGGGCGCGTCGTGTGGAACCGGGTCGGGCGATGCCGCCGTGGCGTGTCGGCGGTTTGCCGCCCGGAGCCTGACCGCACCCAGGACGGCGGCGCCCCCGAGGCACAGGAGCGCCACAAGGGCCACCGAATGTGCGGTGATGTAGTGGTTGGAGTAGGTGAAGGCGAGCCCCCTCGGCCGGGGCGCCGGATCGGCGAGGTACAGCACCGGAAGCGCCACAAGCGCAACGGTCGCGGTCGCGATCAGCCGCCGCACGGAGACACCGGCAACGAGGAGCAGGCACACAGCGATACCGGCCAGGACGCCGGCTCGCGCTCCGAAGGAGAGCCAGCCCAGCCCGCCCGCTGCGAGGCCGCAGGCGAGCGCAATGAGCGGATGCGCTCGCTGCACGCGATCGGCGTCGGGAGCCGCGGGCACCGCCTCCGGCGCAGCGCTCCCCGCGACCGCGCCCGCGCGCCACCGGCGGAGCACCGGAATGAGCAGGATGAGCAGCATCCCGACGCACGCCACAACCGAGATCAGGTACGCGGCGTCGGCCAGCCGCTGGGGTGCGAAGGCAAAGCGCGCCTCCCGGCAGTCCGCTCCCACCCGCCAGCCGTTGGCGAACCCGTCGATCGGCACCGGGGCGCCGAGGGACTGCTCCTTCCCCGCCGCGTTGCGGCACCATGCTCGCCATGCGCTCGAGTAGCTCTCGCCGTAGACCAGCCACGCCGGCTTGTCGAGGCGCAAGCGGACGTGGTCGCGGGACCCGTCGCCCTCCGTCCCGGCGCGGACAACCGCTCCCGGCGTCACCGGCGGAGGCAGCGGCGCGGGCGCGGGCGCGTCGAGCTCCAGGTGGTCCGCACGCACGGTCACGCCGGGAGCGGCCACGACGCGCGAGGCGCCCGTGGGCAGGTCGAGAAGCGCCCGGCGCCCACAACCGGCGAGCCGCAGCGGGCGTCCGGCGTCGAGCGCCGCGATCGTCCCGCTGACCCGCGCGGTGGCGACGGACGGTCCGGCGCGCAGTGCCAGTGCGCCGCAGTGGCTCGCGAAGGTCCCACCCGCATCCGGACGCGGCGGAGCGAGTCCCCGCACCGCGACCTCGCCGACCGCGAAGGCCGGCGGCGCCGCTGCCCCCGTGCCCGTCGGACGCGTCGCGAGCACGACGATGCGCAGATCGCGGGTGTGGACCTCCCGGGGCAGGTCCACGACACCCCTGGAGCCGACGGAGACATCCTGGCCGAGGCCCCCGGAGGCGACCACGCGCAGCCGCACCGGCACTGCGTAGCCGTGCGGGCCCGGCACAAGCGTCAGCCGCCGGGCCGTGAACGGGTGCGGCGCATGGATGGCGACCCAGGGCCGCCGGTGCGGGACGACGGGCGCGATCCACGCGGTCGACCGGCGCCCGTCGAACGCCGAGGAGGCACGCCGGCCCGGCACCTCCTGCGAGCGCCCGGAGGAGGTGAACGACCACCCGGCCGGGATGCCGGCAAGCCGGTCGAGCGCCGCGTCGGAGGCCGCCGGGCTCACGCTCGCCCATCCGCCGACCGCAAAGCGCCGGGCGGCGGGGAGCGTCACGATCCGGTCGATGGCGTCCTCGGCGTCGGGCCTCGCGACGGGCCGGCGGTACGGGAAGTCGGCGGTGGTCCGCTGCAGCACGACGGCCATCCCGCTGTGCGCAAGATCGAGGCCGCGCGCCGCATCGGCGAGCCTGGTGGGAACCCGCAGGCTCTCGGTGACCGGCGAGCCGGGGAAGCGCAGCTCGGCGATGCCCGCAGGTCCGCCCGGTCCGGGGAGACGGACGCGCAACGTCCGGACGCCGATCGCGGTGAGGGGCAGGGCGTTCCACCCGCGGTGAACGGCGAAGCGGCGCTCGGGACCGCCGTTGACCGAGACGGCCACCAGCCCCGCCGCTCCCACCGGGTACAGGCGAAGCGCGGGGATCGCCCGCGCCCCGTCGAAGTGGAGCTCCAGGTAGCGCCGGGACGACGAGGTCACCGACCCGCCCAGCCAGCTCGTCTGGAGCCGGCCGTCGACCGCCGCGAACGCCCGGTGCTCGGGAAGCAGCGAGAGGCCGCGGTCGACGGGACTGCGCACCGAGAGCAGGCCGGAATATCGGGCGACGGTCTCGGAAGCGCTCCCAGGCGCGCGGAAGAGTCCCAGGCTCGGCCACTCGCGCGGGAGTGGATCGTCCGCATCGAGCGTCGGCCCCTGGTTCGCCCGCAGGAGATCCGCCTCCAGCACCCGGCGCCGGTTCGAGTCGGTGAAGACGAGGCGGGCGCCGCGGCGAACCTGCCCCGCGAGCCGCGACCGATCGAGGTCGCCCGCGTAGAACAAGGCCCGATCGGGCTGGAGCCCGCCGACCGCGGCGAGCTCGGCGATGCCCTCGGCGTTGCCGTCGAGCACGGTGGCGCCGTCCACCGGACTGATCCGCACGATGCCGGGAACCGGTCCCGGGACGCGATACGTGCGCAGCTCAGGCAGCCGCTCAGCCGCCTGCCCCGCCGCCGCCGGATACCGCGCGACCGGCCCGTACCGCGCCTGGGGCTGCGCGAAACCCCTTTGGCTGCGCAGGGCTTCGCTGACCCCCGCGGGGTCCAGCGAGCCGCTCTGGAGCGGCAGGCCGTCGGCGTTGACCACGACCTCTCCCACGGCCATCAGCTGCAGCAGCGGCGCGAACTGGCCGGGCACGAGCCTGCCCTGTTGGACGAGGTCGTCCACCGTGGCCTGCAGTCCCGCCGCGCGCCGGTCCGCGTACGGAACGAGCTCGCGAACGATCAGCGGACGTTCCGACAGCGCGGGCCCGACGGAGCTGACGGTGTTGCCCCACCGGTAGAAGCCGAACAGGGCGCCGGGCGCGAGCATGATGCGCCGGTCGGCGGGCGTGACGCGCTGCACGCCGGCGATCGCCGATCGCCACGCCACCGGGATCTGGCCGTAGGCCTGCGAGCGGTCGATGGCCCGCCCCTCGAACATCGGCAGCCCGTAGAGCACGGCGGCCGCGGCCGCAGCCAGGGCCAGCGCCCCGGTCATGGCGAGGCGCCAGCGGCGGCCCAGCCCGGCCGTCCTGATCTTCAGCGCGAGTGCCTGCAGGGCCGGCCCCGCGAGGCACGCGAGGGCAATGCCGACGAGCGGGGCCGCCTTGTACGACGTGCGCAGGAAGCGGAGGGGCTCGAGGGCGTAGTACGCCGACGTGAGCCCGTCGCGCAGCGGCGTGCCTGCCGGGAAGCCGGCCGACATCGCAAGCAGCGCACCCACGGCAAGCAGCGCGAAGAACGGCGCATACGGCCACCGCCGGGTCCAGCGCAGGCCACCCACGGCGAGCACCGGTACGAGGAGTGTCGCGACGATGACCGGCGCGCTGAACAGGTACGGCGATGCCAGGCCCACCACCGGCGTCCCGCCCAGGCCCAGGTAGAGCGGCCAGTAGCCGAGGAGCCGAAACGACTCCGACAGGCTCGGGGTGGCCCATACGGAGCTCGGCAGCTCGGTGAAGCTGAGGAAGTCGGTGCCGTACCGGGACTGGATCAGGAGCGGCACCGCCCACCACGCGGATCCCACCGCGGCGCACAGCCCGGCGCGCCAGCCGAAGGCCCGGAGCGCCGGCCAGCCGCGGCCGGCCACGGCCGCTTCGTAGAGCATGAGCGCAAGCGGCGCGGGCAGGATCCAGGCAACCACGCCTGCGTTGACGCCGGCGCCGCTGCACGCGAGCACGAGGCCGATCAGGGCAGGCCAGCGCCAGCTCCGCGGCTGGAGCATCCCGCGATGGGCAGCCAACAGGAGCCACGGGACGGCCGCGTAGGCAAGAAGCGCCACCGACCCACGCGTGGTCCACACCGCCACGTATGGGTTGGCCGCATAGAGCACCCCGGCGGTCAGGTGGGCGACGCCACGCCGGCGGCTGTAGAGCTCGTCCATCAGCCGCACGACGCCCCACGACGCGACCGCGATCAGCGCACCCAGCCAAAGCCGCTGGCCCACCCAGGTGGGCAGCCCGATCCAATGCGCGAACGCGAACCAGGGCGCCATCGGGAACAGGTAGCCCACGAACTGCCCGCTCTGGACGTGGCCAAGGTCTCCGGCCGAGCTCCAGACGGCTGCGACGCGGTGGAGGAACAGCCCGGGATCCGCGGAGAGCTCGATGCGCGTGTCGAGGACCGCTTTCCCAGGACGCTGCGCGAACGCCAGGCCCATCGCCCCGAGCGCCAGCGCGACCGGGATGACGCGCCCGGACGAGGAGAGGCGAGCCCGCGCCGGACGGCTAAGGGGAGCCTGGACCCGCATCCGACGAGTCGGCCGGCCGCCGCATGGTCCGCAGCTCGCGCAGCCACAGCACGAGAGCCGCGAGCAACACGCAGACCACGGCGACCGCGACCCAATGGGCGCCCATGTAGTGCTCGGCGTAGCCGAAGTTCGCACCGCCCAGGTTGGTCAACGGGTCGGTCAGGTAGAGGAGCGGGACGAGGACGAGCCCGTACAGCGCCAGGAGCAGCAGCCTCCCCGTCGAGACGCCCACCACCATGAGCACCGCGGTACCGAGGGCAAGCGGCGCCCCTGCCCGCCAGGCGAAGACGAGGCCGCCGACCAGGCCGATCGCCAAGGCAACCGGGATCGCCACGCGGAGCCGGTAGCGACGCGCAGGAACGACCGGGGGCGGGGCCCACAGCCGAACCGGGACCGCGGTGGTGGCGACGGCGCCGTCGCGTCGCGTCGCCCGGCGCCGCCGCCGGATCCACGGTATGGCGAGCACCAGGAGCATCCCGATGAACGCCAGCAGCGATACCAGGTAGGCCACGTTCGCGGTGCTCTGGGGGCCGAACGTGAAGCTCGCCACCGCGCAGGCCGGCGCGACGCGCCAACCGTTGGCGAAGCCGTCGATCGGGACGGGCGCACCCAGGTCGCGCTCCTTGCCCGAGGCGTCCTTGCACGAGGCCCGCCAGCCCGGCGAATGGCTTTCGCCGAGCACGAGCCACGCCGGCCCGGTGACCGCCAGCCGGGCCCCGTCTCTGGAGCCGTCGTCGGCCGATCCCTGATCGATCACCCGGCTGGCATCCGCCGCCGAGCCGGGCAGCGGAACCGGCGCGGGCGACGAGAGCCGGACGTAGTCCGGCCTGAACACCGGGCCTGGCGGCACGTCCATCAGCGTCGGTCCCGCGGCCAGCCCGAGCTTGTTGCTTGCGCCGCAGGCCCGCAGGTCGAGGGCACGGCCGGCATCCAGGTCGGCCACTGCGCCGCTCACGGCGAGGTTGGCGAAGGCCCGCCGGGCGACCGCGCGGATCGCGCCGCAGGAGGACCGGAACGTCCCCGTGCGGCGGGGACGGGGCGGATGCAGGCCAGGCACGCGGATCTCGCCGATCGCCACGGCGGAGAGCAGCCGTCCCGACTCGGGGCCGACCGGGTTGGACCGGCGGACGACGTCGAGGCGCACCGATCGCGTGACGACCGGCTGCCGGAGCTCGATCGACCCGTCGCGGCCGACGGCGACGATCTGCGGCTTGTGCCCGGGCGTCCGGACGCGCACGACGCGCGGGAACCCGTACGCGGGGCCGGCGCGGACGAGCGTGAAGCGCTCGAGCCGCACCTGCTGGGGCCCCGACCACCGGATCCATGGCTGCACGACCGTGGAGGGATCCGAGACCCACGCCGTGCGTGGATTGCCGTCGAAGGCCGAAGAGGCACGGTTGATCGGTATGCCCTCGAAGCGGTTGGTGCCGTCGAAGCGCCAGTCCCGTGGCATCCCCACGAGATCGTCGATCAGGTGGTCGGGCGCCCCGGGTCCGACGCTGGCTCGCCCACCCATGTCGAACGTGCGGGCGACCGGCAGGGTCACGCGGCGCCGGATGCCGGGCTCGGGGTCGACTGCGTCGGCGGCGTTCTGCGCCTGGGCGTCGGTCACGTTGCTGCCGGCCTGGAACGGCAAGTCGGCGGTCGTCCGCTGCAGCACGACGTCGACGGCGTTGTGCCCGAGGTCGAGCCCGCGTGTCTGCGCGGTCAGGCGCGTCGGTAAGCGCAGCGATTCCTGGGTCCGCACCCCGGGGATCTGCACCTCGTCGAGCCCGCCGCCGCCGGTGAACGGGCCCGGGCCCATCTGGAGGATCCGCAAGCTCAGCGTCCGGAGCACGGCGTGGACCGGGATCGTGTTCCAGCCCAGCGCGGTCTTGACCGAACGCTCGGGGCCGCCGTTGATCGTGACCCCGAGGCGGACGGGGTAGCCGAGACGGTCCTGGTGCGGGTGTACGCGGATGGAGCTCACGGGTCGCGGTCGGGTCAGGGCGACGCTGAGCGGGCCGCGTCGCGGGTCGGGGGTCCCTACGAGCCAGGTGGTGTCCAGTCGCCCGTCGAAGGCGGCGTACGGCCGGTACTGCGGCAGGAGCGAGAACGAGATCGACCCCGGCGAGCGGAGGTAGCGCAGGTTGTCGTAGTCCGCAACCGTCTGGTCGGGACTCCCACGACGGGAGAAGAGATCGTAGGACGGCAGGCTGCTCGGGATGGGATCGCTGCGCCCGAGCGTCGGCCCCTGGTCCTCGGTCACCCGCACCCCGGAGACGATGCGCCGGCGATTGGAGTCCGAGAGCACGAGGTCGGCCCCGTGGCGGACCTGCTCCGCGGTCTGCTGCCCGCTGAGATCGCCGGCGTAGAACAGCGCCCGGCTCGGGTCGAGCAAGCCCACGGCGGCGAGCGCGGCGACCCCGTCGGCGTCGCCGTCGAGCACGGTGGGTCGCTGCACCGAATGGAGCCGGACGATCCCCGGCCCCGCGCCGGGAAGCGGGTACCGCCGCACGTCCGGCAGCTCCGCGGCCGGACCCCCGAAACCGGCCGCAGGGACGAACCGCGAGCGCCCCCCGTAGGACTGCGCGGCTCGGCCGGGGGCGAACACCCCGGGGCCGAGCGCCCGGCTGACGGTGGCCGGAGAGGACTCGCCCGTCTGGTCGATCCGGCCGTCGGTGGCGACGAGCACCTGCCCGACCCCCATCAGCCGGAGGAGCGGCAGCAGCTGGCCGCGCACGAGGCGCCCCTGTTGCACGAGGTCGTCGACGGTCGCGAGCAGCTGGCTCGAACGAGGGTCCGCGTACCGCAGGACGTCGCGCACGAGCACCGGCCGTTTCGAGATCGCCGGCCCGATGGCGCTGCCGGTCTCACCCCACCGATACCACGGATAGAGCTGGCCCGGCATGATCATCAGCCGCTGGCCCGTGGGCGTGGTTCGGTTGGCGTCCGCGAGCGCCTGTGGCCAGTAGCGAGGGACGTGGTACGCGAGGCGCGAGTCCGTTCCCACGCCGGTGAAGAAGGGGAGGCCGTAGAGCACCGGGATCGCGGCGAGGACGAGGAGCGCTACCACGAGCGCGCCCGTCCGCGCCTGCGTCCGCGGCCACGTCGCCTTGCGGATCGCCCGGATCATGACGTGCGCGCCCGCGCCCCCCAGGCAGCCGAACGCCAGGGCGAGAACGGGGGCTGCCTTGTACGTGGTGCGCAGGGTCTGTAACGCCGGGACGTGGTAGTAGAGCCAGTCGAGCGCGCGCTCCAGCGGCTTTCCCTGCGGAAACCCGATCGCCATCGTGAGCAGCGCGAAGACCGCCAGGGCAAGGAAGTACGGCGCGAACCGCCAGGCCCGCAACCACCGCAGGCTGCCCAACGCCACGAGGGGCACCGCGAAGGTGGCGACGAGGACCGGGATGTCGAAGAGGTAGGTCGACGCGGACTCGTACAGCGGCTGCTGCGCGCCGCCGTATCCGGTCCAGAAGTAGAAGATCCAGTAGCCGAGGAGCCGGAGCGACTCCGACATGCTCGGCGTGGCCCAGATCGTCTGCGGCTGCTCGATGAACGCGAGGAAGTTGGCGCCGTAGCGCGACTGGAACGCGACCGGCACGATCCACCACACCGACCCCAGCAGGGCGCACACCGCCGCTCTCCAGCTGAAGGCCCACGCATCGTGGCGCGTCCGCGCCCGCAGGATCAGCCACTCGTAGAGGATGAGCGCAACGGGTGCCGCGATGATCCAGGGCAGCAGGGCCGCGTTGACGCCGCCTCCGGCGCACGCTAGGGCGATGCCCGTCACCGCGGGCCAGCGCCAGCGGCGGGTGGAGTCGCCCAGGCCCCGATGCGCGGCCACGATCAGCCAGGGCAGAGCGGCGTGGGCCAGCAGCGCGACCGTTGCCCGGCTGGCGAAGCTGACGACGTAGGGGTTGACGGCAAAGATAAGCCCCGCGACGAAGTGCGCCGTTCCGCGCTTCTCGCTGTAGAGCAGGTCCACCACCCGCACCGCCCCCCAAGCAGCGATGGCGAGCAGCGCACCCATCCACAGGCGCTCCGCCACCCACATCGACAGGCCCACCGCCTTGGCCCCGGCGAACCACGGGGCCATGGGGAACAGGTAGCCGACGAACTGGCCGCTCTGGATGTGGCCCAGATCCGTGGTGGAGCTCCACAGCGACGCCACCCGGTGCAGGAACAGGCCCGGGTCGACGGTGAGCTCGACGCGCGAGTCGACCACGAGATCCCCGGGCCGCTGGACCAGCGCGAGCACGAACGCACCCACGCCGAGGACCAGGGGAATCGCAGGCGGGCGGGCCATCCAGCGGCGCATGGAGGCCGCGGCCGAGGGTGCGACGCCTAGGGCCCGAGCCGCCATGCGCGGACCCTACCTGCCGCCGTTTGACGCTCACGGCAGCGGGTTGACGGCTCTGATCGCGCTCGGCAAGAATGGTGCGCCTTTCGAGCGGCACCTGAACCAGGAGGCGGAGATGACTGAGCACACGGCGGGCGAGTCACGACAGCCGACGCCCGAGGAGGCGGATGCGGACGTCGCCGAAGAGCACGACGGCGGGGAGCTCGGCGAGGGAGAGGCCGACGAGTCCGAGGACGCGCCCCGCCGGCGGCCGAACGCCGAAGCGATCCTGCCCTGGGCTCTGGTCGCGGCGCTCGTGTTGATCGGCCTTGCGCTCTTGTGGTCCGCGGGGGAGAGCCACTACCGCGGCTGCGTGGAGGCGGTCGGCGTGCGTACGGCGGGTGACAACTCCCCGCTCGGCCGGTTTGCCCGCCAAGACGTGACGAAGTGCACCCGGTCGCCGTTCTGAGGTCCGCGGCGTGGCCAACGTAGCCTCGCCGCCCCGTCGAACGCCCACCAAGCCCCGGAGGCCGGGCGCCAGCCCGGCCTTCCGAAGGCTGCCGCGCACCTTCAAGGCCCGGCTCGGCGCGATCGTGGGAGCCGCGCTGCTGATCCGGATTCTGTACGTCGCGCTCGACGTGGCGGGGGACCGGGGGTTTGACGACCGCCAGTACTTCCACGACGTGGCGAACAACCTCGCCGCCGGGCGGGGGTTCATCTCCCCCTTCGTCTTCGACTTCTTCGGGACCGTCACGCCATCGGCGGGCCACCCGCCGCTGTGGCCCACCGTGCTCGCCGTGCCGGCCTTCTTCGGCCTCGGCTCCTGGACGGCGGAGCAGTTCATCTGTGCCTTGTTCGGCGTCGCGGCGGTGGCCGCGGTCGGCTACCTGGGCCGACGGGTCGGCGGGGACCGCATCGGCCTGATCGCCGCGGCGCTGGCCGCGGTCTCGCCCACGCTCATCGCCAGGGACGGCTCGCTGATGAGCGAGAGCCTCTACGGCCTTCTGGTGGTGCTGGCGCTGCTCGCGGCCTACCGCGTCGTCGACCGGCCCGTGCCACGCTCCGCCGCGATCCTGGGAATCCTGCTGGGCCTCGCTGCGCTGACGCGCGGCGAGGCGCTCCTCTTCGTCCCCTTCCTGGCCATCCCGGTCTGCGTCCGGGCCAGGCCCAAGAAGGTGTCGCGCCGAAGGCTCGTGATCGTGATGCTCGTCGCAACCGCGCTCACGCTGGCGCCGTGGACGCTTCGCAACCTGCTGGCGTTCGGCGAGCCCGTGCTCATCTCCTTCAACGAGGCGTCGGTCCTCGCGGGGGCCAACTGCGACAAGACGTACCACGGCCCCGAGACCGGGACCTGGGACATCACCTGCCTGGCGGCGGCAAACCCGAACCTCACCGAGCCCGCACAGCACGCGATCTGGCGCCGCCAGGGCCTCGACTACATCGCCGACCACGTCGGCGACCTGCCCCGGGTGATGTTCATTCGCGTCCTGCGGACCTGGGACCTCCAAGATCCCACGGCGCAGGCGAGAGGGGACGGCCGCGACTACAACGTGGCCGTCATCGGGACCTGGACCTACCTGCTCGTGCTCCTCCCGTTGGGGATCTACGGAGCGGTCCTGCTCTACCGCCGACGAAAGCCGCTGCTCATCCTGTTGTCGCCGGCGGTGGTCGCGACGGTGTCAGCCGCCCTCACCTGGGGCCTGACGCGCCTTCGTCACCCCGCCGACCTCACGCTCCTCGTCCTCGACGCCGTCGCACTGGCGGCCGGCTATGAGGCGCTGCGGGCGCGCGAGCGAAAGAAGCGCGCGGTCGCGCCGCCGCCGCCAGCCAAGAGGCCCGCGCGGCCGGTCTCCCACCCATGACCGCTGCGGCTGAAGCGGTCGACCCGCGCGAGGCGGTTTCGCGCGCCAAGGACGCACTGGCCTGGACCGGCCAGCCCGAGGCGGCGTGGAGCATCGTGCTCGAGGCGGTCCTCTCGGCCCCCCTGTCCGCCGATCGCGTGCGCGAGCGGCTCGTGGCCGCGAGCGCGGCGGCGCCGGCCCTCGGCCCGCCTGCGCCGGTCGACGCGGTCGCCGACGCCGACCTGCCCCGGGTCCGGAGCGCGTTCGCCGACACGCCGTACGCCGAGGGCGGCCCGACGGTGCGCGCTGCCATCAGCGGCGGCGACCACGCGGCGGTCGTGCTCGCCGCCCACCACGGTGCGCTCGACGGCCTCGGCCTGATAGCGCTCCTCGGCTGGGTGCTCGGGGCCCCGGTGACCAGCTCCGTGCGGGGCGTCATCTCCCCGCCGGGCGAAGGCTGGCGCCCCGCGGCGGTCGCGCGCAGGCTTCGCGAGGCGATCTTCACGCCGCCGGCGCGGGTTCATCCGCCGCGACGCGACCGGGGGGTGCGCGGCGACCGGCTCGTCGCCGCCACCGGGCCCGTCATGCACGGTGGCACGGCCACCCTCGTCGGCGCCGCGGCCCGTGGCATGCGCGCCTGGAACCAGGCTCAGGGGGGGCCGACGCGCCGGCCGGTGGTGGCGGTCGGCGTCTCCCGGCGCAGCGGCGCCGAGCCGACGCTCGCGCACGACGCCACGTGGTTGCGCCTCCACCTCGACGGCGCCGCGGACGATGCGGCGGTGGCGGCCGTGCTAGCGCGAACGCCCGCCGAGCGCGTCGGGCGCGCACCCGCCCTGCCGCGGCCGCTGGCGGCGGCCGCCCGACTGATGGCCGAGCAGCTCGGCTCGAGCCTGCTGGTGTCCAACCTCGGCGTCCTGAGCGGTCCGCCGGAGCTGTCCTCGGTCGCGTTCTTCCCCAAGCAGTACGGCCGCTCCGCGGTCGCGCTCGGCGCAGCCACCGTTGCCGGCGCCACGACGCTGTCGCTGCGCGTGCGAGCGCGGGACTTCGGGCCCGACGACGCCGAGCGGCTGTTGACCGGGCTCGTCGCCGAGCTTCCGGCGGACGCGCGCGGCGGCGGGCGCGGGTCGGCCGCGGAGCTCCCGATTGTCTCCTGAGGTGGCCGACGCGGCGTACGTGCCGCCGCCCCCGCTGGCGCGGGTCCGCCACCGCGCGCGCGAGCGCGGGATGCGCCACGCCGTCCGGGAGATGGCGACCTGGTGTGCGGGGTACGCGGCCGGACTCCCCCGCACGCTCGGCGGCTCCAGCCCCGGGTTCAGGTTCGGTGGCCGCGAGTACCGGTTCCTGTACCACCGGCACGGGTTCACCTGGCTGAACGAGCGCGCCGTCGAGCTGCCGATCGCGGCGCGGGCGCTCACCGAGGCGCGCGGCGGGCGCGTGCTCGAAGTGGGGAACGTGCTCGCGCACTACGGCTACCGCGGCCACACGGTGGTCGACAAGTACGAGCGGGGCGCCGGCGTGCTCAACGTCGACGCCCTCGAGTACTCACCCTCCGAGCCCTACGACCTCATCGTCTCCGTTTCCACCCTCGAGCACGTCGGCTGGGACGAGACGGTGCGCGATCCGCCGCGCGCAGCGCAGTCGGTCGAGGCGCTGGCCCGCCATCTCCGGGTGGGCGGCACGCTGCTCGTCACCCTGCCCGTCGGCTACAACCCCGTGCTCGACCAGGCCATCCGTGCCGGGCGGGTCCCGTTCTCCACGCTGCGCGCCCTCCGCCGCACGGGCCGCACCGCGTGGGAGGAGGCCGAGCCAGCCGACGTGTGGGACGTGCGCTACGACGAGCTGCTCTGCGCCGCCAACGCCGTCCTCGTCGGCACGGTCGACCGGACGGAGTGAGGCTCGCGCGCGCGGGTTGTCGGCGCCCTCAGCGCGGGGCCAGCAGCGCGAAGTGGTAGCTGCGGCGAGCCGCGCGGCCCGCTGGGTCGTGGACGCTGATCGTCGCAGTCACCCGCAGGCGACGCGCCGCCTTCAGGATCCGATGCTGCCGGGTGGTCAACCGCGCCGAGATCGTCGTCGGAAGCCCGGCGGTCGAGACGAACGCCTTGGACCGCAGCGACACCGTGCCCGCGGCCCGCTCGTGCCGGGGCAGCCGCAGCGAGAACCCCGCCCGACCCGCCGCGTCGACGGCCTGGGCACCGAGCGAGAACGAGAACACGCCGTTCTTGCCGACGCGGATGCGCCGGTTGCGCCGCGTCAGCGTGACGCGAAGCGGCTGCGTCGCCGGTCCGGTCAGGGGCGCCGACGATTGATCACTCGCCGTCGAGGAACCCGACCCGCTCGACGAGGTGTTGCGTCCGGACGGCGCCCCGGCCACATTGACGCCCGCGGGCACCGGCCCTTGGACGCTCGTCGCGATGCGGGGATGGAGCGTGTCCATGCCGGAGCGGAGCGTGCTCGCCTCGAGGCGGCCGGGCATGAGCGGCTCCACGCGGTACGAGAAGTAGTTGTCGGCGAAGTTGAGTGCGAAGACGCGCTGGCTGGCCGGCGTCATCTCCTCGACGATCGGGTCCGACCCCCACGACATCACCCAGTCCCCGGTGGGGAGCTTGCGCGTGCCGCCACAGCAGAAGGAGCCGGGGATCTGGGGATCGCTGACGGACTCGACGAGCTTCGCCGTCTTGGCCAGCGGGTCGATGCTGTAGCGGACCGCGCGGGGAGGGTGGTTGGCATTGGTTCCGTTGTCGTGGACGGTGACCGTGCCGTCGGGGAGCCGCCGGGCGTCGTGCTGCCCGCCGAACGGGTGGTCCCCGAAGGGATCGTCGACAACCGTCAAGCTCTCGCTCGTGCGCGTTACCGGATCGTCGCTGCCCAGCTTCCAGTCGATGTTCCCGGTTGCCTTGTCGATGCGGTAGACGGCGTCGAGGTGACGAGCGGAGAAGATGATGCCGTCGCCGTCGTCCTCCACCGAATTCATGTGGATGATGTCGTAGGGCTCCGTCAACGCCGGCCACCAATGGGGGTCGGTTTCGTTGAGGCCGATGTGGTCCTTCGAATTCCACGACCACACCAGATGCCCGTCGTTTGGATCGATCTCCTGAATCACGGCGTCGATGACGCTGGCGCTGGTCTTGCCGGGCACGAACTTGCTGACGTCCACGCCGCTGCGCTCCGAGAAGCCGAACATCAGGATGTCGCCGTTGGCCATCACCTGCAGGTCGTGGTAGTCCGTCGGAATTCCGACGGTCTGGTAGGTGTGAAGCACCGCGTTCTGGTCGAGGGCGTGCTCCTGATAGTTGCCCAGCACCGAGTCCCACACGAGATGCCCATTCGGCAACAGCCGCACGTCGAACGGAGTCGCGCTCGGGTCGCGATACCACCACACCGGGACACCGCGGTTGTCGAAGATCAGAACGTACGACTGCGTGCTCGCCTGGCCGAGCCGGGCATTCGGCGCCACGATGTACCACTGCGCCTGCGGCTGGCCGGGCCGCTCCACCGTGAACGCGGGGAAATCCGCGGGGAGGCAGCGGGCGTGATAGGTGGTCGACTGACCCCCGCGGCTGATGACCCAGCTGAACCCCCGATCCGGCTGAAGGTTGACCGAAGCGTGGAACGCGCCGGTCTGAGGCGAGCCGCCGTCAATCGAGACGTTGACCCCGTCCGGCGCATTGACGGCCAGGTCCACCGGGGTGTCGCACCTGACCGTGTAGTCGCTGATCCCCTCGTCGAATCCCGGCGTCAGCGACGCCCCGGTGATCTGCACCGGAGAGTCCGCCGCCGCTGGCGCTGCTCCCACCGTCCCGGCCACGGAAAGGGCCACGACAACCGCCAGCACCCACCAACGCGCTACCAGCAGCGGGACTCCTTCCCCATCTCGCGGACGACGGGACTGTACCCAGCCAGAATGCGCGGGGGTCACCCCGTCGGCTGCAGGCAACGGGTGACGGCGGCACGCTGCGCCGGCTCCGGCCGGGCTCCGAACGCCACGACCACATTGGCGGTCCGGGTCAACAGGCCGTTTGCGTCGCCGCCCAGAGCCTTGTAGACGGCCCGGTAGTGCGCCTCGGTCATGCGCGCCGCCTTCGTCGTGTGTTCGAGCACGATCGTGGCGATGTTCGTGCCCTTGGGGATGAACGACGAGACGCCGAACTTGACCGCCACCGCCCCGCCAGTCGCGCGCCGGGCGATCTGGTCGAGCGCGCCTTGCGCGGTGCTGACGCGCCCGTGTCGCACCGAGTGACGCAGGCATTGCACCACCGGTCCCAGGGAGAAGGCCGGCGCGCCCTGGTCGGCTGTGCCGGCGCCACCGTCGCCGCCACCGCAGCCCGCCGGCAACGTGGTCACGAGCACGGCGACGAGCAGCGGCGGGACCAGCCGGGTGCGGACCTTCAACGCCGTAGCTGTCTTGATCGGATCGCGGCCATGGGCGAGGGTATGCGAGAGTAACGCGCCGGGAGGCGGCCGCGGACAGGAGGCTCGGTGCGCTCTGGTGTGCTCCGGAGACGGGAAGAGGACGTGCTCATCGAAGGACCAACGGCCGACGCGGGAGACCGGGGGACGGCCGCGCCATCGCTGCACATCCTCGTGCTCACCGACCGCGAATGGACGCACCCGCAGGGAGGCGGGACCGGCACCAACCTCTTCGGTCAGGCCATGCGCTGGCTGGCCTGGGGGCATCGCGTCACCGTCATCGCATGCGGGTACTCCGGATCGCAGCCGATCGAACGGCACGGCGGGCTCACGGTCCATCGGATCGGGGGGCGCAGCACCGTGTTCCCGCGTGCCATCTGGCGCCAGTGGCGCGGGCTCGTCCCGGACGCCGACGTTGTCCTCGAGATCGTCAACGGCGTCACCTTCCTGACCCCCGTCTGGTTGCGGACCCCGCGCTTGGTCCTCATCCATCACATCCACCGACGGCACTACGTCGCCGAGCTCGGCCGCGTCGGTGCCATCGCCGCCTTCGTGCTCGAGACCGCTCCGTTGCGCTGGCTCTATGGCGATGCGAGGTTCGTGTGCGTCTCGAATGCCACGGCCGACGACATCGCGGCCCACGGCATCCCGCGCAGCCAGATCGCGGTCAACTACAACGGCGTCGAACCCGATGCCTTCTCCCCGGGCCAGAAGTCGCCCGAGCCGACGCTGCTGTTCCTGGGCAGGCTGAAGCGCTACAAGCGCATCGAGCTGATCCTCGATGCCATGACGGCGGTGCCGCGAGGGACCCTGCACATCGCCGGTGACGGCGACCACCGCCCGGCCGTGGAGGAGGCCATCGCGGCACGTGGGCTCGCACACCGCGTTCAGCTGCACGGCGCGGTGGACGAGGCGACCAAGCTGCGCCTTCTGCAGCGTTCCTGGATCCACGTGACCGCATCCGAGTGCGAGGGGTGGGGACTGACCGTCACGGAGGCCGCCGCCTGCGGCACGCCGACGGTCGCCGTCGCGGCCGGCGGCCTGTCCGAATCCGTGGTCGACGGCCAGACCGGCATCCTCGTCGAGAACGCCGACGAGATGGCGCGGGTCCTCAATGCGATGATCGACTATGACGTGTCGCGTGAACGCCTGGGCCAAGCCGCGCTCGCTCGAACCCGCGGGCTCACGTGGGAGCGAACGGCGCACGCGACGCTCGGCGCTCTACGCGACGAGCACGCGCGCGGCGCCCCGGCGCGGCGGGTGCTGCGCAATCGCGTCGTGGCCTCCAACATGGCCCGGGCCAGCACCGTCGGTGCCGCGGTCCTGGTCGCGCAACTCGTGGCGTCATCGAGACGCCCGAGGCGGCGAGCGCGGAGGTCATGACACAGTCGCCGGGTCGTCGCGCACCAGCAGCGTCGCCGCAGCCATGAGTGCGAGCAAGGTGAGCGCCGGCATCTGCCAGTCCCAGTCGATGCCTGCGTGCACGAGCCACGTCGCCCATGCTGCGCCGACCGCCGCGGCCGCGGCCGGGCCGAGCGCCCCCGGCCTTCGGCGCGCCGCCACGATGCCCACGATCGTCGCCGCCACGAACGCGAGCAACAGAAGCCCGCCGACGATCCCGAGCTCGCTGAGCACTTCGAGGTAGAGCGAGTGCACATCGCGTGCCGTCTCATCGGTGCGGCGGTCGCGCACGTAGAGCGGCTCGAACCCGCCCGAGCCGGTGCCGCGCCACGGATGGGCCTCGAAGCCGTCGATCGCCACCCGGTAGAAGTCGCTTCGCGGCCCCTTCGCGCTCGCAAGCCGCCCGCTCTGCGATGGCTGCCCCCCCGGGCGCAGGAAGTCATTCCACTGCCGTGAGACGAAGCGCTCCACGCGGGCGTTGTCAGCGATCGCGATGCCCCCGAAGACGAGGACGATGCCGGCGCCGGCGACGGCCAGGACCGTGCGCACCCAAGGCGGTGACGCCCCCCCGCGCCGGCGTTCCACTGCGCTGAACGCAAGGTGCAGAGCGCCGACAACGACCGCCAGCCCGAGGACGAGGGCAAGCACTTCCCCTCCCCCCTCCCCCAACTGCTGGCCGTTGCTCGGGCCGTCGATGAGCGCCGAGTGGTCCTGGAGCACGACGATGACGACCGCCGACGCCGCGCCCGCCACCAGCAGGCTCAGCAGCACGGCGAGGCGCTGCCGGGCCAGCACGAGGAGGATCACCAGGCCGACCACGAGCGCCAGCCACGCGCCCCGCGAGAGCGTCAGGTAGACGGCGACCGCCAGCGGCACCGTCGCCGCGACGGCAAGGGCCCGTGGCACCGGACGCGCGAGGCGGTCCTCGCCGAGCCCGAGCCCGAGGACGATCCCGATCGCGGCGAGGGCCCCGAACGCGTTCGAGTAGCCGAGCGGGTAGTCGAGCCGGAACCCCGCTTGGGGCAGCGGCGCGGGCGAGGAGATCACGTCGGGAAGCAGACGGCTGCCGAGCCCCGCGCTGACGATCACCACGATCGTGGCCAGGACGATCCAGGGGATCTGGCGCCGCGACGCCGCCGCGACCGCCGCGAGCAGGGCCAGCCCGAGCAGGGCGGCGTAGGCGAGCGCCCGCTGAGCGTCCTCGACGGCCGTCGCGGGAACCGGGGACCACCCTGCCGAGACGCCCATCCAGACCGCGAGGCCGACCACAGCGGCAACCGCGACCACGGCTCTCCCCGGAAGGGACCGGCGCGGCGGCCGGGCGACGAGGAGCGCGCCGGTCATGAAGAACGCGACGGCGCCGGCAGCGAGGAAGGCGGGCGGAAAGTAGCCTCCCCGTTGCCATGCGATCCACACGGCGACGCCGACCAGCGTGACGATGGCGACCACCGACGTCCAGCCCGAGCGCAGTCCGGCCGCGACCCCGCCGGGCATCTCGATGCCCTCGCGACTAGCGGCCATCGCCGTGGCTGTGTGTTGCCTGGTGGCCGGCATCTACCTGGTCGTCGCACAGCGGCAGGCTGCTGACCTCCAGCACGCCCGCGATCTCGCGCGCGCGGGCCACTACGCGCAGGCAGCGCGCGTGGCGGAGGGCGTCTCCGGAGCGTCGGCCGCGGCGGCGAGCGGCGTCGCGGCCGAGGCACTGGCGCGCGGCGGCGGTGGGGCGGTCGCCGACCACGCGTTTGCGCGTGCCGTCCAGGCCGATCCGACCGACTGGGCGCTTTGGCGCGACTGGGCGATCCTCCTCGTCGCCGACGGCCAGCCGACCCGGGCCCGGCATCAGATGGAGGTGGCGTACTGGCTCAACCCGCGGATCGCGCTGCCCCCGGCGTTCTACTTCCGCTAGATCGGCCGCCCCGGCCGCCGGATCTGCGCGAGCCCAGCCACGACGAGCCCCGCCGCGGCCAGCCCCGCCAGTACGAGCAGGAGCACGTCGAAGCCGCCGCGCGGATCCGAGGCCTGGGAGGTGGGCGGGGGAATCGGGCGTCCGATGCCCACCCGCCCGGCGGATGCTTGGTCGCCGCCCTGGCGTCCCGCGCCGGCAGATCCGCGAGGAGCCTCGCCGCGGTGGACGTCACCCACGCGCAGGCTCGAGTCGGCCGATCCGCCAGACGTCCCGAAGACCCCGCTGGAGCTGCCACCGCCGGTGGCCGTGCCGCCCGCGCCACCGGAGTGCGAGGGGTGATCCAGCGGCGGGAGGCCGTACTCGTCGGAGATGGGCTGCTGGTCGCCGGGGAAGGGACCTCCGCCCTGGGCGGACGCCCCGGCGGGGAGCCCGACGGCAACGATCGCTGCACCGATCGCGGCAAGCGGTATCAGACGGCGCCGCACCACCCGTCCGACATTACCGATGTGTCCGCCGGCGTCAATCAGCGCGTGCCCGCCGTGTCGGGTTCGGGCGCGAACCACGGTGTCGAGACGTAGCGCTCGCCCGAATCGGGGAGGATGGCCACGATGCGCTTGCCGCGCCACTCCGGGCGACGAGCGAGCTCGAGCGCCGCGTGGACCGCCGCTCCCGCCGAGACCCCGGCGAGGACTCCCTCGCGCTGGGCGACGGCGCGGGCCGCGGCAATCGCGTCCTCGTCCTCGACGGCGATGATCTCGTCCAGCACCTCGCGGTTGAGGATGGCGGGGACGAACCCGGCGCCGATGCCCTGGATCTTGTGCGGGCCGGGGGCGCCGCCGGCAAGGACCGGCGAGGCCGCTGGCTCAACGGCGACCACATGGGTGTCGGGATTGCGGTCCTTGAGCACCTCCCCGACACCGGTGATGGTGCCACCGGTGCCCACGCCGGCGACGAAGGCGTCGACGTTGCCATCGAGCGCGTCGAGGATCTCGGGCGCCGTCGTGCGTCGGTGGATCTCCGGGTTGGCGGGGTTCGCGAACTGGTCGGGGAGAAAGACGTCCTCGTGTCGCGCGAGCTCGCGCGCGGCGTCAACCGCTTCGTTCATACCGCCCAACGACTCGGTGACGCGAACTTCGGCGCCATAAAGGCGCAGCAGAGACTCGCGCTCGCGGCTCATGCCCTGGGGCAGGGTCAACACGAGGTCGTACCCGCGGGCGGCGCACACGAAGGCGAGTGCGATGCCGGTGTTGCCGCTCGTCGCTTCGACGACCGTCGTCCTGCCTGGGGTGATACGACCCTCTCGTTCGGCCGCTTCGATCATCGACACCCCGATGCGGTCCTTCACCGACCCCCCCGGGTTGATGGCCTCGAGCTTCGCGAAGAGCTCGACGTCCGGCGCCACGCGCGCCAGCCTCACCATCGGCGTCGCGCCGACGTGCGCCGAAATGTCGGTCGGGATTGACCGCATTGGCGGAGCCTAGCGGCGCTCTCCCCGAGATCAGCTGCGCACGCGGCGGGCGGCTTGGCGCAGAGCGGCCAGCGAAGGCTTGGGCTGACCCTTGAGGTCGAAGAGGCCTGCGTGGAACCCCCAGTAGTCATGGTCGGCCGGGCCGGGGCGCGAGTCGCGGAGCGTGAAGATCACGACCCCTCGCAGGCCGAGGGAGGTGCGCTTGCGCGCAAGCGTGCGCACCGTGGTGCCGATGAGCTGCGCCTGTCGACGCTTGTCGACCGTGAACACGGAGGGCGGTCCGCTGGTCGCCCACCCGACCTCAGTGACCCAGATGGGAACGCCGTTGTCGCCGCCGGCGTTGAGCACGTGCCGCATCCGCGCCAGCGCGCCCACCATGCGCGTGACCGTGTCCGAGTACGGGTGCACGGCCAGGGTCGTGAAGCTGCCCTTTGCGCCGGCGGCATACATGCCGCGGAGAAACTGCTCCGGCGAGAGCGTGCGTCGGTCGCTGCTGTAGGGAAGACCGGCGCTGACGATGTCCGCGTTGGGATCGACGCTTCGCAGACCCGCGGCCGTGGCCTTCAGGAGCTCCGTGTAGCGCTCGGGACTCGGGCCGTCCGCCCAGTACACGGGGAGGTTGGGCTCATTCCAGACCTGCCAGGACCGGATCGGCACGTCGGGGATGTCGGGGTGCTGTTTCCAGAAGTCTCCGCCCGGGCCGTACCGCTTCGCCAGGACGGCGGCGAAGGCACCCATGTCGTTCGGGTCTCGCGGCGGGTAGAACCCGTGCTTCGGGTTGGACGCCGGCGCGGTCGAACGGAAGTTCGGCGCCATGAGCAGCACCGGGAGGACCTGCATGCCGTGCCGCGCCGCATCGGCGACGTACCGATCCGTCTTCGCGAAGTCATAGAACCCCGGGGCGAGCTCGATGCCCGCCCAGGGGAAGACGTCGCGCACGATGCCCACGCGTGCAGCGACGAGGTCATTGAGCGAGCACGCACGAAAGTGCGGATTCGCAAGAACGTAATCCGGCGCGTTGACGCCGACGAATACGCCGGCCCGCCCGAGCCTTGGATGACAGCTCGCGGTGGCAGGCGTGACGTCGGTCGTCGGGGAGGCTCCCGCCGCCTCGTTCAGGCCGGGGCTTCCCGAAGGGCTCGCGCTCGTGACGGCCTGAGCACGAGCCGCGGATCCGGCCGATGCAAGAGCAGCGCCGACCGCCAAGGGGACTACGCACGCGGCGAGCAACGCGTGGACAACGCCGCGACGGGCCAAGCTTCCAGCCTAGCCCGAGCGCGGCGGAGCGGTCGCAGTCAACGGATGACGCGAGCCGGGCACGGACGGCTCAGCGATTGGCGGCCTTGAGCGCCGCGTAGGACGGCGTCATGGTGCCGCTCGGCGTCAGCAGCCCGGTCGGGAACGGGTCGTTGCGCGTGTTGATGAGCAGGTATTGCACGAGCTCGCGCATCCCGCGGGTGTGGCGGGCGATCGAGATCGCCTGCTTGAGGTATCTCGCGCGCGTGGACTCGGACAGCTTGTGCGGGCCGCTGTCCGCGTAGCCGAACTCGGTCAGGTAGACGTTGCGCGTCCCCTTGAGGCGGCCGCGCAGCTTGCGCAGAGCGCGCGTCAGATTGCTGAGCGTCCCGATCGTGGCGCTGTCGGCGCCGCGGTCCGAGCGCCGGGGCGCGCGGTCGAGATCGTAGGGGTGGTGCGCGTAGCCGTTGGCGGTAAGGGCCGGGCACCTCTTGCCCCGGAGGGGGCGGTAGTTGCTGTCCACGCAGGCGAGCTGGCGCAGGAACTTGAGCGGCGCCTCGCCCGGAGAGCGGCTGACGAACGGTGCGGTCTCGCCCATGAGGATCTTCGCCGACCGGTCGCCCTGCCGGATGGCCTTATAGCCAGCGGTGTAGATCTTGCGGTAGATCGCGCCCTTGTTGGAGCCCTTGATCCACGCATTCAGGTTCGGCTCGTTCCAGATCGAGTAGAAGGTCACCTGGCTCCCCAACGCCTGAGCTGCGGCCTTTGCGAACTTGGCGTAGCTCGTGACGTTCGGCCGCGGGTACTTGCCGACGAGCACCACCTGGACCGACACGCCGTTCGCCCTGGCCTGCGCGAGCGTGTTCAGGTAGGAGGTGAAGTCGAAGCTGCCGCCGCTCTGGACCGACGACTGCGTGATCAGCACCCGCATCGTCTTGATCTTGAGGTCCTGAAGCATCTGGTAGCCCTGATCGGAGCTGACGACGGGGTTCCCGCTGACGAAGACGCTCTCGTCTTCGATTCCCATCTTCAACGCGGCGTTGGCGGTGGCAGGGATCGCCAGGATGGCGAGGGCGGAGATGGTGAGGATGAGCAATCTCAGTCGGCGCATAGTTGGTGCAACAACATCGGAGGCTCGAGGTTGTGGTCGACCCCGGGCGAAGTTGTGCTTCCCCCCTGTCGGTGGCTTGGTCAGGTCCGTCCCGCTCGCCGGTGCGCGAACGCGGCCCCACTACTGAAGCAGTCAGTGGTAGCCAGTTGGGATGAATAGCAAACGTCTGCTTGTGCGGCCGCACACGGCGATGCAGACATGGCTGCCCGTCCCTGGGCCGGAAGGATGCAGAACACCGCGGCTTCCTGGGGGCCGGCGACCCGTCGCCCCCCGGAGCGTTGAGGCGGCGGCGCGCCAGGCTCCGCGAAGCCGAAGGCGAGTGCCCTGCGCACCGAGCCAAGATTCGTCTAGCACGGTGAGCAGAAGCGGACGCGGCCGCTTCTTGGAGCGTTGTGTTTTTGCGGCCTCTTCGTGCCGCCAGGGTGTCACTGGACAAGGGACCGCGCCGCGACACCGGTTGGTCGAGGCGCGAGCTTCTCCCCGGAGATGTCCTCACGGCGCACACGGTGCTCCGCATTTTGGATAGAAGCCGGTTGGGTTTCGGGCCATAGCGCGTGGGAATAAACGCCACTGTTCAATGGGCCCATTGCTCGAATCCGGGGTGGTCACCGAGGTCGTTGCCGTAACGGAAAATCGGCGCAACGAGTGTCAGGTTCGAGGCGCATTGAATTAGGCAACGATCGAGAGGAAGGCTCATGACAGAGCCCTCGCGGACCGTCGGCCGGCGGCTTCGCCGTCTGCCTGATCGTGCTGGCCGTCACCGTCAGCGCGTTCGCTGTGTTTGCCGCAAGCGCGAGCGCGAAGGTCCACTCGCTCCACTTCCAGTTCAACGCCGTGGTCAGCAACCTCGGCAGCCTGAAGGGCGCGAAGGTCGTGGCTCCCAATGCGACTCCGCCCGACCCCCCGGCGACGATGGACGGAACCCTGAACCACGGGGGCTCGGGCGATTTCACCGTTCCCCCCCACGGGTTCGTCCTGCCCCACCAAGACCTTCCACGACGTGGTCGTGCCGGGACTCAACCCGACGGTGGCGCTGTCCACCGATCAGCCGATCACCGGCAGCTTCAACCCAGGCACCGGCGCGGCCACGGCCACGATGACCCTCAACGGCAGCATCTCCCTCTCGGGGTTGATCACGGCGAACTGCCAGCTCGCGGGCGCGCCCTTGACCCTCTCGACGACGGGGACGCTCGTCGACGACACCGATCCCGCCAATCCCGTCAACTTCGACGCGGCGGCGTTCCAGCCGCCATCAGGGAACGGGGCGCTGGTCGGTCTGTCGGACAGCTTGCCGCCGCTTACCGGCGACTCGTTCTGTCCGGTCCTCAGCCAAATCGTCGGCGGTCCGGGCGGCATCTGGCTGGCGGGCAACGCGACGCGGGGGTAGTGCAGTGATGCGGTAGCAGCAGCAGGGGCGGCCCGGCTCGGGCCGCCCCTGCTGCAGCCCCGCGCGCCGCAAGGCGTTCTGTCAGGGTCGCCGCCGTGAGGTTCATCCCCCTCGGAGCGCTCTGCGCGCTCTCCGTCGCGGCGCTTTTCGGTGCCGGATTGCGCGTCGCCGCCCGGACGGGATCGGTCGGGCTCGAGCGGTTCGTCGCCGCCGCCGTCCTCGCCGGCGCCGCGGCGGTGATCGAGGCTCTGGGGCTCGGACTGATCGGCCTCGGCTCGAGCCCGGTCGCGCTGCCGCTGGCCGCGGGGACGACATGGTTCGTCGCGCAGCGCAGGCTGCCAGCGCCCCGCCCGCGGCCCCGGGCCGAGATTGCCGCGTGGTGGAGGCGGCTCTCGGCGCCACAGCAGCTCGCGTTGGGCGCGGCCGCCGGCGCCGGCGTCTTCCTTCTCGCCTGGACGCTCTTCCACCCCTACATCAGCCTCGACGCGACGATCTACCACGACCCCGAGATCGCAACGTGGGTGCAATCCGGCAAGCCCGGCACGGTGGCGGCGCTGTCCTACGACTTCCCCTTCGGGAACTACCCGGTCACCGACGAGGTGCTCCAGACGTGGGCGGCCGGCATCGCACGGTCGTGGGTGCCGGTCGCGATCTGGCCGTTCGCGGCGATAGCGCTGTGCATCGCCGCGGGATGGACCGGCCTGCGGACGCTGCGCGTGCCGCCGCCGTTTGCCGCGGCGGCGGTCGCCGCCGTGGTGACGGTGCCATGGGTGCTCCGGCAGCTCAACGAGGTGCTCACCGACCTCCCCGTCCTGGCGTGGGCATCGGCCACCGCGGCGCTGTGCGCGGCCGTGCCGCAGCGTCCCCGGCTTCTGCCGATCGCCGTCGTGGGCTTCGCGCTGGCCATCGGCACCAAGACGACGCCACTCGTGCCGCTGGCGGTGGCGCTCGTGCTGGCGACGCTGGCAATACGGCCGCGGCTGCGGAGGATGCGCCGCTGGCTGCTCGTGGCTGTGCTCGCCGCATTCGTGGTCGGTGGCATCTGGTACCTGCGCAACTTCATCGACCACGGCTCGCCCCTTTGGCCGTTCGTGCGGCTGCTGCCCGGCGCGGACCCCATCCCGCGCATCATCGACCTCTCCAACGACCCACTGCTGGGACGGGTCGGCGAGACGCTCGACGGTCATCTGGGCGAGTACCTGGCGCGGATCGCCGGCGGCATCGTCCTGCTCCTCGCTGCGCCGGTCTTCATGGCGCTGGTGCGCCGCCGCCCGGTCCTGATCGCCGGCGCGACCGCCATCCTCGGCTTCGTGGCCTGGATGCGCACGCCCGGGACCGGGCTGAGCCACTCGTCGCTCGTCCTCTCGCCGCAGGGGACGGCGCTCTCGGAGACCCGTTACCTGATCCCGGTGTTCGCCACCTGCGCGGTGACGGTAGCGCTGGCCGCGCGCGAGGGCGGCCGGCGCGTCCGCCTGGCCGCGGGCGCAACGCTCGCGGCCGCAGCGGTGTGGAACGTGATCCGGCTGGTGCAGTTGCCGCATGGGCTGCTGCCACCGTTCCTCGCCGTGCTGGCCGCCGCTGCGGCCGGCGCCCTGCTCCTCCTGGCGCTGCGGCGGCTCCGGCACGTGGGGCACCCACGCGTCACGGTGCCGCGCGGGGCGTGGGCCGGCGTCCTCCTCGCGGCCCTCGTCGCGCTGGTGCTGGCGCCGACCGGGGATGGCTGGACAGCACGAATCGCCGACTCGAACGCCGACCCGGTGCATGGCCTTCCCGTCCTGCGCTGGGCCACTGACGATCCCGGGCTTGGGCGTCACGAGCGGGTCGCCTTCGCGGGCTGGGCGATGGTGGGAGCGCTGGCGGGTGACCGGTTCGACCGCCGGCTCTCGCTCCTCCCGCCGCACGCGCCGTGCGATCAGATAAGGGCAGCGGCCAACAAGGGCTGGCTGGTCACGACCGCGCCGAACTACTCCTACGGCTTCCTCGGTCTGGCGCCGTTCGACGCGAACATCTGCATGGGCGTGGCGCCGACGCGCTTCAGCACCAGCAAGATGCAGGTGTGGGCGCCGACGACGGCCCCGCCCGGCATCACGCCCGCGCCCGGGCCCGGGCCCGGGCCGACCGATCCTTTGCGCGGAAGCGGGGGAGCAGCCGGCGGTTCTTGAGGGCGTAGAACGGGCGCTCGACCCAGTAGTAGCTCACGGCCGCGCAACCGACGCTGATCGGGAAGACGAGCAGGAACAGCGGAATGATCCCGTTGGGGGTGAGATCGGCGGTGACGCCGATGTCCTTCAGGGCGATCAGGACCCCGACGTGCCACAGGAAGATGCCGTAGGACACGAGCCCGAGCCACATCACGGTCCGCCGGCGCATCAGGCGGCGCGGCCAGCCGCCCCGCGCGACGAAGACCGCCGGCGCGAGTAGCGGCAGCCCCACGAGCGGGCCGAGGATGAACCAGACGAGCTCCTGGACGTCGAACTTGCCCGCCGGCCCGAACGGGCCCAGCCAAAGCGCCAGCGCGAACGGCACGAGCGCGACCGCCCAGCATCCACCCGGGTGCGCCCGGGCCCAACCGGTGAGTCCGCGCAGGCGCGCCGGCGGATGGACGGTGATGACGGCGAGCGCCATGCCGGCGCAGAACCACCAGAGGTAGCTCGGAGCGAGGTGGACCAGCAGGAAGTGGTGCCCGAGGTAGCCCCATCCGATCAGCCCGATGCTGAGCAGGCTGATGCACCCGAGGATCGCCAGCGCCCACGCGGGCTGGGCCTTCCGCGGAGCCCGGGCGACCACCCATCCGATGCCGAGGACCATGAGCGGCAGCAGGAAGTAGATCCCCACCTCGATGCACACGCTCCAGGTCTGCGGCAGCCCCGAGGCCAGGGGATTGGGCGAGTAGATGCGGAGGAAGAGGTACTGCTGCCACCAGCCCGAGTCGAACATCCCCGCGAGGCCGGGAACGACCGACAGCACGGTCAGCGCGAACCAGTAGGCGGGCACCACCCGGAGCACGCGCCGGCGCGCGTACGCGCCGAACGGCTGCGGTCGCCCGCCTTCGATCTGCGCGGCCAGGAACGGCCGGTAGAGCAGGAAGCCCGACAGCGCGAAGAACATGCACACGCCGAGCTGGCCGGCCCGGAGGTACACGAGCTCGATGAGGCTGTGGTCGGTCGTCGTCGGGAGGTTGTCGGTGTACGCGGCGCAGTGGGTGACCACGACCGCGATCGCGGCCATCCCGCGCAGGGCGTCAAGGCCGCCGAAGCGGGGGTTTCCCGGGGGCGGAGCGACTGCCGGCGGGACCGGGCGCCGCGTGGGCGCGGCCGCCGCGCTCCTCGCCCCGCGTACGGGTCGGTTCCCGGCATCACGTGATTTCTGCGGCAAGGCGGGCTTCAGATGTGGTACATCGGCGCGTTCGCAGCCCGCGCCTCGCGCTCGACCACGTCGGTGATCGTGGTCGCGGCGAGCACGTCACGTGCCGCTTTAGCAGCGTCCGCGAACACGCCGGTGGCGTCGCGTCCGAGCTCGCCGTCGAGCAGCTCGACGACCTCGAGCACGGTGATCTCGCCGGGCTCACGCGCGAACGCATAGCCGCCGTGCACACCGCGTTGCGAGCGCAGCAGGCCCGCGCGGCGCAGCACCGCGAAGAGCTGCTCGAGGAACTGCACGGGGATCTCGCGGCGGCGCGCAAGCTCGCCGATCGGCACCGGGTCGGTGGTGCCGGTGCGGGCGAGCTCGGTGAGCGCCTGCAGCGCGTACGGCGACTTGGTCGTGATCGAGATCATGCGGCGGCGATCACCGCTGATCCTATGCGCCTTCCGGTCAGAGCCAACCGCGCTCGGTGGCCAGCAGAACGGCCTGGGCACGGTCGACCGCGCCGAGCTTCCCGTAGATGTTGTGCAGATGCGTGCGCACGGTGCTGGTCGAGAGGGTCAGCTCGTGCGCGATCTGCTTGTAGACCTTCCCCTCGCCGAGGCGCCTGAGCACGTCGAGCTCGCGGTCCGAGAGCGGGCACGGGTCGATGTGGCGCGCGCGTCCGGCGGTCGGGTAGGGCATGTCGTACATGACCGCGCGCAGCTCGACCGCGCCCATGCCGATGGTGCGGGCCGTGCGCAGCAGCTCGGCGGGCGAGACCGCGGCGCCCTGGGCGTAGTGGGCGAGCATGTCGGCCAGGCGGACGAAGGCGGCCTCGCCGGAGGCGTCCTCGGCGTGGTGGCGCTCGATCGTCGAGGCGATGCTCGACGGCAGGCCCCAGCGCCGCGCGAGCACGCCGCCGACCAGGGCGTGGTCGACGCCGAGCTCGCGGCGCTCGCGGCGCACGCGCTCCTCGGGCGTGCGGGCGTCGCCGTGGACCTGGGCCGGATAGCCCGGGTAGGCGTGGATGAGCACGAGCTTGCCCACGTCGTGCAGCAGCGCGGTGACCATGAGCCGGTTGCGGTGCTCGTAATCGCGCTCGGCCGCGAGCTTCTCGGCGGCGTGCTGGGTGGAGACGGCGTGCAGGCGGAAGCGTTCTGGCGTGGCGTCCCACAGGCCGGTGCGCTCGAAGAAGTCGAAGGTGCGCGTGCGGCTGACGATGGCCTGCACGGACTCGGGCGAGAGGATTTCGACCGCCTTGACGACGTTGTCCACCGGGGCGCGACGGGCGCCGTCGATGTTGTTGGCCAGGCGCAGGACCGAGATGGCCAGCGCGACATCGGTCTCGACCGCCGCGACCATGGCTGCGGCCGAGGTCCGCTCCTCCCCGAGCAGGCGCAGGACCCGTTTGCGGGACTCGGCCAGGGCGGGAAACGCCTCGAGGGCCTCGAACGCCGCCGTCAGGCGCCGTCCGTGGCCTTCGTTGTGCCGCCGCGACGCGGCACCGTTGTCTGGGTTTGGGGCACGCATCGGCAGCGTTGGACTCGACACGGCCGGTATATCGGCAGGCAGCGAGCCCAGGTTTAGATCCCCATCCTGCGATGCCCCGTATTTGCGGATGGTTCGGGCGCCTAGGCAGTCGTCTTCGCGAGCGCCTCGTCGACCCGCCGCAGGGTCTCGTCGCGGCCGAGCAGGGCGACGGTTTCGAAGATGCCCGGCGAGACGGTGCTGCCGGCCAGCGCGACGCGCAGCGGCTGGAAGACTTGGCGCGGCTTGACACCGCGCTCCTCGACCACGCCCCGCAGTGCGGTCTCGACGTGCTCGTGGTCGAAGGGCTCGGTGGCGGCCAGCGCGGCGCGGGCGGCAGCGAGGTTCTCGGCCCCGCCGTCCTCGCCGATGACCTTGTCGAACGCCGCGGCGTCGTCAGCGGGACCGTCGAAGATGAACGCGCACAGGGGCTCGAAGTCGGCCAGCGTCTGCATCTTGTCCTGCGCGATGGATACGGCGCCCTCGATCCCCGAGCGGCCGGTGAACTGCTCGAGCCGTCGCGTCAACTCGTCCAGCGGCAGCTCGCGCAGGTAGCGGCCGTTCATCCAGCGCAGCTTCTGCTCGTCGAAGACGGCGGGGTTGCGGCTCACCCGCTCGAGGCGGAACCCCTCGATCATCTGCTCGGTGCTCAGCAGCGTGGTCTCGTCGTCGTAGCCCCAGCCGAGCAGGGCGATGTAGTTGCGCAGCGCCTCGGGGAGGTAGCCGGCGTCGCGCAGCTCCTGCACCGAGGCGGCGCCGTGGCGCTTGGAGAGCTTCTTGCCGTCGGGCCCGTGCAGGAGCGGCAGGTGGGCGTAGCGCGGCGGCTCGACGCCCAGCGCCTCGAAGACGAGCAGCTGCTTGGGGGAATTTGAGAGGTGGTCCTCGCCGCGGACGACGTCGGTGATGCCGGCGTCGAGGTCGTCGACGGCGACGGCGAAGTTGTAGAGGACGCTGCCGTCGGCGCGGGCGATGACCGGGTCGTCGAGGTGGACGTGCTCGAACGCGGTGTCCCCGCGGATGACGTCACCGACGACGGTGGCGCCGGTGTCGGGGACGCGCAGGCGGACGGCGCCGGTGTCCTCGGGCGTGCCGCGGAAGCCGCGGTCCGAGCCGTGCTGTTGCTTGTAGGCCTTGACGTCCTCGGCCGTGGCGGTGGAGCGGTAGGCGTGGCCGTTCTCGAGCAGCTGGGCCAGGACCTCGCGGTGACGGTCGGCGCGGTCGGACTGGAAGATCGGGCCCTCGTCCCAGTTGAGGTCGAGCCAGCCGAGGGCGTCGAGGATCTGCTCGACGTTCTCGGGGGTGGAGCGCTCGCGATCCGTATCCTCGATGCGCAGGACCAGGCGGTTCTCCGGCGCCTGCTGGGCGAGCAGCCAGTTGTACAGGGCGGTGCGCGCCCCGCCGATGTGCAGGGCGCCGGTAGGCGAAGGAGCGAAGCGGACCCGCATGCGATCTCGATGCTAGTCGGCGCCCACGTATCCCCGGCCGGTGGGCCGGCGAACGCGATCGAGCGCGGCGTGGAGCGGCACGCCACGTCGATCCAGTTCTTCAACCAGTCGCCGCGGGCGTGGCGGTCGCGGGTCTACACCGACGAGGAGGCGGCCGCGTTCCGCGCGGCCGCCGCGGACTCGCCGATCGAGGCGACGCTGATCCACGCGGTCTACCTCATCAACACCGCGTCCTCGGACCGTTCGCTGCGGCGTAAGTCGCTGACGGCGCTGACCAACGCGCTGCGCTCGGGCGACGCGATCGGGGCGTACGCCGTGGTGCTGCACGCGGGCTCGGCCAAGGCGGGCGACGTGAAGCGGGCGATCACGCGGTCGGGGAAGGTGATCGCGGAGGCGCTGGCGGAAAGCGAGACCTGCCCGCTGCATCTGGAGAACACCGCGGGCGCCGGCGGGACGTTGGGGCGGTCGTTCTCCGAGCTCGCGGCGCTGCTGCAAGCCGCCGGCGGCGGGCCGCGACTCGGCCTCTGCCTCGACTCCTGCCACCTCTACGCCTCCGGCTACGACATCCGCGAGCCGGACGGGATGACCGCGGTCGTCGACGAATGCTTCGCCGCCGTCGGGAAGGACCGGCTGCGGTCGCTGCACCTCAACGACTCGGCCGCCGGGCTGGGGTCCAACAAGGACCGCCACGCGAACGTGGGCGACGGCGAGCTGGGGCGGCGCGGATGCGCGACGTTCCTGAGCGAGCCGCGCTTCGACGCCCTCCCATGCGTCATCGAGACCCAGGGCAAGGAGCGCCAGGGCCCCGATCCCGAGGAGGTCCAGCTGGCCTGGAATTTGCGGAAACAGGGAATCCGGAGACGCCGCCGCCGGAACTAGAGTGCCCGCGCGGTGACCCCTCCCCCCGGAATCCTGCCCCGCTCGGTCCGCGAGCGCTACCACCGCTCGCGCCAGGAGCGAGCGGGTGAGGAAGAGGCGCCCGAGCCGGTCGAGCACAGCGTCCCGCCACCGGAACCGCAAACCCCGCCGGAGCCGCAGAGCGCCCCGCCACCAGTGCCGGAGCCGCAGAGCGCCGCGCCCCCGGAACCACACCGCGGCGCCCAGCGCCACCTCGGCCGCCGGATGATCGGCACCGCCGGGCTGGTCGGCGCCATCCTCGCCGTCGGGGCCGTGGGCATCGTCGTCGGGTCGGTGGTCTCGACCGCCGGCGACACGGACACGTCCGCGACGACGGCCCGCGCGCACGCTCGCACCGCCGGCCCCGCGCCGCCGCCGACCTCCGCGGCCGCCCCGACCGCTCCCGCGACCTCCATGCCCGTCGACCGGCCCGCCGTCGCCGCGAAGCGCATCGCGCTCACCGCCGGCGGCTCCTACGACCCGCTCGGCGACGGCTCCGAGCACGCCGGCCTCGTCCCCCTGACCACCGACGGAAACCCGAGCACCGCCTGGTCGAGCGAGGACTACCAGGCCCTCAACAAGGCCGGGGTCGGGCTCTACGTGAACCCGGAGCACGCCGTCTCCCCAACGCGCCTGACCGTCACGACGCCCACGCCCGGCTTCTCCGCGCAGGTCTACGGCGCGGCTGGCGCCGCGGCGCCCAAGGCGCTCAGCGGCTGGACCAAGCTCGCCACCGTCAAGAACGTGAAGCGGGTCAAGGCGGTCAAGCTCGACGCCACCGGGCGCGCGTACCGCCACGTGCTGCTGTGGATCACCTCGCTGCCGCCCAAGGGCGGCGCCATCGAGGTCTCCGAGCTCAGCCTGCGCTGACTGTCGCGAACTCGACACGCGCACCGTCGCGCCGCGCGCGGAGCCAGGGGCATTCCTGCGGGACGGTGGGACCCGCACACCTAACCCCCTAGGAGGCACACGCAATGCGCAAGCTCACAATCCCGATCGTCGCGCTCATCGCGGTGGTCCTCGCGGTTGCCCTGGCCGGCCCTGCGCTCGCCAACAACCACGTGGACGGAACCGCCAGCGCCGCCAAGACGGCCAAGAAGGCGCTCAAGGTCGCCAACACGGCCCAGGACACCGCCAACAAGGCGCTGCTGGCCAGTGCCGTCGGCAACTACCTCGGCTACGCCCAGATCAGCGGCGGGCCCACCCTGTTGAAGGGGCAGAACATCACCCAGTCCAACGTGACGTCGCCGACCCCCGGCTACTTCTGCTTCTACAACATGCCGTTCACGCCGCACGTCGCCAACGCCACGCTGACGCACCCGGTCACGGGCACCCCGTCGGTCAACACGACCACGTACTTCGTGAGCGCCCGCGTCGGCGCTGACGACCCGGTCTGCCCCGGTCAGGAGCAGGCCACCGTCGTGACCAACACGTCCGCCGGGAACCTCGGCAACGCCGAGTTCCAGGTGGTCTTCAGCTAGACGTTCGACCCGTCCCGAAGCATCACGGCCGGCTCCGCCCCGCATGGGTTGGGCCGGCCGGTTTTGCTGCAGCGCACCCTCCACCCGGTTAGCGTCGGCCGTGCCAACCAGCACAAGGAGACGCATCCGCATGCGCAAGCTCATGCTTCCCGCCGCCGCGCTCGTCGCGGTGGTCCTCGCCGTCGCCCTCGCCGGGCCGGCGCTCGCCGGACCCCCGATCGCCGGCGTCGCCAGCGCGAACTCGACCGCCAAGAAGGCGCTCAAGACGGCGAACTCGGCCCAGGACACGGCCAACAAGGCCCTGCTCGCGGCCGGAGTCGGCAACTACCTCGGGTGGGCCGACATCAGCGGCGGCCCGGCCGTGCTCAAGGGCCAGAACATCAGCCAGGGCAACGTCATCTCCCCCACGCCCGGCTACTTCTGCTTCTACAACATGCCGTTCACGCCCAACGTGGCCTCGGCCACCCTGGACCACCCGAGCACCGGCAACCCGAACGTCAACACGAACACGTTCTTCGTGAGCGCGCGCGTCGGCGGCGACGACCCGGTGTGCCCCGGCCCCGAGCAGGCCTCGGTGGTCACCAACGCCTCCAACGGCAACCTGGCCAACGCCGAATTCCAGGTGGTCTTCTTCTGATCGCCGTCGCGTTCTGAGGGCCATCGCTCGGCGCTCCTCGCAAGGACGCAGTCCGCGTGGCGTGCTTCGCACGCGAGCGGGCGACGACGCAGCGAGGGGCGTCGAGAATGGCCCTCAGGCCGCCAACACGGCAGCTTCGCCGAGCAGGTCCTGCAACAGCGCTCGCAGCGAGGCGTTGGCGTCGACGCGGTAGCCCGCCCCGAACCGCAGCCTCCGCTCGCCCGCGGAGGTGCGCATCCGGAGCACGAACTCGGCCTGGCCCGGGAAGCGCTCGAGCAGGTCCTTGAGGTCGTCGACGATGCTCGCCGGCAGGCGCGCGGCGTCCACGCTGAGGCAGAACGGCTCCGGCGGCAGCGCCGCCTGGGCGGCGGCCGCCCGCGCGGCCTCCACCTCCTCGGGCGAGGGGTCGAAGCGCTCGAGGTCCTGGGCCACGACGCTCGTCCTCGTGGCGTCCTTGTGGTCCACGCGCCCGCGCACGAGCACGACCTGGTCGACGCCGAGCTCGCCCCCGTAGGCCTCGAGCGCCTTGCCGAACACGAGGATCTCCACCGAGCCCTCGAGGTCGTCGAGGGTGGCGAACATCATCGGGTCGCCGTTGCGGGTGCGGATCTTCTTGGCCTCGGTGATGATCCCGCCCACCGTGACCTGGTCGCGGTCGCGCTTCGCGCTCACGTCGGCCAGCGGGCAGTCCACCCGCGCCCGCAGCGCCTCGCGCAGCGGCTTGAGGGGGTGGGCGGAGATGAACAGGCCGATGGACTCCTTCTCGATGGCCAGCAGCTCGGCCTGGTCGAACTCCTCGGGCGGGATGACCGGGTGCGCCGGGCGCGCGAACGGCGAAGCCTCGACCCCGCCGGCGTCACCGCCTGACCCGAGGTCGAAGATCGAGCCCTGGCCGATGAGCGCGTCCTGCTGGGTCTGCGCGCCGGCGCCCTGGGCGGCCTCGAGCACGTCGAGCATGCCCTTGCGCGAGTCGCCCGTGGTGCCGAACGCCCCGCACTTGATCAGCGCCTCGATGGCCTTCTTGTTGACCGCGCGGTTGTCGACCCGCTCGCAGAAGTCCCACAGCGAGGAGAACTCGCCGCCGTCCCCGCGCGCCCGCTTGATCGCCTCCACCGCGGCGTAGCCGATGCCCTTGACCGCGTCGAGCCCGAACCGGATCTTGCCGCCGGTGACCACGAAGTCGTGGTCGGAGAGGTTGACGTCGGGCGGCAGGATCTCGATCCCCATCTCCTCGCAGCGGGCCACGAAGAACGGGACCTTGTCCTTCGTGTCCATGACCGAGGAGATCAGCGCGGCCATGTACTCGGCCGGGTAGTTGGCCTTCAGCCACGCCGTGCGGTAGCCGATCAGCGCGTAGCAGGCGGCGTGGGACTTGTTGAACGAGTAGTCGGCCGACTTCTCGTTCGTCTGCCACAGCCACTCGATCGTCGCCTCGGCCACCCCGTTGGCCCGGCAGCCCGCAAAGAACTCGGGCTTGAGCTCGGCCATTTTCTCGCGGTTCTTCTTGCCGATCGCCTTGCGCAGGTCGTCCGCGCGGGCGCCCGAGAACCCGGCCAGCTCCTTGGCGATCCGCATCGCCTGCTCCTGGTAGAGGACCACGCCCTTGGTCTCCTCGAGGATCGGGCGCAGGCGCTCGTCGCGGTAGCTGACCGTCTCGGGGTTGCGCTTGCCCTGGGCGTAGGTCGGGATCTGGTCCAGCGCGCCCGGGCGGTAGAGCGCGTTGAGGGCCACGACGTCGTCGAACTCCGTCGTGCGCACCTTCTTCAGGGCCTCCCGCATGCCCTCGGACTCGAACTGGAACACGCCGACCGAGTCGCCCCGGGCCAGCATCGCGTAGGTCTTCTCGTCGGCCATGTCCAGCGTCGACATGTCCGGGCGGGTGCCCGTCGAGCGCACGATGATGTCCAGCGCGTCCTCGATCACGTCGAGGTTGCGCAGGCCGAGGAAGTCCATCTTGAGCAGGCCGATCTCCTCGATCGGCTTCATCGAGAACTGCGTCACCACGCGCACCTCGTCGCCGGACTCGGCCAGCTGTAGCGGCACGATGTCGGTGAGCGGCCGGTCCGCGATGACCACCGCGGCGGCGTGGATGGACGAGTTGCGCACGATGCCCTCCAGCCCCTGGGCGACGTCGACGATCTGCTTGGCCGTCGCGTCCTCCTTGATCGCCGCCGCCAGCGGCTGGCCCTCCTTCAGGCAGTCGGCGAACGACGGCGGCCGGCCCATGATCGGGTCGGGGATGAGCTTGGCCAGGCGGTCCCCGGCGCCGTACTCGTGGCCGAGCACCCGCGCGGCGTCGCGCGTGGCCGCGCGCGGGAACATCTTGCCGAAGGTCACGATCTGCGCGACCGACTCGCGCCCGTACTTCTCGGTCACGTAGCGGATCACGCGGTCGCGCCCGCGGACTGAGAAGTCGATGTCGATGTCGGGCATGGACACGCGCTCGGGGTTGAGGAACCGCTCGAACAGCAGCCCGTAGCGCAGCGGGTCGACATCGGTGATGCGCAGCGCGTAGGAGACGAGCGAGCCCGCGGCGCTGCCGCGGCCCGGCCCCACGGCCACGCCGTTGTCCTTCGCGTAGCGGACGAAGTCCCACACGATGAGGAAGTAGGCGGAGAAGCCCATGCGCTCGATCACGGCGAGCTCGTTGTCGGCGCGCTCGCTGGCCTCGGCCGGGAGCGGATCGCCGTAGCGCTCGCGCAGACCCTCGTACACCCGCGCGCGCAGGTAACCCTCCTCGGGCTCGCCGTCCGGGGTGGGAAAGCGCGGGATGAGCTGCTTGCCGAGCTCGAGCTCGACGTCGCAGCGCTCGGCGATGTCCAGCGTGGCCTGCAGCGCCTCGGGCCATGCGGAGAACGCCTCGGCCATCTCCTCGGAGGACTTCAGGAAGAACTCGTTGGTCTCGAACTTCAGCTTCGGGGCGTCCAGCGTGCTCTTGGTCTGCACGCACAGCAGCGCGCTGTGGTGGTGGTAGTCCTCGCGGCGCAGGTAGTGCACGTCGGCGGTGCCTACGAGCGGGCGGCCGACCTCCTGGGCGAAGCGCACCACGTGCTCGTTGGCCCGGTCCTGCGCCGCCAGGCCGTTGCGCTGCACCTCCAGGTAGACCTGCTCGGGCCCGAAGGCCTGGATGAGGTCGTCGAGATGGGCGCGGGCGTCCGCCACCCGGCCGTCGACAATGTTCGAGCACAGCTTCGAGGCCAGGCAGCCCGAGAGCGCGATCACGCCCTCGGAGTGGCGGTCGAGCAGGTCGAGGTCGACCGAGGGCTTGCCCCGGTGCAGGCCCTCGAGGAACCCGGTCGAGGAGAGCTTGACCAGGTTGCGGTAGCCGGCGTCCGACGCCGCCAGCAGCGTGAGGTGGTGCCGCTCGATCCGGCCCGCGGCGTCCTTTCCCGGCGCCTTGCGGTCATCGACCAGGTAGGCCTCGCAGCCCACGATCGGCTTGATCCCGTGCGCCTTGCAGGCCTTGTAGAGCTCGACGGCGCCGTTCATGACGCCGTGGTCGGTCAGCCCGAGCGCCGGTTGGCCGAAGGCCGCCGCCCGCTCGGCGAGCGCGTCGATCTTGCACGCCCCGTCGAGCAGGGAGTATTCAGAGTGGACATGCAGGTGCGCGACGGGCGAGGAGGTCACCGGACGGCCAACAATAGGCGCCGGCTCGGACTGCTCGGACGGGGCTGGCCGCAAAGTCCGGCAGCCCCGCCGAAGACCTACTCGCCGTCGTCCTCTTTCCGCGAAAGGACGAACAGGACCGCGGCCGTGACGACCGCCAGCCCGCCGACGAAGCCGGCCCGCTGGCCGGTCGAGCTGCCGCCCACTTTGCGGCGGGTGAACCACTTGCCACCGTTCCAGACCAACATGCCTAAAAGCTTGTATCCCATGCGCTGCGGTTACCCCTCTTCCTCGTGCCGTACGCGCCAGGCCATGCGCGACTGCAGCGACCACAGCTCGATGAACCCGGGCGAGGCCTGCTGCGAGAACAACCCGCCGGACTCGGCGAAGGTGGCCAAGGCCGGATCGTAGATCGCGTTGGGCGACGAGCGCCGCACGACCCGCGCCGACCCCTTGTAGAGCTTCAGCGCCACCTCGCCCGTGACCTGGGCGTTGACCGCGTCCATGTACGCGTCGAGGTCGGAGCGCAGCGGCTCCCACCACAGGCCCGCGTAGACGAGGTAGCCCCATTGGCGGTCGAGCTCGGGCTTGAACTGGTTCTGGTGGATCGTGCCCACGAGCTTCTCGAGCTCGGCGTGGGCGGGCAGCAGGATCGCCGCGGCGGGGACCTCGTAGATGTCGCGCACCTTCAGGCCCACGATGCGGTCCTCGATGTGGTCGACGATGCCAACGCCGTGGCGCGCGCCGATCGCGCCCACCCGCTCGATCAGCTCCACCAGGTCCAGCCGCTCACCGTCGAGCGCCACCGGCAGCCCGCGCTCGAACCCGAGCACGATCTCCTCGGCCTCGTCGGGCGCCTCCTCCGGCCGGGTGACGAGCTGGAAGACATCGTCCTCGGGCGCGTGGTCGAGGTCCTCGATCCAGCGCCCCTCGGACGAGCGCCCCCACAGGTTGTCATCGATCGAGTACGGGGCCACCTCCGTGCCGCCCTTGACCGGGATCCCGTGCTCGCGCGCGTAGGCGACCTCCTGGTCGCGGCCCATCTGCCACCCGCGCACGGGCGCGATGATCTTCAGCTCGGGCGCCAGCGTCGTCACCGTGGCCTCGATCCGCACCTGGTCGTTGCCCTTGCCCGTGCAGCCGTGGGCGACGGTGTCGCAGCCGGTCTCGCGCGCGCACTGCACGGCCAGCTTGGCGATCAGCGGCCGCCCCAGCGCGGTGAACAGCGGGTAGCCGAGGCCGTAGACGGCGTTGGCCTTGATGGCCGGGGCGAGGTACTCGCGCGCGAACTCCTCGCGCGCGTCGACCACGTGGCAGTCCAGGGCGCCGAGCTGCAGCGCCTTGCCCTTGACGACGTCGTAGTCCTCGCCGGGCTGGCCCAGGTTCACGGTCAGGGCCACGACCTCGGCCTCGTAGCGCTCCTGGATCCACTTGAGCATCACGCTGGTGTCCAGACCGCCCGAGTACAAGAGCAGCACCCGCCCGACGTCGCCGGGCTCGGCCTCATAGCTGGCGGTCTTCCTCAGGGCGTCAGGCATCGCGTCATCCGCTCCAGCGCGTCGTGGATCTGCTCCTCGGTCACGACCAGCGGCGGCTCGAACCGGATCGTGGTGGGGCCGGTGGCGTTGGCGATCAGGCGCTGCTCGAGCAGCGCGCGGCGCGTCACCGCGGGCGCGTCGTCGACCTCGATGGCCTGCATCAGGCCGCGGCCGTGCACCAGCCGCACGCCCGGCAGCTGCGCCAGGCCGTCGGCCAGCACGACGCCCAGGCGCACGACCTCGGCGAGCAGCTCCGGCCGGTCGATCACGTCGAGCGCCGCCAGCGCGGCCCGGGCCACCACCGGCCCGCCGGCGAAGGTCGAGCCGTGGTCGCCGGGCTCGAGCACGTCGGCCAGGCCCGGCGAGGTCACGAGGGCCCCGATCGGCATGCCGCCGCCCAGCGCCTTGGCCGTGGTCAGCGCGTCGGGCCTGACCCCGGTCTGCTCGTAGGCCCACAGCGTGCCCGTGCGCCCCATGCCGGTCTGGATCTCGTCGAAGACCAGCGCCGCGCCCGCGCGGTCGCACGCGTTGCGAGCGGTGCGCAGCATCGCGTCCGAGAGCGGCCAGATCCCGGTCTCGCCCTGAATCGGCTCGAGAAGCACCGCCGCGGTCCCCTCGTCCACGGCGGCGTCCAGCGCGCCGGGGTCGTCGCGCGGCACCACCCGGAAGCCGGGCACCAGCGGAGCGAACGGCGCCTGCTTGGTCTCCTGCGGCGTCGCCGACAGCGCGCCGTAGGTCCGGCCGTGGAACGCGCCGGCGGCCACGACCACGTCGCCGCCGAGCTTGCGCTTGCGTACGAGCTTGATCGCGGCCTCGTTGGCCTCGGCCCCGGAGTTCGAGAAGAACACCCGCCCGCCCAGCGAGGAGCGGGACAGGCGCTCGGCCAGCTCCATGCCCGGCGCGGTGTAGAAGAGGTTGGTCGTGTGCATGAGCTGCGCCGCCTGCTCCTGCACCGCGCCCACGACCTCGGGGTGGCAATGGCCGGTGTTGCAGACCGAGATGCCGGCGAGGAAGTCGAGGTACTCGTTGCCCTCGTCGTCCCACAGGCGGCAGCCGGCGCCGCGCACGAGCTGCACCGGGAAGCGCGCGTAGGTGGGCAGCACGTAGCGCCCCTCCATGGCCTGGAGGTCGGCGACGCTCATCGGGCCGGGACGATCCGGGTTCCCACGCCGGCGTCGGTGAAGAGCTCGAGCAGCAGCGAGTGCGGCACGCGGCCGTCCACGATGTGGGCGTACCGGACGCCGCCGCTGATGGCGTCCACGCAGGCGGCGAGCTTGGGCCGCATCCCGCCCGCGACCTCGTCGAGGGCGAGGACGACCTCGTCCGCCGTGGCCTCGCCCACCAGCGTGTCGGGATCGTCGACCTCGCGCAACCAGCCCTCGACATCGGTGAGGAAGATGACCTTGTAGGCGCGCAGGGCCCGCGCCACCGCACCCGCCGCCTCGTCGGCGTTGATGTTGTACGAGTTGCCCTCGCGGTCGGCGCCCACCGAGGCGATGACCGGGATGTAGTCGCTGGCCACGTGCTTGAGCACGTCCACGTCGATGCGCTCGATGCGGCCGACGAAGCCGATGTCCTCGCCCCCGGGCGCCGCCTGGCGCTCCACGCGGAACAGCAGCCCGTCGTCGCCGCACAGCCCGACCGCGGGCTGCCCGTGGCGCCCGAGGCGCAGGACGATGTCCTTGTTGACCTTGCCCACCAGCACCATCTTGGCCACCTCCACCGTCTCGGCGTCGGACACCCGCAGGCCGCCGACGAACTCGACCGGCATGTGCAGCCGCTGCATCAGCCGCGTGACCTCGGGCCCGCCGCCGTGGACGACGACCGGGTTGAGCCCGACGTACTTGAGGAGGACCACGTCGCGCGCGAACTCCTCGCGCAGGGCGGGGTCGTGCATGGCCGCGCCGCCGTACTTGATCACCACGGTGCGCCCGTGGAATTCGCGGATGTAGGGCAGCGCCTCGAGCAGGGTGGCGACGTCGCGCATCACGTCGTGTACTCCGCGTTCAGGGTCACGTAGGCGTGGCCGAGGTCGGAGAAGAACACCTCGGTGTCGGCCCCCTCGCCCGGCAAGCCGACCTCGTAGACGACCTCCCTGCCGGCGACGCGCTGCTCGAGGTCGGCCACGTCGTGGTCGACCGGCGCGCCGCCCGACAGCACGGGCACGCCCTCGATGGCGATGTCCAGCGGCAGCGGCGCGGTGCCCGGCAGGGCCATGCCCACCGCCTGGGCGATCCGGCCCCAGTTGGGGTCGCCGCCGTTCAGCGCGGTCTTGACCAGCGGGGAGTCGGCCACGGCGCGGGCGGCAGCTTCGACGTGCAGGTGCTGGCCGCCGCGCACGACGACCCGCCCCACCCGGCCGGCGCCCTCGCCGTCGCGCACGCACAGGATCGCCACCTGGCGCAGCAGCGCGTCCAGGGCCTCGCCCAGGCGCAGCTCGTCCTCGGTCTCGGGCTCCACCCGCACGCCGCTGGCGCCCGAGGCCATGAGCACCACGGTGTCGTTGGTCGAGAGCTGGCCGTCGACGCTGATGCGCTCGAACGAGCGCGCGCAGGTCGCGCCCAGAAGCAGGTCGCAGGTCGCGGCGTCCAGGACGGCGTCGGTCTGCACGAAGCACAGCAGCGTGGCGAAGTGGGGCGAGATCATGCCCGCGCCCTTGGCCTGGGCCGAGAGCCGCACCGGCCCGCTGCCCAGCTCCACCTGCAGCGCCGCGCGCTTCTCGATCACGTCGGTGGTCGAGATCCCCTCGGTGAAGGCGGCGTCGCCGCCGTCGGAGAGCTCGGCGTGCACGTCGGGCAGCGCGCGCACGATCGCGTCGGCGTCGAGCGGCACCCCGATCACGCCGGTCGAGCACACGGCCACGCGCTCGGCCGCAACCCCGCCGGCTACCGCCGCCGCGCCCTGCATCTTCGTGGCCGCGTCGAGCCCGCGGCGCCCGGTGGCCGCGTTGGCGTTGCCGGAGTTCGCCACCACCGCCCGCAGGCCCTCGAGCCGGCAGCGCTCCTGCGTGAGCAGCACGGGCGCGGCGAGCACGCCCGACCGCGTGAAGCGCGCGGCGCTGGTGGCATCGACGCGGTCGCACACGAGCAGGCCGACGTCGGGCTTGCCGCTGGGCTTGATCCCGGCCCGGCCCGAAGCGGCGCGGAAGCCCCGGGGCAGGCCGCCCGTGAGCTCGGCCACGTGGTCGGGCCGGTCGATCCAGCGCGAGTCGAAGAAGCTCACGTGATCGCCTCCCCCTCCCCCAGCCCGAGCATGAGGTTGAGGTTCTGCACCGCCTGGGACGCCGCGCCCTTCCACAGGTTGTCGATCGCCCCGAACACGATGAGCTTGCCCGTGCGCGGATCCTCGTGGACGGAGATGCGGCAGATGTTCGTGTCGCGCACGTCGCGCACGCCCGGCGGCCGGTCGGTGAGCTCGACGAAGCGCTCGCCCACGTAGGCGTCGGCGTACAGGCCGGCGATCTCGTCCTGGTCGGTCGGGCGCGCCGGGGTCACGTAGCAGGACACGAGCTCGCCCTGGTCGAGCGGCAGCAGGTGGGGCGTGAACGTCGCGGTCACCGGCGCGCCGAGCAGCGCGAGCTCCTGGTCGATCTCGGCCACGTGGCGGTGCAGCGGCACGCCGTAGGCGTTGACGTTCTCGTCCGCAGTGACGAAGTGGACCTTGTCCGACGGCGCGCGCCCGGCGCCCGAGACGCCCGACTTGGCGTCGACGACGACGTCGGCGATGAGGCCGGCGCGGGCCAGCGGCGCCAGTGCCAGCAGCGTCGCGGTCGGGTAGCACCCGGGGTTGGCCACGAGGTCGGCGTCGGCGACCTCGTCGCGGTAGAGCTCGGTGAGGCCGTAGACGGCGTCGTCGACGAGCTCGGGCGCCTCGTGGTCGCCGTACCAGCGCGCGTACTCGTCGGGGTCGCGGAGGCGGAAGTCCGCACTGAGATCGACAATCCTCGCTCCGCGGGCCCGGAGGGCCGCGACCACGCCCGACGACGCCCCGTGCGGGTAGGCGACGATCGCCGCGTCCACGGCGCCGTGGCGCTGCACGTCGAGCTCCTCGAGCTCCAGCGGCACGCGGTGGCGCGGGTAGAGGTCGTCCAAGCGCCCCTTCTCGCTGCGCGAGGTCACGGCCACGAGGTCGATCGACGGGTGCCGCCACAGCAGCGACGCGGCCAGCGCCCCGGTGTAGCCCGTGGCTCCGATGACGGCGGCGCTAGGCACGCAGCTCGCCCCCCAGCGACCGCAGCCGCTCGGTCAGCGCCGCCACCTCGCGATCGACCTCTTCGTCGGTCAGCGTGCGGTCGGGCGCCCGGAAGGAGACGTGCACGGCCAGCGACTTGGCGTCCTCGTCGACCTGGGGCCCGCGGTAGACGTCGAAGACGCCGACGTCCTCGGCCAGCGGGGACGCGCGCAGCACGTCGAGCACCGCGGCGGCGGGCACAGATTCGGGCACGACGATGGCCAGGTCGCGGTGCACGGCCGGGAACGAGGTCACATCCTCGTAGGCCGGCGGGCCGGGCACGACCGCGAACAGCGCCTCGAGGTCGACCTCGAAGACGGCGGCGCCGGGGAGCTCCCACTCCGCCGCCACGGCGGGATGGAGCTCGCCGATCCAGCCCACCGGCTGTGCGCCGGCCGACACCCGGGCGGCGCGCGCCGGGTTGAGGAACGGCTGGTCGTCGGCGGGGGCGAAGGCCAGCGGCACCCGCAGCGCCGCCGCCACGGCCTCGAGCACGCCCTTGGCGGCGTAGAAGTCGGCCGGCGGTGGCTCGGGGTCGCGCCACGTCGCCGGCCGCGCCGCGCCCACGAGCACGGCGGCGGCGGTGAGCCGCTCGGTCGGCAGCGTGGCGGCATGGGCGCGCTCGGCGTCGGCGCGGCGCTGTGCGTCGGAGGGCAGCGGGCCGTGGCCGCGGGCGGTGGCCTCGGCCGACGACGCCGGCTGCTGCTCGTCGACGTAGACCGCTCCGAGCTCGAACAGGCGCACATCGCCGGCGCCGCGGGCGACGTTGTTGCGCGCGCTGTCCAGCAGGGAGCCCAGCAGCGTCGGGCGCAGGGCCGACTGCGCCGAGGACAGCGGGTTGGCCAGCGTGACCAGCCGGCGCCGCGGGTCGTCGGGCGCCAGCCGCAGCCGGTCGGGCAACGCGGGGGAGCCGAAGCTCCAGCCGGCGATCTCGAACAGCCCGCGCGCGGCCAGCGCGTCCTCGACGGCGCGGCGGCGCTGCTGGTCGGGGCGCAGCACGCCGTAGGCGCCGCGCCGAGCCGGCAGGGTGGCGGGCAGGCGCTCGAGACCGTCCACCCGCGCGACCTCCTCGACCAGGTCGATCTCGCGGGTCACGTCGAGGCGGCGCCAGTGCGGGACGGTGACCGCGAACGGCGCCTCGCCGTCCACGGCCGAGACGCCGAACCCGAGCGCCTCGAGGATCTCCGCGCAGCGCTCGGCCAGGATGTCGATACCCAGCAACGCGGCCACGCGGGCCGGCCGCAGCGTGAGCCGGGCCGGGTCCGGGCCGGGGCCGCCGACGTCGATCGTGCCCGGCGCGAGCGTCGCGCCGACCACATGCTCCATCAGGATCGAGGCCATCACCTGGGCCTCCAGCGCCGCCTCGGGCGGCAGGCCCTTCTCGAACCGTGACGAGGCCTCGCTGCGCACGCCGAGCTTGCGCGAGGTGCGCTGGATGTTGGGGCCGTTCCAGCTCGCCACCTCCATGAGCACGCGGATCGTGGCCTCGGAGACCTCCGAGCGCGAGCCGCCCATGATCCCGGCCAGCGAGGTCGGGCCGTCGTCGTCGAGGATGACCACCATCGGCGGCTCGAGCTCGCGCACGGCGCCGTCGAGCAGCTCGATGCGCTCGCCCTCGTGCGCCGGGCGCACGACCAGCCGGTGCCCCGCCACCTGGTCGAGGTCGAACGCGTGCAACGGGTGGCCGGTCAGCAGCATCACGAAGTTCGTGATGTCGACGACGTTGTTGATCGGGCGCTGGCCGGCGGCCATCAGCCGCGCCTTCAGCCACGGCGGCGACGGGCCGATGCGCACGTCGTCGTACACGCGCGCGGTGAAGCGCGGGCAAAGCTCGTCGTCCTCCACCACGACCTCGGCGCCCTGCACCGGCCCGGGCGAGCCGGGGTCGCTGCTCCACGGCGGGGTGGCGAGCGGCGCGCCGGTGATGGCGTGGACTTCGCGCGCGAGGCCGTAGACGCCCAGGCAGTCGGGCCGGTTGGGCGTGATCTCGAGGTTGATGACGTCGGTCGCGATCGGCAGCGCGTCGACCAGCGGCTGGCCGGGCTCGAGGTCGTCGTCGAGCACGAGGATGCCGGCGTGGTCGGTGCCGATGCCGAGCTCGTCCTCGGCCAGGATCATCCCCTGGGACTCGATCCCGCGCAGCTTGGCCGCGCCCAACTCGCTCCCGTCCGGCATGACCGCGCCCGGCCTGGCCACCGCGACCGTCTGCCCCGCGGCCACATTGGGGGCGCCGCACACGATCTGGGCCGGGTCGCCGTCGCCGACGTCCACGCGGCACACGCTCAGCCGGTCGGCGTTGGGGTGCTTGTCGGCCTCGACCACGCGGCCGACGACGAAGCGATGCAGCGCCCCGGCGCCGTGGTGCTCGATCCAGCCCACCTCGGTCCCCGAGAGATCGAAACGGTCCGCGAGCTCCTCGGTCGTGAGCGGCGGGTCGCAGTAGTCGCGCAGCCAGAACAGCGGCAGCCTCATCCGAACTGCTCCAGCATCCGCATGTCGTTGTCGTAGAGCAGCCGCAGGTCGGGGACGCCGTGCTTGAGCATGGCGATGCGCTCGATGCCCATGCCGAAGGCAAAGCCGCTGACCCGCTCGGGGTCGTAGCCCTGCTCGCGCACGTACTCGAACACGTTGGGGTCGACGAGGCCCGACCCGAGGATCTCCACCCAGCGCGAGCCCTTGCACACCGGGCAGCGGCTGCCGTCGGGCATGTAGCCGTCGGTGCAGTTGAAGCAGGAGACGTCGACCTCCGCGCTGGGCTCGGTGAAGGGGAAGAAGTGCGGGCGCAGGCGCACCTCGCGGTCCTCGCCGAACATCGCCCGGGCGAAGGACAGCAGCGTGCCCTTGAGGTCGGCCAGGGTGATGTCCTCGTCCACGGCCAGGCCCTCCACCTGGTTGAACTGCGGCGTGTGGGTCGCGTCGTTGTCGGGCCGGTAGACGCGGCCGGGCACGACGACGTACAGCGGCGGCGGCTGCAGCTCCATCGAGCGCACCTGCATGGGTGAGGTGTGCACGCGCAGGAGCTGGGCGTCGGGCTCGAGCAGCGCGTCGGGATCGGACACGTAGAAGGTGTCCGACGGCTGGCGCGCCGGGTGCTGCGGATTGTGGTTGAGGGCGTCGAAGTTGTAGTAGACGAGCTCGACCTCGGGGCCCTCGGCGACCGTGAACCCGAGCCCGAGGAAGATGTCCTCGATCTCGCGCCTGGTGGCGGTGATCAGGTTCAGGCGCCCGGGCGCCAGCGGCGGGTCGCCGGGGAGGGTGACGTCGATGGCGTCGGCGGCGAGGCGGGCGTCAAGCTCGCCGGCCTGAAGGGCCGCCGTCCGCTCCTCGATCGCGGCCTCGATGGCCTGGCGCGCCTGGTTGCCGGCCTTGCCCACGGCGCCGCGCTGGTCGGGCGCCAGGTCGCGCACCCCGCGCAGGAGCTGGGGCAGCTCGGCCTTGCGGCCCAGGTACCGCACCCGGACCTCCTCGAGCGCCGCGCTGTCGGCCGCCTCGGCGACCTCGCGCGCCGCGGCCGCGCGGAGCTCCTCGATGCGATCGACGGCGCTCATTGGCGCGGCATCCTAAGCTCGTACAACGCGATCGTCGCGGCCATGGCGGCGTTCAGCGACTCGGTGGCGATGGGGATGTGGGCGACGCGGTCGCACGCCGCCACCACGCGCTCGGGCAGCCCCTCGCGCTCGGCGCCGACGACAAGGGTCAAGTCTTTCTTTGCCGTACCAGGATCCGGTGTGGCAAGGAAAGACTTGACCCCTGCCAGGGGCTCGCCCTGGTGCGCCACCAGCGCGACCCGCTCGCCCGGCAGCTCGGACGGGTCCTGCACCCGCGCGACCGGGACGGCGAAGATCGCGCCCATGCTCGCCCGCACCGCCTTGGGCCCGTAGGGGTCGGCGCAGCCGGGCCCGAGCGCCACGCCGGCCGCGCCGAAGGCGGCCGCGCTGCGCAGCACCGTGCCCACGTTGCCCGGGTCGGCGATCCCCCAGAGGGCCACGCACAGCGGCCCGGCGGGTGCCGCGTAGCGCTGCGCGTAGACCGCGAGCGTCCGCGTGCCCGACCCCAGCGCGCTGACCGCCCGCAGCGCCTCGGGCGCGACCTCCGTGCCGGGCAGGCCGCTGCCGGCGGCGCAGTAGCGCTCGAGCGCCGGCCAGCCCGCCGCGTCGGCGGCGGCCAGCAGGTCCTCGCCCTCGGCCACGAATCGCCCCTCGCGCTCCCGTGTCCGCCGCCGGGCGAGCTTGCGGATCTCCTTCAGATGGGGGTTGTGGGGGCTGGTGATGGTCATCAAAAAAGGCGCCCTTCTTGCGAAGCGGCGCCCGGTTCGAGGCTTCTACGTCGGTCGGTCTGAAGCTCAGCCGGCCGACGCCTCGCGGGCGCGCTCAGCAAAGCGTCGGAAGGTCTCACGGTCGCGGACGGCGATGTCGGCCAGCATCTTCCGGTCGACCTCGATGCCGGACTGCTTCAGGCCGTGCATGAAGGTCGCGTAGGTGAGCCCGTGCTCGCGGGCGGCGGCGTTGATGCGCGTGATCCACAGCCGGCGGAAGTCCCGCTTGCGGTTGCGGCGATCCCGGTAGGCGTACTGGTCGGCCTTGAGCAGTGCCTCCTTGGCCCGCTTGTAGCCCGAGTGGGCCTCGCCCCGGTAGCCCTTCGTCAGGGCCAGGGTGGCGCGGCGCTTCTTGCGCGCGTGGACGGAGCGCTTGACCCGGGTCACTTGGAGACCTTCCCGCCCAGGAGCTTGCGCACGGTGTCGCGGTCGTGGTCGGAGATCCACGCCGGATTGCGGTGCTGCCGCTTCCGCTTCGGCGACTTCTTCTCGAGGATGTGGGTCGAGAACGAGTGCCGGCCCCGCAGCTTGCCGCTCGCGGTCTTGCGGAAGCGCTTCTTCGCGCCCGAGTGCGTCTTCATCTTGGGCATCGCGACGGCCCAGTAAAGCAGACGGATTCTCAGGCCTTGGCGGGCGCGAGCATCATCGTCATGTTGCGCCCGTCCTGGGTCGGGCGCTGCTCGATGATGGCGAGGTCGCCGAGCTCGTCGGCGAGCCGGTTGAGGATCATCTCGCCCCGTTCGGGGTGGGTGACCTCGCGCCCGCGGAACATGATCGTGACCTTGACCTTGTCGCGGTGCTTGAGGAAGCGCACGACGTGGCCCTTCTTGGTGTCGTAGTCGTGCTCCGCGATCTTGGGCCGGAACTTGATCTCGCGCACCGTGATGTTCTGCTGGTGCTTGCGGGCGGCCTTCTGCTTCTGCTCCTGCTCGTACTTGTACTTCGAGTAGTCGAGGACGCGGCAGACGGGCGGGCGCGCGTCGGGGGCCACCTCGACCAGGTCGAGGTCGCGTTGGCGCGCGTAGTCGAGCGCCTCGTCGCGCGAGATGACGCCCTGCTGCTGGCCGTTCTCGTCGATCAGCCGCACCTCGGGCACACGGATGCGCTCGTTGATGCGCGTGAGATCCCGCTCGGGCGGGCGCCGGTCGAACCGCTTCGGAACCGGCACTTAGGAAGCCTGCGTACGCGTCAACCGGTGCGCCGCGGAATCTCTGTCTCAGGAATCAACGGGCGCGAGTATAGCTTTCGGTGAAGAGGCGATCGGCAAAAGCGTCGACGCTCGCCGTCCCCTCGTCGCCGACCCGGTGACGCCGGACCGAGACCTCGTCGGCCTCGGCCTCGCGATCGCCCACCACGAGCAGGTAGGGGATCTTGCGCAGTTCGGCGTCGCGCACCTTGCGCCCGACCTTCTCGTCGCGCTCGTCGACATCCACCCGCAGGCCCTTCTCGAGCAGGCGCGAGCGCACCGAGACCGCGTAGGCGTTGTGGCGCGCGGCGATCGGCAGCACGATCGCCTGTACCGGCGCCAGCCACACCGGAAAGTCGCCCGCGTAGTGCTCGATCAGGATGCCGATGAAGCGCTCGTAGGAGCCCAGCATCGCCCGATGGATCATCACCGGGCGGTGGGGCTCGTCGTCGGCGCCGGTGTACTGGAGCTCGAAGCGCTCCGGCATCAGGTAGTCGAGCTGGACCGTGCCGAGCTGCCACGAGCGCCCGATCGAGTCGGTCATGTGCACGTCGATCTTCGGGCCGTAGAACGTGCCCTCGCCCTCACCGATCTCGAACTCGAGCCCCTGGCGGCGCATGGCGTTGGCCAGGGCGGTCTCGGCGTGGTCCCAGGACGCGTCCGAGCCCAGGCGCTGCTCGGGCCGGGTCGACAGCTCGAGCCGCGGCTGCAGGTCGAAGTGCTCGTAGAGCCGGAAGCCGAGGTCGAGGCAGCCCAGGACCTCCTCCTCGATCTGCTCCTCGCTGCAGAAGATGTGGGCGTCGTCCTGGGTGAACGCGCGCACGCGCAGGAGCCCGTGCACCACGCCCGAGGCCTCGTGGCGGTGAACGAGCCCGGCCTCGGAGTAGCGCACCGGGAGGTCGCGGTAGGAGTGCCGGTCGGCCTTGTAGATCTGGATGTGGTTCGGGCAGTTCATCGGCTTGAGCCCGAACTGGCGGCCGTCGATCTCGACGAAGTACATGTTGTCGCGGTACTTGTCCCAGTGGCCGGACTGGCGCCAGAGGTTCGCGTCGGTGATGACCGGCGTCTTGACCTCCTCGTAGCCCCGGCGCGCGTTCTCCTCCCGCACCAGGCGCAGGAGCTCGTTGAACAGCACCATCCCGTAGGGCAGCCAGTACGGCGCCCCGGGCGAGATGTCGCTGAGCATGAACAGCCCGAGCTCCTTGCCGAGCTTGCGGTGGTCGCGCGCGCGGGCCTCCTCGAGGCGCTCCAGGAAGGCGTCGAGGTCGGCCTGGCTCAGGAACGCGGTGCCGTAGATCCGCGTGAGCATCTGGTTGTCGGCCTTGCCGCGCCAGTACGCGCCGGCGACGGACTGGAGCTTGAAGGCCTTGACGCGCTTGGTCGAGGGCGAGTGCGGGCCCCGACAGAGGTCCGTGAAGGGGCCGTTCGTGTACAGCGACACGGTTTCGGTGCCCTCATCGCGGATCAGGTCCTCGATGAGCTGCACCTTGTAGTCCTGGCCCTCGCTGCGGAAGCGCTCGATCGCCGCGTCGACGGGGAGCTCGGAGCGCACGAACGGCTCGTTGGCGGCGATGTGCTCGCGCATCTTGTCCTCGATGCGCGCGAAGTCGTCCTCCGAGATCGACGTGCCCTCGGGGAACTCGAAGTCGTAGTAGAAGCCGTCCTCGATGGGCGGTCCGATGGAGATCTTCACGCCCGGATAGAGCTCCATGACGGCGGTGGCAAGGACGTGGGCGGCGTCGTGTCGGATGAGCCAGAGCGCGTCGGGGTCGCTGTCGCGGGGGGTGACGATCTGCACCTGGTCGCCCTCGTGCAGCGGCATCGCGAGGTCGTGCAGGCCGTCGCCGACCACGCGCACGCCGAGCGCGGCCTTGGCCAGACCGGGGCCGATCGCGGCAGCGGCGTCGGCCCCGGATGCGCCGTCGGGGAGGTCGAGGGTGGAGCCGTCGGGGAGGCGGACCTGCACCTCCCCGATGCTAGATCAGTGAGTCCTCTCGGGGGACCCCGAGGGGGCCTCTCAGTAAGGGGAGGGGCTGGGGCTCGGCGTCGGCGCGGGTGCGGGGCTCTGGCCCGGCGTGCCGGTCACCTTCGACCCGCTCCCCATGAGCAGCGACCAGATGCCGCCGAACGCGTTGATGCCCTGGCCGTTGACGTCGCCCGCCGCCTGGTCGGCGATGAACCCGTACAGCGGGTGCCCGGCGTAGGTCACCTGGGTCTTGCCGTCCGAGCGCTTGACCGTGCTGAGCTTCGAGGACGACACGCCGCTCCCGGCCTTGGGCTTGCCGCTCGTCGTCAGCGGCGGCCAGTTCTGGGCGCAGGCGCCCGAGCAGGAGCTCTTGCCGTGGCGGTCCTTCCCGAACATGTAGAGCGACTTGCCGTGCTGGTTGACGAGCACGGTGCCGGCAGCGGTGGACGCGGTCTTGACTGTCGCCGTGGCCCCGAACGCGGTGCCGGGGACGAGCAGGACGGGCACGAGCAGGGCGAGTAAGGGCAGCAGGAGTCGGCGCATGGCGGGATGTACGCGCGCGAGTGCCAGCCGGTTCGGTGTGACCGGGATCACACAGCGTGGTGCGCACCCTCCCCACACTGCGCGACCCGAAACGACCGGCCTCATGCGCGCCGGCGCACCCGCGTCGGCGCGATCGCCGATCGGAGGACCCGAAGTGCTGACGAGACGGACCGCCGTCGCCGCGGCCGGAGCGACGCTGGCGACGGTCCCGGCCGCGGTCGCCGCGGCCAGCGACAACGGCGCCGAGCCGGTGCCCCAGACCGATGGCGGACGCCTCGCGGCGCCGGCGCTCGCCCACCGCCGCCTGGCCAACGTCATGCGCGACGGCGCCCGTCAGCAGCGCGGGCAGCGTGCCCACCGCACGCTGGTGACACGCAACGTGCGCCTGGCCCACAAGGTCGCGCGCGCGCGTGAGCACAAGTTGCCCCAGGGCCGCACCGAGCGCGTGCGCGAGTACACGCGCCCGCGCCTGCGCGCGGAGAACCGCGAGCTCAGCGTCAAGCTGCACCGCATCGCCGGCACCACCAGCAGCAGCACGGGCGGCGGCGCCTCGCCCCAGCTCCAGGGCATCGCGGCTTGCGAGTCAGGCGGCGACCCGCACTCGATCGGCGGCGGCGGCGCGTTCCGCGGCAAGTACCAGTTCACCTACGGCGCGTGGGCCTCGGTCGGCGGCTCCGGCGATCCCGCCGCGGCCCCCGAGGCCGAGCAGGACAAGCGGGCGCAGATGCTGCTCGACAAGTCCGGCTCGTCGCCCTGGCCGGTCTGCGGCCAGTAGCGCCGTCGGGCCGAGGGGCCGGTTGCGTAGATTGCCCGGGGTGGATGTCGACGGGCTTCGTGCCGCCTTCCCGGTGTGTGCCTCGCGCGCGTATCTGAACGCGGGCACCGACGGCCCCATCGCCACCCAGGCCGTCGCGGCGGCCCGGGCCGAGCTCGACGACGAGCTCGCCTCGGGCCGGGTCCGCGAGCACTTCGAGCGCCGCATGGAGCTGCGCAAGGAGCTGCGCGACCGCTACGCCGCCCGGCTGGGCGCCAAGAGCGAGGACGTCGCCATCACCTCGTCGACGTCGGAGGGCATCGCCCGCACCATCAACGGGCTGGACCTCCGCGCGGGCGACGTGATCCTCACCTCGACCGACGAGCACCCCGGCCTGCTCGGGCCGCTGGCCAGCGCGCGCGACCGGCACGGCGTGGAGCTGGAGCTCGCGGCCTGGGACGACCTCCCCGACGCGGTGCGGGCGGAGACGGCGCTGGTGGCCTGCTCGCATATCAACTGGGTCGACGGGCGCGTGGTGCCCGAGCGGCTGGCGACCCGCTGCGCCGAGCTCGGTGTGCCGCTGTTGCTCGACGGCGCCCAGGGCGTCGGCGCGGTCGCGGTCGACGTCGAGGCGCTGGCCTGCTCGGTGTACTCCGGCTCGGGGCAGAAGTGGCTGTGCGGCCCCGATGGCGCCGGGATGCTGTGGGTGGCGCCCGCGATGCGCGACGCGGTCGCCGTCACCGACCCGGGCTGGAGCGCGATGGCCGACCCGCACGACCCGCTGTCGGGCAAGCTGCAGCCGGACGGGCGCCGCTACGACGGGCCGTCGCTGTCACGCGAGGCCACGGCGTTCGCGATCGCGGCCCACGACGTGCTCGCCGAGGTCGGGTTCGACGCCGTGCACGAGCGTGCGCGAGCGCTGGCGGCAACGTTCGCGCAGGCGCTGGTCGACTCCGGCCGCGACGTCATGCCCCGCGGCGAGACCACGCTCGTGTCCTGGCGCTTCGACGGCGACAGCGAGGCCGAGCGCAACCGCCTGCACGGCGAGGGCGTGGTGATCCGCGACCTGCCCGGGCGCGGGATCCTGCGCGCCTCGGTGGGGGCGTGGAACGACGAGTCCGACCTCGAGCGGCTGCTCGAGGTCCTCGCGTAACCCCGCCCGCGCTCGACGCTTGAGAGAGCGTCATGCACAAACCCATTCTCGCCCTTCTCGCCGCCGCCGCCGGTGTGATCGGCGCCGAGCGCGCCGCCGACGCGGCGACCCTGTACGTGAACCAGTCCGACCCGGACACCTACGACACGATCGTCTTCCCGTCCTTGTCGAGAATCCGTGCTTGGACCCGAACGTGCCCTGCCGCACGGTCGTGCACGCCGAGGACCGGGGCGACGACGCGCCCGCCAACACCGTCGTCGTGCTCCCCGATCCCGGCGGCAGCACCGACGTCTACGACGGCTCGATCGAGGTGGGCGACGGCGCGACGCGCGTCGACCTCGTCGGCGCCGGCCGTGGCGACGGTGGCACGCGGATCCAGGCCGCCGGGGGCCAGGTCGTGCGCCTGGTCGGGGGCTCCCACGCCAGCGACCTCGCCGCTTCGCTGACCGTGGCAAGCGGCATCGCGCTCGTGGGCGTGGGCGACTCGCTGGCCGAGCGGGTCGCCGCCGACGCGCCGGCCGGGCAGGCGCTGGCGATCTTCGGTTCCGCCCGCGACGTCCTCGTCAGCGCGAAGTACGGCGGCGCCGTCTCCGGGACACTGAGCCGCACCACGGTGACTGCGACCGACGTCGGCCTCGCCGTCAGCGCCGACGTTCCGGCGGCGGCCCGGCTGCTCGACACCGCGATCCTCGCCTCGGGATCGGCGTCGATCGGCCTGCGCGTGCAGTCCACGGGCACCGGCCAGGCGGGCGACGTACGCCACGTCACCGTGTCGGGATTCGACCGGGCTGCGTCGGTGGAGGGCACCGCGCTGCCGGCCAAGCTCCGGGCCGCCAACAGCGTGTTCGCGGCGCCCGACACGGGGGGTCGGCCTCGCGCTCGTGGGCACGAAGGGCAGCGCCGAGCTCGAACGTAGCGCTGTCCGGACCCAGGCCTTCCTGGGCGGCGCGGTCCAGGCGCAGGTCGCGAATGTCGACGGTCTCGAGTTCGAGCCCGGCCTCGACGCCGGCGGGCGCCTGACGGCGGGCTCGGCGCTGATCGACCGCGGGACGGCGGGAGGCGTGCTCGCGGGGGCGGCCGAGGACAGCGTCGACGTCGACGGGCAGGCGCGGCCGCAGGGAGACACGGTCGACGTCGGCGCGGACGAGGTCGTGCCGGGCGGCAAGGGCGGCGGCGGCGGAGACGCGGGTGGTGGCGGTGGCGGTGCCGGGGCGGGCGCGGTGGGGACGGTCGCCGGGGTTGCGGCGCCGGACGTCGCTCCGGTGCTCGGCCGACTCAAGCTCACGCCCCGACGGCTGCGAGTGGGTGCGCGCACGACGGTCGGGTTCTCGCTGTCGGAGCCCGCGCGGCTCGCGATCACGGTCGCCAAGCGGCTGACCGTTCGCCGGCGGGCCCACGCGGCCAAGCGGCGCCGGCGGCTGGTGCCGCTGCCGGGGACTCAGACCGTCGACGCCGCACCGGGCGCGGGATCGGTCCGCCTCACACGCGGGTTGCGGCACGGTTCCTACGCCGTGACCGCGATCGCCATCGACGCAGGTGGCAACCGGTCCGCGCCGGTGACGGCAAGCCTGCGGGTGTTGGCGAAGCGGGCCTCAGGGCGGCGGGCGCGCTAGCGCCGCGCCACCACAATCAGCTGGCGGCCCTCGTGGCCGTGCGGCTCCTCGCGGACGTATTCGCCCTCGATGCGCAGCGGCGCGACGAGGCGGTGGATGTCCTCGATCTCGAACGTGTGCGGCTCGGCCGGCGTGGCCACGCCCTCGACGTCGACGTTGAGGATCAGCGTGCCGCCGGGGCGCAGCAGGCGCTTGACCTCGCGCAGCACCGCGGCGGGGTCAGCGACGTGGTCGAGCGAGTTGCGGGCCACGACGACGTCGATGCTGGCGTCGAGCAGCGGGATCGCCTCGGCGCCCACGGCCAGGTACGCGACGTCCCCGTCCAGCAGCAGGCCGGCCGCGGCCAGGCGGGGGGCCAGCGGCTCGATCGCGATCGCCGTCTTGGCCCCGCAGGCCTCCGGGAAGCCGACCGGGCCCGGGCCGATCTCGGCCACCACCTTGCCGGCGAAGAACTCGGGGTCGTCGATCTCGGCCTCGTCGAGAATGCGGCGCACCTGCGCGCGCGCCTCCTGCCAGCGGCGGCCCTCGTAGTCCTTCGCGACCGCGTGCTCCCCGAGCAGCTCGAGCCCGCCGGGGGCGAACAGCTTGCCGTCGCGGATCTGGGCGTCCCAGGTGTCGGTCCAGAACGCGAGCTCGACGTCGGGGTCGCCGCCGCCCCCGCCGCGGCGGGAATTGTGCAGGGGCAGGTGGGCGAGGAAGCTCAGCGGCACGGCCCGCGAACCGTAGTGGTCGGACACCGCCGGGCCCGATTCCTTCGCGTCGGATGACCGACGCGGGGGACGCCGCCGACGCGACGAAAGCGAGGCGTTTGCAGGCATACCTTCGTTGGCGTCAGCCAACCCCCCACACCGCAAGGAGTCCCTCCATGCACCGCCGCACCGTCAGGTCGTTCGCCGCCCTCGCCACCGTCGCCCTCGCCATCGGCGGCGCCGGCAGCATGGCCTCCGCCGCCTCCGCCGCCCACACGCCGCCCAGGACCACGGCCGTGAACAGCACGACCCTCGGCGCCCGGGGCGTGTCCCGGGTGGTCAGGGGCTCGGCCCCCGGCAAGGGCCCGGAGCTGAACAACCTGTGCCAGCAGTACGCCGGGCTCATCGACGAGGCCCTCGACGGCCAGGAGCGCGACACCGTCGCCAACGACATGGACGGCGCGCACCAGTGGCTCCAGCTCGCTGGCGAGATCGCCGCCGGCGGCAAGTCCCAGGGCTGCCAGTTCGCGTTCAGCGCCTGAGCCCCGCCCCTCCTCCCGCCGCGAAGGGCCCCCGTTCCTCCCCGGGGGCCCTTCGTCGTGCAGCGGCGCCGGCGACGACCGCGCCGATCTCTCGCGGCTTCCCCGGCCGGTCAGCGCGCCGGGCAACACCACCGGCGCCGGGATCCTCGGCGGCGCGCCAGAGCTGGGCCTTGCTCGTCGACTTCCACGCTTGTACGCTTGCACACAATGAGGAGGGCCACTTGGCCGTGTCCTCAGCGCGTCTGGATCGGGGGAGGTTCATAGCCGTGGAAGGCTCGCAACTGCCTGCGCTGCTCGAGCGACTCAAGACCGATGAGGAGCTGAGAGACAAGTTCCTCGCGGCCGAGAAGTCGGCTCGGCGCGAAGCCACCAAGGTCAGGGCGCGGATCGACGAGCTCGCCGAAGCGAACGTCGCGGCCCTGAGCCGGATCGCCGAAGACGCCGGCTACGACATCTCCGGCGCCCTGAAACGACCCGGCGACTACGCCGTCACACCGTCGCAGCAGGAGGTCGAAGGCTTCTCCCTAGCTTGCGTCTTCACGTGCTGCTTCGTGGGGACGTCGGTCTACTCGACCGAGACCTTTGCGCCGCCTTGCGTTCCCCCGGATGCCCCGCCCTGGATGACGCTCTAGTCCAGACGCGTTGGCTGAAGGCGCTCGGGGCGAGTGAACCTGAGGTCCTGCGGCGCCGACTCGAGTGGGACGGTGTCAACGCGGAGAACGTCGGCACCGCGCACCTGCTCCGTGGGCCGAGCACCGACGCGGCGGACTGCTTCCCGGTGGTCCGGGATTGGCTCAGGGCCTCGGCGCGCATCCGTGCCTCGGATCGGCGCTCGTCCGAGGCGTTCGGCGAGCTCTGGTCACGAATGGCCGCGCGCGCGACGGAGGAACTCGTCGGCCGTCTTCCAGCTGATGTCGTGCCCAGCGAGGGTGTGCGACGGGACCTTGGCGATCACCTGGTCGGCAGGCTGGCGGCGGTGGGCGAGGCAGCGCTGTGGACGGCCTTCAACGCACGACGCCCGCCGAGCGCCGTCGCTGTCGCCTATGCCCGGGCCCTCGCAGGCGGCGAGCCGGGACCGGACCGAACCCTCTACTGCACGTTCCTGGAGGAGCTGCGCAGCGATGGGCTCCAGAGCGTCACGAACGCCTGCCCGGTGCTCGAGCGCCATCTGTCCACCGTCGTTGGTCAATGGCTGCGTGGCAGCGTCGAGGTGCTCGTGCGCCTGCACCGTGACCGCGGCCTCTTGGAGGACGCCCTCGGTCTGCGTGGCGACGCCACGCTGACGGGCGTTCGGCAAGGCGCCGGCGACCCGCACAACGGCGGCCGAACGGTGGCAATGCTGACCTTCACCTCGGCGTCCTCGCCCGCCGACGTCCAGACGGTGGCCTACAAGCCGAAGGACCTGCGGGTCGACCGCGCCGTCCAGTCCCTCGTGGCGAGCCTGCCTCGGTCACCGCTCGACGACGGGCCCCTGCGGAGCATCACAGTGATCGTCCGCGACGGGTACGGCTACATGGAAGGCGTTCCCCACGCCGTGTGCGCAACCGATCCCGAGCTGCGGGCGTTCTACCGGAACGCCGGGCGCCTGACCGCGCTCCTGCACCTGCTCGGCGGTACCGACTGCCATCACGAGAACCTCATCGCCTGCGGGACCGACCTCGTCCTCGTCGACGCCGAGACCCTGTTCGAAGGCGTCCCCGACGGCGGCGCAGACGTTTCCGCGCGGGCCGATCCGTCGCGTGGCCTGTACGACCAGATCGGCACATCGGTGCTTCGCCTCGGGCTCCTGCCCCAGTGGGACTTCATCGGGACACAGCGCACACCCCGTGACACCAGCGCCCTCGGCATCGATCCGCCGCCGAGTCCGCGCGGCAACGCCATCGGATGGATGGACCTCAACACCGACGCCATGCGCGCCGGTGAGATCGGGGTGCCGGCGTCCCTGCCGCTCTCGCTGCCCGTGGGCATCGGAAGCCCGAACCGCCTGTGTGACTTCACCGAGGAGTTCTGTGCCGGGTTCGAAGGCCAGCTGCTGGCCATCGCCCGGGCCCGCGATGAGTGGACCGCCGAGGACGGTCCGCTTTCGCGTTTCCGGCAGCTCCGACGCCGCCACGTCGCACGGCCGACGTGGCTGTACCGCTGGCTGCTCGACCGGCAGCTCGAGCCCGCCGCCCTGCGCTCCGACGTCTCCCAGCGGCTGACCTTGGAGACGCTTGCGCGGAGCTATCTCGTCTCGCGCGAGCGACCCCCGGGATGGCCCGTGTTCCGGTCGGAGGTCGCGCAGATGGAGCGGCTCGACATCCCCTGCTTTGACCAGGTAATCGACAGCGTGGACCTTCTCCTGCCCGAGGGCGGCGAGATCGCCGGCTACTTCAGGGTGAGCGGCTACGAGCAGGCATGCGAGAAGATCCGTCGTCTCGACCGCGCTGCGATCGCTTTTCAGGTCCAGCTGATCCGTGGGGTCATCGCGGCCAAGAACCGACGCCCGCTGCATTCCCTTGGCGGCGCTCCGGCACGCACCGACGGGGAACCGCGCGACGAGGTCTCCGACGAGGACCGCGTAGCCGAGGCGCGGGCCCTCGGCCGGCTCGTGGTCGACACCGCCGTCGCCGACGGGACCGGCGCCCTGGAATGGCTGGGCATCGACGTCGCCGCCGATGTCCAGCGGTCGCGCTACGGGGCGCTCGGGCCGTCGCTGTACAGCGGCCGTGCCGGCATCGCGCTCTTCGTCGCCGCCCTGGCGCACAGCGGCCGTGCCGAGCCAGACGTCTACTGCCGGACCGCGCTCGGCGCGAGCGCGGATCTGCTGAGGGTCGCCGGCGTGCAGGAGAGCAAGCGCTGGTGGCGCGACCAGGCGCTCGGGCTCAACGGCGCCGGAGGGGTGCTCCTGACGCTGTTGCGCCTCGCCGGGCTGCTCCCCGATCTGCGGGATGCCATCGCGGAGAAGGTGTCGTCCCTGCTCGACGCCCTCACGGCGGACCGCCTGAACGACGATCGACGGGTGGACGTCATGGAGGGAAGCGCCGGCCTGATCGGCCCGTTGCTCGCGGTGGGCACGCCGAGGGCGATGATGCTCGCCGAGGCGGCTGGCGACAACCTGGTCGCCCGACAGGATCCCGGTGGGGGATGGCTGCCCGAGGCCATGGGGTCGAGGCCGCTGACCGGCTTCTCTCATGGTGCGTCCGGCATGACGGCGGCGCTGGCCCGGCTCGACGCGGCCCTCCCACGCGCGTCATACCGGCAGGCGGTGGGCAGGGCCCTGCGCTTCGAGCGCGAGGCCTTCGACCCCGTCGAGCGCAACTGGCCGGACCTGCGGCCCGGATATGCGTCGCAGCCGCACCGGTTCATGCTCGGCTGGTGCCACGGCGCTCCGGGCGTGGCGGTGTCCAGACTCTGCCTCCTCGGGACCTCGGCGGAGGATGCGGGCACGGAGACGGAGCTAGAGGACGCCCTGACCTCGACGGCGGACGCGCGCTACGCGGGCGATTCCCTGTGCTGCGGCCGCTTCGGCCGCGCCGCGATCCTTCGTCTGGCAGCCGGGCTGCGCGACGAAGCCCGGTGGCTCGGCCCGGCGGCCGCGCTCGAAGGACGAGCCCTGGCCACCCGCCGCGCGGACGGCGGCTACAGCTTCGGCGACGCGCTCGGGCTCTTCAACGGAGCGGCTGGGGTCGGCCTCGCGTTGCTGGACGCGACGCTGGCGCCCGACGAGCGCGTGCTGCCGTCCGTCCTGTCCGCCGGGTTGTCCGGCGCGTCGCCGCGGGGGTGAACGGCGATGGGCGAAGGGTCGTGCGCACGCGGTCGCGCGGGCTTGCGGTCCGACGCGCGGCTTTGCCCTTTGTCAGAGGGCTGTCTGCGCGTCGAGCCGGCCGGAGTCGACCGCGTTCTTCAGCGCTTGGTAGTCGCGGTCGTTCTGGTCGGCGTAGGCCTTGGAGAACTCGACGAGCGCACGGTCGAAGCTGGTGCCGTTGCCCAGGTAGGCGGCGATGGCGATGCGGTCGCCGCTGCGGGCGTGGGCGCGGGCCAGCGTCCAGCCGCACAGTCGCCCGTAGGCACTCATCCCCCGAGGCACCATCTGCTCGACCTCCGCCGAGCCCTTCCAATCCTTCAGCTGCCGGCCGTAGAAGTCGCGCGACC
>DATBDE010000148.1:0-58950 GCA_036270095.1 Solirubrobacteraceae bacterium | reverse complement strand
ACCGTGGCGCGGGCGGCCCGGTAGCCGTCGGCGCCGGCGCGCTCGAAGCAGGCGAGCTGCAGCTTGGCGGCGACGCACGCCGGTGCCGCGGCCTCGATCAGGGCGCGGCACTGGGCTTCGATGCGGGCCGCGGGATCCGCGTGGGCACGGTCGACCTCGGGCCAGACCCGAGCGGGATCTGGATCGAGCCCGAGGACGATCTGCGAGGAGCGCTCCGCGACCGCCGCAGCGAGACGATCAGCGAAGCGCCCCGGCAGGCTCAGCTCGTCCGCCTAATTGGGCTTGACGGCCTTCTTGAGGCCGGAGCCGGCCTGGAAGCGCGGGACCCGGGTGGCGGCGATCTGCATACGCTCGCCGGTCTGCGGGTTGCGGCCCTCACGTGCACCACGCTCGGCCACGCTGAACTTGCCGAACCCGGAGAACGTGACCTCGCCCCCTCGCTGCAGGGTGTCCTCGATGGTGTCAAGCACGGCGTCGACGGCGTCGGACGCCTCCTTCTTGCCCAAGCTGGCGCGGTCCGCCACCTGGTCCACGAATTCGGACTTCGTCACGTGCTTCATCCTCCTTGGGTGGGGGTGGGGCGAACCTAACAACGCTCGCGGACGGCTCAGGGCCGTTCGGCGCCGTTTTCGTGCATTTTGCGTGTTTCCGCGAGCCCCTCGAGGAGGCGATTTGCCGCTTCCAGAGCGGCTTTTGCCTCGTCGGAGGCCGGATCGAGGGTGTGGCCCCGCCCGGCGGTGTCGTAGGTGCGGACGTAGATCGCGCGCCCAGCGCGCGCCCTGCGCACGGCGGAGGCGAGGTCGCCGACGGCCGCGCCGACGCTGCCCAGGCGCCCGCGCCGCCTCATCCCTGCGCGGCCTCCAGCGCGTCGAGCACCCGCCGCAGGCCGAACAGCACGGGCGCGGCCACGGCGCCGCGCCGGGTCAGCACGATCACGGCGTGGCGCTGCGAGCGGGCGGCGAACACGGCGCCCTTCTCGGTCGCGACCTCGAGCTCGGGGGCGCGGGTGGCGCGCAACAGGGCCTTCGCCGCGGGGGCCAGCTCGCGGGGCCCGGCGAGCACGCGTCCGCGCCGCGTGAGCACGAGCGCGTCCCGCACCTGGGTCCCCAGCTCGAGCAGCCGCGCGTGCGCGTCGGCGGGCGTCAGCGTCCTACTCATCGGCCGTGGTCGAGAATAGGTCACGCATGCCGCTCAACCGCCTCGCCTGGCTGCTCACCGTCATCGCCGCCCTGATCACGGCGCTGATCCTGCTCCTGTCCGACTACCAGGGGTACGCGGTCGTGTTCGTGGCCATCGGCGCAGCGGCCGCGATCAACCTTCGCTGACCGGGCGGGGCAGCCACTGGAGGAGCGCCCGCGCGGCGCGCCCCCGGTGCGAGATGGCGTCCTTCTCCTCGTCGGTGAGCTCGGCCATGGTGCGGCCGTCGGGGGCGTCGTCGGGGAGGAAGACGGGGTCGTAGCCGAAGCCGCGGGTGCCCTTGGGCTCGGCAGCCATGGTGCCGCTGGTGGTCTCCTCGACGACGTGCTCGGTCTGGGTGTGCGGGTCGACGTAGGCGATCGCGCACACATAACGCAGGCCGGATCCGGGCGGGGCGGTGGCGCGGAGCTTGTCCAGGTTCTCCTGGTCGGTGGCGTGCTCGCCGGCGAAGCGGGCGGACCGGACGCCGGGCGCGCCAGCGAGCGCCGCGGCCTCGATGCCGGAGTCGTCGGCGATGGCGGCGGCGGCGGTGGCCTGTGCGGCCGCGCGGGCCTTGGGCAGCGCGTTGGCCTCGAACGTGGCGCCGGTCTCGGGCGGCAGGGCGACGTCGTCGGGCATCGCGACCACCTCGTGCGGTGCGAGCAGGCGCGCGAACTCGCGGCGCTTGCCCGGGTTGCGGGTGGCGAGCACGAGCCTCACCCGGCCGCGGCGGCGCCCGCTCCGTCCGCCGCGGCGGCGGCACCGTCGATCGCCTGCTGCTGGGCGATGCGCAGCTCGGCGATGCCGGAGGCGGCGAGGGCGAGCAGGTCGTCCAGGTGTGCGCGCGAGAGCGGGGTCTTCTCGGCGGTGGCCTGCACCTCGATGAGCCCGCCGTCGCCGGTCATGACGACGTTGGCGTCGACCTCGGCGGTCGAGTCCTCGCTGTAGTCGAGGTCGAGCAGGGGCACGCCGCCGACCACGCCCGCGGACACCGCCGCGACGCTGCCGCTCAGGGGTGTGCGGTCGAGCTTGCCGTCGGCGATGAGGCGCTGCGCCGCCAGCGCGAGCGCGACGTAGCCGCCGGTGATCGAGGCGCAGCGGGTGCCGCCGTCGGCCTGGAGGACGTCGCAGTCGACGTAGATGGTGCGCTCGCCGAGGGCAGTGAAGTCGATGACCCCGCGCAGGCTGCGGCCGATCAGGCGCTGGATCTCGACCGTGCGGCCGTCGGGGCGGCCCTTGGAGACGTCGCGGCGCTTCCGCTCGCCCGTGGACGCGGGGAGCATGCCGTACTCGGCGGTGACCCAGCCGCGGCCCGAGCCGGCGAGGAACCTCGGGACCGACTCCTCGACCGAGGCCGTGCAGATCACGCGCGTCTCGCCGGCCGAGATGAGCGCCGAGCCGGTGGCGGTGCGGACGAAGCCGGGATCGATGCCGATGGGGCGCAGGCCGTCGGGGGCGCGGCCGTAGGAGCGCTGGGGGGCGGTCGTGGTGGTCATGCGGTTGCGTGCTCCCGCTCGAGGTCGACGTGGACGATGTCACCCAGGGGCATCTGGAGGAACCGGGTACCCAGCTCGCGGAAGGCGTCCACGTCGCCCGTGCACAGGAAGCGGTAGTCGCCCTCCTGTTCCTGGGGGTTGGCGAGGTCGCGGCGCGCGAGCGCATGCTCGACGCGGCGGGCGATGGCCTGGCCCGAGGTGACCAGCCGGACGTTGCGCCCGAGCGTGCGCTGGAGCATGGGCGCGACGAGCGGGTAGTGCGTGCAGCCGAGGATCACGGTGTCGACGCCGGCCTCGCGCAGCGGCTCGCAGTAGGCGCGCACGGTTTCCACCACGTGCTCGTCGAAGGGGAAGCCGCCCTGGATGATCGGCGCCAGGTCAGGGCAGGGGACGGCGTGGAGCTCGACCATGGAATCGGCGGCGGCGACGGCGCGAGCGTAGGCGCCCGAGGACACGGTCGCCGGCGTGGCGAGAAGCCCGATGCGGCCGTTGTCGGTGGCGTCGACGGCGAGCTGGGACTCCGGCCCCACCACGGCCACGACGTCGACCCCCAGCGTGGTCTCCATCATCCGGGTCTGGAGGGCGGCGACCGCCGCCGCGGCCGCGGAGTTGCAGGCCACGACCAGGAGCTTCGTGCGCCGGCGCAGGAGGTGCTCGGCGATCTGGAGCGCGAAGCGCTGGAGCTCGTCGCCATCGCGGTCGCCGTAGGGGAAGCGCGCGGTATCCCCGAGGTAGAGGAAGTCCTCGTGGGGTAGCGCGACCAGGAGCTCGTGCAGCACAGTGAGCCCTCCGACCCCGGAGTCGAACACCCCGATGGGCCGCTCCTGCGGGCGCGGCGAGGGTGAGGATGCGGAAGTCGGCCCGTCCACACGGCCATGTTGGCAGGCGATCGGCGGATCGACGCAATCCGCTGGTCCCGCGCTTCGCGGCTCGCGCCCGTGTTACTTGCTCACGTCGTCGATCGCCCCCTTGATCTTGTCCATGATCGCCTTGCCGATGTCGCCGCTGCCCAGGTTGGTCTTCTTCGTCGCGGCCACGACGCCGGCGAGGACCACCGCCACGAGCAGGATCAGCGCCACGTACTCGTCCGTCCCCTGGCCCCGCTCGCCGGCCGCCAGGGCCGTCAGCCGGCGCCACAGCCAGGCCGCCTCCGCGTGGACTCGTCCCATCAATCCGTATGCCATCTCCGACACCTCCGCGTTGGGGGAAACGTTGTGGGCGGAGTGTCCGCAGTCGCGCGTGTCGGAAATAGACGCGAATGTCGAGCAACAGTGCAGGAATGCGCCTGGAAGGCCTCTATACTCGCGCCCGCGGCGTCGCCGGGTCCGTTGGGCGGCGCATTCGCTGACATGAGCCGGCTACCGACCATCTTCCGCCGGCGCGGCGGCGACTCCGGGTCGGGGCAGGAGACCCAAGGTCAGAACGCCCCGGCAAGCGGCGCCGGAACCGCGCCCAATACGAATCCGGGCTTCCGCGATCGCGGCAAGTTGCGGCGGCGCTTGCGCTACTTGCGCCGCGTGCGGGACCTGCAACTGCGCGACCTGGGCGGGCTCGTGTACGAGACCTATCGCCAGAAGCGCCCGCGCCAGGACCTGGTCGACCGGAAGGTCGGCGTCCTCGCGGCGACCGACTCCGAGCTGTCGGGCCTGGAGGTGGCGCTCGACGAGCGCAAGCCCCTGCGCGAGCTCCGCATCCCCGGCATCGGCGGCGAGTGCCCTCGCTGCGGCGAGGTCTACGCCAGCGCGGCGCGGTTCTGCTCGAACTGCGGCGCCGGCCTCGCGAGCGAGGCCGAGGCCGCGCTCGGACAGTTCGGCGGGGCACCCGCTGCGCCCCGCCCGACGCCCGCCCCCGGCGGCGCGCCGGCGGCGGCGCCCGCTGCCTCCGCGCTCGCGAACTGGAGCTCGGCGGGAGCGCTCCCGACACCGGCGGCACGGTCCGGCGCACCGGCAGCGGGCCCTGCTGCGGGCGCGGCGGCCGGTGCAGGCGCGGCCGGCGGAGCGGCGGCTCGCGGCCCAAGCGGCGCGCCCACCGGTGCACCCGCACCGGCTGGACCCCCCAGCGCCGCGCCCGGGACCCCCGCAGCCTCCCTCGGCGGAGCCCCCAGTTCGCCCGGCACGCCGGCACCTTCGGCCCCCCCGAGCGCGCCGACCCCGGCCGCGCCGCCCACCGGCGAGCAGGGCGTCGGCTCGGGCGACCCGCTCGGCCAGCCTGCGCCCGCCGCTCCAGCACCGTCCGGCCGCCCGGGCATGGGCTCCGGCGATCCGCTCGGGCAGGCCCCGCCTGCCGCCCCCGCCGGCCCGAAGTCCGCGATGGACTCGGGCGACCCGCTCGCGGGCCCCGCGCCCGCTCCCGCGGACCCGCCGACCGAGCAGCAGCCCGCGGCCGAGGACGAGACGGTGATCATGCGCGCCAACAGCGACGACGCCTCGCGCAACGGCGGCGACGAGAGCCACACGAGGGCTCCCGCCACGCGGTCCCCGGACGAGCCCGAGTGAGCGCGCCGTCGGGGCAGTGCCCCCGCTGCAAGTCCCCGCTGACACCGGGCCAGGACTGGTGCACGACCTGCGGCTACGCGGCGACCACCCGCATCCTGAGGCCCGGCAACTGGCGCATCCCGATCATCGTCGTCACGGTGATCTTCCTGCTCGGGCTGGGCGGCGTCGCGGCCGCGTTCGTCGCGGTCTCGGGCGACACGTCGCAGGTCAGGACGATCACGAACCCGCCGAAGACGCTGCCGGCGACGGGCACCGCGCCGGCGCCCAAGCCCTCGACGACGTCGACGCCGACGACGTCGACCCCCACGACCTCCACGCCCACGAGCTCGAGCCCGACGACATCCTCGCCGACCACCTCCACGCCGACGACGTCGACCCCCACGACCTCGACGGCGACCACCACGACGCCGGGGAAGTCCCGGCTCGCGGTGCCCACGACGAGCACGAGCTCGAAGTAGGGCTCCAGGCCTGACGGCTCAGAGGAGGGAGGGGAACGCGCCCTACGGCGCCGACCGCGCCTCCGCGCCCCCGAGCGTCGGCCACCACCGATTCAGCCGCGCCGCCGCGTGGACCGCCAGCGGATGCGGGGGCGCCGAACCCGTGTCCGGCACCTCGTCCGCCGCCAACACCTCGAGCGTCGCGGCCAGCGATCGCGCCAGCGCTCCCAGCGCGTAGCCGCCCTCCAGCACCAGCCCGACGGGCACGCCGAGCTCCGCCGCGAACCGCCGCGCCACCGCCGTCATCGCCGCGTACCCGGCCTCGGTCACCGTGCACGTGGCCAGCGGATCTTCCGCGTGCGAATCGAACCCCGCGGAGAGCAGCACGAGCTCCGGCGCGTAGGCCAGCGCCACCGGGGCCACCACGTCCGCCACCAGCGACACGAACTCCGCATTCCCGGACCCCGACGGCACCGGCAGGTTCAGCGTGAAGCCTTCGCCCTCCCCGCTCCCGACGTCCGACGCCGGGCCGGTCCCCGGATACAGCGGCCATTCGTGCAGCGACACGTACAGGACGGACGGCGACGAGACGAACGCCGCCTCCGTCCCGTTCCCGTGGTGCACGTCCCAGTCCAGCACCAAGACCCGCGACAGCCCTCGCACCGACAGCGCGTGCTGCGCCGCCACGGCCACGTTGTTGAACAGGCAGAAGCCCATCGCCCGCGCCGGCTCGGCGTGGTGCCCAGGAGGCCGCAGCACCGACGCACCCGTCGGAGCGCTGCCGTCCAGCAGCAGGTCGACCAGCGCGACCGCTCCGCCCGCGGCGCGCTGCGCCGCCTCCCACGACCCCTCGGACACCACGGTGTCCAGGTCGATCGGCCCGCCCCCGGCCTCGGAGAGCTCGCGGATGCCCGCGATGTACCACGCCGGGTGCACGGCCTCGAGGTCCCAACGCGCGACGCGCGGCGCCTCGACCCGCTCGAAGCCGAGCCAGTCCCGGGCGCTCAGCTCCTCCTCGATCGCGACGATGCGCGCGGCCCGCTCCGGATGCGCTCCCGTGTCGTGCTCGAGCGACGCCGGATGGGACAGGTAGACGGGCGCACCCACGCTCTCCACCCTACCCTTGGGCCGCTTGGCGGACCCCGACCTCATCGTCGTGGGCGCCGGGGCGGCCGGGCTGTACGCGACGCTGACCGCCGCCCGCGCCGGTGCCCGCCCCGTGCTCGTCTCGGCGACGCCGCTCGCCGAGTCCGCCTCCTACTGGGCCCAGGGCGGCCTCGCCGCCGCCACCGCCCCCGACGATTCGCCGCAACGCCATCTCGACGACACGGTCAAGGCCGGCCGCGGCGCCGTGCGGCCCAGCGCCGCCCGCGTGCTCACCGACGAGGCGCCCAACGCCCTCCACGACCTCGAGTCCCTCGGCGTCCACTTCGACGCCGACCGCGACGGCAACCTCGCCCTCGGCCTCGAGGGCGGCCACTCCGCCCGCCGCGTCGCCCACGCCGGCGGCAGCGCCACCGGCCGCCGGGTGACCAGGGAGCTCTCGGCCCTCGTCGCCCTCGACCCCCGCATCGAGGTCCGCGAGCGCCGCAAGGCGGCCGCGCTCTGGGTCGACGACGGCCGCGTCATCGGCCTCGTCACCGACGACGGCGCGGCCATCAATGCCCGGGCCACCATCCTCGCCACCGGCGGCACGGCCGCCCTCTGGCGCCGCACCACCAACCCGCCGGGCTCGTTCGGCAGCGGACTCCTGCTGGCCCGCACCGCAGGCGCCGCCCTCGCCGATCTCGAGCTCGTGCAGTTCCATCCCACCGCGGTGGTCGCCGGCGGCCCCGACGAGCTCGCCGGCCGCACCGCCGAGGGCGTCAACGGCTTCCTCATCACCGAGGCGATCCGCGGCGAGGGCGCCACGCTTCTCGACGCCGACGGGGAGCGCTTCGTCGACGAGCTCAAGCCGCGCGACGAGGTCGCCCGCGCCATCGAGGCCGAGCTGCACGAGACCGGCATGCGCTACGTCGACCTCGACATGCGCGCGGTCGACCCGGCCTTGTTCCCGAACGTCGTCGAGGCCCTGCGCGACGCCGGCCTCAACCCCGAACGCGAGCTCGTGCCCGTCGCCCCCGCCGCCCACTACCTCATGGGGGGGATCGCGGCCGACCTGCACGGGCACGCCCGCGTGCCCGGCCTGTACGCGATCGGCGAGTGCGCCGACACCGGCCTGCACGGCGCCAACCGCCTCGCCTCGAACTCGCTCTCCGAGTGCTTCGTGTTCGGCCGCCGCGCGGCCCTGGCCGCGCTCGACGAGCCCGCGGGACCCGGAAAGCCCGTCGCAGAGCCGCCGCCCCCCGACCCGCTCGCCCTCGAGCGCCCCGACCGCGAGACCCGCCGCGCGCTGTGGGCCCACGCGGGGCTCGAGCGCACTGCCGAGGGCCTGCAGACGCTGCTCGACCACCCTCACCCGCTCGCCCGCCTGACCGCCCGCTGCGCGCTGCATCGCAACGAGAGCCGCGGCGCCCACTGGCGTCTCGACGCACCCGCCCCGGACCCCGCCCTCGAGCTCCAGCACAGCGTCGTCGAGGACGGCGCAGTTCGCTACGAGCGCTGGGAGTAGCGGCCGGACAAACGCTTGAGGTATGTGGACGCACTTAACGCCGAATTAACAATCGCTGCGTTTCCAGCTTCACAGATCGACCGCATACTCGCCGCGCGAGAGAGCGGGAAGCAGGCAGGGGAGCCGAACAAGGAGCGTGAGGCTGATGTACCAGTTCAGCAGGGCTATCTATCTGCGCCTGGCCGATGACATCCTCGACGAGGACGTCATTCCGGGCACGTCCAACCACGAAAGAGTGCTACGTGCGTCCGAGGCCGCCATCGAGCGGCTCGCCACCGATCGCCATTACTTCGCGAAGCCGGCGCGCACGCTGTTCCGCGAGATCCGGATCTACTTCCCGATGACCACGCAGCGGAAGGCCTGCGAGGTCGTCCGCCGCTACATCGCCGCAGCCGAGGAGTACTTCACGACGCTCCCCCTCCACGGCTACGACGTGAACGGCAACCCGCTGCAGTGCCGCGCCACCACCCGCAAGGGCACGGCGTGCCAGCGGATGCCGCTGCCGCACAACGGGTACTGCCCGTCGCACCAGCACCTCACCGCGACGGAGGACGTCGAGGCGCTGCCGCTGGCCGCGTAGGCACAGGCGCTTTCCACGGGGTCGCGAGGAGAGGCCGCTCACCGGCGGCCTCTTTTCGCGTGCCTTTGCGAAGGTTCCCGCATGCTTCTGGGCGTCGACGTGGGCGGGACCTTCACCGATGCCGTCCTCGCGGTGCAGGGGCGACTGCACACCGGCAAGGCCCCCACCACGCCCGACGACCAGTCCGAGGGGGTGATGGCCGCGGTCACCACCGTGCTGGAGCGCGCCGGTGCCGACGCGGGCGACGTCGAGCGCTTCGCCCACGGCATGACCGTCGCGACGAACGCGCTGCTCGAGGGCCAAGCCGCCCGCACGGCGCTGATCGCCACCGAGGGCTTCACCGACCTCATCGAGCTCGGCCGCCAGGCCCGCGCCCACCTCTACCGCCTGTGCGCCACGCGACCCGCGCCCCTGACCCCGCCGGAGCGCCGCGTCGGCGCGCCCGAGCGCTGCACGCCCGACGGCCCCCTCCGCGCGCTCGACGACGACGGCCTCGACCAGACGGTCGACCGGGTCGCAGAGCTCGAGCCCGAGGCGGTCGCCGTCGTCCTCCTGCACGCCTACCGCCACCACGACCACGAGCGGGCGTTGGGCGACGCGCTGGCCGAGCGACTGCCCGACGCCCACGTCTCGCTCTCGCACGCCGTCGTCGGCACCTTCCGCGAGTACGAGCGCGCGGCCACCACCGAGGTCGACGCCGCCCTCGGCCCGCTGCTCTCCCGCTACCTCCGCCGCCTCACGGACCGCGCGGAGGAGGCGGGCCTCCCCGAGCCCCAGATCATGCAGTCCAACGGCGGCCTTGCCGACCTCGACCTCGCCGCCCGTCATCCCGCCGTCACCGTCCTCTCCGGACCCGCAGGCGGCGCGGCCGGCGGCGCCTACGCGGCCAAGGCGGCCGAGGAGCCCGACGCGCTCGGCTTCGACATGGGCGGCACCTCGTGCGACGTCTGCGTCATCGACGGCGGGCGGGTGCGCGAGGCGGCCGGGCTCGAGATCGGCGGCCGCCCCCTCGCCCTGCCCATGCTCGACGTCCACACGGTCGGGGCCGGCGGCGGCTCGATCGGCTGGCGCGACCCCGGGGGAGCGCTGCGCGTCGGCCCGCGCTCCGCGGGCGCCGACCCCGGCCCTGCCTGCTACGGCCGGGGCGGCACAGAGCCCACGGTCACAGACGCCAACCTGCTGCTCGGCTACCTGGACGAGGAGGGCGAGCTCGCCGGCGGGGTCGCGCTGGACAAGAACGCCGCCGAGCGGGCGGTCCGCGAGCTCGCCGAGCGCCTGGACATCACGACCCACCAGTGCGCCGACGGCATCGTCCGCGTCGCCAACCACGAGATGGCGCGTGCACTGCGGGTGCTGACCGTGGAGCGCGGCGTCGACCCGCGCGGCTACGCGCTCGTCCCTTTCGGCGGCGCCGGCCCCATGCACGCCGCGGCCGTGGCGCAGGAGCTCGGGATCGAGCGCATCCTCTGCCCGCGCGCGTCCGGCGTGCTGGCCGCGCTCGGCCTCGTGGTCGGCGACCGCCGCCGCGACGCCCAGCGCTCGGTCCTGCGTTCCGGCGACGACTTCACCGCCGAGGCGGTCCGCGAGGACGTGGAGGACCTCGCCGCCACGGCCCGCGACGCCCTCGGCGAGCCCGACGCCCCGCTGCGTGTCGTGTACGAGCTGCGCTACCGCGGCCAGGCCTTCGAGCTCGCCGTCGAGCGCGACGGCGTCGCTGAGCCCGATGATCTGGAGGACGCCTTCGCCGACCTGCACGACGAGCGCTACGGCTACCGCGACCCCGACTCCCCCGTCGAGCTCGTCACCGTGCGCGTGACCGCCACCGTCCCCGGGCCCGAGGTCACGCTCGAGGCGCCACGGGACGCCGAGCCGCGCACCGCCACCCGCACCGCGATCTTCGGCGAGCGCGAGCACGAGGCCAAGGTGCTGCGCGGCGAGCTCCCCGCGGGCACCGAGATCGAAGGCCCGGCCATCTGCGAGCTCCCCGAGGCCACGCTGGTCGTGCCGCCGGGTTGGAGCGGCGACGTCCACGCCACCGGCACCGTGAGGCTGTCGTGGACCCGATAACCCTGCGCGTCCTGCTCGGCGCCCTGCGCGCGGCGTGCGACGAGATGAACGTCGTGCTCATCCGTGCCGCCCACTCGGCCAACATCAAGGAGCGGCGCGACTGCTCCACCGCCCTGTTCGACGCCCGCGGCGAGATGGTCATGCAGGCCGAGGCCATCCCCGTCCACCTCGGCGCCATGCCCGCCTCGGTCGCCGCCGTGCTCGACGAGGACCACCAGGCCGGTCGCGCCTGGGTCCTCAACGACCCCTACAGGGGCGGCACCCACCTGCCCGACATCACCGTGATCACGCCCGTGTTCACCGGTGGCGAGCCGCTCGCCTTCGCCGCCTGCCGTGCCCACCACGCCGACGTGGGCGGGAAGATCCCCGGCTCGATGCCCGCCGACTCCAAGACGCTGGACGAGGAGGGTGTCGTGATCGAGCCGCGCGTGCTCGACGACGCCGCGATCGAGGAGCTCGCCGAGGAGATGCGCCAGCCCGACCAGCGCCGCGCCGACTTCCGCGCCCAGCTGGCCGCCAACCGCGCCGGCGAGGCCCGCATGCACGAGCTCGTCGAGCGCAACGGGCTCGACGAGGTGCGGGCAGCCATGGACGAGGTCCTCAACTACGCCGAGCGGCGCACCCGCCACTGCCTGGCCGAGCTCCCCGACGGCACGCGCGAGGCCACCGACGTGCTCGAGGCGATCGGCGGCGACCTCGAGCTCCACCTCGCCGCCACCGTCGAGGGCGACGAGCTGCGCCTTGACTTCTCCGGCTCGCCCGGCCAGCACGAGGGCAACCTCAACTGCCCGCTGTCGGTCACCCGCTCGGCCTGCTACTTCGCCGCGCGGGTGCTCACCGACCCCGACATCCCGCCCAGCGCCGGCGCCTACCGCCCGATCACCGTGGTGGCGCCGGAGGGCTCGCTGCTCAACGCGCAGGCCCCGGCAGCGGTGGTCGCGGGCAACGTCGAGACCTCCTCGCGCATCGCCGACCTCGTGCTGGAGGCGTTTGGCCGCGCGACCGGGCAGGGCACCATGAACAACGTCACGCTCGGCGACGACGACTTCACCTACTACGAGACGCTCGGCGGCGGCCAGGGCGCATGCCCCGACGCCGACGGCCCGAGCGGCGTCCACGTGGCCATGTCGAACACGCTGAACACGCCGGTCGAGGCGCTCGAGCTCGAGTTCCCGCTGCGGGTGGTCGAGTACGCGATCCGCCGCGGGTCGGGCGGCGGCGGCGCCCATCGCGGCGGCGACGGCGTCGTGCGCGAGATCGAGGCGCTCGCCGACGATGTGACCTACTCCCTGCTGACCGAGCGCCGCCGCCATCCGCCGCGCGGCGCCGACGGCGGCGAGGACGGCGAGCGAGGCGCGAACCGGCTCGACGGTGAGCCGGTGGAACCGAAGGCGATGGGCACGATGAACGAGGGCGAGCGGCTACGGCTCGAGACACCAGGAGGGGGCGGGCATGGCAGAGCGTGAGCGCGTCGGTTGGATCGGGCTCGGGATCATGGGCTCGCGGCAGGCGGCCAACCTGCGCCGGGCCGGCTACGACCTGACGGTCTACAACCGCACCCGCGAGACCGCGGACGCGTGGGCGCAGGAGCACGGCGCCACCGTCGCGGACACGCCCGCGGAGGTGGCGCGGCGCAGCGACATCGTCTTCACGATGGTCGTCGACGGCGCCCAGGTCGAGCAGGTGCTGCTCGGCGGGCACGGCGTGGTCGAGGGGGCGCAGGAGGGGCTGCTGTGCGTCGACATGTCGACCATCGGTCCTTCCGAGACCCGCCACCTCGGCGAGCGCCTGGACGAACGCGGCATCCGCTTCCTCGACGCGCCGGTCACCGGCTCCTCGCCGCGCGCCGCCGACGGCACGCTGACGATCATGGTGGGCGGCGAGCCCGCCGACTTCCAGCGCGCCAAGCCGCTGTTCGAGGTCATGGGCACGCTGATCGTCCACGCCGGCCCGCGCGCCCATGGCGAGATGGTCAAGCTCATCAACAACGCCGTCGCCGCCGCCAACGCGAACGCGCTCGGCCAGGCGCTGCTGGTGGGCGCCGCGACCGGCGTCGACCTCGACGCCGTGGTGCAGGTCATGGGGGCCGGAGCGGGCGGCTCGGCCATGCTCGACCTCAAGGCCGGGCCCATGCGCGAGCACGACTACACGACGCTGTTCAAGCTCGAGCACATGCTCAAGGACGTACGCCTGTGCCTCGAGGAGGGACAGGCCGCCGGCGTGCCGTTTCCGGCCGCCGCCGAGGCCCGCGAGGTGCTCAGCGCCGGCATGGGCCGCGGCCTGGGCGACGCCGACTTCGCGGCCATCATCGAAGTGCTCGAGGGGCTCGCCGGGCGCCGTTTGTGAGCGGCGAGCAAAAACCCGCGAATTAGCGGGGATGTTTGGTGTTCCGCAGCGTTTTTCATAGGATGCCGGTCCCGCTTCTGAGGTCGGTTCGGCACCGGACCACCGCGGGTTTCTTACGTTCAACACTCCAGTTCTCTCTCTATGCCAATCGCGTTCAAAGAGTGGGCCGTGACCGTCCGCGCCCTGGCTGAGGGCGAGCAGCTCCTCACCCTGCGCAAGGGCGGGATCCGCGAGTCCGACCGGCACTTCGCCCTCGAGCACGACCGGTTCTTCCTCTATCCCACCTTCGACCACCAGCGCACCGACCTCGTGCGGGAGTCGCACAAGCCCGAGCTGCGCCGGGCGCTCGAGGAGGGCGTGTGGCCGGACGGCGAGCTCCCCGAGCACGCCACCACCGACGACGGCGGCATCGCCCAGCCCGACCGCGTGCGCATCCGCGCCTGGGCCGAGGTGGCGGGCCACTACACGATCACCGACCGGCGCTGCATCGACGCGCTCTCGCCGTTCTACGTCTGGACGAGCGACTACGCGGAAAAGCGGCTGGCCTGGAAGCGCCGGCACCCGCTGCACGTGCTCCTGCTGCGCACGTACCGGATCCCGCGCCCGGTGACCGTCAAGGTGCGGGACGAGTACGGCGGCTGCCGCTCGTGGCTGGAGCTGCAGCGCGAGCTGCCCTTCGAGGGCACGCCGGTGCTCGCCGACGACGAGTTCGACCGCGCCTCGGAGGAGATCTCGGCGATCGCCTCCGACGCCGTACCCGTCGGCGCCTGAGCTGACCGGCTTCGACGCCCTCGTCGAGCGGTCGCGGCGCACCCTGTGCCTCGGCGTCGGCGGCGGCGGCGACGTGGTGGGCGCGCTCGCGGTGGCCGAGCTGATCCGCGCCCGCGGGCCCGAGGTCGCGCTCGGCGGCACCACCTGGGAGCGCTCGGCCATCGACCCCGAGCCGGGACCGCGCCCGTTGGACGAGGTCGTCGACGCCGAGCGCCTCGGCCCCGCGGTAGCGCTGGCCGGCCCCGCCACCCGGACCGCCGGCGGCGTGCGCTTCGCGGAGGCGCGGACGGCCGAGCTGACCGGCGACCCGGTCGTCCTGGTCGACCCCAACCCCGGCCCCGACGCGGTGAGCGCCGGCATCGCCACCGCGGCCGACCACCTGGACTGCGACCTCGTCGTGCTGGTCGACGTCGGCGGCGACGTGCTCGCCCACGGCGACGAGCCGGGCCTCGGCAGCCCCTTGTGCGATGCCGTGTGCGTGGCCGGCGCACCAGCGCTGGCCGAGCGTGGGCCCCTGGTCCTGGCCGTCTTCGGGGCCGGCTGCGACGGCGAGCTGCGGCCCGCCGAGGTGCTCGCCCGCGTGGCCGAGGTCGCGGGCGGCGGCGGCCTGCTCGGCGCCCTGGGCCTCACGCCCGAGGCCGCGCAGCGCCTGCAGGAGGCGGTCGCGGCCGTGCCCACCGAGGCAAGCGCCCAGGCCCTGGCCTGCTTCCGCGGGGCGATCGGCACCGTGGCCATCCGCGAGGGCCGCCGCCACGTCGAGCGCTCCCCCGTGGGCGCGGTGGCCTTCTGCCTCGACCCGCTTGTGGCGATCGCGACCGCCGCACGCCCGGCGCGCGAGGTCGCGGGCGCCGCGTCGCTGAACGAGGCCAACGAGCGGCTGCGGGCGCTCGGCATCACCACCGAGCTGGACTGGGAGCGCGGCGCGGCCTAAACCGTCTTCTCAGGTGCCGGCGCCGGGCTGGGCGCGGGGATGGCGCGCACGGCGGGCTCGCTGTCGACCGCGCCGATGATCTCGCGCAGCGCGGCGATCTCCTCCTTGAGCGCCTTGCGCCCCGCCTTCGTGGCGCTGATCCACGTACGGCGTCGGGGTCGACCTCGACGCTGCGCTCAGCCTCGCCGTGGTCCTCGCCCTGGGCGCCGCCACGTGGGCGAGCCTGGGCACCGCCGCCAGCGCGCTCATCCCGAGCGCCGAGGCGGCGTGGCCTCTGCTCAGCGCCACCTTCCTGCCCATCGTGCTGCTCTTGGGCAGCTTCGGCGCGGTCGCGCGCGAGCCCGACTGGCTCGAGACGCTCATGCGCTGGCTGCCGGCCCAGCCGATCGTCGAGGGCGCGCAGCGGGCGCTGCACGGCGCGGTCTTCCCCGCGCTGACCGCGCGCGACGCGGCGGTGCTGGCCGCGTGGACGGTCATCGGCTTCGTCGTGTCCCAACGGTGGTTCCGGTGGTGGTAGTCGCGCTGGCCACGGCGCTGCTGCCAGGATGGCGCGATGGCCTGGGTCGAATCCCGCTCGGACGCGTTTCGCGCGCGCCACAACGACCGCGACAGCGAGGACGCGGCACGCGTCCTCGACGGCCTCGAGGCCCTGCGCGACCGGCTCGGAGGCCTGCTCGGCGCCGCGCCCGGCGACATCACGGTCATCCTGCACGACACCGCCGTCGGCCTGTCGGTGGCGATGCCGTTCCTGCCGGTGATGTGGCTGGCCACCGCGCCCGCCGCGCGTAGGTACCTCGCCGGCTGGTATGCCAGCCGCGAGCTCCATGTGCTCGCTCCGCGCCTGCTGCGAGCACGGGCGTCCAGCGTCCCCGGCTCGCGCGAGATGCTCGCCCGCACGCCGGACGCGCTCTACGCGCGCCTGGCCGTGGGCACGGCCAGCCCTGCCCTCCCCCCGCCCTACCGGCCGCGGCGCATCAACGCCCTGCTGCGCCGGGCCTGGCTGTCGGAGGGCGCCGGCCAGTTCCTGGGCGGCCAGACCGCCTACGCCCAGCCCGCGATCGCCCGCCGCCTGCGCGAGGGCGGCCGCCCCGCCTTCCCGCCCGGCCTGCGCGACGCGACCCTGCTCGGCGGCACCGTCGTCGACCTGCTGGCGCGCGCCAAGGGCGTCCAGACCGCGGTCGGGTTCGCCGTGCACCCACACCCGCAGGGACCGACCGTCGCCCTGCGCGACGCCTTCGGCCACTCGCTGGGCGAGATCGAGTCCGTCTGGCGCAGCCACCTCGCCCGGCTGTCCGAGGAACGCCCCTCGGGACGTCGAGCGGGTTGACATGTGACCTTATGGTCACCTATTGTTCCGCCGATGGACGACGACGTGTTCAGGGCACTGGCCGATCCGACCCGGCGGAGCCTCCTCGACGAGCTGTTCAAGGAAGACGGGCAGACGCTGAGCGCGCTCGAGGAGCGCCTGCCCATGACTCGCTTCGGGGTCATGAAGCACCTCAAGGTGCTCGAGGAGGCCCACCTGGTGACGACCAGGAAGCGAGGGCGCGAGAAGCTGCATTTCCTGAACCCCGTCCCCATCCGGCTCGTCCACGACCGGTGGGTGAGCAAGTACGCCGAGCCGTGGGCGGCGACGCTCACGGGGATCAAGCGACAACTGGAGGACAGAACGATGGAGAAGGTCTTCGAGATCTACATCAAGACCACCCCCGACCGCCTGTGGGCGGCGATCACCGACGGCGAGATGCGCAAGCAGTACACGTTCGGCGTCGGCGTGACCTCGGACTGGACGAACGGCTCGAGCTACACCGCCGGCATCCCCGGCGTGGTCGAGATCAGCACGGGCGAGAACCTCGAGGTCGACCCGCCGCGCAAGCTCGTCCAGAGCTTCGACGCGCTCTGGAGCGACGAGGTCAAGGCCGCGGGCACCTCGCGGGTCACCTGGGAGATCACGCCCGTGGGCGACGACACCTGCGCGCTGACGGTGACCCACGACCAGCTGCCCAAGGACGCGTCGAGCGAGATCTACGGCGGCTGGCCCCAGATCCTCTCGGGCCTGAAGACCCTGCTCGAGACCGGCGAGGAGCTCACCACGCCGGGCTCGCTGATGTACGCGCAGGCCGCCCGCAGCTGACGGGCGCCGCCTCCGCCGCCTGGGCTCTCGGCACGCGAGCCCGGGCGGTAGGGTCGGCCCGTGTTGGTGCTCAGCCGCCCGGAAGTGGAGGAGCTGCTCGACCTCGACGCCCTCATCGACGCGCTGGCCGACGCCATGGCCGACCTCAGCGCGGGCCGTGCCGTGGTGCCCAACCGCGTGGGCGCCTTCGTGGCCGAGCGCGAAGGCATGCTCGCGGCGATGCCGGGCTGGACGCCCGCGACGGGCTCGCTGGCCGCCAAGCTCGTCACGCTGTTCCCGCACAACGCCGACGGCGTGCCCACGCACCAGGCGCTGATCGCGGTCTTCGACCCCGATGACGGCCGGCCGCTCGCGCTGCTCGACGGCACCGCCATCACCGCCGTGCGCACCGGCGCGGGGTCGGCTCTGGCCACCCGCCTGCTCGCGCGCGACGACGCCGCGACCCTCGCCATCCTCGGCACCGGGGTCCAGGCCCGCGCCCACGCCGCCGCGGTGACCCGCGTGCGCGCGTTCGCCGAGGTGCGCGTGGCCGGGCGCGACCCGGCGAAGACCGCCGCGCTGGCCGAGGAGCTGGGCGCCGGGCTCGACGTCCCGGTACGGGCGGCGCCGTCGTGGTCGGCCGCCTGCGACGGCGCCGACGTGGTCTGCGCCACCACCCACCCGCACGAGCCCGTCGTGCGCCAGGAGTGGCTCGCCCCAGGCGCCCATGTGACCTCGGTCGGCTTCAACCCCGATGGCCGCGAGGTCGACGACGCCACCGTGGCCGCCGCGCTGGTCGCCGTCGAGTCGCGCGCCGCTGCGCTGTCGGCGCCGCCCTCGGGCTCCACCGACTTGCTCGAGCCGATCGCGCGCGGCACGCTCGACCCCACCCGCGTGGTCGAGGTGGGCGAGCTCGTCGCCGGCGATCGCGCCGGCCGCACCGCGCCCGACGAGCTCACGCTCTACAAGTCGGTCGGCGTCGCCGTCCAGGATGGCACCGCCGCCACGCTCGTTCTCGCGGCCGCACGCGAGCGCGGCGCCGGGCGCGAGGTCGAGCTCTAGGCCGGGTCGACGTAGGCGCCGGCGGTGATGTTCAGCTTGGTGCCGGTGAACGGCGCGGCCCAGTCCGAGGCCGCGAACACCGCGGCGTTGCCGACGTCCGCGAGCGTGGCGGCGCGGCCGGTCAGGGTGCGCGCCTCCGTCGCCGTGCGGACCTGCTCGCGCAGCTCGGCGGGCGCGCGGGTCATCGACTCGGGGATCCCGCCGGTCTGCAGCGTCACCACCCGGATGCCGTGCGGCCCGAGCTCCGCGGCCAGGTTCCGCTTGAGCGCCTCCTGGGCCTGGAAGGCCACCTGCAGGCCGCCCAGGCTGTGCTCGCGCAGCGGGTCGCCGTAGCCTCCGAACGCGAGGATCACGCCCGATCCCTGCCGGGTCATGTGCCGCGCCGCCGCCCGCGCGGTCAGGAACATCGTCCGCACCGCGTTGTGCACCGGCGCCTCGAAGTCGGCCAGCGCCATCTCGGCCAGCGGCGTGCCCTGCACGTCGCCGTGGGCGATGAGGTTGAAGGAGATGTCCAGCGAGCCCGCGTCCGCGGACACCGCGTCGGCATGGGCGTCGACCGCTGCCTCGTCGAGCGCATCGACCACGGCGGTCTCGGCGCTCCCGCCGGCCGCGCGGATCTCGTTGGCGACCGCGTCGAGCGTCGACGCGGTGCGGCCGGCCAGGTGCACGGTCGCACCCTCGCGAGCGAAGGCGCGGGCCACGGCGGAGCCGATGGTGCCGCCGCCTCCGTAGATGACGGCGTTGCGGTTCTCGAGCAGCATGCTGCCCGACGCTAGCGCTCAGCCGATGACCTCGGTCCCCAGCCAGGCCACGAGCGCGATCAGCACCACGAGGCCGAGCAGGGCCAGGGCCACCGGTCCCGGAGCGGGACCGCTGGAGGCCTGCGCGTGGGCGGGCACGATCTCGGCCTCGAGCAGCACCTCGCGCGCGGCCATCGCGCCGGACTGGGGCACGAGCACGTCGCGCGGGCCGGCGGCGAGGAAGTCGGGGACGTCGAAGCCGCGCGAGCGGCGCTGGACGCTGGGGATGCCCTCCTCGAGCAGCATGCCCTGGATGAACTCGGCCTCGGCCTGGTTGCGCGCGCCGGCGACGCGGACGAGGTCGCCCTCCGAGTACTGCCGCTTAATCTTGCGCGCCCGCTCCTCAACGTCCGTGATCGGATGGTCGACGCCCGTGAAGCCGGCGTAGACCAAGGGCATCTTGCAGTCGGGGCAGAAGCGCTCGTCGAGCGGGAACGTGCGCGCGCAGCTCGGGCAGACGAGCGGCTCGGAGGAGGCGACCGGTCGGGTCATCGCACCTCCAGCTCGGTCTCGCTCACCTGCCCGTCGACGATGCGAAAGGCGCGGACGTCGGGCGGCTCGCCCGCGACCCCGACGATCACGTAGAGCGGGTCGGGCCAATTGCGTGCGAGGTTGATGTCGGTCTGGGACGGGAACGGCTCCGTGCGCGTGTGCGAGTGGTAGATCGCGCCGAGCTCCCAGCCGTGGTCGTCGATCTCGTTCTGGATGCGGATCTGGTCGCGCGGGTCGACGACGTACTTGACCGGGCTGCGCTCGGCGTTGGCCGCGCGATAGACGCGCTGGGCGTCGCCGTTGCTGGAGGCGACGAGGCCGCAGCACTCGTTCGGCGCCTCCTCGCGCGCGTGCGCGACCATCTCATCGATCATCGCTCGGCCGATCCGCACGCGGCCGAGGATAGAGGCGGACCTAGTCGGTCGCCGGGGGCTTCGCCGGAGCACGCTTGGGCGCGGGCTCTTCGTGGTCGTCCTCTTCGACGTGGCGGGGGTCCGCTTCGGTCAGCGACTGCTTGAACTCCCGCAGTCCCTTGCCCACCGAGCGGGCGGCGCTGGGAAGCCGCTTGGGGCCCAGGACGATCAACGCGATCGCCAGGACCAAGATGATCTCACCGGGACCGACCTGACTGAACACAGAGCAAGAGTAACGCCCTTGCTTTCCGGAAGGTCAAGTTCACGGCTGGCCGGTCTCGAATGCGTTCGGGACCGGCTCCCGGTGGAGGGCCTCGCGCAGCAGCGCGAGGTGCTGGCCCTCGTTGGCCATGATCGCCGCGGTGGTCTGCAGGAACTCGGCCCTACGCAGGGATTGCTGGGCCTCGTAGTAGGCGGCGATGGCGGCGGTCTCCAGCGCCCCGGCGAAGGCCAGGAGCTGCTCCTGGGTGTGCAACGCGTTCAAGGACTCGCGCCCGGCCTTGACCATGTCCGGCGCGGGCTCGCCCGGCACGACGCCGCCCAGCGTCTGCAGCTGCTTGCTCACCGCGTCGAGATGGGCCTGCTCCTGGTCGCCGAAATGGCGCGCCAGCGCGGCCGCGTCCGCGTCCAGCGCGGTTGACCCGGCGAGCGTGCGGTAGGCGATCACCAGCCCCTGCTCGAGCCGGACGGCGGCGAGCATGGTCTCCTCGTCGCCGGTGGCGGCGGCGAAGGCGGTGCGCACGCCCACGAGCAACGGCGCGGCCGAGGCGGCCAGGGTGACGCCGCCGGCGTTGCGCAACGCGACGCGCCGGGTGATGCCGGCCATCAGGTCCCCCGCCCCACGAACGCGTCGGGCACCGGCTCCTGCCCGGCCTCCTCGCGCAGGACCGCGAGGTGCTCGGCCTCGACGGTGAGGATCGAGGCGAAGGTGCCGCGCAGGTTCTGGCTCGACAGCTTGGGGATGAGGTCGAGGTACTGGGCCACGGCGATCTGCTCCACGCCTATGGCGAAGCGCAGCACGGCGTCGTCGTCGGACAGCGGCGGGAGCGCGTAGCGGTCGCGCGCGGTCGTCGGCGTGGCCCCGAGGGCCAGGACCGCCTGCGAGAGCGCGTCGACGTGCACGCGCTCCTGCGCCTCGAAGTGCTGGGCCGTGCGCCGCCGCGCGCCGCTGAGGTGCTGCGCCGCGGTCTGGTACGTGGCCACCGCCCGCTGCTCGACCGCGAGGGCCTGGTTGAGGATGCTGACGTCCGCCGAGGCGGCCGTGCTCTGCTCCGCGCCGGTTTCGGTGGCGATGCCGTTGGAGTCGTCCTGCCCGCCCGACCCGCAGGCCGCGAGCACCCCACCGGCCAGCGTGGTGCCGGCCACGGCCAGGAACGCCCTGCGCTCGATCACGCGGTGATGGTTACCACCAAACGGTGGACTCGAGATCCGCGATCTGCTCCACCGGCTTGGTGTAGATGCCCGAGGACAGGTACTTCCAGCCGTCGTCGGCGACGAGGAAGACCACGTTGCCCTCGTCGAGCTCGCCGGCGATGCGCACGGCGATCGAGGCGATCGCCCCGGAGGAGACGCCCGCGAACACGCCCTCCTCCTCGAGCAGGCGGCGCGTCCAGACGATCGCGTCCTCGTTGGTCACGAAGATCTTCCGGTCCAGCAACGAGAGGTCGATGATCGGCGGGATGAAACCGTCGTCGAGCGAGCGCAGGCCCTGGACCGGCTCGCCCTGCTTGGGCTCGGCGGCAACGATCTTGACCCGGTCGCCGAGCTCCTCCTTCAGGCGGCGGCCGTTGCCCATCAGCGTGCCGCCGGTGCCCAGGCCGGCCACGAACGCGGTCACGTCGCCGTCGAGCTCCTCGAGGATCTCCGGCGCGGTGCCGTTGTAGTGGGCGAGCGGGTTGGCCTGGTTCCCGTACTGGTAGGGCATGTAGTACGAGGCGTCGGCCTCGGCCATGGCCAGTGCCTTCTCGACGGCGCCGTTGGAGCCCTTGGCGCCCTCGGAGTAGATGATCTCGGCCCCGTACATCTCCAGCAGCTGGGTCCGCTCCGGGGTCACGTTCTCGGGCATGACCACCTTGAGCTTGTAGCCCTTGCGCGAGCAGATCAGCGCCAGCGAGATGCCGGTGTTGCCGGAGGTCGGCTCGAGGATCGTCTGGCCGGGGCGGATGCGGCCCTGCTCCTCGGCGTCCTCGATCATCGCGCGGGCCACGCGGTCCTTGACCGACCCGGTGGGGTTGTAGGACTCCATCTTGGCCCAGATGCGGACGCCGGCCTTGGGGGACAACCGCTTCAGCTCGACCAGGGGCGTGTTGCCGATCGCTTGGACGATGTCGCCGTAGCGGCCCCCGCACGGGCGATTGACGAGCGGCGGGACGGGCATTGCTTCACGAACTGTAGCGCTGGGCCCGACTCGGGTCGGGGGTTACGCGGGCGGACCAGGCATCATGCTCGCGGCCTGGCGTGCAGCCGCGATAGCAGCGTCGATCATGATCTCGAAGTCGCCGATGGCGGTGACCTCGAAGTCGCTGATCGGGAAGGCCGGCGAGCTGACCAGCAGCTCGTTGATGGCCTCGTGCGACTCGACCGTCGCGACGCCCATACCTCCGCCGCCCACAAAGCTGTAGAGCGCCTCGACGGTGCCGTCGGCCACGCGGGCCTTCAGCCATTCCTTCTGCGCCGCGAGGATCTCCGCGATCATCCCCGGCGGCAGCGGGACCTGCCGAGGTGTGACGATGACGAGGAATTTCATCTGCATGACTTCGACTGTCCCACATTCCGGGCCCCGGCGCGAGTCGCGTGTGCTGGTCGTGGCGCTGCTCGCCCTCACCGCCTCGACCGGCCTCGTCGACGCCGTGAGCCTGCTCGGCCTCGGGCGCGTGTTCGCGGGCAACATGACCGGCAACGTGGTGCTGCTCGGCGTCGCCACCACCGGCACCGGCGGCTTCTCGCTCGCGGCCACGCTGACGGCGCTGCTGGCCTTCCTCGCCGGCGCGGCGGTGGTGGCGCGCATCGGCCGCTCCGCGGACGAGCGCCAGCACGGCTGGCTGCTGCCCGCACTGGGCATCGAGGTGGCGCTGGTTCTCACCGCGGCCGTGCTCTCCACCGGCCTGACGCCGACGACCGACACCACCCTGCGCTACGTCGTGATCGCGCTCTTGGCGCTGGCCATGGGCGCGCGCAGCGCGGCCGTGCGCGCGCTCGGCGTGCGCGACGTCAGCACCACCACGGTCCTGACCTCGCTGTTGACCGGCCTGGCCGCCGACTCGGTGCTGGCCGGCGGCCCCGGTGGGGGCAGGCGGCGGCTGGCCACGGTCCTGTCCATGCTCGGGGGCGCCGCCATCGGCGCCCTGCTGCTCGAGCAGATCGACCTCTCGGTGCCGCTGTTCTTGGCCGCCGCGGTCGCCGCGGGGAGCCTGGCGCTGCTCGCCGGGTTCAGCGTCCCCCGGCCATTGCCGGGAGGATGACGAGCGTGTCGCTCTCGCCCACCGACGTCTCGAGCCCCTCGAGCACGCGCACGTCCTCGTCGTTGAGGTAGACGTTCACGTAGCGGTTGAGGTCGCCGTCGGCGCCGAAGAGCTGGGACTCGGTCTGCGGGTGGGCCTCCGCGAGCGCGCGCAGGACGGTGCCGACATCGGCACCCGCGGCGCTGACCTCCTTCTCGCCGCTCGTGGACGGCCGCAGGACGGGTGGGATCTTGATCGTCGCCATGAAGAGGCGGGCCAGGCTACCCGGCCGCGGCGCAGAACGCCTCGTAGTCCGGGAAGACCCCCATCTCCTCATCCGTGATCGACTCGGGGTCGCGCGAGCAGATCGGGCACTGGGGGTCGCGGCGGACCTTCAGCTCGGTGAACGTGGCGCCCAGCGCCTCGTACAGGAGCAGGCGGCCGACGAGCGGCTCGCCCTCGCCGAGGATGAGCTTGACGACCTCGGTGGCCTGCAGCAGGCCCATCGTGCCCGGCAGCACGCCGATCACGCCGTTGGCGCCGCACGACGGCGCGAGCTCGGCCGGCGGCGGCACCGGGTACAGGCAGCGGTAGCACGGGCCCTCGTAGGGCTTGAACACCGAGAGCTGCCCGTCGAAGCCGAGGATCGACGCGGACACGACCGGCTTGCGCAGCCGCACCGACGCGTCGTTGAGCAGGTAGCGGGTGGGGAAGTTGTCGAGGCCGTCGACCACGATGTCGTAGGGCGCGATGAGCTCGACCACGTTCGAGCTGTCGAGCCGGACCTGGTGCTTGACCACCTCGACGTCGGGGTTGATGTCGGCAATGGTCTCGGCGGCCGAGTCGACCTTGGGCTCGCCCACGCGGCCGGTCGTGTGGATGACCTGGCGCTGGAGGTTGGAGAGGTCGACGGTGTCGTCGTCGACGATGCCGAGCGTGCCCAAGCCCGCGGCGGCCAAGTAGAGCGCGGCCGGGGAGCCGAGCCCGCCGGCGCCGAGCAGCAGCACCTTGGCATCGAGCAGCTTCTGCTGGCCCTCCACGCCGACCTCCGGGAGCAGGAGGTGGCGCGAGTAGCGGTCGCGCTGCTCCTTGGTGAGCGTCTTGGGGACCTCGGTCTCGTAGCCGCGGTCCTTCCACAGCGTGATGCCGCCGGTCATCGAGTCGACGTTCGTGTAGCCGAGCAGCTCCGTCAGCGTGTCGGCGGCCAGCGCGGAGCGCTGCCCCGAAGCGCAGTAGAGGACGACATGGGTGTCGCGGTCCGAGACCGCGCCCTCGATGCGGGACTCCAGGTAGGCGCGCGGCACGTGCTTCGCGCCGGGGATGCGCTCCCGCTCGAACTCCTCACCCTCACGGACGTCGACGAGCACGACGCCGTTGCCGAGTCCCTCGTGCACCTCGGCAGGGTCGATCTCGTGGACCCGCTCCTTGATCTGCTTGATGATCTCGGCGCCCGACGGGCTCATCGACGAAAAACTCCTCAAACTCGGTCGGCTTTTCACTTCAGTAAGTATAGCTATGGGCCGCCGCCCATAAAACATAGAGTGCCCGCGGTGAAGCTCGGCTACAGCATCGGCTACTGGCCGCCCACCGGGCCGCCCCCCGGCGCGGCCGAGGTCATCGCCGAGGCCGACCGCCTCGGCTTCGACTCGCTCTGGACCGCGGAGGCGTACGGCTCGGACGCGCTGACGCCGCTGGCCTGGTGGGGCGCGCAGACCGAGCGCATGCGCCTGGGCACGGCGATCGCGCAGATCTCCGCGCGCACGCCGGCCGCCACGGCGATGGCGGCGATCACCATGGACCACCTCTCGGCCGGGCGCTTCGTGCTCGGGCTCGGGGTCTCCGGGCCCCAGGTGGTCGAGGGCTGGTACGGCCAGCCGTTCGCCAAGCCGCTCGCGCGCACGCGTGAGTACATCGAGATCGTGCGCGCGATCTGGGCGCGCAAGGAGCCGGTGGTGTTCGAGGGCGAGCACTACCAGCTGCCGCTGCCGGGCACGGAGCTGGGCAAGCCGCTGAAGTCGATCGTGCGCCCGCTGCGCGAGGACATCCCCATCTACCTAGCGGCCGAGGGACCGAAGAACATCGCGCTGGCCACCGAACTGTGCCAGGGCTGGCTGGCGCTGTTCTACTCGCCCGACTCGGCCGACCTCTACGCCGAGGCGCTGGCCAGCGCCGGCGACGACTTCGAGGTCGTCGCCACCGTGCCGCTGATCGTCGCCGACGACGTCGACGCCGCCGCGGACATGATCCGGCCCATGTACGCCCTGTACTTCGGCGGCATGGGCGCGCGCGAGGTCAACTTCCACGCCAACGTCCCCATCCGCATGGGCTACGAGGACGCGGTGGCGAAGATCCAGGACGCCTACCTGAACGGGCGCAAGGACGAGGCCGCGGCCGCGGTCCCCACCGAGCTCGTCGAGCAGCTCGCGCTCATCGGCCCGGTGGACAAGATCCGCGCCGACCTCGAGGCGTGGCGCGAGTCGCGCGTGGACACGCTGCTGATCGGCGGCGGCATCGACCAGGTGCGCCAGGCCGCGGAGCTCGTTCTGGGCTGACCGCCCCCGTTCGGCCGTACCCTCCCTCTAGTGCTGCACCCGCGCCTGCGCCTGGCCATCACGGTCGTCATCGCCTGTTGCGCCGGGGCGATCATCGCCGTGGTCGTCGCCTCGGGCAGCACCGGCTCGGGCCCGCAGGTGATCGTGCAGCACGGCTTCGCCGGCGCCCTGCGGCCGCCCGAGATCCCGCTTAAGGACTTCGCGCTGCGCGATCAGAACGGCGGCATGGCCAGCCTGCACCAGTACCGCGGGCAGCCGGTGATCCTGACCTTCATGTACTCGACCTGCCAGAACACGTGCCCGATCATGGCCGACCAGATCCGCGGCGCGATGAACGACCTCGGCCACGACGTGCCCGCGCTGGCGGTCTCGGTCGACCCGCGCAACGACACGCCGCTGAACGCCAAGCGCTTCCTTCTCAAGCACGCGCTGGTCGGGCGGATGCGGTTCCTGCTCGGCAGCCGGGCCGAGCTCGCGCCGATCTGGAAGGCCTACGGGATCCAGCCCCAGGGCAGCAAGTTCGACCATTCGGCCTACGTGCTGCTGATCGACAAGCGCGGCCGCCAGCGGGTCGGCTTCCCGATGTCGGAGCTCACGCCGGAGGGCCTCGCCCACGACGTGAAGGTGCTGCAGTCCGAGCAAATCCGATCCCTGCGGTAGGATTTGTTGGAGATGGACGTTCGCTTTGACTTCCCCCTGCTGGCGCGCGAGATCGACGGCAAGCCGATCGTCTACCTCGACTCCGCCGCGACCGCGCAGAAGCCCGCGCCGGTCCTGGAGGCGATGGACGACTTCTACCGCCGCCACTACGCGTCGATCCACCGCGGCGTCTACACGCTCGGGGCCGAGTCCACCGAGGCCTTCGAGGGCGCTCGCGACCGCATCGCGGCGTTCGCCGGCGGCGAGGCGGCCACGACGATCTTCACCGCCAATGCGACGAACTCGATCAATCTCGTCGCCTACGCGTGGGGCCGCGACAACGTCGGCGCCGGCGACGTGGTGCTGATCACCCAGCTCGAGCACCACTCGAACATCGTGCCCTGGCAGGTGCTGGCCCAAGAGGTCGGCGCCGAGATCCGCTACCTGCACGTCGACGACGACGGGATGCTTTCGCTCGACGAGCTCGACGCCGAGCTCGCCTCCGGGCGGGTCAAGGTCGCCGCCTTCGCCCACGTCTCCAACGTGCTCGGCACGATCAACCCCGTGGCCGAGATGGTTGCGCGGGCCCGGGCCGCCGGGGCCGTCACCGTGATCGACGGCGCCCAGTCCGTGCCCCAGCTCCCGGTGGACGTCGGCGCGATCGGCGCCGACTTCTACGCCTGGACCGGGCACAAGGCGCTGGGGCCGACGGGTATCGGGATCCTGCACGGCCGCCGCGAGCTGCTCGAGTCCATGCGCCCGTTCATCACCGGCGGCCACATGATCAAGCAGGTCAACTTCGACAACTCGACCTGGAACGACCTGCCCTGGAAGTTCGAGGCGGGCACCTCCCAGATCGCCGAGGCGGTCGGGCTCGGCGTCGCCGTCGACTACCTCGAGGGCCTGAGGATGGAGGCCGTGCGCGAGCACGAGCGCGCGCTGACTGCCTATGCGCTGCAGCGCCTGGCCGAGACCGACGGCGTCAGCGTCCCCGGCCCGCCCGATGCCGACCGCCGCGGCGGCGTGATCTCGTTCGCCATCGACGGCATGCACCCGCACGACATCGCCGAGCTGCTGGACCGCGACAACGTCTGTGTGCGCGCCGGCCACCACTGCGCCCAGCCGCTTATGCGCGCGCTCGGGGTGCCGGCCACGGCCCGCGCCTCGTTCGGCCCCTACAACGACCGCGCCGACGTGGACGCGCTGATCGAGTCGATCGTGCGCGCCCGCTCCGTCTTCGCTTAGGGCGCGTAGAACGCGCTCGTGCGCGCCGCCGCCTCCTCCGCGGCCGCGGCGGGGACGCCGGAGGCCGCGTGCGCGGCGCCCCAGTCCTGGGCGCTGCGGCGCATGACCTCGGGCGGCGGCATGCCCTTGGGCACGGCCGCGGCGCCGGGCAGGTACGCGGCCAGGCCGAGCAGCGTGAGGTCCCAGCCCACGCCGACCGCGCCGGGGCCGTAGGTGTCCCAGTGGTCGTTGACGGTCGCGGCGTGGCGCAGGCGCAGGTCGGTCGCGCCGTCGTTGCCCGCCAGGTCGAGGTAGAGGAAGCTGACGTCGCCGCCGTACTCCCAGGTGACGGCCAGGCGCCGCGGCGGGTCGCACTCCTTGATCTCGCCGCCGGCGTTGCCCTCGAGCTGGAAGCGGCCGCCGAGGTGCAGGTCGCCGCTGATGGGCAGGAACCAGCGCGGGATGCGCTCGGGGTTCGTGCACGCGTCCCACACATCGGCGACGTCGGCGTCGTAGCTGCGGCGCAGCTCGACCACCTTCCGGGCGTCGTCGTCCCCCACGCTGCGGCGGACGCGCTCGAGCTCGTCGATCAGATCGTTCACGGTCGGGTCTCCTTGCGTCGCTGCTTGCCGCGGGCGAGCTCGGTGCCGAGCGCATCGAGGCGCTGGCTCCACTGCGCGCGGAGGTCGAAGAGCCAGCCCTCAGCGCCCTCGAGGCCGGCGGCGTCGATGACGTAGAGCCGCCGCGCGCCCTCGGGCCGCACGCTCGCGAAGCCGCTCTCGCGCAGCACCCGCAGGTGGCGCGAGACGGCGGGCTGGGTCAAGCCGAACTCGTCCTGGATGACGGCGACCACGTCGCCGGCCGGCCGCTCCGGGCCGGCGAGCAGCTCGAGGATGCGCCGGCGCACCGGGTCGCCGAGGACGTCGAAGGCCTCCACCGGGGGCGAATACTTCCACCCTGCGTTATATACGTCAAGCCTTATGTACTCGCGTCCGCCGCGCGCGCAGCCGGGCCAGCAGGCCCCGGCGGCGCCGGCGCACACGACGGCGGCGGTACTCGTCGAGCGTCTTGCCCGCCGGCACGTCGGAGCTCACGTACTTGAAGCAGGAGCTGGGCATTGCCCCTCGATCATCGGCCCCCTTCGGCGGGGCACGGTCAGGACCGGGTAAGAGGGCGGGCGGAAGCGGCGGCCAGCGCGTCCTGGGCCGCCTCGGCGCGGTCGGCCGCCGCGCGGTAGACCGCGTAGGGCTCGTGTCCGGGCTTCTCGCACCAGATCCGATAGGCGATCGCCGCCTCGTCCTCGGCGTCGCGCCAGCAGAAAAACAGCGCCTCGGGCCCTTCGTCATCGGGCTCTTCGACCGGCCCGAGCACGACGATCTCGTGCGTGTCGTCGAGGTGCTCCAGCAACTCTTTGAGGTCCTTAGCGCTCATCGCGGTTCTCCGGCTCCGTGGCTTGGGGTGTCGCCTGCACAAGCGTCAGCCACGTCCGTTCTTACGCTGTCAACGTTCTCCTGGCTCACGAAGTTACGGTCCGGTGGATGACGAAAGCGTTACGAGCGGCGGCCCCCCTCATCACTGTGACCTGCCTCACGCCGTCGCCGCCGCTTCTCCCGCACCGACGAGACCGCCAGCGCGCCGGCGACGATGATCACCGGCGCGGCGAAGATCCCGCCCTCGATCCAGTGCCCCGCGTGGGCGATGACGGTCATGCCTGCCCCGCAGCGGAGAGGATCCACAGGCCCAGCGACGTGAACACGACCATCACGCCCAGCATCCACAGCTGGGACCGGACGGCGATGCGGCTGTCGGGATAGTCGCTCACGGCGCGCTCGTGGGCCACCATCAGGCCGGCCACGTGGCCGATCACCAAGGCGGCCACCTGGACGTACCAGATCCCGCTCGCTGACACCACCCCGTAGTTGATACCCACGCTCGCGGTGCCGAACAGGTCCGAGCCGGTGCCGAGCGGGTCCGAGGCCAGCGACGCCACGGCCTGGCCCTGGTAGGCGAGCAGCGAGAAGTAGTGCGCGATGACATAGGCGAGCGAGATCGGCACCAGCGAGATCACGAACCGCCTCGCCAGCACCAGCCACGGCTTGTCGGGGTCGTAGAGCCGCATGCCGGCCACGCCTATGCGGTAGACCCCGAAGACGAACGCGATCATGAACAGCAGCCCGACCGTGAACGCCAGCTCGAGCCCGGTGTTCAGGCTCGCCCCGAGGTCGTTGACGAAGAACTTCTGCAGGTCGGGGGCCACGTCGTTCCACAGGACCCCGTTGGAGAAGCCGTCGAACGACGTTGAGCCGATCATCACGCACAGCAGCGCGACCGTTCCCGGCACGATGTCGAGCTTGAACAGCGCCGACAGCGGCGCCCGGATGTACAGGGCGTCCTCATCGTCGCGGCGCTCGAATACCGACACCCGGGCGAACAGGCCGAAGTAGACCGCGAACGCGTCGCCACGCTCGGTCCAGGTGTCGATGCCGTAGATGCTCATGCCCACGAGCTGGATCGCCGCGTAGGCCAGCGCGAGCACCGACAGTGTCGACGGGTCGTCCTTGTTCGAGTAGACGAGCTCGAGCCAGGCGAAGCAGAGGATCCCGACCGCCGCAGGCCAGCGCCCGAGCCAGCGCGGGTACGCGATCGGCTCGGGCAGCGCGCCGCGGCTCACGGTCTTGCCCACCCAGGCCACGGCGCGCGCGATGGCGCGCCACGGGTTGAACGGCCCGAAGACGTTCCCGAACAGCAGGCTGGCGAACGCGAGACCGACCCAGAAGGTGACGTAGATGAACGTCGGCTCCAGGTTGGCCGTCCCCACCTGCACGCCGGCAAACCCCGCGTAGACGACGATCACGGAGAGCGCGACGCCGATGACCCCGCAGACGATGTCCACGAGCAGGCTGGGGAAGAAGCACAGCCGCTTGGCCGGCTCCGGCTGCAGGATCGGCTTGGGCCACAGCACCGCCAGTCCGACGAACGACAGGACCAGCACCACCCCGGCCGCCCACCCGAACACGTAGTCCGGGATCGGGATGTCGCGCTTGCCGACGATCCCGTGGGCGAACGGAATGACGATGTTCACGGCTGGACCTCGAGCTCGGCGATCTGGTTCGCGGTCGGCTTGTGGACCTCGATCTCGAACACGCCATCCATGCTGGCCTTGAAGTTGAACTGCACCGGCTGGCCGGCCTTGGCCTCCTTCTCGATGTCGTAGCCGTGCAGGTGGACCTCGTCGGGGATCGCGGTGGTGACCGAGAGGTCCACGGTCCCGTTCTTCTTGACCGTCAGGTGCTTGATGCCCCCGTTGGGCCGCCCCGTCTTGTCGACGCTGATGGATGCGGTGACCTTGTCGGGCGCGTTGTCGCTGCCGCCGCTGGTGGCGAGGACGATCACGAGCGCCCCCACGATCACCACGAGTGCGCCCACGAGCACGCCGATGCGCGCATTCCTGCTCATCTGCAACTGCCTCCTTGGGTTCGATGGTCGCTGCGCCCGGGCGGACGCAGCCGTTCACCACCCGCGGAGAGGCGGCGCTCGTGGTGCGCCGGAAGTGGCGAGGAGGGCGAGGGCGCGCGGCCCGACCTGGAGCGGCGCGCGCGCAAGCGCGCTGCGGGGCGCGCGCAGGCGCGGCCTGTGCGGCGGCGCGGCGAAACGGGCGATGACGGCCTCGGCGCCGCGCAGCAGGGCGGCCACGACGGCGCCGATGGCCAGCGCCAGCGGCACGGCGATCCAGCCGCCGCCGCCGGCCACGCCGACCAGGCCGGCAGGGTGACCGGGCGACAGCACGCCTTCGACCAGCTCCTGCAGCGTGAAGACGGCGAGCAGCGCGCCGCTGCAGGCCAGCCAGCGCACGCGCCAGGGCCGTGGCGGGCGCTTCGCCGCGCCCGGACCGCGGACGAGCGCGGCGGCCAGCGCAGCCAGGGCGGCGACGAGCGTCAGCGCGACGCCGGCGGTGACGGCGTCGAGGTAGCCGTGGCCCTGCTCGGCCAGCGCGCGGCCGGCGTCCCCGCCGTACCCGATCAGGTAGCGCAACTCGTGCAGTCCGAGGGCGCCTGCGCCCAACAGCGCGAAGCACCGCAGCCTGAAGCCCCACATCGGCCGCCGAGTGTACGGCCCGCCTCACGCCGGCGGCCCCGGTCGCGCGGGGCCGCCGGGTGCGACGGGACGTTCAGTCGGCGTCTACGCGGTGCATTTCGCGTTCGTTGAAGCGGTCGACGACGCACCGTTCTCGGCGGTGAACGTCACGGTGACCGCGCGGTTTCCGCCCTTGCAGCCTCCTATCGACTCCTCGAAGCCGGTGCCCTTCGACACCTTCTTCGGCAACGTTGACGCGGTCTGGACCACGGCGTTGTCGAAGCCGGCGATCGGATGCGCCAGCGTCGGCGGGACTGCGAAGTCGATCGATGTACCGGACGCCTTCTTCACCAGCTTCGCGTCGATCGCCACGGAGACAGAGATCGGGCACGTCGGGGCCCCACCGAGCAAATACAGCGCCAGGTGGCCCTTGCCGCCGTTGTAGATCGTCAGATCGAGGTGGCACGACAACGACTTGTCTGCCGTGTCCGGGGTCGCGCCGGTTTGGTTCTCGACGTTCCCCGAGCCGACCTTCGCCCCACTCGGGCACGGCTTGTCGGTGCCGGCCGCGTTGATCTGGGCCGCGGTGCACTTGGGGAAGCCGGCGCCGTTGAACTGCACGCCGCCGAACAGGATGCTGTAGCCGACGATCGGCGACGGACGCAGGCCATTTGCCTCGCCCACGGTGTAGTTGAATGTGACGCCGACCGGGACGGGCTTGCTCTTGGTTCCTGCCTTGGTCGGCTTGGTCGACGCAGTGACCGAGTAGGTGTTCGTCTGCGTCTGGGCGTACGCGACCGCCGCAATCGCCAAGGCGAGCACGGCCGCCAAGGCGAGGATGAGGGGCTTTCGCAAGGACTCTCCTCCTTGGAGAACAGGTGGGGTTGGCCGCAACCCTAACCGCGAAATGCGGTCAGAGGCCCGATCCATGCCGTCCTCACACCGCGCCCGGAACGAGGACATAGAGGAAGAAATCGCGCATGCGCCCCTTCTGCTCACGATGCGCCGGAAGTAGGCGTTCCTTTGTAAATCCTGCTGCCTCCGCAACACCCTGAGAAGCGGTGTTTCCAGGCTCGGCGAGCAGCTCGATGCGCTCGAGCCCGAGCTCGGAGAACGCCCAGGTCGACAGCAGCTCGACGGCGCGGGTGGCGACGCCGCGCCGGCGCGCGTCGCGCGCGATCCAGTAGCCGACCTCGCCGGCGCGGCCGTCGATGCTGCGGGCGATCGCGATCGAGCCCAGCAGCCGGTCGTCGCCGTCGACGATCGCGAGCTCGACCCGGCGCCCACCGCGGCGCGCGGCCGACTGCGCGGCGAGCCACAGCCGCGCGTCGTCCTCGGAATACGGCTCGGGCACCAGCGTCCACTTCGGGATCTCCGGGTCCTGGCACGCGGCCACGATCGCGGGGACGTCCTGCGGTCTCCAGGGCCGCAGCGAAACGTCGCCGTTTGCGAGCGGAGGCTCCGGAAGCGGTATGGGGCCCACGGGGCGGCTGATGCTAGCGTCGCCGCGCGGTGCGTCCTCCGGTCGACACGATCACCGCGCCGCCGTTCCCGCGCGAGCTCGAGTGGGTCAACGTCGCGCCGCTGCGCATGGACAAGCAGCTCGGCCGTCCGGTGCTGGTCGAGTTCTGGGACTTCTGCCGCCCCAACTCCATCCGCACGCTGCCCTACGTGCGCGCGTGGCACGAGCGCTACGCGGCCGACGGCCTGCGCGTGATCGGCGTCCACTCCGCCGGCTTCGCGCCGTCGTTTGACCCGGCGGCGGTGCGCGCCGCCGTGGCGCGGCTCGACGTCACCTATCCAGTCGTCGTCGACTCCGACCTCGAGGTGTGGGACCTCTACGGCAACCAGGGCTGGCCGGCGCGCTACCTGTTCGACCGCGCGCTGACCCTCGTCGACTACCACTACGGCGAGGGCGCCTACGACGAGTCCGAGCGCGCGATCGCCGAGCTCCTCGACATCGAGCCGCCGCCGTTCGCACCGCTGCGGCCCGAGGACGCGCCGGGCGCTGCGCTCGCGCCCCAGACCGCCGACCAGGAGGGCGCCTACTCCGGCCCCTACGAGGCCGGCGGCGTGTGGGCGGTGGTCTCGGGCCGGGGCGCGCTGTCGGCCAACAGCAGGCGGTTCGCCGTCGACGGGCCCGGCTGCGTGGAGCTGCTCGAGCACGAGCGCAGCACCGCCGGCGTGCTCGAGCTCGCGGTCTCCGGCGCGGCCACCTGCCACGCCACGTGCTTCACGCCCGGTCTGGCCCCTTGAACTCGTCCTCGCTGCGGTCGCCGAGCAGGCGCTGCAGCCGCGGCGGCGTCGTGCCCTCGATCACGGCCACGTTGCCGGGCCAGTACGGGTTGCGGTCCGGGCCGCCGGTCATGAACAGCCGCTCGTAGACCCACGAGCCCGGGTTGAGCATGCGGGCGCCACCGGGCGCCACCCACTCGCCATGGTCGTCGGCCGGCCACGGGCCGCTGCGGTGGGTGTGGCCGAAGACCACATGCGCCGCCGGCGGGTCGAGGCGGCCGATCACCTCGGCCATCGCGTCCAGGCCAGCGCGGCGCAGCGCGACGCCCGACAGCTCGGACTGCAGCGGCCCGAGCCCGAGCCGGTTCAGCGTCCAGATCGCGGCCGGGAAGCCGAATGTGCCCAGGGCGATGTGCCCGAGGGGGCGGCGCCCGCCGTCGCCCACGAGCACGCGCCAGGCGCGGCCGGATGCGCCCGAGACCAAGTTGCGGCCCTTCTCGGGCGCGGTCTGGGCGATCGTGTAGAGGAGCGCGTAGATCGGGGCAAGCGAGCCCTCGTAGGCCTCGACCGGCCCCGCGGCGCCGTCGCCGCGGCGCACCCAGCGCTCGACCACGCGGGCGCTCATGCGCTCGAACGACGGCACCGCCACGTGGACGTCGAGGTAATGACCGTGCAGGGCGTACACGTCGTCGCGCAGCCACAGGCCCGGATAGGCGATGCGCAGCGGAGTGGGCGCCAGCCACTCGCCCAGGACCTGCGCCAGCGGCGAGGCCTCGGGGCCCGCGCCCTGCTCGAGCCCGAGCGGCGGGGCGCCGGGCACGCGCCGGCGCGCCTCCAGCCACGGGCCGATGAGCTCGTGGTCGTGGTTGCCGGGGACCATGACCACTTCCCGGTCGGGGCCGAGCGTGCGCCCGAGGTCCTCGAACAGCGCGCGCGCCGCGGCCAGCGGCTCGTGCGCCGGGCCGTCGCGCATCTCGAGCACGTCGCCCAGCAGCACCAGGCGGTCGACGTCGGCGAGCGCCGCGAGCAGCGACTCTCGCATCTCGGCCCGGCGCAGCAGGTCGGTGTTCGACCGCGCCCCGAGATGGAGGTCCGAGAGGACGAGCTGCTTCACGCGCCGGGCGCGGGTGCTGCCGCCTGCTCGCCGGCGAACCGTGCGCGCAGGTCCTTCTTGTTGAACTTGCCCACCGAGGTCTTCGGGACCTCGTCGATGAACTCGACGCGATCGGGCAGCCACCATTTGGCCACGCGGCCGGAAAGGAACTCGCGCAGGCCGTCGGGGTCGAGCTCGGCGCCGGGCTTGAGCACGATGCACGCGCACGGCCGCTCGCCCCACTTCTCGTTCGGGATGGCGATGACCGCCGCCTCGAGCACGTCGTCGTGGGCCATGATCTCGTTCTCGAGCTCGACCGACGAGATCCACTCGCCGCCCGACTTGACGAGGTCCTTGGTCCGGTCGACGAGGTGCAGGTAGGACCCGTAGCGCAGCTCGGCCACGTCTCCGGTGCGCAGCCAACCGTCCTCGGTGAACTTCTCGTTCGCGGTGTCGTCGTTGTAGTACCGGCGCGCGATGAACGGCCCGCGCACCTGCAGCTCGCCGCCCTCTTCCGCGTCGATGCGGAAGTCGACCAGCGGCATGACGCGGCCCTGGCAGGCGCGGATCGCGTAGGCCTCGTCCTCGGTCACCTCGACGTCGCCGGGCAGGCGCGACACCGAGGCCAGCGGGCTGGTCTCGGTCATGCCCCAGCCCTGCACAATGGTCACGCCGAAGGCCTCGTCGAAGTGGCGCAGGAGCGCCTCGGGCACGGCCGAGCCGCCACCCTTGACCTCGTGCAGCGAGGAGAGGTCGGGCTTGGGGTCGAGCTGGAGCATGCCCTGCCAGATCGTGGGCACGCCGGCCGCGCGGGTGACGTGCTCTTCCCTGATCAGCTCGGCCAGGTCGGCGGGCAGCATCTTCGGCCCGGGGAACACGAGGCGGGCGCCCGCCATCGCGCACGCGTAGGGGATGCCCCACGCGTTGGCGTGGAACATGGGCACGACCGGCATGAACGAGTCGGCCTCGCGCACGCCCATGGCGTCGGCCGTGCACACCATCAGCGTGTGGAGGACGGTGGAGCGGTGCGAGTAGACCACGCCCTTGGGGCGGCCCGTCGTCCCGCTCGTGTAGCACATGGCCGCGGCGCTGTTCTCGTCGAGGTCGGGGAAGGCGAAGTCGGGGTCGCCGGAGGCGACGAGCCGCTCGTAGTCGAGCGCGCCGGGGCGCTCGCCCGGGCCGTCGGGCATGAGCACCTCCTGCTCGACGCCCTCGAACGAGCACATCGCGTCGGCCAGGCTGGCGTCGAGGAACACGATGCGGTCCTCTGCGTGGCCGACGATGTAGCGCAGGTCGTCCTCGAACAGGCGGACGTTCAGCGTGTGCAGCACGGCGCCGACGGAGGGGACGGCGAGGTAGAGCTCGAGGTGGCGCACCGAGTTCCAACCGAAGGTGGCGACGCGGTCGCCAGGCTTGATGCCGAGCGCCTGCAGCGCGCTGGCGAGGCGCCGGGCGCGGGTCACGACGTCGCGATAGGTGGAGCGCTCGATCCCGTCCTGGGTGCGGGACACGATCTCGCGGTCGCCGAAGACCGTCTCGGCTCGCTCGGCGATGTGCCGGACGAGCAGCGGGTAATCCATCATCAGGCCGTCCATGGCCTGAGCGTAGCCACCTCGCGGGGCGGCTGCTACCGGTTACTCGCGGGCCGCCAGCTCCTTGCGGATCGTCTTGGGGAGCATGAAGCGCACATCCTCGGAGATGACCTCGAGCTCGGCGACCTCGTCGGTGCCGCGGGCGCGAAAGTAGTCGATCAGGCGCTGCACGAGGTCCTCGGGGGCGCTCGCGCCCGAGGTGATGCCCAGGACCCGCTTGCCCTCGAGCCAGCTCTCCTCGACCTGGCCCTCGTGGTCGATCAGGTGCGCCTCGGTCCCGAGCTCGCGGGTGACGTCGACGAGGCGCTGGGAATTGGAGGAGTTGCGCGACCCGATGACCAGCACGAGGTCGCACTGGGCGGCGAGCTGCTTGACCGCCATCTGCCGGTTCGTGGTCGCGTAGCAGATGTCGTCGGTGCGGGGCCCGACGGCGCCGGGGAAGCGCTCGCGCAGGCGCCCGATGATGGCGCGCGTCTCGTCCACCGACAGCGTGGTCTGCGAGATGTAGGCGACCTTGTCCGGGTTGTCGATCTGGAGCCGGTCCACGTCCTCCTCGGTCTCGACCAGGACGATGTGCTCGGGCGCCTCGCCCATCGTGCCCTCGACCTCCTCGTGGCCGGCGTGGCCGACGAGGACGATCGTGTAGCCGTCGCGGGCGAACTTCAGGGCCTCCTTGTGGACCTTGGTGACCAGCGGGCAGGTCGCGTCGATGGTGCGCAGGCCGCGCTCGGCCGCGTTGGCGTGCACGCTGGGCGCCACGCCGTGGGCGGAGAACACCGTCACCGCGCCCGTCGGGACCTCGCGCTCGTCGTCCACGAACACGGCGCCGCGGTCGCGCAGCTGCGAGACCACGTGCTTGTTGTGGACGATCTCCTTGCGGACGTAGACGGGCGCGCCGTAGAGCTCGAGGGCGCGCTCGACCGTCTGCACGGCGCGATCGACGCCCGCGCAGTAGCCGCGCGGCGAGGCCAGCAGGATCTTCTCCATCGTCGCTGAGTGTACGAGCGGGCCGTGCCATCGGCGCGGGTATTGCGTATGCAAAGACAGTGCGCAACGACCCGCTCCTCACGCCCGAACGCCCGCGCCCCGCGCCGCCGCCCGTCGCGGCGCCGCCTCCACCGGTCTACCTGCCGGTCCGCTGGGGCCCGCGGGCGCCCCACGGACGGCCCGAGCTGCCCGCGGGGGTGGAGCAGTGGCGCACCGACCTCGTCGTCGGCGTGCCCGGGTCGCGCCGGCGGCGGCGCGGCCTCGTGCTGCTTCGCCCGCTTGCCGCGCTGCCGCTGCTCGTCGCGCCGGTGCTGCTGCGGCTGGCCATCCTGCTCACCCTGCCGGTGGCCTGGGGCTGCCGCGTGGTGGCCAACGACCTCCCGAGCCCGCTCGAGCGCGCCTACCGGGCGAACCTGCGCTTCGTCAACCGCGTGCGGGCGTGGCTCTGGCTCACGACCGACGACCCCGAGCAGGTGGCGCTCTCCCTGCGCCAGCGGCCGCCGCACCGGCGCGCGCGGGCCTGGACCTGGGTTGTCCTGGGCCCGTTCACGCTCTTCCTGCGCTACTTCGCCGGCGTGCTGGTGGCGTTGCTCGTGCCGCTGGGCTGGATCGCCGCGCTGGTGACCGGCCGCGAGCCGGGCGCGATCCAGCGCGTGCTGAGCCCCGTGCTGGCCTGGCTGGCCCGCGGCGACGCCTACCTGCTGCTGCTCTCCGACCACCGCCCGCGGCTGCCCGAGATTGCGCCGCGCCCACCGTCGGGCGCGCCGGACGCCAGCTGGCCGCGCCTCCCGCCCTGGCCGGCGTGGGTGGCCCCGGCGAGCGTCGGCATCGGGATCGGCCTGGTCATCGCCTCGGGCATCGCCGTGTTCGTCGCCGCGGGCGCCACCGGCAACCGGCTGAACGATCCCGACACCGCCTTCGCGATCGCCGCCGACGCGGCCACCAGCCTCACGATCCTCGCCAGCGCGCTGGTCACGGCACGGCTGACCGGGCGGCTGCGCCCGTGGCAGTTCGGGCTCGCGCGACTGCAGGTCGTGCGCAGCGTGGGCTGGATGTTCGTCGCCCTGGGCGGCTTCGTCCTCGCCTTCGCGGCCGTGCTGGCGCCGTTCGTGCTGCTGGGCGCGCTGTCGCTCGACGACGGCAGCAGCTCGATCGGATCAGCGCTCTCAACCGGCGGCCTGCCGGTCGACAATGCGAGCGGGCCGGTGGCGATCGTGTTCGCCACGCTCGGCATCGCCGTGCTGGCGCCGATCTGCGAGGAGATCTTCTTCCGCGGCGTGATGTTCGGCTCGCTGCGGCGCTGGAAGGGCGTGTGGGTGGCGGCCACGATCACGGCGATCGTGTTCAGCGCCGCCCACCTCGAGTTCGCGCCGGTGATCTTCGCCGACCGGCTCATCGCCGGGTTCGTGTGGTCCCTGGTCTACGCCCGCACCGGCCGGCTGCTGCCGGGGATGATGGCCCACGCCGCCAACAACGCGGTGGTGATCGGGCTGCTGCTGGGCTGGGACTGGCAGATCCCGCTGCTCGTCGCCGCCTGCGTGGGCACGGTGACGCTGGTCGTATCGCCGTTCGCCCAGCGGCCCGGCCGCGTCCTGCGGCCGGAGGCCGTGATCGCCTAGCCGCCGCGGCGCACCAGCTCGGCCACGGCCTCCCCCACCGCGTCGAGCACGCGCGGGTCCAGCTTGTCCAGCGTGTCGTGCACTCCCTGCTTGTAGGGGTAGCCCCAGTCGATGATGTCGATGGCCGGGATGCCGGCCATTTGGAACGGGGTGGTGTCATCGACGATCAGCTCCGACTGGTCGCCGGGCGGGAACACGGACCCCACGCCGGCCCGCTGCGCGGCGTCGCGCAGGCGCCCCCATAGCCCGCGGTCGGAGGCCCGCTCGCGCTGGAAGGTCGAGCCCCGCCCGGCGATGTAGTCGAGCAGGATCATCTCGCCCACGCTGTGCGCGCCGTGGGCACTCACGAAGCTGCGCGAGCCCCGCAGGCCCGACGACGCGAAGGGCTGGCTCTCGGCGCCCGCCGGCTGCTCCTCGCCGTCGAAGAGCACGAACGTCACCGCCCGGCCGTCGCGCGCGCTGACCGGACGCAGCACCCGCGCGAGCTCGAGCACCGCCGCCGGGCCAGCGGCGCCGTCGTTGGCGCCGACGAACCCGACGGGATCGGACTGCGTGTCGTAGTGGGCGCCGATGAGGATCGGCGGGCCCCGGCCGGGCAGCTCGCCGACGATGTTGCGCAGGCCAGGCTCGTTCGGCCCCAGGTCCTCGAAGCGGCCGTTGGGCAGCAGCGGGCGCAGGCGGTCGGCCAGCGCGCGCAGCTGGGGCGACCCGCCCGGCCGCTGCCCGTAGGAGAGCTGGAGGCGGACGAGCCGCCACGCCCGCGCCGCGTCGAACCGCTCGGCGCGCCGCGCCGCGTCGTGCGCCTGGCTCTTCCCGCCCCCCGCGCCGAAGAAGTCCTGCGTGGCGGCAAAGACGACCGCGCCGCCCAGCACGAGCTGAATGGCGAGGATGATGGCCAGCGCCTTGATCGCTCTAGTCGTTGGAGGTGACCGCTTCCAGGAGGTCGGCGAACCGCTCGCGCGCCGCCTCGCGTCGGGTGGGGACGTGCTCGCGCGGGACGCCGTCGGCCGGCGCCTCGTAGCCGCGCAGGATGAGCTTGGCGACGCTCTCGCGGTGGACCTCGTCGGGGCCGTCGTAGAACCGCGCCGCGCGCGCGTAGCGGTACATGGCCTCGAGCGGCATGTCGGTGGAGTAGCCGAGCGATCCGTGGATCTGCAGCGCCCGGTCGACGACGTCGTGCAGCACCTCGGCGCCGAAGAACTTGATCAGGGAGATCTCCCTGCGCGCAGCGCGCACGCCCTCGGTGTCCATGATCCAGGCCGCCCGCAGCGTCATCAGGCGCGCCGCCTCCATCTGCGCCGCCGAATCGGCGATCCAGTTCTGGATCGTCTGCTTGTCGGCCAGCTTGGACCCGTGCGCCTCCCGCAAGAGCGCGTACTCGCAGAGCATGTCGAAGGCGCGCCGGGAGACACCGAGCCAGCGCATGCAGTGATGGATGCGGCCCGGGTAGAGCCGCTGCTGGGCGATGAGGAAGCCCGCGCCCTCGGCGCCGAGCAGCGCCTCCCTGGGCACGCGCACGTCGTGGTAGCGGATCTCGGCGTGGTTGCCGTACTTGGCGAACGAGTCGGCGGGATGCTCCATCGTCGCCACGTCGCGCACGATCTCGACGCCCTCGGCGTCGGCGTCGACGAGGAACATCGAGGCGCGCTGGTAGCGGTGGGCGTCGGGGTCGGTGACCGCCATGACGATGAGGAAGTCGGCGATCGACCCGTTGGACGAGAACCATTTGTGGCCGCTGATGACGTAGTCGTCGCCGTCGCGCACCGCGCGCGTGCGCAGCAGCGTCGGGTCGGAGCCCGCGGTCTCGGGCTCGGTCATCGAGAAGGCCGAGCGCAGGTCGCCGGCCAGCAGCGGGTGCAGATAGCGATCCTTCTGCTCCGGCGTGCCGGCCAGGGCGAGGATCTCGGAGTTGCCCGAGTCGGGCGCGGCGTTGCCGAACGCGAGGGGCGCGATCGGGCTGCTGCCGAGGATCTCGTGCATGAGCCCGAGCTTGACCTGGCCGAAGCCCTGGCCGCCGAGCTCGGGGTCGAGGTGGGCGGCCCACAGGCCCTGGTCGCGGACCTGCTCCTGCAGCGGGACCATCGCGCGCTTGAGGCCGTCGAACTCGAGCTCTGCGGCGATCGTCTCCAGCGGCCAGATCTCCTCGCGCACGAAGGTGCGCATCCAGTCGAGCTTCTCCTCGAACTCCGGGTCGGTGGAGAAATCCCACGCCATGACTCTCAGCTCTCCTTGTCTCCGTTGCCGTCGTCGGCGAACGCGTCGTAGCCCGGGTGCGCGACCGAAAGCTTCGAGCGGACCTCCTCGCGCACCCGCTCGAGAACATCATCCCATCGGTCGTCGCACTCGCCCGCCCGGATGGCGCGCGCCAGCTCGCGCTGCTGCGCGCGGTCGGGCGCGCCGGGGCCGTCCGTCACCCACTCCCGCGCGAGGATCGCGCACGCGTTGGCGGCGACCAGCGCCTCGAAGCGGCGCTCGCGCGGCAGCGTCGGGCGGAGGTCCTCGTGGAGCCAGTGGGCCAGCGCGGCCAGGAGCTCGGGCGCGTCGGAGCGATCCTGCACTTTCCGGCACGGTAGTACCTTGACCGCGTGCGGGAGTCACGCTTCGTGCGGCTCGCCCAGCGGCGGCCGCATCGTGCTCGTCGGCGTGCTGCTGGCCGGCTTTGCCGCCGTGCGCGACGCCGACGCACCGCGCTCGGGCTAGCCGAGCATCGCCAGCAGGTCCCATTCGGGCTCGCACGTGCGCCGGCCGATGGCGGCGAGCTCGAGCGACGGGCGCTCGCCCGACAGGTGCACGCCGGCCTGGAGGATGCAGATGACGCCCCAGCGGACGTTGCCGAAGACCTCCCAGAAGCGCAGCTCCTCCGCGCTCACGTCGGCACCGCCGGCGGCCGCGTAGGCCGCGCGCAGGCGCTCGCGCGTGCCCACGCCCGCCGCCGGGCGGTCGTCGTTGCCGAACCGCCACGAGCGGATGCAGAGCCAGCCAAGGTCCTCGATCGGGTCGCCGGCGTGGCAGAGCTCCCAGTCCAGCACCGCGTCCAGGCCCTCCGGGCCGACGAGGAAGTTCCCCAGGCGCAAGTCGCCGTGCACCAGCGCCGGCGGCCGCGGTGGCGGCGGGTGGGCGCGCAGCCAGCGCAGGCCGAGCTCGAGCGCCGGGTGCGGCTCGCCGGCGGCGTCGAGCTGGGCCGCGAGGGCGTCGACCGCCGCCGCCGCAGGCTCGCCGCCGGGCGCGGGCAGGGCGGGCACCTCGGCCAGCGGCACGGCGTGCGTCGCCGCCGCGGCGGCCGCGAGCTGGTCGGTGAGCCGGTCGTGGACCGCGCCGTGGTCGCGCAAGATCCGGCGCGGGATGGCCTCGCCCGCCACCCGGCGCATGACCATCTCGTCCTCGCCGCGCCACAGCGGCTCGGGCACCGGGACGCCGTGCGCCCAGGCGGCGCACAAGACGGCCCACTCGCGCTCGCGCGCGTCGGCGTCCTCGCGGCCCTCGGGGTCGCGCCGGAGCACGAGCGGCACGCGCTCGCCGCCGGGCAGCACGGCGTCGAAGCGCCAAAGCTCGCGCGACGCGCCGCCGGCCAGCGGCGCCAGGTCCTCGATACGGACCTCCGCGCCCAGGTGGGCGGCGGCCGGCGCCGCGATCCGCTCCGGGTCGACGCTCATGCGCGAGGGTTCTCAGCCACACGCGCGCGCACGCGCGTGGTCGGAGGATGCCCGCTGGACGGAGAGGCTCGGCCGGCGCACAGGGCGTCAGGCTACCTTCCGGATTCCTACCCGCGCTGGCGCGGTCTGGGTTAGCGTCGCCCGCGATGCGCCGGATCGGTCTCCCCCTCTTTGCGCTGCTCGCGTTGCTGTTCGTCGCGGCTCCCGCCTCGGCCGCGATCACCTTCACCAGCAAGTCGGTCAACACCGGCAATACGCCACAGGGCATCGTCGCGGACTTCTTCCACGGCGGCGGGAACGCCGACCTCCTCACGGCCAACAGCGGGGACTCCAACATCAACCTGCTGCTCGGCGACGGCGGCGGGAACTTCGGGAACGCGGCCGGATCGCCCTTTGGGGCGCCGAGCGGCGCACGGGCGGTCGCGACGGCCGACTTCAACGGCGACAACAAGACCGACGAGGTCACGGTCGGCCTAAGCGACCTCGCGGTGCGGCTCGGCAACGGGTCCGGCGGCCTCGGGGCGCCGACGACGGTCAGCGTGGCCGGCAAGACCTTCACCAGCGTCGTGACCGGCGACTTCAACAACGACAACATCGCCGACTTCGCGGCGTCGACCTCCGGCGGCGCCCCCGAGCAGGTCAACATCTTCCTGGGCAACGGGAGCGGCACGACGTTCACGCCCGCCGCCTCCACGCTGCCGATCGGCGGCGGCAACACCCACATGGACGTCGGGGACTTCAACAACGACGGCCGCCCCGACCTCGCGGTCACCTCCGACGGCTCCCACAACCTCCAGGTCTTCCTCGGCACCGGCGTGGCCGGTGGGTTCGTGGCCCAGACGCCGATCGACCTCGGCGCCGCCACGAGCCCGCAGTTCGTCGCCATCGGCGACCTCAACAACGACGGCCGGCCCGATACGGCGGTCACGAACTCGATCGGCCTCGGCTCTGGCGTGTTCGTGCTCATCGGCAACGGCTCCGGCGGGTTCACCAACAGCGCCTCGCCCGCGAGCTTCAACGCCGGCGCCTCGCCGGAGGGGATCGCCATCGACGACGTCGACTTCGACGACAACGGCGACCTCGTGGTGGCCAACAACAGCAGCCCCGGTGGCGTCACCGTCCTGCTCAACCAGGGCAACGGCACCAGCTACACGAACAACGGGACCACCCCTGCCGGCAACGGCACCTTCGACGTCACCAGCGACGACTTCAACAACGACGGCAACATCGACATCGCGGCGAGCAACGGCGGCAGCGCGAACGTCACCGTCCTGCTCCAGCAGCCGCCCGGCGCGTCGGTCAACCCGACGTCGCTGAACTTCAACAACGTCACCGTCAACACGACGAGCTCGAGCCAGTCCGTGACCCTGACCAACAACGGCTCAGCGACCATCGGGCCGCTGGCCCGCATCACGGGCTCCCAGGCCGGGGACTTCCACCTGGTCAACGACCGCTGCTCCCCGTCCACCGTGCTCCTCGGCCCGGGCGGCACCTGCTCGATCGGCGTCAACGTGCGCTCGGGCTCGCTCGGGAGCAAGAGCGCCACGCTGGAGATCAACAGCAACGCCTCCAACAGCCCACAGCGGGTCAGCCTCAACACAACCATCGTGCCCAACATCCCGGCGACGCAGGGCGCACCCGCGATCTCGGGCACGGCGGTGGTCGGCAACCCGCTGACCTGCTCGAACGGCACCTGGACCAACAGCCCGACGGGCTTCGCGCGCCAGTGGCTGCGCAACGGCAGCCCGATCTCGAACGCGGCCGCCCCGAGCTACGTCGTCACCGAGGCCGACGTCGGCCAGCAGGTCGCCTGCCGGGTCACCGCCAGCAACGCCGGCGGCAACTCGTCGCCCCGCACCAGCAACGCGGTCGTGCCCACGGCGGCGACCCCGGTGCTGTTCGTCACGGTGCCGCGCCAGACCCTCAACTCGGTCATCAGCAAGGGCCTCGCGTTCAACGCCGCGTGCGTGAACGGGTGCCAGATCTCGGCCTCGGTCACCGGCCCGGTGCCGCCGCGGCGCAAGCGCTCATCGCGCAAGTCACGCCGCGGCCGCGCGGCGCGCGTGGCGATCGTGGGCCGCACGAGCGGCTCGCTGGCCGCCGGGGCGAGCCAGCGGTTCAGGGTACGGATCAGCCGCGCGGGCCGGTCGGCCCTGCGCAAGCGCACCCGCGCCCGGCTGAGCCTCACGGTGACGGCGGCGGGCCCGTCGGGCAGCCCGAGCACGACGCGCACCACGAGCGTCTCGGTCAAGAAGGCCAGCACGCGCAAGGAGAGCCGGCGCAGGGCGAAATAGCGGCCGCGTAGGCCTCACGGAGGTCGTGCCCGGATCGTTGTTCAGGCATGACCTCCCTACTCGCGGTCCTGCTCATCGCGCCGTTCATGGCGCAGGCCGACGCAACCATCGCCAACGTCGCCACGCCGTCCATCTCCGCCGAACTGGGGGCCAGCGGCGCCGAGCTCGAGCTCGTGATCGGCGGCTACCTGGTCGCCTTTGCGGTGCTGCTGATCACCGGCGCCCGCCTGGGCCAGACCCATGGCTACCGGCGCATGTTCCTGGCGGGGATCGCGGTCTTCACCGGCGCCTCGGCGCTGTCGGGCCTCGCCCCCACCCCGGGGGTGCTCATCGCCGCCCGGGTGCTGCAGGGCGCCGGCGCCGCGCTGATGTTCCCCCAGACGCTGACCGGCATCCAGCTCGCGTTCACCGGGCCGGCGCGCGTGCGCGCGATCGGCCTGTACGCGATCGCGCTGTCGGCGGGGGCCGTGTCCGGGCAGCTGCTCGGCGGCGCGCTGATCTCCGCCGACCTGCTCGGCAGCGGGTGGCGCGCCATCTTCCTCGTCAACGTGCCGATCGGGCTCGTCGCGCTGGTCGCAGGCGCGCGGCGCCTGCCCGCCGACGACCACCGCGCGTCCCGCCGCATCGACCTGCGCGGCGTGGCCGCGCTGTCGGTCGCCGTGCTGCTGGTCGTGCTGCCGCTCACCCTCGGTCGCGCCGACGGCTGGCCAACGTGGACCTGGGTGTGCTTCGCGGCCAGCGTGCCTGCGCTGGCGCTCTTCGTGGCGACGCAGCGCGGGCGGGCCGAGCCGCTGCTCAACCTGCACGCGCTGGCGCCGCCCCCGGTGGCCTTCGGCCTCGCCGCCGTCGCCGCCGCCACGGCCACGTACTACGCGCTGCTGTTCACCCTCGCGCTCTACCTGCAGCAGGGCCTCGGCCGTAGCCCGCTCGTCTCCGGCCTGACGCTGGTGTCGTGGGTCGCCGCCTTCGGCCTGGCCGGACAGATCGTGCGCCGCGTGCCGGAGCGCCGGCGCCCCCTGGTCGCTCCCGCCGGGTGCCTGCTGCTCGCCGCCGCCTACGTCGCGCTGAGCGCCAGCCTGTTCGCGGGCGAGCGCTCCGAGGTCGTTCTGGTGGTGCTCCTGGGCGCCGGCGGGCTCGGGCTCGGGCTGCAGTTCAGCGCCCTCGTCGGCCACCTGACCAACGCGGTGGCGCCGCGCTACGCGCCCGACATCAGCGGCGTGTCGACCACGGTCATGCAGATCGGCGGCGCCGTGGGCGCGGCCGGGTTCGGGACGCTGTACCTGGCCCTGGCCGGCAGCGACGCGACCACCGCGTTCGCGATCGTCGCCGCCGGGTTGGCCACCGTGTCGCTGCTCGCGTTCGCGGCCGCGCGCGTGGCGACGCGTCGCCCGGCGGGCGTTAGGCTGCAGGCATGGCCCAGCAACACCTCGACCGCCTGACCGCGATCGATGCCTCGTTCCTGGCCCAGGAGCACGCGTCGTCGCACATGCACGTGGGCGCGCTCGCGGTCTTCGAGGGGCCGGCGCCGGCCTACGAGGACCTGCTGGACCACATCCGCTCGCGCCTGCACCTGGTGCCGCGCTACCGGCAGAAGCTCGCCTTCCCGCCCATCGAGATGGGCATGCCGCTGTGGATCGACGACCCGAGCTTCAACCTCGAGTACCACATCCGCCACACCGCGCTGCCCGACCCGGGCTCCGAGGAGCAGCTCCTGCTCCTCACGGCGCGGATCTTCTCCCAGCGCCTGGACCGCTCCAAGCCGCTGTGGGAGCTGTGGCTGATCGAGGGCCTCGAGGGCGGGCGCTTCGCGCTCATCTCCAAGACCCACCACTCGATGGTGGACGGGGTGTCGGGTGTGGACCTCGCAACCGTGCTGTTCGACCTCTCTCCGGTGCCGCAGCCGGTCGAGCACGACAGCGGCGCCTGGGTCCCGCATCGCGAGCCCAGCGGCGCCGAGCTCGTTGCCGCCGGCGTGCGCGGCATCGTGCGCTCGGGTTTCAAGCTGGCCGGCGGCGTGCTGAGCTCGGTGCGCCATCCCGAGCGGACGATCGACAGCGCCCGCGAGGCGGTCGAGGGCGTGGGCGAGATCGTGTGGGCCGGCCTCAACCCGGCGCCCGAGAACCCGTTGAACACCGAGATCGGCCCGCACCGCCGGTTCGTCGGCGTGCGCATGCGGCTCGACGACTTCAAGCTGGTCAAGAACACCTTCGGCGGCACGGTCAACGACGTCGTGCTCACGGTCGTGTCGGGTGCGCTGCGGGAGTTCCTGCATGCCCGCGGCGTCCGCACCGAGGGCCTGGAGATGCGCGCGCTCGTGCCGGTGTCGATCCGGCCCAAGGGCGCCGAGGCCGAGCTCGGCAACCAGATCGCCGCCATGCGCGGCCCGCTGCCGGTCTACATCGCCGACCCGGTGGCGCGCCTGCGGACGGTCAGCCAGGCCATGGACGGGCTCAAGGAGTCCAAGCAGGCGGTGGGGGCCGAGGTGCTCGCCTCGGTGCAGAACTTCGCGCCGCCCACGGTCATGGCGCAGGCCTCGCGGCTGAACTTCTCGACCCGCCTGTTCAACCTCATCGTCACCAACGTGCCCGGGCCCCAGTTCCCGCTCTACATCCTCGGGCGCGAGATGCTCGACATCTTCCCGGTGGCGTTCCTCCCCGAGCAACACGCGCTGGCGGTGGCGATCATGTCCTACAACGGCCGGCTGAACTTCGGCCTGCTGGCCGACTTCGATGCGGTTCCCGAGGTCGACGAGATCGGCCAGGGCCTCGAGCGCGCGCTGGCCGAGCTGGTCGAGCGGGCCAAGGAGGAGAGCGGGACGGGCAAGCGCACGCGGGCGCGCAAGGCGAAGAGCACCCGCAACGGCGCGAGCAGCGAGGCCGAAGAAGAGGCCTCGGAACGCACCTGAACCCAGGAGGGCGGGATGAGCCGGGAGCACGTCATCGCGATCGATCCCGCCAGGCCGCTCTCCGAGCAGCCCGAGACCGGCCACAACCGCTGGCACGAGGCGATCGCGCCCGTGGTCGAGGTCGAGCCCGGGGACACCGTCACCTACGAGACCCGCGACGCGTTCGACGGTCAGCTGCACCCCGGCTCCGCCTTGGCCGAGGTCGGAGCGCTGCAGCTCGGGCCGGTGCATCCGCTCACCGGGCCGGTGTACGTGAAGGGCGCCGAGCCCGGCGACCTGCTCGAGGCCGAGCTGCTGTCGATCGAGGCCGACCCGTGGGACCAGTGGGGGTACACGGCCGAGGTCCCCGGCTTCGGCTTCCTGCGCGACGACTTCCCCGACCCCTACCTCGTCCACTGGACGCTCCGCGGCAACGAGTACGCCGAGTCCGAGCAGCTGCCCGGCGTGCGGCTGCCCTGCAGTCCGTTCCTGGGCACGTTCGGCCTGGCCCCCAGCGCCGCGCTGCGGCAGGCGGCCACCGCGCGCGAGGCCGAGTTGGCCGAGCGCGGCGGGATGGCGCTGCCGCCCGACGCGGAGGGCGCTGTGCCCGCCGGCGAGCCGATCGCGAGCGAGGCCCTGCGCACGATCGCGCCGCGCGAGACGGCCGGCAACACCGACATCCGCCAGACCACGCCGGGCGTGACCATGCTGCTGCCGGTCTACGCCGAGGGCGCACTCGTCTCCACCGGCGACGTGCATTACGCGCAGGGCGACTGCGAGGCGTGCGGCACGGCGATCGAGATCCGCTCGCGCGCGACGCTGCGACTCGGGCTGCGCAAGGGCGAGGCCGAGCGGCGCGGCCTCCGCGACCTGCAGTTCCTCCGGGACGACTTCTTCGCGCCGGCCGAGTTCGCGGCGCCGCGACGCTTCCACGCCACCACCGGGATCTGCGTGACCCGGGACGGCGTCAACGAGAGCGAGGACGCCTCGCTGGCCGCACGCAACGCGCTGCTGAACATGATCGAGTACCTGGGCACGCGCGGGCTCGACCCGCAGCAGGCCTACGCGCTGTGCAGCTGCGCGGTCGACCTGCGCATCAGCCAGGTCGTCGACGTGCCCAACTTCCTCGTCACGGCGCTACTGCCGCTCGACGTCTTCGTCTAACGGCGCGGCGCCGCGACCCCGCCTAGAGCAGGTCCTTGGCGTGGCCCTTCTTGTTGATGGCCTCGCCCTTGAGCTGGTCCTTGTCGCCCTTGGCGCGCTGGGACTCGTTGCGGGTGGCCTTGCCCGCGGCGGCCTGCGCCTTGCCCTTGGCCTTGAGCGCCGAGCCCTTGACCTTGTCGCGTGCCTTGTTGGTCGGCATCTGTGCCCCCTTGGTTGCGATCTCTGGGAACTGCGTACCCGCTCGGGGGCGGGATCTAGCTGCCGACCACGACGAGGCGCCGGTCGATCGCCGCATCCTCGTCGTTGGCCAGGTCGCCGGCATGGGCGCGGAAGCGGATGGGCACCTCGCTGGGCACCTGCGCCTCGATGATCAGGGTCGCAACCGGATGGTCGTCGCGCCCGACCTGGGGCAGGACGCCCCGCAGGTACCACGCGTCCACCTGGCGCTCGCCGACGGGCAGCCGCTCGGCGGTCAGCTCGGGTTCGTACGCCGTCTGGGCGCCGATCCAGCGAGCGTCGATGCCCCGCGGCACGAGCACGTACAAGGTGGTCGGCCCCGCGGGGCTCTCGCCGATGTTCGACACGCCGGCGCGCACGCGGACCTCGGTCGTCGGGCCCGGCGCGGCCACGACGCCGTCGGCGTCGGCGCCCTCCACCTCGAGGGAGAGGGCGAAGTGGGGCGGCCCGGGCGTGCGCCGCACGTCGAGCACGCGCACCCCGACGAGGATCGTGACGATGAAGACCAGGAAGACGATCAGCGCGAGCACGTACCCCGTGACGGCGAAGGGAATGACGGCCGAGCCGCTCACGACGCTCGCGGCCGCCCCTGTGGCCTCAGAAGCCGAGCGCGAACTTCGCGTCCTCGGACATCCTGTCCGGGGACCAGGGCGGGTCGAAGGTCATGTGCGGGCGGACCTCGTCGACCCCGGGGAGCTCGCTGACGAACTCCTCGATCTGCTCAGTGACCTGCGGGCCGATCGGGCAGCCGGGCGAGGTCAGGGTGAACGTGACGTCGACGGCGCCGCCTTCGACCTCGACCTCGTAGATGAGGCCGAGCTCGACGAAGTCGAGCCCGAGCTCGGGATCGATGACCTCGGTCAGGGCGTCGGTGACTTCCTCAACGGTCGGCATTGAGCTCATGTTAGCCGCGGCCTTCTAGCCTTAGGGGAAGCGTGTTCTTCTTGGTCCTGTTCCTCATCTTCATCGTCCTCCCGATTGCGGAGATCTACCTGATCGTCCAGGTCGGCGAGACGGTCGGCATCTGGTGGACGCTCGCGATCCTGATCGCGGACTCGATCCTCGGCGCGCTGCTGCTGCGCGGCCAGGGCCGCGCCGCGTGGCGCCGCTTCAACGAGACCCTCGCGGCCGGGCGGCCGCCCGCGCGCGAGGTGCTTGACGGCGGCCTGGTCATCTTTGGCGGCGCGTTCCTGATCACCCCCGGGTTCATCAGCGACGTCATCGGCCTGCTGCTGCTCTTCCCGCCCACCCGGGCGCTGTTCCGGCGCATCATCGTGCGCCGCTACGCCCGCCGCTTGGTGGTGTCAGTCGCCGGTCGGGCCGTGCCGTCCGACCCGGGCGCCCGCCGCGACTACGACGTCGAGGGCACGGCGCAAGAGGTCGACCCTCCCCACCTGCCCACGCCGTGATCACGGCCGACGACGAGCGCGTCCGCACGCCCGCGGGCGAGGGCTTTGCCGACTCGGTCACGGTCGCGTTCGGCGACCCCGGCGCCGACGTCTACGCGGTCGCGCGCCTGGGCATCGTCCCCGGCGCCGAACCGCGGGCCAGCGCCCTCGCGGTGCTGTGTGCGGGCGGCCGGCCCGTCGGCGCGGTGGCGCAGGGCCAGATCGAGGTGCAGGGGCCGGACTGGGCCGCGCTCGAGGAGGCCGGGGTGCGGATGGAGACGCTTGAGCCGCTGGCGGGCTGGTGCGTGGCCTTCACCGCCGAGGGCGCCGGCTTCGACGTCCACCTGACCGCGCTGACGGGGCCGATCGAGCTCGAGGAGGCCGGCGGCATGCAGGGCTACGACCAGCTCTGCCGCGTGCAGGGCACCGCCGTCGTCGGCGGCAGCGAGCGTCCGCTCGACGGCCTCGGCCAGCGCACGCACGCCTGGGGCGTCGCCGACTGGGACCGCATGGAGTCGGTGCGGACGATCGGGGCGTGGATCGGCGAGGACCTCGCCGTGGGTCTGCAGGCCGTGCGCCGCGCGGACGGGCGCGGCCACGACGCCGACGCGGTCAGCGCCTGGATGCTGGGCGAGGACGGGCCACAGCAGCTCTCCGAGGCGCGCCTGAGCACCACCTACGACGACGCCGGGCGCCAGCGCCGGGCCGGCCTCGAGCTGTGGGAGCGCGAGGACAGCGAGTACCCGCACCGCGTGGCCGGCGAGGTCGTGTGCGGCTCGACCTTCGAGCTCGGCGCGCTGCGGCTCGACACCGCGTTCTTCCGCTTCCGCATGGAGGGCCGCGAGGGCGCCGGCCGCTACGACCTGCTGCGGCGCGCGTGACCGGGCCGATCAAGGCCGTCGTGTCCGACTTCGGCGGCGTGCTCACCGCGCCGCTCATGAGCTTCTTCGCCCGGTTCCAGAGCGACGCCGGCGTGCCGCTGGAGGCGCTCGGCAAGGCGATGGCGCGCATCGCCTCCGAGCAGGGCTTCCACCCGCTCTACGAGCTCGAGAAGGGCGAGCTCTCCGAACAGCGCTTCATCGAGCTGCTCGACGAGGCGGTCAGCGCGGAACTCGGGCGCGAGGTGCACCTGCACGGGCTCGCCGACGCCTACTGGCGCGACCTGGCCACCAACGACGAGATGGTCGCCTACCTGCGCGACCTGCACGCGCGCGGGTTCCGGTTGGTGCTGCTCACGAACAACGTGCGCGAGTGGGAGGCGCGCTGGCGCCCGATGGTGCCGGTCGACGAGCTCTTCGAGCTGGTCGTGGACTCGGCCTTCGTGGGCATGCGCAAGCCCGACGCCGAGATCTATGAGCTCACGTTGCAGCGCCTTGGTCTGCCAGCAGCGGCGTGCGTGTTCATCGACGACATCGAGGTCAACTGCACGACCGCCGCCGCGCTGGGCATGCACGCGGTGTGGTTCCGCGACACCGATCAGGCGATCGCGGAGGTCGAGGCAGCGCTTGCCGGCTGAGCGGCCGGGGGTCGCGTCGCCCGCGCTGCCCGTCGTCGTGCGAGCGCTGGTCGACGCGGCGTTGGCGCTCGTGCGGCAGTCGTCGTCGGGGCCGGTGGCGTTGGCGCGGCTGCGCGGGGTCGTCGACCTCGAGGCGATCCCGCCGCGCTGGCGGTCGCGGGTGGGGCGCGAGCTCGACACGGCGCTGGAGGCGACGGGCGAGCCGCTGGCCGCCGGCCGGGTCGAGCGCGCGCTGCACTCGGCCTGGGACGAGCGGCCGGATCGGGTGCTCGACGCGCTGGAGCCCGAGGCGCTGGCGGTCACCGCGACGGCCCAGGTACACCGGGGCGAGCTCGACGGGCGGGCGGTGGCGGTCAAGGTGCGCCGGCCCGGGTTGGACGGCGCGGTGCGCTCGGACCTCGGGCTGCTGGATGCGCTCGGGCCGCCGCTCGGGCGGGTGTTCGGATCGCTCGACGTGGGGGCGCTGCTGCGCGAGGCGCGCGAGCGCGTGCTCGACGACCTCGACCTCGAGCACGCCGGCGCGACCCAGCAGCGGCTTGCGCGGGCCAGCCGGCGGCTGGACGGCGTGACCGTGCCCGCCGTGGTGTCCGACCTCTCGGCGCCGGGGGTGCTCGTGTGCGACCTGCTCGACGGGCCGACGCTGGCCTCGCGCCCGCCCGACGATCCGGGCGCGGTCGCGCGGGCGCTGATCGCGTTCACGCTGGGCGCGCCGCGGGCGGTCGCGCTGGCTCCCGCCGACCCGCGGGCCGAGAACGTGGTGCTGCTCGGCGACGGGATTGGGCTGCTCGGGGTGGGCGCCGCGCGCGCGGTCGACCGGGCGCGGGCGGAGCGCGGGCTGGAGGCGCTGGGCGCCCTGCGCGCGAGCGATCGCACCGGCTTCGTCGCGACGGTGCAGGGCCTCGCGCTGCTCCCGGCCGAGGCGGCCAGCGACGCCTACGACCTGCTTGACGAGCTGATCGGCGACATCCTGCGGGGGCCGGTGCGGTTCGATGCCGCCGCGGTCTCTGACGTGATCGACCGCGCGCTCGCCGCCGTCGCGCGCGCGCTGCCGCTCACCGAGCGCCTGACCGCAGAGCCGGCCGACCTGTGGCCGCTGCGCATGCTCGTCCAACTGGCGGCGCTGCTCGGGCGCCTGGGCGCGACCGAGGACTTCTGCGCGCTGGCGCTGGCGGCCGGGCGCGACGGCTGGGCCTAGCTCAGCTAGTCGCGCACGCGGCGCATCAGCGGCACGATGTACCAGACGATCGCGAACAGCCCCACGATGGCGGTGGTGGCGATCGTCGTCGCGGTCTTGCCGTAGAGCAGGTCGCTGATGAGCAGGATCACGCCGACCATGGCCAGCGCCACGAAGGTCAGCCCGACGAGGGTCAGGCGGTTGGCGGCCTCGATCAGGAACGGGCGCTCCTTCTGGCGAAACAGGATGCGGTGGTAGGCGCTCGGCGCGATGAGGAAGACCGACGCGACCGCAGCCGACAGCAGGGTCGCGTAGTACACGGTGCGCTGGAACGAGGTGATCTGCTCGAAGCGCTGAGTGAACGGGACGCCGAGCAGGAAGGCGAAGAGGATTTGCGTGCCGGTCTGGGCAACCCGGATTTCCTGCAGCAGCTCCCCCATGCGGCGAGTCTGCCGCTCCTGTTCCTCCGCGTCGCGCTCGGCGCTAATTGGACGTCCCGAGCCGGTCCCAGCAGTAGAGCTCGAGGCACTCGGCCGCGAGCTCGTCGCAGCGCTCGCGCGACAGCCAGGGCAGGACGGTCTCCATCGTCTCCTCCTCGGCGACCCCGGACTCGAACGCCTCCTCGCCGCGGAAGCCGGCGGCGATGCGCAGCGCCTCGCGGCGGTTCTCGCCCAGCGACGGGAACACGCGCACGAGGAACTCGCGGTTGGCGATGGGCTGGCCCACCTCCAGGGAGGCGTGCCAGGCCGCGAGCATGTTCAGGTCGTGCTCGTCGAGGTCCGCGACCGCCTTGGCATAGTGCGATTCCAGGTCGGGCTCGGGGATCTCGTCGACCCAGGCACGGACGAGCTCGCCGAGCAGCTGCCTTCGGGCCTCGCGACCGACGGACTCGGCGATGACGCGGATGGCGTCACGGGGCTCGATGAAGCACAAGGGCATCAGATCTCACGTGTGCTCGAGGGTGGCCGGAACACGCCGCACGGTAGGCGGTGGTGCGGACGGCAAATCAACCTGCGCACAACTTGAGGAAATCGCCCGTGTGGCCGAAGCTCTTATGGAGCCCATGCGTCAGCTCGCGACACCAGGCTCGCCCCGGCCGCCGCGCCGTCTCGACGTGCTGGCCGTGGTGGTGGGGGCCGGGCTGATCGCGCTGGCGGTGGGGGTCGTGATCAGCGTGGTGTCGCTGATCGACCGTTACGTGGGGTGGGTCCCCGTCGGGATCGCCGTGGGGACCGTGAGCCTGGTCTGCCTGTTGGGCTTCGCGACGCTCGGGCTGCTGGACCGGCACCGGCAGGGCCGCTGATGGCCGACGGCGCCCGGGCGGCTTGGACGACATCGTCCGGACTGCGGCGCGAGCCCGGCGGCGAAGACCACGTCGAAGCGGTCCGCGCCCACCGCCTCGCGGTTCGGCGCGGTGGGCTCGTTCGGCGAGCCCCAGCTCCGCGCAGCCCGCCACTGGGAGCGCATACTGCCGCCATGGACGACTACGCGATTTCCGCCTCCGCCGCGGTCGAGACCGTCGCGGATTACGTCGCGCAGGCGCGCGAAGGGCGTGGGCCGGTCACGACCCAGCCCGACCCCGACGTCCTCGCCACCGAGCTCGAGCTGGACCGCTGGATCCGCCATGGCGGGATGGGACACGAGGCGCTCGCGGAGTGGCTGCCGCGCTACCTCGACGCGACCGTGCGGCTTCACCACCCCGGCTCCCTGGCCCACCAGGTGGCGGTTCCCTCGACGGGGCACGCCGTGGCCGACCTCATCCACGGGGCAACCAACAACCCGATGGCGAAGTACGAGATGGGCGCGGCCGGGGCGACCATCGAGCGCGAAGTGGTGCGCTGGATGCTCGAGAAGGTCGGCTTCGATCGCCAGGTCGGCGGCGGTGTCCTGACGCATGGCGGGTCGCTCGCGAACCTGACGGCGCTGCTCGCCGCTCGCGCCCGGGCGGCTCCGGACGCCTGGCGCCATGGCGTGCCGGGCGACCTCGCACTGCTCGCGCCGCCGTCGGTGCATTACTCGGTGCGGCGAGCCGCCGCGATCCTCGGCCTCGGCGAGGACGCCGTGGTCGAGCTGGACGTCGATGAGCTCGAGCGCATACGACCCGACGGGCTGGCCGCCGGGCTCGACCGCTGCGCCGCCGCCGGTCGACGGCCCATGGCGCTGGTGGCGGTCGCGCCCGCGACGAGCACGGGCCTACACGACGACCTGAGCGGGATCGGCGCGTTCTGCGCCGAACACGGGATCTGGCTGCACGTCGACGCAGCGCACGGCGGCTCGGCGTTGCTCTCCGAGCGTCACCGCCATCTGCTCGCCGGCATCGAGCGGGCGGACTCCGTCGTCTGGGACGCGCACAAGATGCTGCGCACGTCGGGCCTCTGCGCGGCCGTGCTCGTCCGGCGCGACGAGGACCTGCCCGGAGCGTTCCAGCAGACAGGCGACTACGTCTTCGACGGCCGCGAAGCGGTCGGGTTTGACCTGCTCGACCGCGCCCTGGAGACGACCAAGACGACGCTGGGACTCAAACTCTTCCTGTCGCTGGCCTGGGCCGGCGAGCTGGGGCTCGGCGACTATGTCGCCTCGCGCTACGACCTCGCGCTCCGGTTCCACGAGGCGCTGTCCGGCGAGCCCGGCGTCAGCTGCCCCTACGCTCCGGAGAGCAACATCGTCTGCTTCCGGGTCGGGCACGGCGACCAGCTGGCACTCCTCGACCGGCTCATGGCCAATGGCCGACTCCACTTCGGCTCGACGACGATCGCGGGCGAGCGCTACCTGCGGCTCGTGGTCACGGCACCCGACACCAACGAGGCGACGCTCGCCGAGCTCATCCAAGCACTACGAGAGGCCGCGGGAGCCCGCGGGGTCGCGACCCGCCCGGCTTAAGAGCTAGGTCGATGGCCCAAGGGGATCATCTGGCGCCCGTGTCGCTGGTCGGGCGCCGCGTTTGGCTGCCGCCCAGGCCGCCCGCGAACTGCTTGAGCGAAACGGCGTTTCGCCTCGCTGGATTGACCTCGACGAGGACCCCGTCGGACGACTGCTGAGCGACGGACCGATCGCAGAAAGGCCGTTGCCGGTCGCCCTCTTCGCCAACGGCGAGACGCTCGACGGCCCGCCGACCTACGTCGAGCCTTATCCGGGACAGGTCCGAGCCTCGGCGGTCGCGGACTGCATCGCCTCCGCGTCGTGGCTGACCGAGCTCGCGCGTCGGGCGGGCCTCCCTTGCCACCCGCAGCGCGAGGAGTACGACCTTTCTGTCCTCGGCGCCGGGCCGGCCGGACTTACTGCGGCGGTCTATGCGGCCTCGGAGGGTCTCAACGTGCTGGTCGCCGAGCGGATGGCTCCGGGCGGCCAGGCCGGCACGAGCTCGAGGATCGAGAACTATCCCGGCTTCGCCGACGGGATCAGCGGCTGCGAGCTGGCAGAGAACGCGTATCGGCAGGGGCTTCGCTTCGGCGCCGAGTTTCTGATCGGTGTCAACCTGGTGGGCAGCCGCGCCAGAGATGACGGGCTGATCGAGGTCGAGCTCACGGGCGGTGCCACCGTCAGTGCACGCTCCGGGATCATCGCCTCCGTGGTTCGCTACCGCCGTCTCGACGCGCCTGGCGTCGAGGCGTTGGTTGGAAGCGGCGTCTACTACGGAGCGGCGCCAGGCGAGGCTGACGAGTATCGCGACGCCAGCGTGGCGATCATCGGCGGTGCCAACTCAGCCGGCCAGGCGGCGCTGCACTTCGCCGGCACGGCAGCGCGGGTGACGATGCTGATCCGGGGGGGTCGATCTCCCGCCGGATGTCCCAATATCTGGTCGGGCGGGTTGAGGCAAATGCTCGGATCAGCGTCCGCACGAACACCCGGCTCATTCGCGCTGGCGGGTCACCTCACCTGTCCGAGATCGAGGTCTCCGGTCCCGGCGGCGACGTCGACGGCCTGTTTCTCTTGATCGGTGGTGATCCGCTGATCGCGACGGTGGCGAACTGGCTCGACGTCGACGGGCGCGGCGTTCTGGTCACCGGTCCGGATCTGCCGCGAGGGCGTGGCCCGGGACAGTGGTCGCTCGAACGCGAGCCCGGCTTGCTTGAATCGAGCGTGCCGGGCGTCTTCGTGGCCGGCGACGTGGGCCACGGCTCGATCAAGCGCGTCGCCTCGGCGGTGGGCGAGGGGGCGATGGCCGTCGCGCTCGTCCACAACCACCTGTCGTCGCAGACGGCGCGCTGAGCCGCGCCACGGCACTCGCTCTATCCGGGCCGATGTCCGGGGGGTGAGATCAGCCGCCCGCGGCTTTGGGTGGCGTGAACACACCGGCCGTCTCGCCGCTGTACCGCCTGCGCGACGCCCGCCCCGGGCTCGTCCGCCTGGCCCGCCGGCACTCGCTGTGCGCGTCCGACGCCGACGACGCCGTGCAGCGGGCGTTCGAGATCCTGCTGCGGCGGTCCGAGTGCGTGCACCCCGCCACGGCGCTGTCGTGGCTGCGGACGGTGATATGGCGTACTATCCGCACAATGGCTCGACTTGACGGCTATGTGCGTGTTTCGCAGGTTCGCGGACGCGGCGGCGAGAGCTTCATCAGTCCGGCTAGCCAACGCGACCGAATCACGGCATGGGCGGCGGCATACGGACACCAACTCATCGCCGTACATGAGGAGCTCGACGAGTCCGGCGCACGCGCCGACCGGCCCAAGCTGACCAAAGCCATCGAACGCGTGGAGGGCGGCCACACCGACGGGATCGTGGTAGCCAGACTCGACCGGTTCGGCCGCACGCTCGTCGATGGCGTCCAGCAGATCGACCGTATCCAGAAGGCCGGCGGGACGTTTGCCTCGGTCGCGGACGGGTTCGACATCGCCACCGACACCGGGCGGCTCGTCCTGCGCATCATGCTCTCGCTCGCCGAGTTCGAGCTCGATCGCGTCCGTTCCAACTGGGAGGACGCCCGGGCGCGCGCAGTCGCGCGGGGTATCCACCCCTGCGCCACACCGCCATTCGGCTACCGGCGCGCCAGCGACGGCCGGCTCGAGCCCAACCCCGATACCGCGCCCCTCGTTGCCGAACTGTATGCCCGCCGCTCGGGCGGGCGCGGCTGGACCGAGATGTCGCGCTGGATGGAGGCCCAAGGCGCCGTGACGGCCGGGTTCGGGCGTCCGCATTGGTCCCTGCGAGCCCTGCGAGACATCATTCGCAGCGACGTCTATCTCGGAGTCGCCTCGCACGGTCAGTACCGCAACGAGAACGCCCACCAGCCGCTCGTCGGCCGTGCGACCTGGCAGCGAGCGCAGCGCAGCGGCGTTGGTGTTACGTCGCGGGCCGATGATCGGGCGCTGCTCGCTGGAATCCTGCGCTGCGGCGGCTGCCGCTACGCGATGGGGATCCGCAACTACCGGCTCGCCGACGGCGAGCTCGTCCG
>DATBDE010000147.1:0-32802 GCA_036270095.1 Solirubrobacteraceae bacterium | reverse complement strand
CCCCATCCTCGGCAGCGTGGTGATGGGCCTGTCGGCGCCGGCGGCGGCGGCGACCGTGCCGGGCACGACGTGGTCGCGGGTCGCGCCGACCAAGGCCGGCCTGGACGCCAAGCGGCTGAGCAGAATCGCCACCACCGCCCGCGTGGGCAAGTCCAACTGCCTGGTCGTGACCCGCAACGGCAAGATCGCCGACGAGTGGCAGTTCAACAACACGAGCCGCGCCTCGACCCAGAACGTGTTCTCGGTGACCAAGTCGGTGACCGGCACGCTGGTGGGGATCGCGCAGGACGCCGGCGACGTGAACATCGACGACAGCGCGTCGAAGTGGATCCCGGAGTGGCGGGGCACGCCGGCCGAGGCGGTCACGGTGCGCGACCTGCTGGCCAACGACTCGGGCCGGGCCTGGAGCGTGGTCATCGACTACTCGCAGCTGCTCTCCGCCCCGGACGAGACCGCGTTCGCGGTCGGGCTGCCCCAGACCGACCCGCCGGGCACGGTGTGGGCGTACAACAACTCGGCCATCCAGACCCTCAGCGGGTGCTGCAGAACGCGACCGGCCAGGACGTCGTGGCGTTCGCGCAGCGGCGACTGTTCGCGCCGCTGGGCATGAAGCACACGCACATGAGCACCGACCGCGCCGGCAACGCCCAGACCTTCGAGGGTGTGGTCTCGAGCTGCGAGGACATGGCCCGCTTCGGCACGCTGTTCCTCGACCAGGGCAAGGGGCGGCGCAAGCAGATCGTCTCGGCCCGCTGGGTCCGGCAGGCGACGGGCCGCTCGTCCACCCGGCTGAACGCCGCCTACGGCTTCCTCTGATGGCTGAACCAGAAGGGCCACATCGCGGCCAACCCGCTCGTGACCACCAGCTTGGCCGACGCCGCCAACCCGCAAGCCCAGGTGGGGCGGCTCGTGCCCAACGCGCCCGCCAAGCTGTTCTGGGCCCTTGCCCTGGGCAACCAGCTCGTGCAGGTCGACCCGGGGTCGGGCACGGTGGTCGTGCGCCTGGGCACGGCCGAGGCGCGCCCGCAGCCGCCCACCTTCGGCCCCCTCGAGGCCAGCCGGGTGGTCACCGAGGCCGTGAGGAAGCGCTGAACGGGGAGCAGCGCGGCCGGTTATCCAAGCCGGGCGGCGCGGGCCTCGAGGTGGCGCTTCTCGGGCAGGCTCGTCGTCCGCCGCGCGGCCGACCGGTAGGCGGCGAGCGCGGCCTGGCGTTCGCCGGCCAGCTCGAGCAGGTGGGCGCGCACAGCCTCGACCCGGTGGGTGTCGCGCAGGCGCGCGTCGCCGTCGAGCGTGGCGAGGAGGTCGAGCCCGGCCTGCGGACCGCGCACCATGGCCAGCGCCACCGCGTGGTTGAGCGTGACCACGGGGTTCGGCGCCATGCCTTCGAGCAGCTCGTAGAGGGCGAGGACCTGGGGCCAGTCGGTGTCCTCCGCGCGCGGCGCCTCGGCGTGCACGGCGGCGATCGCCGCCTGCACCTGGTAGGGCCCGACCCGGGCGCGCGCGAGCGCGTCGGTCACCAGCGCCGCGCCCTCGGCGATCTCCTCGCGGCGCCACAGCGCGCGGTCCTGCTCGGCCAGCGGCACCAGCGCGCCGTCGGCACCGGTGCGGGCCGCTCGGCGCGCGTCGGTGAGCAGCATGAGCGCGAGCAGCCCCGCCACCTCGCCGTCGTCGGGGCGCAGGGCGAGCACGGACCGCGTGAGACGAATCGCCTCGCGCACGAGGTCGGCGCGCTGGAGGTCGGGCCCGGCGGTGGCGCTGTAGCCCTCGTTGAAGATCAGGTAGAGCACGTGCAGCACGACCCGCAGGCGGTCGGCGAGCTCGCGCTCGGGCGGCAGGGCGAACGTGCCGCCGGCGGCCTTGATGGTCTGCTTGGCGCGGCTGATGCGCTGGCCCATGGTCGCCTCGGGGACGAGGAAGGCGCGCGCGATCTCGCCGGTGGTCAGGCCGCCGACGGCGCGCAGGGTGAGCGCGATCTGCGACGCGGGGGAGAGGGCGGGGTGGCAGCAGAGGACGAGCAGGGCCAGCGTGTCGTCGGCGTCGGCGACGGGCGCGGGCGGCGGCTCGGCCGCAACCGCGTCCTCGCGGCGCCGGCGCGCCCGCCCGGCCCGCAGCTCGTCGGTGAGGCGGCGCCTCGCCACGGTGACGAGCCAGGCCCGCGGATGGTCGGGCACGCCCTCGCGCGGCCACTGCGTGGCGGCCGCGAGCAGCGCCTCCTGCACCGCGTCCTCACACGCGTCGAAGTGCCCGTAACGGTGCACGAGCGCGCCGAGGACCTGCGGCGCCAGCGCCCGCAGCAGGTCCTCGTGGCGGGCCTCGGTCCTCACATGTCCTCGCCTGACGCGGTCATGAGCGGGCGGAGCTCGACCGCCCAGTGGCGGGCGTCGGGCCAGCGCACCGCGATCTCGATCGCGCGCTCGGGTGTCTCGCACTCGAACAGGCAGTAGCCGGCGAGGTGCTCCTTGGCCTCGACGAACGGCCCGTCGGTGACCGCGGGGACGCCGTCGCGCACGCGCACGGTCTTGGCCAGCGACGAGTCGGCCAGGCCCTCGCCGCCGATCAACTCGCCCGACGCCGTGAGCTCCTCCACGATCGCTCCCGCGTCGCTCATGATCGCGTCGCGCTCGCCGTCCGGCAGCTCCTGCCAGTTGGCCGGGTTCTGGTAGATGAGCAGCATGTACTTCATGGGTGTTCGCTCCTTTGCTCGGAGGTGGGCGGTGTCCTAGGGTCGTCGGTGCGGGGGGACAATCTTCGACATGTCGAGCGTCAACGCTTTCCGCCTCACCGTGTCAGAGCGCCACGCGCGCGGGCGCGCAGCGCGCAGCGAGGTCCCGCGCTCGGCCCACGCCGACTGGGGGCCGCACCCCCATCGGCCCGAGCCGGTCGCGCTGCTCGACGAGCAGGCGCAGACGCGGGTCCCCGAGCTCGTGCCCATCCGCAACGGGCGCATGGCCTCGTCGGCGTTTGCGTTCTTCCGCGGCGCGGCCTACGTCATGGCCAGCGACCTCGCCGCGACACCGCGCACCGGCCTGAACGTGCAGGCCTGCGGCGATGCCCACCTGTCGAACTTCGGCGGCTTCGCCGCCCCTGACCGCCACCTCGTCTTCGACATCAACGACTTCGACGAGACCCTGCCCGGGCCGTGGGAGTGGGACGTCAAGCGCCTGGTTGCGAGCCTGGAGATCGCGGCGCGCGAGCGGGGGATTAACCGCAAGGAGCGCGAGCGGATCGGGCGCGAGAGCGTCGGCGCCTACCGGCAGGCCATCAACGACTTCGCGGGCATGAGCAATCTCGACGTCTTCTACGCCCGCATGGACCGCGAGCGGGTCGTCGCGCTCGCGGGCCGGATCGGGCGCGAGGACATCGTCGAGCAGCTCGAGCGCAACGCCCAGAAGGCGCGCAGGAAGAACAGCCTGCGCGCCTTGCGCAAGCTCACGAAGGTCGAGGACGGCCGCCGCCGCTTCGACAGCGCGCCGCCGCTGCTGGTGCCGGTGCACGAGCTCGTGCCCGACGCCGAGGCCGACGATCTCATGCAGGGGCTCCAGGAGCTCATCGCCCGCTACGCGGAGACGCTGCGCGACGAGGTTCGCCAGCTGCTCGCGCGCTACGAGTTCATCGACCTCGCGCGCAAGGTCGTCGGCGTCGGCAGCGTGGGCACCCGGGCCTGGGTGGTCCTGCTCGTCGGCCGCGACGAAGGGGACCCGCTGCTCCTGCAGGTCAAGGAGGCGCAGCCCTCGGTGCTCGAGCGGTTCCTGCCCCCGAGCGAGTTCGAGAACCACGGCCGGCGGGTGGTCGAGGGCCAGCGGCTGACCCAGGGCGCGAGCGACCTCATGCTCGGGTGGATCCGCAACGAGGAGGGGCTCGACGGCCAGGTGCGGGACTTCTACGTCCGCCAGCTCTGGGACTGGAAGCAGTCGGCCGACATCGAGACCATGGGCCGCGAGGAGCTGGAGATCTACGGCGGGCTATGCGGCTGGACGCTGGCCCGCGCCCACGCCCGCTCGGGCGACGGCGTGGCCATCGCCGCGTACCTGGGCAAGAGCGATCGGTTCGACCGCGCTCTGGTGCCCTTCGCCGCCGCCTACGCCGACCAGAACGAGCGCGACCACAGCGCGTTCGTCGACGCCATCAAGGCCGGGAAGCTGGAGGCCGAGTCCGGCGTCTAGTGCCGGCTCCGCGCCCAGTCGCGGATCGCCTTGCTGCCGTTGACCCAGGTCCCATCGGGGAGCTGGAGCGTGGGCAGCTTCTCCTGGCCGCTGGCGGCGTTGAGCTCGGGGCGACGGCCGGTGGTGAACCAGCCGAACGGGCGGTTGCGAGCGTAGACGACCTTGTCGAAGTCCACGCCGGCGTCGTGCAGCTCGGCCTGGACGACGCGGCAGGCGTGCATGGGTGGGCCACCCTCGTCGACATGGCACACGTAGAGGGTGGCCTTCTCGGGGTTCGCGACGATCTCGGCCACGCCGTTGAGCGTAGGGCGGGCGTGAGCAGCGTCACTCAACGTGGCCGCGGGCGGGGGCGTATCAGCTCACCGTGCTCCCCTCTCTCACCCATCCCGACTACTTCGAGGCACCGGTCGCGCGGGCAGGGCGCGGCGGGGCCGGCATCGCATCGCTCATCGCCGCGCTCGTCGTGGGCGTCGCCCTCGTGGCCGCCTGGGCCGGCGCGACCGTCCCCGGCCGGGCCACGGCCGCCCGCCCCGGCGGCGCGACGCTACCGCTGACCGCCCGTGGGCCGGTGTCGGCCGCGCTCGGCCGCCACCAGTCCGCCTACCGCATCGCCGGCCTGCGCGCGCGCAACCGCGTGCAGCGCCTGGGCGCGACGTTCGCGCCCGGCGGCGTGACCATCGCCTCCGGCGCGGCCAGCGCCCGCCTGCGCCTGGCCGCCTTCGGCCACGGCGCCGCGCTGCGGCCCGTGGACAGCGTGGCGCCGCGCGTGCGCGCCAACCGGGTCGACTATGCCCATGCCGGCGTGCGTGAGTGGTGGGCCAACGGCCCGCTCGGGCTCGAGCAGGGCTTCGACCTGCCGGCGCGTCCGGCCGGGGAGCATGGCCCGCTGACGCTGTCGCTCGGCGTGTCGGGCGACCTGCACGCGCGCCGCACCGGCGCCGGAGTGACGCTTGCGGGCAAGGGCGCCGCGCTGCGCTACGGCTCGCTCTCGGCCACCGACGCCCGCGGGCGCACGCTGCCCGCGCGCCTGGACGTGCGCGGCGGCCGGCTGCAGATCCGCGTCGACGACCGCAACGCGGCCTACCCAGTCCGCGTCGACCCGTTCGTGACGCAGGCGCGGCTGACCGCCGCGGATGGCGTGGCCGGCGACGGGCTCGGCACCGGGCTGGCCGTCTCGGACGACACCATCGCGGTGGGCGCCGGCTTCGACGACGTCAGCGCCAACAAGGACCAGGGAGCCGTCTACGTGTTCTCGAAGCCGGCCACAGGGTGGGTCGACGCCACCCAGACGGCGATCCTCACCGCGTCGGACGGCGCGGCGGGCGACGGCCTGAGCGCGGTCGCGATCTCCGGCGACACCATCGTCGCCGGCGCGTCCGAGCACAAGATCGGCACCAACGCCGAGCAGGGCGCAGCCTACGTCTTCGTCAAGCCCCCGGGCGCCTGGCACGACGCCAACCAGACCGCTGAGCTGACAGCCGCCGACGGTGCGGAGAGCAACTCGTTCGGTTCCAACGTCGGCATCTCGGGCGACACCGTGGTCGTCTCGGCGCCGGCAAGACCGTGGGCACGCATTTCCAGCAGGGCGCGGGCTACGTGTTCGTCAAGCCCGCGGGCGGCTGGAAGGACGCGACGCAGACCGCCGAGCTGACGGCGTCCGACGGCGGCGCGCAGGACGCCCTCGGCCTCGGCAACGGCGTGGGCATCTCGGGCGACACCATCGTGCTCGGCGCCGACATGCACGACGTCGGTACGAACCAGGACGAGGGCGCGGCCTATGTCTACTTCAAGCCCGCCGGCGGCTGGAAGGACATGATGCAGAGCTCCGAGCTCGAGCCCTCCGACGGCGGCGCCGGCGACCTGTTCGGCTTCGCGGTCGGGATCGACGGACCGACGATCGCCGTGGGCTCGGTGCACCATCAGGTGGGGCTGTCCATGCAGGGCGCGGCCTACGTGTTCGCCAACCCGACGTTCTTCGGCCTGCAGGAGACCCAGACCGCCGAGCTCACGGCGTCCGACGGCGTCAACGACGACCGGTTCGGCGCGCAGCTCGCCGTCGCGGGCAACACCGTCCTCGTGGGGTCGTTGTTGCACCAGGTGGGCAGCAACGTCGGCCAGGGCGCGGCCTACGTGTTCACGCGTCCCGGGCTGGTGTGGCGGAACACCACCGAGACCCAGGAGCTGACCGCTCCCGACGGCGCGGCCGGCGACGGGTTCGCCGACGCGGTGGCCATGGCCGGCGACACGTCGGTGGCCAGCGCGCCGCTGCACAAGGTCGGGGCCAACGAGGCACAGGGCCAGGTCTACGTGTTCGGCCCGGCTCCGGCGCCGGCCGCCCAGAGCGGCGGGTCGCCTAGCGGAGGCGGTGGGGGCCCGAGCGCAGCACCGTCGACGACGCCCTCTGTGACGCCGCCGAGCTCTTCGGCCACCGCCACCGCACCGGCGCTGACCCGGGTCAAGCAGTCCGCCCGCGTGTGGCGGGCCGGCCGCAAGCTCGCGAGCATCGCGCGCAGCCCGCGGCACCCGGTGGGCACGTCGTTCTCGTTCACGCTCGACGAGGCCGCGACCGTGGCGCTGCGCTTCAGCGGCACGGGGCGCCGCGCGCGCGGCGGGACGCTGACGCTGCGCGGCCACCAGGGCACCAACACGGTCGCGTTCGCGGGGCGCGTCTCGCGCCGCCGGACGCTCCGGCCGGGCCGTTGGACGGTGCGCATCACCGCCACCAACGCCGCGGGGCAGCGCACGACTGCGCGGCCGCTGGGCTTCCGGATCGTGCGCTGACCCGGCTTTCGCCTACGCCGGCGAGCTTGCCGCGCTCACGCGTCCGCGGCTAGCAGGGCGCTGAGACTCTCGTGGTCCTCGGCGCAGGCCGGGCAGCCGCGCAGGTGGGCGCGCATCCCCGGGATCGCGGCGTCGGCGTCGCGGCCGGTGTGCTGGAGCTCGACGTAGCGGTCGAGGTGCTCGAAGCACTCGTCGCACGTCAGCTCGGGCCCGTCCGGACCGAGCAGCTTGTCGAGGAGGGGGTTGTCGCTCATGCCGTCGCTCCTTCGAGCCCCTGCTCGGCAAGCCGGGCGCGCAGGCTCTTGCGGGCGTCGTGGAGGGTCTTGTAGAGGGCGCCGCGAGTCGTCGCCAGCCGCTCGGCGAGCACGTCGATGGGCACGTCGTTGAGGGTCACCGCGACCAGGACCGTGCGCTGGTGCGGGGTCAGCGCGTCGGCGATGGCGTCGCGCACCGCGCCGAGCAGCTCGGCCGTCTCGAGGTCGCCGGCCGGCGCCGCCCGCCGGTCGGGCAGGCGGGACCAGCCCTCCTCCTCGAGGGGCATCTCGCGCTCCTGCCACGCGCGCCGGCGCACCTTCGTGCCCGCCTCGAGCACCGCGAACTTGTACGCCCAGGTGGTGAAGCGGCTGTCGCCCCGGTACGTGTCGAGCTTGGCCATGATCGCCATCAGCGCGTCGTCCGCGGCCTGGGTGGCGAGGTCGTCGAGGTTGTCCCGCACGTAGCCGAGCGCGCGGCGGCGGCGGGCGACCTCGAAGCGTGAGGCGCGCAGGAGCAGCGCGTGCAGGCGCTCCACCGCGTCGTCGCGCGCGCGCCCGGGCGTGGAGAGCGCCTCCACCCAGTCGCGCTCGGCGGCCGGCGGCGTGCGGATCACCCCGACGGCCTCGCTCATGCGGCCCCGTCCAGGGGAGCGAGGATGCGCACCGCGAGGCCCGGCGGGCAGCCGCGGTCGGTCAGCTCGAGCAGCGCGTGCAGGTCGGCGCTGGGATCGCGGGCCAGCGCGTCGGCCAGCTCGGGAGGGAACCCCGCGTGCACCAGCTGGCGCCAGCGCCAGTCCACGGTTACGTGCGAGGTCGAGGTCATGCGTCGTTTGCGACCGTAGCGCTTCGTTCCTTACGTAAGGAATTGCCGCCGCCGGTCGCCAACCCGGCATGACCAAAGACCGGACGTTCGTGATCGTCGGCGCCAGCCTCGCGGGTGCCAAGGCGGCGGAGACCCTGCGCGAGGAAGGCTTCGACGGCCGCATCGTGCTCATCGGGGCCGAGCCCGACCGGCCCTACGAGCGCCCGCCGCTCTCCAAGGAGTACCTGCGCGGCGAGGCGGGACGCGACAACGTCTACGTGCACGAGGAGGGCTGGTACGGCGACCACGAGGTCGACCTCCAACTCGCCCGCAGCGTCGTGACGCTCGACCCCGGCGTCAAGGAGCTCGAGCTCGACGACGGCGAGCGCATGGCCTACGACCGGCTGCTGCTGACCACCGGCGCCCGACCCAACTCCATCCCCGTCTCCGGGAGCGACCTCGACGGCGTGCTCACCCTGCGCAGCGTGCAGGACAGCGACGCGCTGCGCGAGCGCCTGGGCAGCGCGTCGTCGCTGGTCGTGGTCGGGTCGGGGTGGATCGGCGCCGAGGTGGCCGCCTCGGCGCGCGAGCTCGGCGTCGACGTGACCATGGTCGGGCACGAGGCGGTGCCGCTCGAGCACGTGCTCGGCTCCCGCGTGGGCGCCATCTACCGCGACCTCCACGCCGAGCACGGCGTGCAGCTGCGCCTGGGGACCGGCGTGGAGGCGTTCAAGGGCATCGGGCGCGTCGAGCGCGTGCGCACCAGCAACGGCCACGAGCTTGCCTGCGACCTCGTCGTGGTCGGCGTCGGCGTGCACCCGCGCACGGAGCTGGCCGCCCGCGCCGGCCTCGCGGTCAAGAACGGCGTGCTCGTCGACGCGCGCCTGCAGGCCAGCGCGCCAGGCGTCTTCGCCGCCGGCGACGTGGCCCACGCGCACCACCCGTTCTACGGCCAGCGCGTGCGCGTCGAGCACTGGTCCAACGCGCTCCACCAGGGCCCGGCGGCGGCGCGCAGCATGCTCGGCGGCCAGGAGCCCTACGACCGCATCCCGTACTTCTTCTCCGACCAGTACGACGTCGGGATGGAGTACACGGGCCTGCACGCGCCCGGCGACCGCGTGGTGTTCCGCGGCGACCCGGCCAGCCGCGAGTTCATCGCCTTCTGGCTGCGCGACGGGCGCGTGGTCGCGGGCATGAACGTGAACGTGTGGGACGTCGTCGAGCCCATCCGCGCGCTCATCCGCGACCGGGTCGAGGTCGACGAGGGTCGCCTCGCCGATACCGACGCGGCGCTCGACGACGTAAGAGCCGGCGCCGCGTCGACGCCAACCCGAGCAGACGCGTAACCCCGACCAAGGAGGGATCCGATGGCGTCCACGACCGTCCCGCAGGCAGGGACAACCGCAGCACCCGTACCGGCCCCGCTCGTCGCCGGGCACGACTGGCGCGACCCCCGCTACCAGGCCTTCGCCCTGCTGCGGATCGCGTTCACCGTCGCGCCGATCGCGTTCGGCCTGGACAAGTTCTTCAACGTGCTCGTCCACTGGCCCAACTACCTGGCGCCGTGGATCAACGACATCGCGCCCGGCAACGCCCAGCAGTTCATGTACTTCGTGGGCGCGGTCGAGATCGTGGCCGGGCTCTTCGTGGCCATCAAGCCGCGCTGGGGCGCCTACGTGGTTGCGGCCTGGTTGGCCGGGATCATCATCAACCTGCTGTCCTACTCCGGCTACTACGACGTCGCCCTGCGCGACTTCGGACTGCTGCTCGGCGCGCTGACCCTCGCGCGCCTGGCCTCCGTCTACGACCGGCCGAGGGCGTGAGCCCCCGGCCGGCCGCGCCCGGCGGAGCTAGCTGACGTAGTGGTAGGTGACCCGCACGAGCGGCGCTGAGCCGTTCCCGCCACCGACCGCGCCGCACGACTTGATGTCGTAGTAGGGGCGCGGGCCCTGCTGGTCGCGGGTCATGGCGTTGAGCTGCTGCCCGGACAGGATCTGCCCCTGCTGCAGAACCGGTCCGTGGCAGTGGTTCGGCGCGGGGTACTCCCAGCCCACGAACGAGATCGGGTACTGGGACGTGTTCTGGATCTGGTCCACCACCGCCTGGTGGTAGGTCTGGTAGGCCAGGCGGCCGGTGTAGCGCTCGTGCATCGCGCTCGGGTTGAGCGCCTGCTGCAGCGTCATGTAGGCGACCTGGGGGCCGGGCGGCGCCGGCTGGTAATCCGGCGGCTCGACGTAGTCCTGGCCGACCTCGTGGAAGTTCCAGACCAGGTTGATGCCCCACGTCTCGTCCCCGTACTGGAGGTAGTCGTGGATGGCGGTGTTGTACAGGCCCCGGTTGGCGCCGGTGCCCGCGAGCTGCCACTCGAACCGCGGCGTGTCGTACCACTGCAGGTCGACGCCGAAGTTCTCGTGGCCGTAGCCCAGGTACTTGTGGGCCATCGAGTTGTAGAGCGCCACGTGGTCGGCCTGGGTGATCGCCCGCGTGCCGCCGTGGGCGGGCAGGCTGGCGGTCCAGTCGCCGTGGTCGCCCCACTGGAGGTCGACCCCGAACGTCCGGTGGCCGTAGCCCAGGAGCGAGTTGTTGTAGATGCTCTTCAGGCGGAAGGCCTGGTTGGAGAGCCACGTCGTCCGGGGCTGGAGGCCGGCGTCCAGGTTGAGGAAGTTCTGCTGGCCGTTGGGGACGGCGGCGTTGGCCGCGGAGACGAGGATCAGCGCGAGAAGCGCGGTGAGGATCGTGGTGATGAGGGAGCGTCGCATGTCCCCAGTTTCTGGTACGCGGGCTGGTGCGACGTGCGCCGTCGTGGCGCTGGTTGTGTCGGAAGCGCGACAAACTGGTGGTGGATGTTCACCACCGTCTTCACCGTGTTCACCGTCGTCGGCTGCTTTGCCGTCGTCGGCTGGCTGATCTGGGTCCTGGCCCACGGCTCGGGCGAGGAGGACCGCCGCGCCGAGGAGGCCGCGCGCGAATACTTCGACCGCCACGGGCGCTGGCCGGACGAGTAGGCGTACCCTCGGAAGGGTGGAAGAGCTGCCCATCGCCTGCACGCTGGGCGCCGCCCACATGGCCGACCGGCGCGACGCGTGGGAGGATCTGCTGCGCGACGCGGCGCTCAAGCGCGAGCGCCTGCCGCACGGCGCGCGCGTGCGCCTGCGCGACGCACCAGGGATCGCCGAGCGCGCCCGTGCGCTCATCGCCGCCGAAGGCGCGTGCTGCGCGTTCCTCGCCTTCGATCTGGGCGCCGACGACGGCGCGCTGCGGCTCGACGTGACCGGGCCCGACGACGCCCGTCCGATCATCGACGGCCTGCTGGCGCTCTAGTACCTGGTGCGGTCCTTGCCGTGCTCGTCTGCGGGGCCCTGAGCGCGACCGCCATCGCGCTGCCGGCCGCCGCCGCCCAGCACAAGGCCGTCGCAGCGGCCACGCCCCTGAAGACCGCGAAGAGCGCGCTGCGTACGGCGCGGTCGGCCAAGCGGCTTGCCCGCCGGGCGCTGACCGTCGCCGGCGCGACCGGGTCGCAGGGCCCGGCCGGGACGAACGGCCACGACGGAACAGCGGCACGAACGGGACCAACGGGACCAACGGCACCAACGGGACGAACGGCACCAACGCCTCGGTGCCGTCGGCCCGCGCCAGCGTCTTCACCGACGTCACGCTCGCCACCGAGCCGTCCCGGGCAAGAGGGTCGTGACATGACCGGCCAGTACGAGCCGTTCGGTCGCCCGACCACCGCCACGCTCTCGGGCCGCGCCCAGGAGACCGGCCAGCTCGCGCTGACCGGCGGCAAGGCCGTGGAGGCCGGCAACTACGACGTGGCCGTCTACTGCCTGCAGGTCAGCGGCGACGCGACGGTCAAGTCCACCGGCGCCGACCTGACGTCGCAGGTCGCAGGCCTCTCCGAGGCCTGAGCCGGAAAGCCGGGCACTGAGCCCGGGTCGGGGGCGGCGAGCGCGTCGCCCCCGGCTCAGGCCACGAACGTCGACCGGAACAGCAGCGCGAGCTGATCGGCCAGCCGTCGGCGCGACCAGCCGCGGTCGACGAGCACGCGCTCGATCACGTCGGAGCTGATGAGCGCGTAGAGCATGTCCGCCGCGCTCACGGCAGTCCAGCCCAGGGCGAGGCGGCGCTCGTCGTCCAGGCCCCGTGCCAGGCGCCGGCAGTTGGCGAGCTGCTCGGCCGCTACGCGCTTGCGGTGCGCGCCGGCGTCGGGGTCCTGACGCCACGTGCGCTGCAGCGCACGGTCGACCTCGATCAGGCGCGGGTGGTAGCGCGCCAGGTGCTGCGCCCACGCATCGAGGGCGGCCGCCGCGTCGGGCGCGTCCCACACTTGCGCCAGCGAGGCGTCCAGACCCTCCGCCGCCGCGATGTGGTCGAACAGCGCGCCGACGAGCTCGGCGCGGTTGGCGAAATGCAGGTAGACAGCGCGCCGGGTGACCCCTGCCCGGTCGGCCACCGCGCCCATCGTCAGGGCCTCGAAGCCGACGTCCTCGAGGATGTGGTGCGCAGCGTCGAGGAGGGCGGCGCGCGTGCGGCGGCTGCGCGCGTTGGTGGGAATGGCGATCGGGCTCGCGGGCATCGCATACGAAGTTTACACGGTGTGTAGTGTGGAATAAGTACACACGATGTCTACTTCAGAAGGAGGCCCCCGATGACCAGGGTGGCGCTGATCCACTACTCCTCGACCGGCAACGTCCACGCTCTCGCCGAGGCGCTGGCCGACGGCGCGGAGGAGGCCGGCGCCGAAGTGCGCCTCCGCCGCGTCGCCGAGCTCGCCCCGCAGGAGGCGATCGAGGCCAACCCGGCCTGGCGCGCGCACGCGGACGCGACCGCCGGCATCCCCGAGGCCACGCACGACGACCTGCGCTGGGCCGACGCCTTCGCGTTCGGCACCCCGGCGCGCTACGGCAATGTGTCGGCGCAGCTGAAGCAGTTCCTCGACACGACAGCGCCGCTGTGGGCGGCGGGCGAGCTGGCCGACAAGCCGGTGACCGCGTTCGCGGAGGCCGGCGGCAACCCGTACGGCACCGCGCACGCCTCCGGCGACGGGGCGCCCGGGCCCGAGGTGCTGGCGGCCGCGTCCGAGCAGGGCCGGCGGCTCGTCCGCGTCGCGGCCCTGCTGTCTTCGGGCGTCTGGCCCCTGGCCGGTGATCCACGATGACCCGCCGCCTCAGGCACCCGGCGGTGCTCGGACTGCTGGCCGTGGCCGAGTTCATGCTCACGCTCGACCTCTCGATCGTGAATGTGGGCCTCCCCGCCATCCGCGCCGACCTCGGCTTCGACCAGGGATCGCTGCAGTGGGTCGTCAACGGCTACGGGCTGACCTTCGCCGGCTTCCTCCTGCTCGGCGGGCGGGCTGCCGACCTGTTCGGCGGGCGCCGCGTCTTCCTGTCCGCGCTGGGCGTGTTCACGCTCTCCAGCCTCGCCTGCGGGCTCGCCGACGCGCAGGGGACGCTGGTCGCGGCCCGCATCGTCCAGGGCCTGAGCGCGGGCGTGCTCTCGCCGGCCACGCTGAGCATGCTCACGTCCACGTACAGGGCGCCCGACGAGCGGAACCGTGCGCTGTCGCTCTGGACCGGTGTGGCCATCGGCGGCGGCGCGATCGGCGCGCTGCTCGGCGGCCTGCTGGTCGGCGCCATCTCGTGGCGGGCGATCTTCTTCGTCAACGTGCCCGTCGGCGCGGCCCTGCTCGGGCTGGCCGCGCTGCGCCTCCCGCGCGATCGCGCCGCGCCCACCGGCAGCCGCCTAGACGTCGCCGGCGCCGTCGCCGTGACGGCGGGCCTCACCGCCCTGGTCTGGGCGCTGACCCGCTCCCCCGACGGGTGGGCCTCCCCCGAGGTCGTCGGCGGGCTCGTCGCCGCCGCCGTCCTGCTCGCCGCCTTCACGCTGATCGAGACCAGCATCGCCCCGGCGCCGCTCGTGCCCTTCGCCGTGTTCCGCTCGCGCGCGCTGACCGCGGGGAACGTGCTCAGCCTCCTGAGCTTCGTGCCGGTCATGGCGACGTGGTTCTTCCTCACGCTCGAGCTCCAGGGCGTGCGCGGGTACACGCCGCTGCAGACGGGGCTGCTCTTCCTGCCCCTCACGCTGGGCGTCGTGGCCGGCTCGCAGCTCAGCTTCAAGCTGGTCGGGCACACCGACGCACGGGCGCTGTTCGGCGCCGGCGGCGTAGTCGCCGCAGCCGGGCTCGCGGCGGTGAGCGCGCTGGCCGCCGATGCCCCCGTCGGCTGGGTCATCGCCGCCGCATCGGTCTCCATGGGCGGCGGCGGGCTGATGTTCGCGCCCATCACCGTGGCGGCGACCTCCGGCCTGCCGCCCGAGCAGGGCGGCCTGGCCAGCGGCCTGCTCAACACCACCCGCCAGATCGGCGGTGCCTTGGGCCTCGCAATGTTGAGCACGATCGCGGCCGGCGAAGGCTTCGGGACCGCCTTCGCCCTCGGCGCGGCGGCCTCCGTCGTCACCGCACTCGTGGGGGCAATCCTGCTGCCGCGCGCCCTCGGCGAGCCGATAGCGGTGTCAGCCCGGCGCCACTCGGGAACCATAGAGAGATGGCTGTCACGGAGGAGAGGACGGCCTCCTCTGCGCGCGGGGACCTCTTCGACGTCTTCGTCGGGATGCTCTCCGAGGTCGACGCCGACAGGGAGGGGCCGCCCTCCAACGCTTTCCACGACCGGCTCTGCGAGGCGGTCTGCAAGCTGACCGCGATGCAGCGGGCGGTGCTGTTCCTGTACGACCCGGCCGACCAGCGGGTCGAGCTCGTCGGCGCGCACGGGCTCGATCGCGCCCGCTTGGGCGAGCTCGACGTCACCCTCGACGACGCGCCCATGGCTCGGCGCGCCCTGGCCGAGGACAGCGTCGTCGTGGTCGACGAGGGCATCGAGGACGAGATCACCGCCGCCTACGCACGCCTGTTCGGCGTCGCCACGGTCACCTGCACGCCGCTGGCCGCCGGCGGGCGCTGGCTCGGCGTCCTGTTCGCCGATCGCGGCGGCGGCCACTTCGACCTTACCGACGAGGAGCGCCACGCCATGTGGACGCTGGGCAAGACGGCGGCGCTGGCGTCCAGCGCCTGGCTCGTGACCCGCGAGCAGGAGCACGCCCGCCGCCTGTCGGACCGGCTCGACTTCGCGCGCGAGATCCACGACCGCGTGATCCAGCGGCTGTTCGGCGTCTCGCTCGTGCTCGGCGCCGACGGGGCGCTCTCGGGCTCCGCGCGCAAGCGCTGCCGCGACGAGCTGCACGCCGCCCTGACCGAGCTGCGCTCGGCGCTGCGCCGGCCGCTGGAGATGGAGCGCCCGCGCGTGGACGGCTCGCTGCGCCAGGCCCTCGAGCGCGCTGCCAACGGCGGCCAGCACGCGTTCGGGTACGACTGGCAGCCCGGGCTCTCCATCCCGCGCCCGCTCGAGCGCCTGGCCCGCGCCGTGCTGGCCGAGGCCCTGCGCAACGCCACCAAGCACGCCCACCCCACCGCGATCGCCGCGAAGGTGGCCGGCGAGGACGACGAGCTCGTCCTCACCGTCCGCAACGACGGCGTCGCGCCGCGCCGGTCGCGGCCCGACACGGGCCTGGGCCTGCGCCTGGTCGCCCTCGAGGCGATCGCCCACGGCGGTCAGGTGGACGCCGGGCCGGTCGCCCCCGACGGCTGGGAGCTGCGGTTCTCCGCGCCCCTGCGGGAGGAGACGTGAGCGAGAGCCTGCGCATCCTCGTGGTCGACGACCACGACGTCGTGCACTGGGGCTTCCGGCTCTTGCTCTCCGAGCAGCCCTGGGTCGAGCGCTGCTTCAGCGCCCGCGATGGCGAGGCCGCCGTGGGCCTGGCCCGCCGCCACCGTCCCGACGTCGCGCTCGTCGACCTGTTCACCGGCGACCAGTCCGGGATCGACATCTGCGCGAGCGTGCTCGAGGCCTCGCCCGACACCAGCGTGCTGCTGATCTCGGGCGCGGGCCAGGTCTCCGACCAGACCGCGCGCCGCGCCGGCGCCGCCGGCTTCGTGTCCAAGGACCTCGACGCCGCCGACGTCGTCAAGGCGGTGCGCATGGTCGCACTGGGCATGACGGTGTTCACGCCCGGCAGCGAGCCCGCGCCGCTCGGGCTCTCGCCGCGCGAGCGCGAGGTGCTCGACCTCATCGCCGAAGGCGCCACCAACCGGCAGATCGGCGACCGCCTGTTCCTCTCGCCGCACACCGTCAAGGAGCACAGCAGCGCCCTGTACCGCAAGCTCGGCGTGCGCAACCGCGCGGAGGCGGTCCAGCAGGCCCAGCGTCGCGGCCTGCTCGTCTAGGAGGAGGACGGCCAGGCCAGCCCGCGCTGCAGGAAGACCGAGCGCAGCGCGCTCGGTCGGTCGGTCATGAGCCCGTCCACGCCGAGGTCGAGGAGGTCGTGCATCGCGCGCTCGGCGTCGATCGTCCACACGTGCACGCGCAGGCCCGCGCGGTGGGCCGCCCGCACCCAGCCCGCCGTGACCAGCGGCACCGGGCCCTGCCGCACCGGGACCTGGATGCAGTCGGCGCCTTGGCGCGGCACCATGCTGCCCCATCCCGCGATGCGCGCCACCGCGACCGCCAGCGGGCCCATCGACGTGCACGCGCGCCCGCGGCTGAGCGCGCGGATGCGCGCCAGACGCCGGTCCGAGAAGGCGCCGAAGCAGAGTCGGTCCCAGTCCCCGCGCGCGTCGACCAGCTCCGCCAGGGCGCCCACCGACGCGTCGGCCTTGGGGTCGATGTTCACGCGCGCGTCCGGGAACTGGTCCAGCAGCGCCTCCAGCCGAGGCACCCGCACGCCGGTATCGCGGAACGGGAACGTGCGCCCGCCGTCCGGCGACCACGCGTGTCCGGCGTCGGCCGCCTCGACCTCGGCCACGTCGAGCTCCGCGATGGCGCCGGCCCGGTCGGTCACGCGATCCAGGCGCGGGTCGTGGAAGGCCATGAGCACGCGGTCGCGGGTCAAGTGGACGTCGGTTTCGAGATAGCGGTACCCCAGCCGTACCGCGGCCGTGAACGCGGGCAGCGTGTTCTCGGGGGCCTCCTCGGCGCCGCCGCGATGGGCAAACGCCAGCGGGCCGGGAGTATCCAGAAACGGGTGCGGCATCGCCGCAAGCCTGACCGATCCCCCCCGGCCGGAGCGGCTTGCCCCCCCGGTCGGGGGGTTGGGGCCGCCGGGACGATTGAGCCCGGGACGCAGCTGGGAAGCGGGAAGGCCATGCCCGCGAAAGACCGCACCGCCGTGCTCTTCCCCGGCCAGGGGAGCCAGACCGACGACATGCGCGACAGCGCCGCACGCCTGCGCCCCGACCTCGTGGCGCGCGCTGCCGAGATCGTCGGCGAGGACCCGTTTGCCCGCGTCGAGGACGGCACCCGCTTCCAGCAGCCCGCCCTGTTCTGCGCCAGCGTCGCCGGCTACGGCACGCTCGACCTGCAGCCCGACGCCGCCGCCGGCCACTCGCTCGGCGAGTTCGGCGCGCTTGCCATCGCGGGCGCGCTGGACGAAACCGACGCGCTCGAGCTCGTGGCCCTGCGGGGCGAGCTCATGGACGCCGCCGCCTGCGAGGGCCCGCCCGCCGGGATGCTCGCGATGCTCAAGGGCAAGCCCGGCGATGCCGAGTCCATCGCCGCCGAGCTCGGCCTCACCGTCGCCAACGACAACGCCCCCGGCCAGGTCGTGCTCTCGGGCCCGGCCGACGCGCTGGACGCCGCCACCGAGGCGGCCGACCACGCAGGCCTGAAGGCCATGCGCCTGCCGGTCAAGGGCGGCTTCCACTCGCCCACGATGGAGCCGGCCGTGCCGCGCCTGCGCGCCGCCCTGGACCGCGTGAGCGTCAAGCGCCCGCGCTTCCCGGTCTTCTCGTCCATCACCGCCAAGCCGTTCGACGACGTCCGGGCCGAGCTCGCGCTCGCCCTGACCCACGGCGTGCGCTGGCGCGAGACGCTGCTCGCCCTGCGCGACGCCGGCGTGCGCCGCTTCGCCGAGACCGGTCCCGGCAGGGTCGTGACCGGGCTCGTGCGCCGCACGCTCGACGACGTCGAGGCCTTCGCGGCCAAGCCGGAGGCCGACCATGCCTGACACCGCCCGCCACGCCGCCGTCCGCTCGGTCGCCTCGACGCTACCCGAGCGGGTCGTGCCCAACGCGCCCATCGCCGAGCGCGCAGGCGTCACCGAGGACTGGATCGTCGCCCGCACCGGCATCCGCGAGCGGCGCGCCGTCACGCCCGACGAGCGCCTGACCGACCTGGCCGCCGCGGCCGGCGCCTCGGCGCTCGAGCGCGCCGGCCTGGCCGCCGAGTGGCTCGACCTCGTCCTTGTGGGTACCACCTCGCAGGACGAGCTCACCCCCAACGCGGCGCCCATCGTCGCCCACGCGCTCGGCGCGCACAACGCCGGCGCGATGGACGTCGGCGCCGCCTGCACCGCCTTCGTGAGCGCGCTCGCCACCGCCGCCGCGCAGATCGAGGCCGGCCGCGCCGACTACGTGCTCGTCATCGGCGCCGACGTGCTCACCCGCCACCTCGACCCCACCGACAAGCGCACCGCCGCCCTGTTCGGCGACGGCGCGGGCGCGGCCGTGCTGGCCGCCGGCGAGGGGCCGGGCGGCGTGGGCCCCGTGGTGCAGCGCTGCGACGGCGGCGGCGCGGAGTTCATCATCGCCCCACGTGAGGACGAGCGCATCCGCATGCGCGGGCAGGACACCTTCAAGCACGCCGTCGCGCGCCTGACCGAGGTGACGCGCCAGGCCTGCGCTGCGGCCGACGTGTCCGTCGACGACATCGACCTGTTCGCCTACCACCAGGCCAACGCCCGCATCACCCGTGCCGTGGGCGAGCGCCTGCAACTCGATACCGACCGCGTCCTCGACGTCATCGAGCGCACCGGCAACACGTCGGCGGCCTCGATTCCGCTCGCCCTGGACGTGGCGCGCCGCGAGCAGCGGCTGCGCCCCGGCGACCGCGTCCTGCTGGCCGCGTTCGGCGCCGGCCTGACCTGGGGTGGCTGCGTCGTCGAGTGGAGCGAGGAAGGAGTGACCGCAGCATGAGCACTACCGGCCAAGATGGATCCGCCCTGGTGACCGGAGCCTCCCGCGGCATCGGCGCCGCCACCGCGCGCGCGCTGGCCGCCGAGGGCTGGCCCGTCGCGATCAACTTCCGCGCCGACGAGGCAGGGGCCCGCGAAGTCGCGGCCGGCATCGTCGACGCCGGCGGCCGCGCCGAGCCCGTGCGCTCCGACGTGAGCGACCCCGCCGGCGCGGAGCGTGCCGTCGACGCCGCGGGCGAGCGGCTCGGCCCCGTGCTCGTGCTGGTCAACAACGCCGGCGTGCGCGCCGACGGCCTCGCGCCCCAGATCGGCGACGAGGCGTGGGACCGTGTGCTCGACACCAACCTCTCGGGTGCGTTTCGCACCACGCGACGCGCCCTGCCGACCATGCTGCGCGCCCGCTTCGGCCGAGTGATCAACATCGCCTCGGTCGTGGGGCCGCGCGCCAACGCCGGCCAGGCCAACTACGCCGCGTCCAAGGCGGGGTTGATCGGGCTGACCAGGACCGTCGCCACCGAGGTGGCGCGGCGGGGCGTGACCTGCAACGCGGTCGCGCCCGGCCTGGTCGACACCGAGCTCACCGCCGACGTCCCCGGCGACGAGCTGCGCGCCCGCATCCCCGCGCGGCGCCCTGGCACCGCCGACGAGGTCGCCGCCTGCGTGCGCTTCCTCGCCTCGGAGGAGGCCGGCTACGTGACCGGGACGACCCTGACCGTCGACGGCGGCATGTCCGCCTGACACCCAGACCACGACCCCGAAACCAAGGAGGCAGCACCATGCCCGCTACCGCAACCCCAGACCAGGTCGAGCAGACCATCACCGATGAGTTGGCCAAGCTCGGCCCCGAGCCGGAGGAGATCACCCGCGACGCGACCTTCGAGGCGCTCGATGTCGACTCGCTCGACCTGGTCGAACTGGGCCAGATCGTCGAGGACCGCTACGGCGTCAAGCTCGAAGGCGACGACCTGAAGGACATGCGCACCGTCGGGGACGCCATCGATCTGGTGGCCTCCCGCGCCGCATGACCCGTCGCGTTGTCATCACCGGCGTCGGCGCTGTCACGCCCCTCGGCGCCGGCGCCACGACGCTGCACGAGCGCTGGACGGCGGGCGAGTGCGGGATCGAGGACGGCCAGGGTCGCTGCGACGACTTCGACCCGACCGCGTTCCTGTCCCGCAAGGAGGCCCGCCGCGCCGACCGCTTCACCCAGCTGGCCATCGCGGCCTGCGAAGAGGCGGTCCACGACGCGGCCTGGCACGACGGCCTGCCATACGAGGCCGATCAGGTCGCGACCGTGATCGGCACCGGCATCGGCGGCCTCGGGTCGCTCGAGGACCAGCACGACGTGCTCCGCGACCGCGGGCGCCAGAACGTGTCCCCGCTGGCGGTGCCGCTGATGATGGGCAACGCCGGCGCGGCCGCGCTGGCCATGCGCCACGGCCTCCACGGCGAGGCCTACGGAGTGGTCTCCGCGTGCGCCGCGGGCGCCCAGGCCATCGGCTCGGCCGCCCGCATGATCTCCACCGGCGAGGCCACGGCCGCGCTGGCGGGCGGCGCCGAGGCGGCGCTGACCCCGCTGGCCACGGCCGCGTTCGCAGCCATGGACGCGACCTCGAACTCCGGCATCTGCCGCCCCTTCGACGCCCGCCGCGACGGCTTCGTGATGGGCGAGGGCGCGGGCGTGCTCGTGCTCGAGGAGCGGATGGCGGCCGAGGAGCGCGGCGCCAAGATCCTGGCCGAGGTCTGCGGCTACGGCGCCAGCGCCGACGCCCACCACCTCACGGCGCCCGAGCCCGAGGGTCGCGGCGCCGCCATCGCGATCGAGCGCGCGTTGGAGGATGCGCACCTCGAGCCCAAGGACATCGACTACGTCAACGCCCACGGGACCTCGACGCCGCTCAACGACCGCGCCGAGACGGCGGCCCTGAAGAAGGCGCTGGGCGACCGCGCCGCCGAGGTGCCGGTCTCGTCGACGAAGTCGGCCATCGGCCACCTGCTCGGCGCCGCCGGCGCCGTGGAGGCGATCGCCACCGTGCTGGCGCTGCGCGACGAGGTCGCGCCGCCCACGCTCGGCCACGAGCAGCCCGACGAGGGCCTCGACCTCGACTACGTCCCCGGTGCGGCGCGGCCGCTGCAGCTCAACGGCCAGCAGCGTGTCCACGCGCTGTCGGACGCGTTCGGCTTCGGCGGCCACAACGCCGTGCTCTGCCTGGGAGTTGACCGGTGACCGCGGCCGTGAGCCATGAGCCCGCCCCGCGGCTGGGGCCGCACGAGCGCCTCGAGCGCCTGTGTGACCCGGGCACGCTGCAGGTCATCCGCACCGAGGTCACCTCGGCGCGCATGGGCAGCAAGGCGCGCCCGGGCGACGGCGTCGTCGGCGCCGCCGGCCGCGTGGGCGGCCGCCCGGTCTTCGCCTACGCGCAGGACGCCAGCTTCGCCGGCGGCTCGCTGGGCGCGCTGCACGCCGACACCATCGTGCGCATCCTCGAGCTGGCCGGCCGCGCCCGCGCCCCGGTCGTCGGCTTCATCGAGTCCGGCGGCGCGCGCTTGCAGGAGGGCGTCTCGGCGCTGGGCGGCTACGGCCGGATCTTCCGCGCCAACGCGGCGCTGTCGGGGCGCGTGCCCCAGATCTCGGTCATCACCGGCACGTCGGCCGGGGGCGGCTCCTACTCGCCGGCGCTGACCGACTTCGTGATCATGACCCGGGAGGCGGCGATGTTCCTCACGGGCCCCGGCATCGTGCGCGAGGTCATGGGCGAGGACGTCGGCGCGGCCGAGCTCGGCGGCACCGGCGTGCACGAGCGCAACGGCGTCTGCCACTGCGTGGCCGAGGACAGCGCCGGCGCCATCGCGCTGGCGCGCGAGCTGCTCGCCTACCTGCCCCAGAGCGCATGGAGCCTGCCCGAGCCCGGCGTCCCCGAACCGCCCGCGACCGAGGACCCGGGCGCGGTCGTGCCCAGCGACCAGCGGCGCGTCTACGACGTCCGCGAGGTCATGGACGCGCTCGTCGATGCCGGGCGCCACGTCGAGATCGCGCCGCGCTGGGCCCGCAACATCGTCTGCGCGTTCGCGCGCATCGAGGGCCGCCCGGTCGGCGTCGTGGCCAACCAGCCGCGCATGCTCGGCGGCGTGCTCGACGCCGACTCGGCCACCAAGGCCGCTCGCTTCGTGCGCACGTGCGACACGTACGGGCTGCCGCTGATCGTGCTCGTGGACACGCCGGGCTTCCTGCCCGGCACGCGCCAGGAGCGCGGCGGCGTCATCCGCCACGGTGCCAAGCTCCTGCACGCGTTCGCGGAGGCGACCGTGCCGCGCCTGACCGTGGTGCTGCGCAAGGCCTACGGCGGCGCCTACATCACCATGAACTCGAAGGACCTGGGCGCGCACTTCAGCTTCGCCTGGCCCAGCGCCCAGATCGGCGTGATGGGGGCCGAGCAGGCCATCGGCATCGTCCGCCGGCGCGACCTCGCCGATGCGGACGACCCGGACGCCGTGCGGAGCCGGCTCGCGGCCGAGTACGCCGACGAGCACCTGTCGGCGGCCGCCGCTGCGCGCGAGGGCTTCGTCGACGAGGTCATCGACCCCGTCGACACCCGCGCCCGCCTGGCCTGGGGCCTGAGCTCGCTGCCGTCGCGCGACGGCCGCACCGCCCAGACCGGAAACATCCCCCTGTAGAGAAGAGGAGGGCATTCGCCCATGACACCGCTGTTCTCAGAACCGCTCGAGGCCTTGGAGGTGGGCACCCGCTTCACCACCCGCGGGCGCACGATCACCGAGGCCGACGTGGTCGCGTTCTCCGGGCTGACCGGCGACTGGCACCCCCAGCACGCCGACGCCGACTGGGCCCGCGACAGCGCGTTCGGCGAGCGCATCGCCCACGGCCTGCTCGTGCTCTCGTGCGCGGCCGGCCTGGTGCCGTTCGACCCCGACCGCGTGGTCGCCCTGCGCCGCGTGCGCGCGGCCACGTTCAAGCGCCCGGTGCGCCTCGGCGCCACGATCCACGTGAAGGGCCGCATCGCCGACGTCGCGCCCGCCGGCGACGACACGGGCTTGGTCGCCGTCGACCTCGACGTGCGCGACGAGCGCGACCGCACCGTCATACGCGGCCAGGTGGAAGTAGTCTGGCGCCGCGGCGACGCGCCCGCGGCTCCGCGCGCGGAGCGCACGGAGCAGGACCGCACGGTGGTGCCGCTGTGATGCTCGACGGCAAGCGCATCCTCGTCACCGGCGTGATGACCACCGACTCGATCGCGTTTGCGTCGGCGCAGCGCGCTCAGGAGCTCGGCGCCGAGGTCCTCCTGACCGGCTTCGGCCGCGCCCGGCGCCTGACCGAGCGCGCCGCCAAACGCCTGCCGAGCACGCCCGACGTGCTCGAGCTCGACGTCAACGCCCCTGACGACCTCGCGGCCGTGCGCGCGACCCTGGAGGAGCGCTGGGGCGGCGTCGACGGCGTCGTGCACGCGATCGCGTTCGCGCCGCCGGACGCGCTGGGCGGGAACTTCCTCGCCACACCGCCCGAGAGCGCCGAGACCGCGTTCCGCACCAGCGCCTATTCGCTCAAGGCGCTGGCTGAGGCCGTTGCCCCGCTGCTGCCCGAGGGCGGCAGCCTCGTCGGCCTGGACTTCGACGCCTCGGTGGCCTGGCCGGTCTACGACTGGATGGGCGTCTCCAAGGCGGCACTCGAGGCGGTCAGCCGCTACCTGGCCCGCGACCTCGGCCCGCAGGGCGTGCGCGTCAACCTGGTCTCGGCCGGGCCGCTGCACACGCCCGCGGCCTCCGGCATCCCCGGGTTCGACGACCTCGCCGGTACGTGGGAGCGCCAGGCCCCGCTGGGCTGGGACGTGCGCGATCCCGCCCCGGTGGCCGACACCGTGTGCTTCCTCCTGTCCGAGGGCGCGCGACGGATCTCGGGCGAGATCGTCCACGTGGACGGCGGCTTCCACGCCGTCGGCGCGCCGGCCTAGCGCCGGCAGCGACGTGATCACGGGCGCTGAAACGCAGGAAAAAAGACGAGCGGCCCGTCCTCGCGGCGGGCCGCTCGGTCGCGCCCCTGTCGCTCAGCCCGCGATGAGGATCCCGCGGCCCTGCAGGCGGCCCTGGTCGAGGTCGGCCATGGCGTCGTTGACGGCGTCGAGCGGGTAGGTGCTCGTGTGCAGCGTCACCTTGCCCTGGGCCGTCAGGGTCATCAGGTCGGCAAGGTCGTTATAGGACCCGACGAGGTTCCCGATGAAGCTGATCTCGCGCGAGATGATGTCGATCGTCGGCACGTTGATGTTCTCGCCGTAGCCGATGACGTAGTAGTTGCCGGCGTCGCGCAGCAGGGCCACGCCGTCCTCGATCGCGCCCTTCTCGCCGACGAAGTCGATGATCGCCTCGGCGCCCTTGCCGTCGGTCATCTCCAGGACCGTGTCGACGTGCTTGCTGCCCTCGGCCAGCACCGTCGTGTCGGCGCCGATCTCGCCGGCCAGCGCGCATGCCTTCTCGGACGGGTCGATCACGATGACCTCGGCCGGGGTCATCGCCTTGAGGCACTGGATGCCGATGTGTCCGAGCCCGCCGGCGCCGATGACCACGGCGCGGGTGCCCGGGTGCAGGATGGAGGCGGCCTTCTTGACCGCGTGGATGGCGGTCAGGCCGGCGTCGGCCAGCGCCGCGATGTCCTTGGGCTCGAGCGACGGGTCGAGCTTGACCACGGACCGCGCGCCGGTCTTGAGCAGGTCGGCGAAGCCGCCGTCGACAGAGATGCCGGGGAAGAGGCTGTTCTCGCAGTGCACATCGTCGCCGGCGCGGCAGGCGCGGCACAGCCCGCAGGTCACGAGCGGGTGCAGGATGACCGTGTCGCCGACCTCGACGTTGCTCACGTCGGAACCGATCTCGTGCACCCAGCCGGCGTTCTCGTGGCCGAGGGTGTAGGGGAGCTCCACGCCGGACTTCTCCGCCCACTGGCCCTCCTGGATGTGGAGGTCGGTGCGGCAGAGGCCGGCGCCGCCCAGGCGCACGATGACGTCGTGCGGGCCGGTGATCGTCGGCTCGGGCACGCTCTCGACGGTGAGCGGGTCGTGGTAGCGGTGCAGCCGAGCGGCGATCATGGGGCCACCTCCTGGGGGCTCTCGGGATAACGGACGGCGAGCAGGGAGCGGCAGATGGCCGCGTTGCTCTCGAGGCTCAGGCTCATGAGGCGCGCCTTGCGCAGCCACATGCGCAGCTGATCGGGCGCGATGGCGCTGCCGTCGCCGGCGACGAGCCCGGGGTCGTCATCGGCGTGGGGGAGGTCGAGCTCGCCGCGCAGCTCGAGGCAGCGCTGCACGTCCGGCGACGCGGGCAGCTCGCGCACGCGCAGCGCGCAGATGGCCGCGTCGTCATGGTCGCGCACCAGCTCCTCGCACACCCGCGCCTGGCGGCCGACGAGGGCCTTGCGGCGGAAGAGCAGGCGCAGCGCCGTCAGGTCGCCGCGCGTCTCACCCGGGAACGCGTCGGCGAAGGCGCCGCCGCGCGCCACCGCCTGGTTGATCTCGGCGCCCGTGTAGTGGTCGTCGAGCGTCACGCTGATGGCCCCGACGCCCGGGACGGAGCTGATCGCCGCCCGGGCGTCGTCGGTCATCAGGTACGCGAAGTTCGGCGCACACTGGGGTGTCGGCAGGCGCAGGTGCACGGAAACGTCGCCCTCGGTGGAGACCACGCAGGAGCTGACGAACCCAAGGGTCGTGATCGGTTCGTCCAGCTCGGGGTCGATGACCTCCCCGAGAGCCTCCAGCACCTGCGCCCGCAGGGTCATACGTTGTCGAACTCGACCAGCCGGGCGTCGTCCTCGGCCCCCGGCTCCGATGTCTCCTCGGTGAGGCGCAGCTCTTGCGGCACGTCGATGTCGTAGAGCTTCGCCGCGTTGAGCCCGAGGATCTTCTTCTTGGCCTCGGTCGTCCAGCGCGGGTAGTCCGAGAACGTGTCGTCCGGGTAATCCCAGTTGAGCAGACCCTCGATCTGCCACTTGGGCTCCCAGATGGCGTAGTCGGACCCGAACAGCATCTTGTCCTCGCCGACCCAGAACAGCAGCTCGCCCATGACCTTGGCGAAGAACCGCGGACGGGCGTGCATCAGGCCGCCGACGACGACGGCCAAGCCGGCGTAGACGTTGGGCTCCTGCGTCGCCATGAAGCAGAAGTCCTCGATGCGCGGCAGCCCCACGTGCTCGACGATGAAGTTGAGCTCGGGGAAGTTGGTCGCCGCGTGGTCGATGTCGGAGACGTCGAACGCGTCCTTGTCCAGGGGCCAGATGGTCGGGCCCTTGTGGACGTGGATGTTCTTGATGCCCAGCTCCTGGCACTTCTCCAGGAACGGCTGTGCCACGTCATCGTTGAGGGTCCACCCGCGCGAGCCGTTGTACCACTCGGCGGTGTAGAGCTTGACGCCCTTGAGGTTGTACTGCTTGGCGTCCTCCTCGAGCTGCTTCAGCCCGGCCTCGCCCTCACGCGGGTCCCAACGACCGTTGAGCGTGAGCTTGCCCGGGAACCGCTCGAGCAGCGGCGCGTTCTGCTGCGCCGTGTTGAACCCCTCCGTGTACCAGTCCTTGAGGTAGGTGGACTGGAAGACGGCATGGTCGACCTTGCCCTCGGTGAACACGTCCTTCTCGAAGTCGTCCACCGAGTACTTCATGAAGTGCTCGATGGTCCAGTGGGTGTCGTCCGGACCGAGGCCCTGGTAGGCGTGGAAGCACTCGATCCACCCCTTGGCGTACTGCTCGCGTCCCTTCACCCAGTTCTCAGGACTTGCGTCCCAGAAGTGGAGATGGGCGTCGAGGATGAAGTACTTCTCTCCGTCGTGTTCGTACACGTCGCCTCCTTTGAGTGTTAAGAGTCCAAGTTCTGGGGTGATCGAGAGCAGCGCGTTGACGAGTCCCGCGACAGCGACTGAACGCGGTCGGACGGAGGGCTGTCATCTGAGAACCTGCTCTGGCGTGGTCGCGTCGAGGGCCACTCCCACCTTTCTCCCCAACCTCTCGCACAAGCGTACTCCTGCTCGCGCCGGGGCGGTGGGCGGTTTCAGATGGCGAACGGGCGGGTTTCGTACCGTTCCTGCATGGTCGTTCTCGAGGTCAACGGCGAACGGCACGAGGTCGACGTCGATCCGGGCACGCCGCTCCTCCACGTGCTGCGCAACGAGCTCGGCCTGACCGGGGCGAAGCTGGGCTGCGGGCTCGAGCAGTGCTGGGCCTGCGCGGTCATCGCCGGCGACGAGGTCGTAACCACGTGCGTCGCGGCCGTCGGGGACTTCGAGGGCCGCCCCATCACCACGGTCGAGGGCCTGGGGACGCCGGAGCGGCTGCACCCGGTCCAGCGCGCCTTCGTGGAGGAGCAGGCGGCCCAGTGCGGCTACTGCATCCCCGCCATGGTCGTCCGCGTGGCGGCGCTGCTCGAGCAGGAGCCGGCTCCCAGCGACGAGCGTATCCGCGAGGCCCTGGCCCCGCACCTGTGCCGTTGCGGCACCCACCCCCGCGTGCTCGCGGCCGCCCGCCGCGCCGCCGAGGAGGTCGCCGCGTGAGCCTGCCCGCCGACCTCGCCACGCACCCGCGGCTCGGCACCTGGATGCGCCTGACCGAGGGCGAGACCGTGACCCTCTACACGGGCAAGGTCGAGCTCGGCCAGGGCCTGATCTCGGCCATCGGGCGCATCGGCGCCGAGGAGCTCGACGTCGCCCTCGCGCGCGTACGCGTGCGCACGGGCGACACCGCCCACGCGCTGGACGAGTGGCTGACGGCCGGGAGCATGTCGATGACCGACAGCGGGACCGCGCTGCGCCAGGCCGCGGCCGAGGCGCGCGCGGCGCTGCTCGCGCTGGCCGCCGACCGGCTGGGCGCACCCGCCGAGGACCTCGTGGTCGAGGACGGCACCGTGGTCGCGCCCGACGGCGGCCGGGTCACGTACTGGGAGCTCGTCCCCGCCGGGCACCTGCACGGCGAGGCGACCGGCGCCGCCACGCCCAAGGCGCCGGGCGACTACCGCGTCGTCGGCCGCGCCGGCGCGCGGCTCGACGTCGCCGGGCTCGTCACCGGGGCCACGCGGTTCGTGGGCGACCTGCACGAGCCGGGCATGCTGCACGCGCGGGTGGTGCGGGGCCCGGGCCAGGGCGCGCGGCTGGAGGACGCGGACGTGGCGCGGGCCGAAGCGGTCGCGGGCGTCGTGGCCGTCGTCCGGGACGGCGACTTCCTCGCCGTGGTGGCCGCGCGCGAGGACCAGGCCCTGCGGGCGCACGACGCGCTGAGCGCGGGGGCGCGCTGGCGCGAGGAGGCCGAGCTGCCCGACCAGACCACGCTGACGCGCTGGCTGCTGGAGCAGCCCGCCCAGAGCTTCCGCGTGCTCGACGGCATGCCCGAGGCCGACGCCCCGACCGGGCCGCTCGAGCCCGCCCCCGAGGCGCACGCGGCCTACGAGGCGACGTTCTCGCGCCCGTTCCTCCTGCACGGCTCGATCGGGCCGTCGGCGGCGCTGGCGCGGTGGTGCGACGGCGCGCTGGAGATCATCAGCCACACGCAGGGCCCGTTCATCCTTCGCGCTGCGCTGGCGCGCGCGCTCGGCCTCGAGCCCGAGGCGATCCGCGTCCGCCACGTCGTGGGCCCGGGCTGCTACGGCCACAACGGCGCCGACGACGTCGCGCTGGACGCGGCGCTGGTCGCCCGCGCGGTGCCGGGCCGGCCCGTGCTGCTGAAGTGGACGCGCGCCGACGAGCACGGCTTCGAGCCCTACGGCGCGCCCGCGGCCGTGCGCGTCGCAGCGCACCTGGACGTGGACGGCGGCTTGGCGGACTGGAGCCTCGACGCGCATGGGCTGACGCACCTCTCCCGGCCCCTGCAGGGGCTGCCGGGCTCGGGGCTGCTGGCCGCCTGGACGCTGGCCGAACCCGTCGAGCGCACGCCCGCACGGCCGATGCTCATGCCCGAGGCCGGTATCCACCGCAACGCGACACCGGCCTACCGGATCCCGCGCACGCGGATCGTCAAGCACTTCGTCGACGACGGCCCGCTGCGCACCTCGTCCCTGCGCAGCCTCGGCGCGCACGTCAATGTGTTCGCGATCGAGTCGGCCATGGACGAGCTCGCGGCGCTGGCGGGTCGCGACCCGCTGGAGTTCCGGCTCGCGCACCTCGAGGACGAGCGGGCGCGCGCGGTGCTGGACGCGGCCGCAGAGCGGGCGCGCTGGAGTGACCGCGCCGAGGCGGACGGGCGCGGCCTGGGCCTGGCCTTCGCGCGGTACAAGAACAAGGCCGCCTACGCCGCCGTCGTGGTCGAGCTCAGCGTCGACGACGCCACCGCCGCGATCCGCCTCGAGCGCGCGGTGATCGCCGCCGACGCCGGCCAGGTCGTGGATCCCGTCGGCCTGGTCAACCAGCTCGAAGGCGGCCTTGTGCAGTCGGCGAGCTGGACGCTGCACGAGCGCGTGAGCTTCGACCGCAGGCGGGTCACCAGCCTGGACTGGGACGCGTACCCGATCCTGCGCTTCCCCGACGTGCCCGAGATCGAGACCGTGCTGCTCGACCGGCCCGGCGCGCCGTTCCTGGGCAGCGGCGAGGCCACCCAGGGCCCGACCGCAGGGGCGATCGGCAACGCCATCCGCGCGGCCACCGGCGTGCGCGTGCACGACCTGCCGATCACGCCCGAGCGGCTGCGCCGCGCGGCCGCCGAGCCCGAGCTGGCGGCGTCGCGCACGTAGATGTGGGACGGGCTCATGCGGCGCCTCGTGGGCGAAGTCGTCGTCCTCGAGCCGCTCGAGCAGCGCCACGCGTCCGACCTCTACGCAGCCTCGCGCGACCCCGTCGTGTGGCGCTGGCTGCCATGTCCCCAGCCCGACCGCGAGGGGCTCGAGGCGCTCGTGGCCGAGGCGGTCGTGGCGCGGGAGACCGGCCTCGAGGGCCCGTACGCCACCGTCGACCGCGCGTCCGGCCGGGCCGTCGGCAGCACGCGCTACCTCGCCCTGCGCCCCGAGCACCGTGGACTCGAGATCGGTTGGACCTGGCTCGACCCCGCGCACTGGGCGGGCGGCGCCAACGTCGAGTCCAAGCTGCTGTTGCTCGAGCACGCCTTCGACCGGCTCGGCTGCATCCGGGTCGAGTTCAAGACCGACGCCCGCAACGAGCGCTCGCGTGCGGCGCTGGCCACGCTGCCGGCGCAGTTCGAGGGGGTCTTCCGCCGCCACATGGTCGTGCCCGGCGGCCTGCGCGACTCGGCCTGGTACAGCGTGATCGCCGACGACTGGCCGCAGGTGCGCGCCAACCTCCGGCGCCGCCTGGCGCGCAAGCGGCCCGGCTAGGCGCTCGGGCGGGACATGCCGGGGCGGGCCCAGATGTCCGCGCACTCGGCGCACACCTCGGCCGGCACGAGGCCGGCGCGCATGCCGACGCCGAACAGCTTGCAGCCGACGCAGTAGGCGAAAATCGACTCCAGCCCGGCGGCGACGATGATCATGACCAGCGCGACGTCGGCCACGCCGTCGGCCCCGAACGCGAGGGCCGCGACCGCGCCGATCGTGGTCACGGTGGCGCCGATGCCCTGCGCGAAGCGCTTGGGCGGGCCCGAGACGTACTTCGGCGGCCCGAGGCGGGGCGCGACGACACCGGTCGCCAGCCGGCCCAGGGGGCTGAGCTTCGGGCCGGTCAGCACGCGGGCGATGAAGCCGGCCGCGATCACCGCCAGCAGCCAGTACCACGACGTGGCCAGGGTGACGATCGCGAGCACGAGCACGCCGCCGGCCACCACGCGGGCGGCCTTCTCGTTGACCGGATGGGGAAAGGTGAAATAGCTGATCGCCTTTCGATTGTAAGCGCGTGTGCTTGCGCACAAGCCGGGCGACCACAACCTGGCCGGCGGCGGACGCCCTGGGGTACCTTCCGGGGCGTGATCAGAGTCTCGGTCCTCTACCCGAACACCGACGGGAACACGTTGGACCACGACTACTTCCTCGGCACCCACATGCCGCTCGTCGCCGATCGCTGCGGCGACGGGCTACGCAAGTGGGAGGTCGACAAGGGGATCGCCGGCGGGGAGGCGGATGCGCCGCCGGCGTACATGGCGGTGGCCCACCTGACCTTCGACTCCGTCGAGGCGTTCAACGGCGCCTTCGGCCCCCACGCCGACGAGATCCTGGGCGACATCCCCAACTACACGAACGCGACCCCGGTCATCCAGGTCAGCGAGGTCCGCCACTAGCGCCCGACGAAGGCGCGCTGCCAGGTCTCGAGGTAGGCCTCGGCGGAGCGGAAGAGCACGCGCAGCGCGGCAGGGCCGCGGGGCGTGCGCTGCACGTCGGCCAGGAGGTCGGCGAACAGGCCGTACTGCGCCACGCCGTCGGTGTTGAGGTCGAACACGCGCTCGCCGGTGCGCTCGCGCGTGAAGCGCACGTTCCCGAGGAAGGCGCGGAAGGGGTAGGGGAGCGGGCGCTGCGCCGCGTCGGCCCGCGGGCCGGGCAGCGCCGCGAAGCCGCCGGTGTCGCTGCCCAGGCCCACACCGCCGGGCGCGAGCCGGGCGAGCTCGAGGATCCGCCGCGCCAGCGGGCCCGCCGTGTCGGGCCGCGCGGTGGCAAAGCCGCCGACGGCGTACAGGCGCCGGAGGTCGCGCGTGGTCCACGTCCCGCCGGTGTCGGTGTGGCTGGAGACGAGCGGGTAGTCGGCGGCCTCGGCCATCCGCAGCACGGTTGCGCGCGCCCGCTCGCTGAGGTGGTCGACCTCGATGAGCATGTGCCGGGCCATCATCGCCCGCACCAGGTGGCGCCCGAGCGCGGTCAGGCCGCGGGCATTGCACTGCCGGCCCGGCGGGTAGGCGGGCATGCCCTCGTCGGCGATGGCCTGGGTGCCCGGGAAGTCGCCGGCCAGCACCTGCAGCTCGCCCTGGGTCAGCGTCGTGACCTCCTCGCCCTCGTCCGGCTGCGGGCAGGGCGCGGTGGTGAACCAGGCGCCGGTCTGGAAGCGGTTGAAGATGTTGATGAACGCGCCCTTGGCGTCGGCCTCGAGCGCGGAGCCGGCGAACGCGTTGTTGATCCAGTGGGCGATGAACATCGTGCGCACGCCCAGGCGCCGGAACTGGTCCAGGCGCCGGTCGACCTGGGCCGCCGTACAGGCCGGCCTGCCCATGGACTCGCTGCACCCGAGCGGGTCGGAGGACTCGATGCCGATGATCACGGCGAGCTTGCCCTGCTCGATGACGCGCCGCGCCTGCGCCGGGCTTTCGACGATGCGGAACCAGCCCTGCCCCGGGCCGCCGCTCTGGCGGTCGACGTAGCGCTGCATGGCCCGCAGGGTGCGGATCTGCAGGCGGATGGCCACCGGCTCGTCGCAGGAGTGCGAGCGCACCGGCTCGATGCGGCAGAACGGCTCGTCCTCGACCGTCTGGGCCACCACCAGCCGCAGCCCGGACATCCACGCCCGCTCCAGCCACACCCAGTAGGTCTGCTGGTGGGTCATGGTGTCGAACGTGGGCCAGCCCGCGAACGTGGGCCAGCCGTGGGTGTCGTGCGTGCCGAAGGGCAGGCCCGAGCGCAGCAGGTTGCCGGTGATGTCGGCGCTGCCGTCCGGGCCGTGCTCGGCGGCGTCGTCGCCCAGCGCGGCCTCGATCCCGCGCGGGTCGAAGGGCTCGCCGTAGAGCACGCGGCCGCCGGCGCGCTGGTTGGCGGTGATGTGCAGGTGGGCGTCGACCCACCCGCGCACGGCGCCGGACGCATCGGCGCCGCGGAACGGCGTGCCGGTGGCGCCGACCTCGGCCTCGGCCGCCCGCGCGACCGCGGGCGCGAGCGCGACGGCCGCG
>DATBDE010000146.1:0-56582 GCA_036270095.1 Solirubrobacteraceae bacterium | reverse complement strand
ACACGAGCCCAAGCAAGAGGGCGGGGGCCCGGCACAGAAAAGCGGCCGGCTCTGGGTGCCGGGGCAGTAGGCAAGCGGCCTCCTGACGCCCGGCGCCCGACGCCCGACGCCCAACCGCTAGACTGCCGCCCGCTTTTCGGCGCGTCTACCGACGCGCCGTCGCAGTTTGAAGACCCGGAGGCTTTCCTGTTGTGAGTGAATTCCTGACTGACCACGGCGTCGTCATCGCCCTCGTCTGCGCCGCGGCCGCTGTCCTCTATGGGGCACTGACGTCCCGGTCGCTGCTGGCGCTCTCGCCCGGCAACGAGCGGATGCGCGAGATCTCGGCCGCGGTCCAGGAGGGCGCGCAGGCCTATCTGACCCGGCAGTACCTCGTCATCGGCGGCGTGGGCGTCGTGCTGTTCATCCTGCTCATCCCGCTGCAGAACATCGAGGTCGCGATCGGCTTCGCCATCGGCGGACTCCTGTCGGCCGCTGCCGGGTTCATCGGCATGAACGTCTCGGTACGCGCGAACGCCCGCGTGGCCGAGTCCGCCCGCGGCGGCGTGGCTCCCGCCCTCTCGGCCGCCTTCCGCGGCGGCGCCGTCACCGGCCTGCTCGTCGTCGGCCTCGCCCTCGTCGGCGTGGCCGCCTACTACGGCATCCTCACCGCGATCTTCGACAAGACCCAGAAAGAGGCCGTCGACGCGCTCGTCGGCCTCGGGTTCGGCGGCTCGTTGATCTCCGTCTTCGCCCGTCTCGGCGGCGGCATCTTCACCAAGGCGGCCGACGTCGGCGCGGACCTCGTGGGCAAGATCGAGGCCGGCATCCCCGAGGACGATCCGCGCAACGCGGCGGTGATCGCCGACAACGTGGGCGACAACGTGGGGGACTGCGCCGGCATGGCGGCCGACCTGTTCGAGACGTACGCCGTCACCGCGGTCGCGGTCATGTTGCTCGGGGTCCTCACCTTCGGATCGAACATCTACCCCGACCAGACCACGGCGGTCGTGCTCTACCCGCTCGTGCTCGGTGGCGTCTCCATCGTCGCATCGATCATCGGGACCTTCGCCGTGCGCGGGCGCAACGTCGAGCGCGCCCTCTACCAGGGCCTCGCGGTGTCCGGGATCATCTCGGCCGCCGCGTTCTACCCGGTCACCAAGTGGCTGATGGATGACCTCTCGCCCACGCGCGCGGCGCTCCCCGGCAACATCCCCAGCGTCACCGACCTCTGGCTGTGCACGCTGGTCGGCATCGCGGTCACCGCGCTGCTGTTCGTCATCACCGACTACTTCACCTCGACGCGCTTCCGGCCGGTCAAGACGATCGCCCGGGCCTCCGAGACCGGCCACGCCACCAACATCATCCAGGGCCTCGCGCAGGGACTGCAGTCCACGGCCCTGCCGGCGCTGACCATCGTCGGCGGCATCCTCGCCGCCAATGGGCTGGCGGGCATCTACGGCATCGGCGTGGCCGTCATGGCCCAGCTCTCGCTGACCGGCCTGATCGTGGCGCTCGACGCCTTCGGCCCGATCACCGACAACGCGGGCGGCATCGCCGAGATGGCGGAGCTACCCGAGGAAGTCCGCAACGTCACCGACCCGCTCGATGCGGTCGGCAACACGACCAAGGCGGTCACGAAGGGCTACGCGATCGGGTCGGCCGCGCTGGCCGCGCTCGTGCTCTTCGCGGCCTTCCGCCAGGAGCTCCGCGACGCCGTCGGCCACGTCGTTTCGTTCGAGATCAACGACCCGGCGGTCCTCGTCGGCCTGCTCATGGGCGGGCTCATGGTCTACCTGTTCACCTCGCTCGCCATCGAGGCGGTGGGGCGCGCCGGCGGCGAGGTGGTGGAAGAGGTACGCCGTCAGTTCCGCGAGCACCCCGGGATCATGGAGGGCACCGAACGGCCCGAGTACGGCCGCGCGGTGAGCATCGTCACCGCGGCGGCGCAGCGGGAGATGATCATCCCTGCGCTGATCCCGATCGGCGTGCCCCTCATCGTCGGCATCCTGTCCGAGAAGGCGCTGGGCGGCCTGCTCATCGGCGTGATCATCGTGGGCCTGTTCGTGGCCGTCTCGATGACGTCGGGCGGTGGCGCCTGGGACAACGCGAAGAAGCTGATCGAGGACGGTGCGTACGGCGGCAAGGGCTCGGAGGCCCACGCCGCGGCGGTCACCGGCGACACGGTCGGTGATCCCTACAAGGACACGGCCGGGCCGGCGATCAACCCGATGATCAAAGTCGCGAACATCGTCGCGATCCTGATCATCCCGTTGATCACCTAGCCCGGCTCCAACAACGCTGCCGCCCGGCCTAGACTCGGCAGCACATGGCCGAACGCCGGCTCCAAGGCCTCCAGCGCGTCCTGGGCGTCAACGCCCTGTTCTCGACCGCGTACGGGAACGTCGGGTCGTCGATCTACTACGCGCTGGGCCTGGTCGCGAGCTTCGCCCTCGGCCTCACGCCGCTGGTCTTCATCATCACCGGCGTCATCTTCTTCTTCACCGCCGCCACCTACGCCGAGGCGACGGCGATGTACCCCGAGGCGGGCGGCAGCTCGAGCTTCGCCCGGCGCGCGTTCAACGAGTTCGCCTCGTTCTTCGCCGCCTGGGGACAGATGCTCAACTACACGATCACGATCGCCATCTCGGCGTTCTTCGTGCCGCATTACCTGGGCGGCCTGTTCTGGCCCGCCCTGCAGCACTCGCCCGGCGACATCTTCTTCGGCATCTTCGTAATCGGCGTCCTCAGCGCGATCAACATCGTCGGGGTCAAGGAGTCGGCGGGCGTCAACGTCGCGCTGGCGGTCACCGACTTCCTCACCCAGCTGCTGCTGGTCCTGGCGGGCCTGTTCCTCGTTTTCTCGCCCCAGACCCTGATCGACAACGTCCATCTGGGCACCGCGCCCACGTGGACCGACTTCCTCGTGGCGATCCCCATCGGCATGATCGCCTACACCGGGATCGAGACGATCTCGAACATGGCCGAGGAGGCACGCGAGGAGCGCAAGACCGTGCCCGCGGCGATCAAGCGGGTGGTGATCGCGGTCTTCGCGATCTACGCGCTGCTGCCCGCCGTGGCGCTCTCGGCCCTGCCGGTCCACTGCGTGGACGGCAAGTGCCAGACCCTCCTCGGCCTCCCCGAGAGCAAGGGCGGCTTCGCCGGCGACCCGGTGCTGGGGGTGGTCCAGCACCTGGGCCTGGGCCCCCTGCAGGGGGCGGCCGAGGTCTACGTCGGGTTGCTGGCGGCGACGATCCTGTTCATCGCCACCAACGCCGGGATCATCGGCGTGTCGCGGCTGGTCTACTCGATGGGCATCCACCGCCAGGTGCCCGACCGGCTGCGCCAGCTGCACCCGAAGTTCCGCACCCCGTGGATCGGGATCATCGTGTTCGGCGGGATCGCCTGCCTGACGCTCATCCCCGGCCAGGCCGTGTTCCTGGGCAACATGTACGCGTTCGGGGCGATGCTGTCGTTCACCATCGCCCACATCTCGGTGATCCGATTGCGCCAGAAGTACCCGGACGCCGAGCGGCCCTACCGCGGGCCGGGCAACCTGCGCATCGGCGGGCGCGACATCCCGCTGTTCGCGGTCCTGGGTGGCCTCGGGACGTTCATCGCCTTCGTGACGGTGACGCTCCTGCACATCGACGTCGCCATCGCCGGCGTGGGCTGGCTGGCCCTCGGTGTCGTCATCTACGCGATCTACCGCCACCGCCAGGGCCTCGATCTCACTTCGACCATGAAGGTCGCGATACCGAAGCCGGTGGTCGACCACGAGTCCGAGTACGAGTCGATCCTCGTTGCCCTGGACGAGCGCAGCTACCGGCCCGACGCCATCGCCACCGCGGTCAAGCTCGCGGCCCGGCGGCGCCGCGGCGTGCACCTGCTCGTGACCATCAACGTGCCCAACTCGAGCCCGCTCGACGCCGAGCTGCCCGCGGGGGAGCGGGCCGCGCAGGAGATGATCGAGCAGGCCAAGGTGCAGGGCGGCCGGCGGGTGTCGGGGCACTGGGTCAAGGTCCGGGCCGGCGGCGCCGGGCGGCGCATCGTGGACGAGGCCAGAAAGACGCGCGCGCGGGCCATCGTCATGCCCCTGCCAGAGCGACGCGCGCAGGCGGGCGGGTCGCTGTTCGGCAAGACGCTGGAGACGGTGCTCGCCGAGCGGCCGTGTCGCGTGATCATCGAATCCGCGCCCGTAAGCTCTGCGCAGTGGACGAACGCAGCCCAAGCGCCCGCGCCCATCGCACCGGGACGCTGATCCTCTCCAGCGCGATGATCCTGATCGGGATCGCGCTGGTGGTAACGGCGATCGTGGTGGGGGCGAGCATCGCCTCGGGGCGGATCATCCTGGGCGTGCTGTTCGTCGCGGCGGGGGGAGCGCGGCTCTACCTCCTGGCCAGGTCCTAGATGGAGAAGGACGGGTTCGACCAGCGCGGGTACTTCGCCCGGATGCGCCAGCAGCGCCCGGGCGTGCCGTCCTTCCGCCGCACGCTGGGCTCGCCGGCGCTGTTCACGATCGTCTACGCGTCGGTGGCCAGCGCGATCTACTTCGCGCTCGGGATCATCGCCGACCATGCGCTGGGGCTCACTCCGCTCGTGTTCCTGCTCGGCGGCGTGTTCTTCGCCCTGACCGCGATGACCTACGTGGAGGGCGCCTCGCTGCACCAGGACCGCGGCGGCGCCACCGTGTTCGCGCGCTACGCGTTCAACGAGCTGTGGAGCTTCGTCGCCGGCTGGGCGATCCTTCTCGACTACGTGCTGCTGCTCGCCGTGTGCGGGTTCACCGCGGCGCACTACCTCGGCGGCGCGTTCTGGAGCCCGCTCGCGCACGGCTGGCCCGAGTTCGCGGTCGCGGTGGCGGTCATCGTGTTCGCGGCGGTGACCAATCTGCGCGGCCTCGGCGCGAGCCGCTACACGCGCGTGGCCATCGTCACCGTGGTCGACCTCGTGCTGCAGGCCGGGCTGATCGTGCTGGGCCTGGTGCTGGTGTTCAAACCCGACGTCTGGCTCGACCCGATCGACCTGGGCACCACGCCGACCTGGGCCGGCTTCCTGTTCGCCTTGACGCTGACGACGGTCGCGCTGACCGGCCTGGAGTCGGCCTCGGGCCTGGCCGGTGAGGTGGCGGTGGGCCGACGCGGCCTGCGCCGGCTGGTGCTGTCGAGCTCGCTGGTGAGCATCGTGCTCTACGTCGGCATCGCGCTCGTGGCCATTACCGCGATGCCCGTGGTCGGGGGCGAGACCTCGCTGGCCCGCAACTTCCTCGAGGACCCGCTCATCGGCGTGGCCGCCAACCTCGACCCGAACACGACGCTGTCGGACGTGCTCGTCTACCTGGTCGGCCTGGGCGCCGTGGTCACGCTGGTCGGGGCCGCGCAGGGGGCGATGCTCGGGCTCTCCCGGCTCGGCTACCTGCTGGCTACCAACCGCCAGGTGCCGAGCGCCCTCGGCCGCTTGCACCCGACGCGCTCGACCCCGTACGTGCTCATCGGCCTCGGCGCGCTGTTGGCCATCGCGCTGGTGATCCCGCTCGATCTCGAGTTCCTCGTCGCCGCCTACGCGTTCGGGTCGCTGCTGGCGTTCACGATCGCCCACCTGTCGGTGATCGTGCTGCGCTTCCGCGAGCCCGCGCGCGACCGGCCCTACCGCGTCCCGCTGTCGGTGACGGTGAAGGGCGGCTCGCTGCCGATCCCTGCGGTGATCGGCGCGCTGATGGCGATCGCCGGCTTCATCACCGTGCTCGCCTTCCACCTGGAGGCGTCGCTGGTCGGCCTCGTCTGGATGATCGCCGGGATCGCGCTGTACCTCGGCTACCGCCTGACCGAGGGCAAGCCGGTCTACAAGCGGGTGACGATCCCCGAGCAGGCGCTGCGCTCCGAGCCGCCGGAGCTCGAGTTCGGCTCCATCCTCGTGCCGATCTTCGGGCGTCCGCTCGATGACGACATCGTCCAGACCGCGGGGCGCTTGGCCGCCGAGGACATCGAGGACGAGGCTGAGGGCGGCGCGGTCATCGAGGCGCTGTGGGTGTTCGAGGTGCCGATGTCGCTGCCCATCGACGCCGCCCTGCCCGACGAGCGCCTGAAGACGGCGCGGGCGGCGCTGGCGCGGGCCAAGGCCGTAGGGGAGGAGTACGAGGGCGTCGAGGTGGCCACGGCCACCGTGCGCGCGCGGCGCGCGGGGGAGGCGATCGTGGACGAGGCGCGCCGGCGCGGCGTGGAGGCGATCGTGCTCGCGGCCGAGGAGCCCTCGCGCGTGCGGGGCGGCGCACTGCTCGGTGGCACCGGCGCGCCGAACGAGAACTTCGTCGGAGAGCTGACCAAGTACGTCGTGACCAAGGCCCCGTGCCGGGTCATCCTCACGGCGCCCCCGGCGACCGAGAACGGTGACGCCAGCAGCGACAACGGCTCGCGCGACGGCCGGCCGCGCTAGCTCCGCGCGCAGCCCGGTTTGTGCGCATGTCGCGCACGCGCCCAAAAGCGCACGTCGCATGTCCCGCAGCCACTAGAGTCCCGCCCATGTTCGTGCTCATCGTGGGTGCGGGGCGCGTCGGGTCGACCATCGCGAAGCGTGCGCTCAACGACGGACACGAGGTATCCGTGCTCGACGAGGACCCGCTCTCGCACGAGCGCCTCGACGTCGACCTCGACGGCTCCTGGGAGGACGCGGGCGGCCAGTTCACGGTCGGCACCGCCCTCGAGATGGAGGCGTTGCTGGAGGCCGGCATCGAGCGCGCCGACGTGTTCATCGCCTCCACCGACGGCGACAACACAAACCTGGTCATCTCCCAGATCGCGCAGAAGCGCTTCGCGGTCGACCGGGTGGTCGCGCGCGTGCTCGACCCGGCCCGTGCGTCCTGGTACGCCGAGCAGGGGCTGAACACCGTGTGCCCGACCAAGACCGCGATCGAGCTGCTCACCGCCGCCGTGTTCGGTCCCGACCAGGAGGCGGCGGCCTGATGTACGTGCTGGTCGCGGGCGCGGGCAAGGTGGGCTGGAACCTGGCCCGCGAGCTCATCGCCAAGGGCCACGAGGTCACGCTCGTGGAGCACAACCGGCGCCGCTACCTGATCGTCGAGCAGGAGCTCGAGCACGCCGTCCAGTACGGCGACGCGACCGAGCTGTGGATCCTCGAGCGCGCCGGCATTCAGCGCGCCGACATGGTCATCGCCGTCACCGGGGACGACGAGGACAACATGCTCATCTGCCAGGTGGCCAAGGAGAAGTATCTGGTCGACCGCATCATCGCCCGGGTCAACAACCCGCGGAACCTTCAGCACTTCAAGCTGCTCGACATCCTGCCCGCGGTCTCCGCCACCGACCTGATCCTGCGGCTGATCGAGCACGAGGTGCCCAAGTACGGGCTCGTGCACCTGCTCGACCTCGAGGAGGAGCAGCTCGAGATCATCGAGATGGAGGTCGCCGACGACGCGCCGGCGGCTGGCCGCAAGGTCATCGACATCGACCTGCCCGACGGCTCCTTGATCATCTCGGTGCTGCGCGAGGGCGGCGGCATGGTGCCCAAGGGCGACACCGTCATCGAGGCCGGCGATGAGGTCCTGCTGGTGCTCGACCCCGGCGTCGAGGCCGACATCACCGCACAGTTCTCCCCCAACGGACAGGTGCAATAGCCATGCCCGACATCGACGTCCTGCTCATCGGCGGCGGCCTCGCGGCTGGCAACTGCGCGCGCTGGCTGCGCGAGGAGGGCTTCGACGGCACCGTGGCCCTGTGCGGCCGCGAGCTCGACCCGCCCTACAACCGGCCCCCGTGCTCGAAGGGCCACCTGCAGGGCAAGGAGCCGCGCGAGGAGGTCCTCTTCCGCCCCGACGAGTGGTGGACGGAACAGAACATCGAGCTGCGCACGCGCACGAGCGTGACCAAGCTCGACGCGGCGAGCAAGGTGGCCACGCTGGCCAACCGCGAGGAGCTCTCCTACGACAAGGCACTGCTCGCCACGGGGTCCAACGTGCGCCGCCTGTCGGTGGAGGGCGCCGACCATGACCGAATCCACTACCTGCGCACGCTGCCCAACTCGGACGCCATTCGCTCCGACGTCGAGGACGCCGAGCGCGTCGTGGTCGTCGGCGGCTCCTACATCGGCACCGAGGTCGCGGCCTCGCTGACCCTGCTGGGCAAGCGGGTCACGATGGTGATGCTCGAGGACGTCGTGCACGAGCGCTCGTTCGGCACCCAGGCCGGGCGCTACTTCCAGGGCGTGCTCGAGCAGCACGGGGTGACCGTGATCGGCGGCGACGAGCTCGACCGCTTCGAGGGCCCCGCGGGGCACGTCACCCACGTCCACACCAAGGGCGGACGCTCGCTCGAGTGCGAGCTCGTGGTCATCGGCGCCGGCGCCGTCCCCGAGGTCCGCCTCGCCTCGGCCGCCGGCCTGCCGATCGGCGACCGCGGCGGGGTGCGCGCCGACAGCTACCTGGCCGTCGAGGGCGTCGCCGACCTGTGGGTCGCGGGCGACATCGCGGAGTACGACTCGGTCGTCCACGGGCGGGTCATGCGCATCGAGCACTGGGACGTGGCCTTCAACCAGGGCAAGACGGCGGCGCTGAACATCCTCGGCCGCCAACGGCAGCACGACGTGGTCCCGTACTTCTTCAGCGACCTGGCCGACTGGACCTCGCTCGAGTACGTCGGGCCGGCGCTGGAGTGGGATACCGAGATCGTGCGCGGCTCGATCGACGACGGCGAGTTCGCGATCTTCTACCTCTCCGACGGGCACGTGGCCGGCTGCCTGGCCGTCGAGGCCTCGGACGCGCTCAACGAGGCCAGCCGGCTGTTGAAGGACGGCGTGGACGTCTCCGGCCACCACGCGCAGCTGGCCGACCGCGAGGCCGACCTCTCCGAGCTGGCCTAGGGCCTCATACCGGATCCTCCCGGGCCTATGACGCGGCCCACCCCGCGAGTGGCGCACGATGCCCGGAAATGCAGAGCGCCTTCTCCATCCACCTTCCCTGCGACGAGAAGATCTCGTGGCGCGCCCGCTCCGAAGTGGCGCGGCGCCTCAACGGCACGCCGGCCGCGTGGCCCAGCGACCTCGAGCTGCTGCTCAGCGAGCTGGTCACCAACGGCTACGAGCACGGCCGGCCCGACGAGCACGGGCACATCGAGCTCCGCGTCGCCGCCGCCGAGCGGCTACGAGTCGAGGTCCTCGACTGCGGCGACGGGTTCGAGTTCGACACACGCCGGCCCGAGCCCGACGCGGACGCGAGCTTCGGCCTGTTCCTGGTCGAGAGCATGAGCGACCGCTGGGGCGTCGACGTGGCCGAGGGTCGCACCTGCGTCTGGTTCGAGCTGGCCCCGGCTTAGGGGGGTCAAGTCTTTCTTGTTGCACCCGTCCCGCGACGGGGACCTGTGGCCGCCCTTGTGCAACAAGAAAGACTTGACCCCTGATGCGGCGCCGGACCCTGCTCACGGTCGTCGGGCTCGCCTGCGTGGCGGCGCTCGGCGTCGCCGCCGCGGTCGCGCTGGCGTCCAGCGACAGCGCCGGCACCGTGGTCCCGCGCTACGCGGTCGCCACCGGCGCCCTGCAGCCGCTGGACCCGGGCGCGGACGCTGTGCCGGCGACGGTGCCGAACGCCCCGCCTACGACCGAGGCAGGGCCGCCTCCGCCGACGACGACTGCCGCGCCCGCGGCGAGCGCCGAGCCGCTGGCCGGCAAGGTCGTGGCCATCGACCCCGGCCACAACGGCGGCAACGGCTCCCACCCCGACGAGATCAACCGGCTCGTGTTCATCGGCAACGGGCGCAAGGCCTGCGACACCGCCGGAGCCGAGACCGCGGACGGCTACACCGAGGCCGAGTACACGCTCGACGTCGGCCTGCGCGTGCGCCGAATCCTGAAGAAGGCGGGCGCGGAGGTGGTCATGACCCGCAAGACCAACGACGGCGTGGGGCCGTGCGTGAACCAGCGGGCGGAGATCGGCAACCGCGCCGGCGCCGACGCCGCGGTGTCCATCCACGCCGACGGCGGGCCGACCAGCGGCCGCGGCTTCCACGTCATCTACCCGGCCTCGCTGCCGGGCCTGACCGCGGCGATCGCGGCCGCCTCGCGCCGCCTGGCCGTCGACCTGCGCGCGGCCTACGAGGAAGGGACGGGCATGCCGCGGGCCGACTACATCGCGCAGGACGGCCTCGACCGGCGCTCCGACCTCGGCGGCCTCAACCTGTCCAAGGTTCCGAAGGTCTTCATCGAGACCGGGAACATGAACAACCCGACCGACGCGGCCCGACTGGTCAACGCCGGCTTCCGCGAGCGCGCCGCCAAGACGATCGCGGCCGGGATCGAGCGGTTCCTGGCCGGTTAGGCGGCGGCCAGGTCGACCTCGAACCACACGCAGGTGCGATCCCCGCGCTCGACGCCCCAGCGGTCGGAGAGCCGCTCGACCAGGTAGAGGCCGAAGCCGTTGGAGCGGCTGCCGCGCACGAGCGACTCTGCGAAACCCTGGCCCTCGTCGCGCACCTCGACCCGCACCGTGTCGCCGTCACGGGTCAGGCGCAGGTCGATGTCCTGCCCGGGCGAGAGGCCGGCGTGGACGACGCAGTTCGTGACGACCTCGGAGACGAGCAGCGTGACGTCGTGGGAGGCGGGAGCGGGCACGCCCAGCGCGTCGACCTGATGGCGCGCGCGCTGCGGGGCGTCGACGGCGGGCGGGATCAGGACCTTGATCTCGGCCGGACCGTCGCACCGCGTCGCCTCAGACTCCATCCGTCGCTCCTCTCGGTACCCCCCGCCCAGGAGAGTACGGACGGGTGCGACCGGTTGTCACCATTCCTATACTCGTGGCCTCCCTTGGGGAATGGTGTAACGGCAGCACGCGACGCTCTGGACGTCGAAGTTGGGGTTCGAATCCCTGTTCCCCAGTGGCCCTGAGACGGGTTGAGACCGCTTTCACGCTGACGTGGGCCCGGCGGCACCGTACGTTCGCGGGACCATGAAGCCGATCCGCTCCGCCTCCGCCCTCGTCATGCTCCTCCTCGTCGCCTCGCTCGCGGCCGCCGGCTGCGGCGGCATCGGCAGCAGCCGCGGCACGAACTCAGGCGCCGGAGACGATGACTCCTTCTACCGCGCCAACAACTTCGACACCGCGCTCGAGGCGGTCAGGGGCAAGGTCGGCCCGGGCGGCGACATCCTCGAGATCCGCGTCGAGGCGCGGCGCACGAACTTCACCGTGCGCAAGGGCAAGACCGAGCCGGCGACCGGCTCCAGCGCCCGCGCGGCCGACGGTGGCGACCTGCGCGACTTCGACGTCGACGTGGTCGGCTCGGGCTCGCTCGACCACCAGTCCATCCCGGCCTCCGACGTCACCGCGGCCGCCCTGACCCGTATGGAGAAGGAGGCGCTCAAGCGCGACCCCGGGGCCAAGCTGGGCACGATCCAGTTCTTCTCACTCGCATACGACACGGGCTTGCAGCGCCCTGAGTGGGAGATGAACGTCCACGGCCGGCTCTACCTGGCCAACCTCGACGGCGCGAACTTCCACAGCCCGGGGGAGAAGGCAGGCACGGCCGATGACCCCGACCTGACGCCGGTGGAGAGCAACGCGATCCGCCTCGGCCACTGCATCGCCCAGTCCAACGGCGACGTGCAGAAGATCCAGCGCTGCCAGAAGAAGTTCGTGCAGTAGGAGGCCGCCGCAGGCGGCCGCGTGAGGTGCGGATGGGCGTCGCCAGCAAGGACGCAGCCCGTGGGACAGTGCTCTGAACGTCCCACCCCCGAGGGCGCCGCTGGCGGCGTCCAGACGCCCCTCACGCAGCCGCCTGCTCGGCCCAGTCGCGGTAAAGACGGAAGTACGCCCCCTCGGCCGCGATGAGCTCGTCGTGCGTCCCCTGCTCGACCACGTGGCCGTGCTCGAGCACGACGATGCGGCCCGCCTGACGGATGGTCGAGAGCCGGTGCGCGATCACGATCGCCGTGCGGCCGGCCAGCAGGCGCCGCAGGCCGCGCTCGATCTGCCCCTCGGTGTGGATGTCGACGTTCGAGGTGGCCTCGTCGAGCACGAGGATGCGCGGGTCGGCGATCAGGGCGCGCGCGAAGGCGATGAGCTGGCGCTGGCCGGCCGAGAGCTGCACGCCGCGCTCGCCCACCTCGGTGTCGTAGCCGTCCTCGAGCTCGGTGATGAAGCCGTCGGCGCCCACCGCTGCGGCGGCCTCGTGCACCTCGGTCAGGGTCGCCTCGGGCTTGCCGAAGACGATGTTCTCGCGCACCGTGCCCGAGAACAGGAACGCCTCCTGGGGGACGATGCCCATCTGCGAGCGCAGCGACTGGCTCGTGACCGTGCGCAGGTCGTGGCCGTCGACCAGCACCCGCCCTTGGTCGGGGTCGTAGAACCGGGCCACGAGCTTGGCCAGGGTCGACTTCCCCGCGCCGGTGGCGCCGACCAGCGCGACGGTCTGGCCCGGCGGCACGCGCAGGTCGGTGTCGCACAGCGCCCACTGGTCCTGGCCGGCGTAGCGGAAGGCCACGTCCTCGAAGGCGATCTCGCCCCGCAGGCGGCCCAGCTCGACGGCGTCCGGCGCGTCGACGAGGTCGGGCTGCTCGTCGAGCAGCTCGAAGATCTTGTCCAGCGCCGCCATCCCCGACTGGTACGTCGGGTAGAGCTGCGAGAGCTGCTGGATCGGGTCGAAGAAGGTGTTCAGCGCGGTGATGAACGCGACGAGGACGCCGACGGTCACCTGGCCGTTGATGGCCTGGTAGCCGCCGTAGAGCAGGATGGCCACCGTGACCAGCGCGGAGAGCAGCTCCACGGCCGGGAAGTAGGCCGCGTTGAGGTTGACGGTCTTCATGTTCGCGGCCCGGTTGTCGTCGTTGAGCTTCGCGAACTGCTTCAGGTGGCGCGCCTCGCGCCCGAACGCCCGTACGACACGCACGCCCGACAGCGTCTCCTGCAGGTAGGCGGTGATCAGCGCGATCCTCTCGCGCGTGATCCGGTAGGCGTCGGCCGAGGCGATCCGGAAGCCCAGCGAGCCGAGCAGCAGGAGCGGCACGGCCAGCATGGTCAGCGCCGCCAGCTCGGCGTCGAGCCAGAACAGGATCACGATCGTGCCGATCACGGTCAGCGTGGACTGGAACAGGGTCACGACGCCGTCGGAGACGAGCTGGTCCAGCGCCTCGACGTCGTTGGTCAGGCGCGAGATGAGCACGCCCGAACGCCGGCGCGAGTAGAAGCCGATCGACATCCGCTGCAGGTGCCCGAAGACCTCGATCCGCAAGTCCTGCAGCGCGCGCTGGCCGACCCAGCCCACGAGGTAGGTCTGCAGCCACGTCGCGCCCCACAGGATCAGCGCCGAGGCCAGGAACGCGGCCACGGTCCAGTACAGGACGGTCTCGTCGCCGGGCGTGATGCCGTCGTCGATGGCGAGCTTGGCCAGCGGCGGGGGCGCCAGCGTCGCGGCCGTCGCCACCAGCAGCGCGGCGAACATGGCGATGACGCGCCCGCGGTAGGGCCGCAGCAGCACGGCCATGCCGCGCACCTTGCGCCCGCGGCCCCGGGTGGCGCGCAGCCGGCGGAGGATCTCCTGCCTCACAGGCCCACCGCCTCGGTCGGGGCGCGGTTGAGGAAGACCTGGTCGGGCAGGCCCTTCTCGACGATCTCGCGGTACAGCGCGGACTGCTCCAGCAGCTCGTCGTGCGTGCCGCGCGCGGTGATCTGCCCGCGCTCGAGCACGACGACCTCGTCGGCCAGGGTGATGGTCGAGAGCCGGTGGGCAATGACGAACGTCGTGCGCCCGCGCATGACCTCGGCCAGCGCGCGCTTGATCTGCTGCTCGGTGGACGCGTCCACCGACGAGGTGGCGTCGTCGAGGATGAGGATGCGCGGGTCGGCCAGGATCGCCCGCGCGATGGCGAGGCGCTGGCGCTGGCCGCCCGAGACCGTGAGCCCGCGCTCGCCGATCATCGTGTCGTAGCCGTCGGGCAGCTCGGTGACGAACGCGTGCGCCTGCGCCCGTCGCGCCGCCGCCACGACCTCATCACGGGTGGCGTCGGGCTTGGCGTAGGCGATGTTCTCGTGCACCGAGGCCGAGAACAGGAACGGGTCGTCGGTCACGAGCGCGATCTGCCGCCGCAGCGACCGCGGCTCGACGGTCCGCACATCGGCTCCGTCGACCAGGACCGACCCCGACGTGGGGTCGTAGAGCCGCGGGATGAGGGAGACCAGCGTGGTCTTGCCCGACGCGGTCGGGCCGACGAGGGCGACGGTGGTGCCCGCCTCCACGACCAGCGAGACGTCGCGCAGAGCGGGTTGGGTGGTGCCCTGGTAGCGCAGAGTCACGCCGCGCAGCTCGACCCGTCCGGCCCCCTCGGGCAGCGGCGGCGCATCCTCGGGCACCGGCATCGCCGTGGGCCGGTCGAGGATCTGGAACACGCGCCGGCCCGAGGCCGTGGCCCGCTGCGCCGTTCCCAGCATGTAGCCGAGCGTGCGCATGGGCGAGATCAGCATCAGCAGGTAGGTGTAGAAGGCGGAGAAGTCGCCGATGCTGAGCGACCCGCGGATGACCGAGAGGCCGCCGAAGAGGAGGATCGCGGCCAGGCCGAGGTTGGGCAGGAAGCCGATGGCCGGCGTGTAGAAGGCCTGCACCCGCGTCGCGATCATCGCCTGCTCGAAGACGCGCGCAACCGACTGCCGGAAGCGGTGGAGCTGGACCTGCTCGCGCGCGAAGGCCTTGATCACGCGCACGCCGGAGACGTTCTCCTCGGCGTCGGCGGTCAGCTCGGCGATGCGCTGCTGGACCTCCTGCTGCGCCGGCCGGGCGCGGCGGCCGTAGCGCCAGGCGATGACGATCACCACCGGCACCGGCGCCAGCGCGATCGCGGCCAGGCCGGGATCGACGAAGAACATGGCCACGGCGGCCAGCACGATGGTCAGGGCCGACTGCATGATGAAGATGAGCCCGTAGCCGAGGAAGAAGCGCACCGACTGCAAGTCGACGGTCGCGCGCGACATGAGCTGGCCGGTCTGCTGGCGGTCGAAGAAGCCGAGCTCGAGCGACTGCAGGTGGTCGTACAGGCGCTGGCGCAGGTCGACCTCGACCCCCAGGGACACGCGCCCGGCCACCAGCCGCCGCGCCACGGTCAGCGCGAGCCGCAGCATCGCCGTGATCACGATCATGATCGCGACGAAGGTCAGGTAGCCCTTGTGGTCGGTCCACGCGTTGGCGTTGTGGGTGTCGGCCGAGCCCGCCGTGGTCTCGTCGATCGCGGTGCCGATCAGGTACGGCAGCAGCACGGTGGCCCCCATCGCCAGGGCGGCGAGGACGGCGGAGGCGATCACGCCCCTGCGGTAGGGGCGCAGGAAGCCGAGCAGACGCCAGAACACAGCCATTACTTCAAGAAATATAGGAGGGGTTTCAAGGCACAATGTCCGGCATGGACGCCGGTCTCTGCGCCACCTGCCAGCACCAGCAGATCGTGCGCACCACGCGCGGGTCGACCTTCTCGCTGTGCCGCCGCTCGAAGACCCAGCCCGAGTACCCGCGCTACCCGCGGCTGCCGGTGGTCGAGTGCCGCGGCTGGGAGGCGCGCCGGGCCTCGAGCTCGTAGGGGTTGCGCGCATAGCCCTGCAGGACGTAGGAGAGCGGCATGCGCACCGGGTGGTGCTGCATCTGCCAGACGTGGCAGAGCTCGTGCCACAGGAGCTCCTCGCTCGTGCCCGCGCCCAGCGGCCGCCTCAGGAAGATCCAGTCCCACATCGTGTAGCCGTCGAAGCGCCCGAACCAGGGCAGCCGGAACAGCCACGGCGCCACCCACACGCGCACCCGTCGCAGCCGCAGCGGGCGCGGGTACAGGCCCTGCGCGTCCAGATGGCCCTTGCCGCGACGCAGCGCCGCGGCGATGGTGGAGTCGCTCAGGGACCCGCCTGCTGCGAGCCCATGCCCGGGCAGGTGGTGCGCGGCGGCGAGAGCACGAGGTAGGCGCTGACGTCCTGCGCCACCTGGTAGGCGAAGCAGTACACGTGGTGCCCGGCGAAGTGGTCGACCGCGGCCACGTCGGAGGCCCGCAGCGAGTTGAACGACGGCGGCGGCGAGATCAGCGTGCGGGCCAGGGGCTGGTCGAGCGCCGAGCCGACGTCGTCCTTCTGGAAGAAGATCGCCTTGCCCTGCGTCGGGTCCTCGCCCGGCCGCGGGGGCAGGAACGCGACCACTTGGTCGACGTTCGAGAGGTACTGGAAGCTGTAGAGGGCGAGCTCGAGCGCCTCGCGCTGCAGCAGCAGCCCGCGCTCGACCGACGGCTTGCCGTCGGCGATCGAGCAGTTCGGGCCCAGGCCGCACATCACGTAGCGCAGGCCCGAGCCGGAGAAGACCTGGTCGCCCTTGGCCGCCTTGACGGCGACGTTGAGGTCGAGGTCGGCGACCTTCATCGGCCCGGCCTTGACGGCCACGAGCTGTGACCCGTCGGGGGCGTGGTAGGTCGACCCGACGCGGGCGGCGATCTGCGCGGCGCCGGACTGGCCGTCCTGCGTCGGCTTCCACTGCGACCAGTCGCTGTTGGACGACGGGCCCTGCACGAACAACGCCACGGCGGCGACGATGGCCGCGAGGCCGAGCCCGAGCAGCGCGCCGAGCACGAAGCGAAACCGGTCCGCGTGCGGCGCGGGCGGCAGGCCCTTGCTCTCGTTCGGCGGCGGGGGCGGCTCGGACGGCGGCTCGGGAGGCGGGAGCCCGGCGCTCATACCTTGGGCCAGGTCTTCTCGTCGAGCACGTCGATCTCCGGCTTGACCAGGCCGACGTTATCGAGGAGGTCGACGACCTCGTTGCCGTACATCTCCCCGCGCTCCATGAGCGCGAGCGCGACCTTCTCCACCGCGTCCTGGTTTCGCCAGACGAGCACGTAGGCGCACACGAAGGCCTGGCCGAGCAGGCCGGCCACCGCGCGCTTCTTGCTCTGGTCCATGAGGACGGAGGCAATCGGGTCGGGCGCCATCGCGCCGCCGCCGCGGCCGCGGTTCATGATCCGCGTACCGATCTTCTCGTAGTGCTGCATCGCCTCGTCCTGCAGCTCCTGGGCCTTGACCGGGTCGCCGATGCGCTTGGAGAGGTCGACCGGCTCGGGCCCCATGCTCGAGAAGCCGACCATGACCGCGGCCTGCGTGGTGGCGGACTCGACGTCGCCGCCCACCCCCGTGGAGTTCTGGCCGTAGAAGACGGTCTCGGCCGCCATCGCGCCCAGGCCCCACACGAGCCCCGCGAACTCCTCGCTGCGCCAGTGGACGAAGCGCTCCTCCTTCTCGATCGCGGCGTGGTGGCCGCCCGAATGGCCCCGGCGGCGGATCGAGAGCCGGGTCGAGAGGTGGTTGTCGGCGTAGATGTGGCTGGCGGCGGCGTGCCCGGCCTCGTGGATGGCGATCGAGCGCTTCTCGTGCTCGGGGTAGGGCTGGTTGATCGCCGTGCCCGACTCGACCGTGGTCATGGCCTCGACGATGTCGGTCCACTCGAACTGCCTGCGCCCCTCGGAGGTGGCGTAGGTCAGCGCCATCGAGCACACCTGCTCGATCATGGCCGGCGAGTAGCCGTTGGTGATGCGCGAGAGCTCGTCGCGGCGGCGCTCGGTGTCGAGCTCCGCATCGTGGTCGACCTTGGCCATGTAGAGGTCGAAGATGTCCTTGCGGTCCTCCTGCGTGGGCGTGCGGAACCACACATGGCGGCCCATCCGGCCCGGACGCGTGAGCGCCGGGTCCAGCTCGGTCAGCGGGATGTTGGTCGCGCCGATGAAGAAGACCTGCTCGGGCGAGGGCTTCGGCCGCTTGAGCCGCAGCGACATCTTGCCCACGCGCTGCGGGACGAAGTACATGGCGTCGAGCCAGGTGTTCGCCTTGTTCGTGAAGATGCGGCGGAAGAAAGGCGGCTCGTCGACGCCGTCCATCTGCACCAGCAGCTGGTTGAGCGCGAGGCCGCCCCCGCCGCCGCCGAAGAACGGCAGGTAACCCTGCATGGCGCCGCTGACGCGGCCGGCCCACCCCAGCGTCGGCTCGGGCTTGCGCTCGCGGAACAGGCGCTCGCGCCAGGCGGAGGTCTCGAGGATCATGTCGCCGGTCCGGTTCAGAGCGCCCATGGGGCCGTAGAAGCTCAGGTCGGTCATCGAGGGCGCGGTGTCCTCGAAGCCGGCGCCGGCCATCCCGCCGACGCCCTGGCGGCGGCGGCCCACGGCGTCGATCTCGTCGATGAAGATGATGCACTGGCCGCCCCACTTCTTGGCCAGGCGCTTGGCCTTGAAGATGAGGTACATGACGACGATCACGTCGATGCCGATGAAGGTCGCCGCGAAGCCCGAGCCGGGGATGGTCACGAACGGGCACTTGAAGTTCGTGGCGATGGCCTTGGCCAGCATCGTCTTGCCGGTGCCTGGCGCGCCCAGGAAGAGCATGCCGCGCTCGCGCTTGCCGCCGCGCTTCTCGAACTCCTCGCCCGACTGCCAGAGGTTCACCACGCGGGCGACCTCCTGCTTGGGCTCGGCCTGGCCGCGGACGTCCTCGAGCTTGACCCCCCAGTCGGCGTCGCCGGGCTCGTAGCCGCGGATCTGCTTGATGTTGGCGAACATCAGCGGCCCGATGAAGATGAGGACGTTGATGAGCAGGAAGAACGGCAGCTGCAGCAGGAGCGCCGCCAGCTGGGCGCCGTTCTGGGCGATGAACGGGCCGAGCGAATCGAGCGTGCCGAACAGCGGCAGCTTCGTGCCGAAGAGGCGCAGGACGAGGTTGAGCGCGATGAGCGCCCCGAGCAGGATTACGACGGTCACGACGAGGCGCTTGAAGAACTTGCGCCAGAACCACACGCGCCGGCGGGCGACGACGTCCTCTTCGGCCAGCTCGTCGTCGGCGCCGTACATGCTCGGCCAGGGCAGGAGGCGGCGCACGACGACGTCGATCAGGCCGCGGAAGGCGGCCACGCCGAACGCGGTGACGATCAGCGCGACGGGCAGGCTCCAGTGCAGGCCGCTGTACAGCCAGATGAAGAACGCCGGGGCCGTGAACAGCCCGACGATCGTCGCGGCGCGGCGCAACCGGCGCCATTCCATGGCCAGCGAAACGTTCTGCTGGCTCATGGGCGTGGAGAAGCTTTGCTCTTCGGCGTGCGCCATGCCCTGGTTCAGGAGGGTACTGCGGTCGGACCGTCCCCGGGGATCATCGCTGCCAGCATCGGGCGATGCGCCACCCGGGTTTAGCGCGCTGATGTTCCCGGGCGCGGATAAGAACCCCTTAAGCCAGCATGAACGCCTGGAGGACAGGGCGCATCTGCGGTGCCGCTCGGGTCGGCGCGCGGGTAGGGAGCTTGAGCTCGAACCAGACCGTGGTCGCGTCCTCGTCGCGCTGGGTGCCCCAGCGCTCGGCGAGGCGCTCGACCAGGAACAGGCCCCACCCGCCGGTCTGGTCCGCGCGGTTGCGCGGCCGCGGCCGGCCGTCGAACCCGGGGCCCCAGTCCGTCACCACGACGCGCAGCCGGTTGCCGTGCCGCAGCGCGGTGAGCTCCATGACGTCGTCCTCCCCGGCGCCGCCGTGGCGGACGCCGTTGGTCACCAGCTCGGAGACGAGCAGGTAGACGTCGTTCAGCTTCTGCGTGCCGATGATGTCGCGCAGGCCGCCGAGCGCCCTGCGTGCGGCTGTCGCCGCGTAGGGCCCTCCGGCGATGGTTGTGCTGAGCTCAGTGGTCACGGACGTGCCTCACGGGTCCTGCTCATCCTTCGGTATTCCCCCGAGTCCCCAGGCCATGCATGAAGCGGCGGGTATCCTCGCGCGCCGTGAAGCGTGCGCTCCTCGACATCCTCGTGCCGGGCGTGATCGGCATCGCGGTGCTCGTCGTGGTCGACGTGATCCGCGGGGAATCCGCGTCGTGGTGGGTCGTCCTGTTCATCTTCGTCGTGGTCTTCGCGATCTACGAGGGCATGCGCTACCTCCAGCGCCGCTCCCAGTAGGCGGGCGTACGCGCGCGATCTAGCGGTCGCGCAGGGCCATGATCCCGCCGATGCCGCCCAGATAGAGGGTGGGGTTGCCGCCGCGCGCCCTCCCCAGCGCGATCCCGGCGTAGTGGTTGTTGAACAGGCCGCCGTAGCCGGCCTGCTGGCGCCAGACGATCTTGCCGGTGCGGTAGTCGATGGCGGTCCAGTACCACGGGTCGGCGCCGCTGGGGTCGGAGAGGTTCTCGTACGTGTAGACGAGGCCGTTCGCGCTGTCGCCCTTGGAGACCGCGCTCGGCGTCCGCACCTTGTTGTTGGTCCAGACCGTCTTGCAGCCGCTGCCGTCGGGGTTGACGTCGATGCGCACCATCCCCGGCGAGGAGACCAGGCTCAGGTTGCCGCCGATCTGGGTGCCGTCGCCGAGCTGGTCGTTCCACTTGGTCAGGTCGTAGCCGGCGTTGTTCTCGGCGATCAGGCTCTGGCCCACGGAGATGAGCGAGTTCTCGTCCGCGCTGGCGCCCTTCTTGAAGACCGGTACCTGACAGACGACGCGCTTCTGGCCGTGCTGGAGCTTGTCGGCGGTCCGGTACACCACGACGTCGAGCGGGTCGGCGTTGTCGGTGATCGACACGTAGTCGGGCCCCTTGCTCGTGCTGCTGGGCTGGCTGCCGGCCCACGAGAGCGTCGGCGTCGTGCCCGAGCCGGCGTTGAACTGGCCCACCTTCTGCTGGCCGTCGTTGCGGTACGTCGCGCGCCAGATCACCTGAGGCTTGAGGTCGGCCCCGGCGCGGAACTTGTACTGGGCGGTGTCGCTGACGATGTAGGCGCCGTCCTTGGCGATCGCGAACGAGTTCTCGATCTCCTCGCCGAGGACGATCGAGTTGCACTTGCCCGTGCCCGGATCGAGCACGCCGACGGTGCCGTGGGTGCGGCCGATGAACCACAGCCGGCCCTGGTTGTCGGGCAGGACCGAGGGCATGCGCTCGTCGGGCGGCAGGCACGGGGTCGGGTCGTAGGACGCGACCTGCTCGAAGCCGGCCTGCCCCTTGGCGTCGGTCTCGGCGTAGACGTTGATCTGCCGGTCGGCCGTGGCGACGACGGCGCGGTCCTGGTTGTCGAGGTAGAAGTAGGCGCCGCCAGTGGTGTTCGTGGCCGGGTTGGTGCCGGCGGGCGGCGGGACGTAGGGCAGCTGCAGGAAGGCCAGCGTGTCCAGCGTCTGCGGGTCGAAGAGGTAGAGCGCCGGCCCGTGCGAGAGGTCCGTGCAAGTCCCGACCAGGCGCCCCTTGGAGTCGAAGGTCAGCGTGATGCAGTCGCGCCCGATCGTGGTCGAGAACTGCTCCGGCGCGCGCCCGAGCGGCCCCGACAGCTGAGCGTAGTTATCGGTCATCCACGCGTCGTTGTGGACGTTGTTCTTGGGGTTGGGGGCCATGAACGGGTTTTGTGGCGGCGGAGCGACCCCGGGGACGGGGTCGGCCTTGGCGGCCTTGCCCATCGAGGCCGGGAGCGTGGGACCCGGCCCGGAGGGGGTCAGGGGCTGGGCGGCCGAGGCGGTGGCCGCGAGGACGAGGGCGAAGGGGAGGGCGGCGAGGACGCTCAGGACGCGTGCGAGGGGCATCCGAGCAGGATAAAGCCTGTTGGCATAGCGTCAACAGGAATGCGCTGTGGACCCGACACGGTACGTTGGGGGGCGCATGGAAGGACGGACCACGGCGCGCTGGACGCGCCGCGACCCCAAGGACCGGCGCGCCGCCATCCTCGACAGCGCTCGCCGGGTGTTCGCCGACCGGCCGTACGAGGCCGTCAACATGGCCGACGTGGCGAGCGCCGCGGGCATCAGCCGCGCGCTCGTCAACCACTACTTCGGCTCCAAGCGCGAGCTCTACATCGAGACCCTGCACGCGGTCACCGACGCCGCCCCCAACGTGGTGCGCACCGACCTCGACGTGCCGGTCGAGGAGATGGTGGCCCGCAACACGGATGCCTGGCTCGACCACGTCGAGGCCAACGTGAACACGTCGCTGGCCATCGGCGGCGTGGGGCCGTTCGGCGACGACCCCGAGGCGGCCGAGATGCTGGCCCGGATCCGCGACGAGCTCGTCGACCGCATGGTGCTCAACCACTTCGGCAGCGCCGACATCCCACCCACGGTGCGGCTGGCCCTGCGGGCCTACACGGGCCTGTTCGAGGTCGCGGCCCGCGACTGGCTCGTCACCGGCCGGGCCACGCGGGCGCAGGTCAAGGCCCTGCTCGTCGAGTGCCTGCTGGCGATTGTGCGGGAGGCGGTGCCGAAGCTCGCCGCCGTCGATCAGGAGACGAAGCGGATGGTCAGCGGATAGCGGTAGAGCTCGCCGTTGTTGGCGCGCACCGCGCCGATGATCACGAAGACCACCCAGGCCACGATCATCGCGGCCAGCAGCGGCAGCAGGAGCAGGCCGATCAGGACCAGGATGAGCACGAAGGTCACGATCGACCCGACGGCCAGGTAGATGAAGAACGAGAGGTTGAAGTTCAGCGCCTCGGCGGCCTGGTCGCGCACGAACGGGTCCCCCTCGTCCTTCTTGATCAGGTAGATGATCAGCGGGCCGACGAAGTTGAAGCCGATGACCAGCCCGGCCAGCGCCGAGAGGTGGGCCCACATCGCCCACTGGCGCGGGTTCGTCGTGGCCGGGGGCTGGGCCGGGGCGACCGGCGCCGGGGTCCCGACCCACTGCGTGCCGTCCCAGTAGCGCTGCTGCCCGGGCTGCTCGGGGTCCGGGTACCAGCCGGGGGCGGCGGGCGTGAACGACATGGCGCGAGCCTACTCCGGTCCACGGCGCGCGCGCATAGGATCCGGGGCATGGCTCTGCCGCCGCCCAGCGCCACCGCGACCGCGCTCGTCACGGGCGCATCCGCCGGCATCGGCGCGGCGCTCGCGCGGTCCCTCGCCCGGCGCGGCCACGGCGTCACGCTGGTGGCGCGGCGGGAGGACCGGCTGCGGACGCTCGCCGACGAGCTGGCGCGCGCCCACGGCGTGCGGGCCGAGGTGGTGGCCGCCGACCTGGCGCAGGAGGGCGACCGGGACCGGCTGGCCGAGGCCGTCGCCGCGAGCGGACTCGCCGTCGAAGTGCTGGTCAACTGCGCCGGCTTCGGCATCTACGAGCCCTTCACGGTCAGCGACCGCGCCCGCGAGCTCGAGCAGGTGCGGCTGCTGGTCGAGGCCGTCGTCGACCTCGATTCCCGCTACGTGCCGGCGATGGTGGAGCGGGGCCGCGGGGCGGTCATCAACCTCACCTCGACGGCGGGCTTCCAGGCCCTGCCCGGGAGCATCGACTACTCCGCCGCCAAGGCCTTCGTCCTCGTGCACACCGAGGGCCTGCACGAGGAGCTGCGCGACACCGGCGTCACCGCGACGGCGGTTGCGCCCGGGCCGGTGCGGACCGACTTCCACGCCACGTCGGAGACGCTGTTCGCCCAGCGGCTGCCCAAGCTCGTGTGGGTCGAGGCCGACCGGGTCGCCGAGGACGCGCTCGACGCCGCCGAGCGGGGCAAGCGCTCGGTCGTGCCCGGCGGGGTGGCGCCGAAGCTCGCGTTCGCGCCCAACCGGCTGGTGCCGGCGATGATCACGGCGCCGGTTGCGCGCCGCATCATGTCCGGCGAGCTTCGCCGCGGCCCCTAGGCGCGGCGGGCGCGGAGGGCGCGGTCGACGAGCGCCGCGGCGGGCGGGACCGCCTCCGCGAGCGGGTAGCTGCGCTCGAGGTCCTTCAGGTTCTGCGCCATGCGCTCGGCGTCGACTTCGACGTGCTCGAGGCCGTCGCGCAGCCACGCCGCGGCCGAGCCGGTCAGGCGCAGCAGCTCGGTGAGCGGGCGCCACTCGCCCTGCCACGCGCCGGCGGCGCGCTCGTGCTCGCCGACCATGGAGGCCAGCAGCGTGGCCACCAGGCCGGGGGCGTCGCGGGCGCAGGCCAGCACCGAGATCGCCGCGACCGGGTTGCGCTTGTGCGGCATGGCCGATGAGCCGCCGCGGCCGGGCTGGTCGGCCTCGCGCACCTCGCCGACCTCGTTCTGAGCCAGCAGCACGAGATCGGCGGCGGGCTTGCCGGCGGCGCCGCACGCCTCGCCCAGCGCGCTCGCGAGTTCGGCGATGCGGGTGCGGTCGGTGTGCCATGGGAGCACGGGCTCGGCCAGGCCGAGCTCGCGTGCGAGCGCGGCGACCAGCTCCGGGCCGCCGTCGCCGAACGCGGCCAGCGTGCCCGCGCCACCGCCGAGCTGGACGGCCAGGCGCTCGCGGCGCACGGCGTCCAGGCGCGCCGCGGCGGCGTCGAGCGCGGTCATCCACCCCGCGGCCTTGAGGCCGAAGGTGATGGGCAGAGCCTGCTGGAGCAGCGTCCGCCCGGCCATCGGCGTGGCGCGGTGGCGCTCGGCCAGGGTTGCGGCCGCGTCGGCGGCGCAGCGCAGGTCGTCGAGCAGCGGGCCGAGGGCGCGGTTGGCCATGAGCATGGCCGCCGAGTCGAGGATGTCCTGGCTCGTGGCGCCGCGGTGGACGTCGCCGGCGGCCTCGGCGCCGACGCGCTCGCGCAGCGCGCCGACGAGGGCGACCGCCGGGTTGGCGCTCAACGCGGCCTCGGCGCCCAGGCGGGCGATGTCGTAGAGCTCGGACTGGCACGCCCCGGCGATGGCGGCCGCGTGCGGCGAGCCCTGCGCGCGGGCCAGCGCCGCCTCGACGTCGAGCATGGCCTGCAGCCAGGCGCGGTCGTCGACCTCGGCCCGCACCGGCCCGCGTGCGAGCACGCCGTCGAACAGGCCCGGGTCAGGCACTGGCGACGCCGGTGTAGTTCTCGGCCAGCGTCGTGGCCGCGGCGCGCGAGCGGGTCACGTAGCGCAGCTGGGCGCGCTGGAGCTGCTGCTCGAACGGGTCATCGCCGGCGGGCCGGTGCAGCATCGAGGTCATCCACCACGAGAAGTGCTGGACCCGCCAGACCCGGTGCAGGCAGTCCTCGGAGTAGCGGCGCAGGGCCGCCTCGTCGCCGCTCGCGTACCACTCGATCAGGGCGGCGGCGAGCAGGCGCACGTCGTTGACGGCCAGGTTCAGGCCCTTGGCGCCGGTGGCGGGGACGGTGTGGGCGGCGTCGCCGGCGAGGAACAGCCGGCCGTGCTGCATTGGCGCGATGACCACGCTGCGCATCGGCGTGATCAGCTTGTCCACCACGGCGCCCTCGTTCAGCGTCCAGCCGTCGCGGGTGGCAAAGCGCGTGTGCAGCTCCTCCCACACGCGCTCGTCGGGCCAGGCCTCGAGCTCGTCGGAGGGGTCGCACTGCAGGTAGAGGCGGCTGAGCTGCGGCGAGCGCAGGCTGTGCAGCGCGAAGCCGCGCTCGTGGTGGCAGTAGATGAGCTCCTCGGTCGAGGGCGGGACCTCGGCCAGGATCCCCAGCCAGGCGAACGGGTACTCGCGCGCGTAGACGCGGACGGCGCCGTCGGGAATGGCCTCGCGGCTCACGCCGTGGAAGCCGTCGCAGCCGGCGACCACGTCGCAGCGCAGCTCCTGCTCGGCGCCGTCGTGGCGGAAGCGGATGCTGGGTGCGTCGGTGTCGATGTCGGCGACGGTGACGTCCTCGGCCTCGTAGAGCAGCGCGCCGCCGGCGGCCAGGCGGGCGTCGGTCAGATCGGAGACGACCTTCTGCTGCCCGTACACGGTGATCGTCGCGCCGCCGGTGAGCTCGGCCAGGGGGATGCGGTGGCCGACGCCGTCGAAGCGCAGCTCGAGCCCCTCGTGCACGAGCCCCTCGCGCTCGAGCCGCTCGCCCAGCCCGGTGGCCTTGAGCAGGTCGACCGTGCCCTGCTCGAGCACGCCGGCGCGCACGCGTTGCTCGACATAGGCGCGGCTGCGCGCCTCGAGCACGACCGACTCGATGCCGTCGCGGCCGAGCAGGTGGCCGAGAAGCAGGCCGGCCGGGCCGCCGCCGACGATGCCGACCTGGGTGCGCATCACGCGGCCGCCGCCACCGCGTGCGCGACGCTGCGATCGCGCACGGCGTTGACGCCCGGGACCGCCTCGAACGCGGTCATGGCGATGAGCACCACCACGGGCACGGTCCAGTTGCCGGAGAGGTCGTGAGCGGCGCCGACCAGGAACGGGCCCACCGAGGCGATGAGGTAGCCGGCGCACATCGACATCGCGGTCAGTGCGGCGACCGTGCGGATGTCGCCGCCGCGCAGCACGGGCAGGATCAGTGCCATCCCCAGCGCGCCGCCCTGGCCGATACCGAGGAACACCATCCACAGCGCCGCGACGCCGGGCGCGGAGACCAGGCCGATCAGGCCCGCGACGGCGAACCCGACGATGCCGGCCAGCAGTGCGCCCTGGCTGGGGCGCCGCGCGGCCACGACGGGCACGAGGAAGGCGGGGGCGAACTGGACGATCTGGGCCAGCGCGGTGAGCCCCCCGGCGGCGCCCGCGTGGTAGCCGTCGTCGCGCAGGATCGACGGCAGCCAGGCCAGCGTGCCGTAGAACGCCATCGACTGCATGGCGAAGAACACGGCCACCGACCAGGCCAGCGGGATCCGCCACAGCGACAGGGCCGGGCCGCGCTCGACCTCGGTGCGGTCGCGCATCGCGCGCGGCAGCCACGCCGCCGCGGCGACCACGGCGGGGATCGCCCACACGGCCAGCGACGCCTGCCAGCTGCCGCCGAGCAGGTGCTCGAGCGGCACCGCCAGCCCGGAGCAGACGGCGGCGCTCAGCGTGATGCCGGCCGACATCACGCCCATGAGGAGGCCGACGGTGTGCTTGTAGCGGTCGCGGATGAGCACCGGGAGCAGCACCTGGGTGAACGCGATGGCGGCGCCGGCGAGCAGCGAGCCGGCGAACAGGGCAGCCGCGCCGCCCACGCCACGCACGCCCACGCCCGCGGCGGTCAGCAGGGCGCAGGCCACGAGGATGCGCTCGATCGGGAGCCGCTGGGCCAGGCGCGGCGCCACCGGCGCCAGCGCGCCGAGCAGGACCACGGGGAGGGTGGTGATCAGCCCCGCGACCGCGCCGGAGAGGCCGAGGTCGTGGCGGATGTCGGTCACCAGCGGCGGCAGGCTGGCGAAGACCGTGCGCAGGTTGATGGCCAGCAGGAAGATCAGCCCCGCCATGCGGGCGACCGGGCGGCTCATGCCGAGCGCTTCGCACCGGACGAGGCGACGCGGACGTCGGCCTCGATCCGCGCCGCCGTCGCCAGCAGCGGCGGCAGCAGGTCGCGGCGCATCGACTCGATCGAGGAGCGGCTGGCGTGCGCCGACAGGTTGATCGCGGCCACCACCCTCGCGCTCGCGTCGCGCACCGGCGCTGCCACCGCGCGCAGGCCCTCCTCGAGCTCCTGATCGACGATCGACCAGCCCTGGTCGCGCACCCGGCGCAGCTCGGTGCGCAGCGTCGACGTCGAGGTGACCGTGCGCGGCGAGAGCCGCTGGAGCTCGGCCTGCTCCAGGTAGGCGTCGAGCTCGGGCTCGGCGAGCCCGGCCAGGAGCACGCGGCCCATCGACGTGGCGTGGGCGGGGAAGCGCGTGCCGACGTTGATGGCGACCGTCATGATGCGCGAGACCGGCACGCGGGCGACGTAGACGATGTCCGGGCCGTCGAGCACGGAGAGCGAGGAGGACTCGCGCACCTCGGCCACGAGCGCCTCGAGGTGGGGCTCGGCCACCTCGGGCAGGCTCAGGCTCGACAGGTAGGCGTAGCCGAGCTCGAGCACACGCGGGCTGAGGCTGAAGTAGCGGGCGTCGGTGCGCACGTAGCCGAGGTCGACCAGCGTGAGCAGGAAGCGGCGCGCGGCGGCGCGGCTCAGGCCCGTGCGGCGGGCGACGTCGGAGAGCGTGAGCTCGCGCGCGTCGGCGTCGAAGGCCCGGATGACCTCCAGGCCCCGCTGCAGCGACTGAACGAAGTAGGTCATCCCTCCTCGTCGAGCGTGCGCTGCGCGATCGCGAACGCGGCGTTGGCGGCGGGCACGCCGGCGTACACGGCGGCGTGGAGCAGGACCTCGGAGATCTCCTCCTTGGTCAGGCCGTTGCGCCGGGCCGCGCGCACGTGCATGGGCAGCTCGTTCTCGGCGCGCAGCGCGGTGAGGATGCCGAGCGTGACCGCGCTGCGCGTGCGGCGGTCCAGGCCCGGGCGGCCCCAGACGTCGCCCCAGGCGGCGCCGGTGATGTACTCCTGGAACGGCTGGGTGAAGGGGGTGGCGCTGCCGAGCGCACGGTCGACGTGCTCGTCGCCGAGCACCTCGCGGCGGACGCGCTCGCCGTCCTCAGAACGCGAAGAAGGCGGTGGCATGCGGTCCTTGCATGTGGATGTCGAGGGCATAGCCGTCGTCGCTGGGCTGCGCGACCAGGGTCGCGCGGGCGTCGGCGTCGAGGCTCGAGAGGACGGGGTCGGTGGCGTTGCGCTCGGTCTCGTCGGGGAAGTAGAGCCGGGTCAGGACCTGGCGCAGCAGTCCGCGCGCGAAGATCGCGAGGTCGACGTGGGGCGCCTGGTCACCGACCGGCCCGGGCTTCAGCGTGAGCACGCGCCAGCGGCCGTCCTCGTCGGTCGGGCCGCGACCGAAGCCGCGGAAGCCGGGGGCGTCGAGGTGCCCGTGGGGGTCGGCCTGCCAGGTCTCGACGACGGCGTCGGGGATGGGCGCGCCCTCGCCGTCGAGGATGCGCCCGTGCAGCCAGAGCGCGCCTTCGGCGCCCTCGGGCACGACGCGGGCGCCGTCCTCCCAGGACAGGCCGATCGAGAAGAACGGGCCGACGGTCTGGGAGGGGGTCTCGGGCAGGCTCATGTGAACGGCGTCTCGCGCAGGACGATGTCGAACGCGTAGGCCAGCGCCCAGTCGGGCTGGGTCTGCTCGAGGTCGAAGCGGCAGACCAGGAGCTCGCGCGCGGCCGGGTCGGGCACGGAGTTGAAGATCGGGTCGTACGCGAACAGCGGGTCGCCGGGGAAGTACATCTGCGTCACCAGACGCTGGGTGAACGCGCGGCCGAAGACCGAGAAGTGGATGTGGGCGGGGCGCCAAGCGTTGGGGTGGTTGCCCCACGGGTACGCGCCGGGCTGGATGGTGATGAAGCGGAAGCGTCCCTCTTCGTCGGTGATGCAGCGTCCGACGCCGGTGAAGTTCGGGTCCAGCGGCGCGGGGTGCTGGTCGACCACGTGGCGGTAGCGGCCGGCGGCGTTGCACTGCCAGATCTCGACCAGGCTGTCGGGCACGGCGCGGCCGCCGCTCTCGCGCACGCGGCCGTGGACGACGATGCGCTGGCCCTGGGGCTCGCCGTCGTGCTGGATCGTGAGGTCGGCGTCGGACTCCGCGACCGGGCGGTCGCCCAGCACCGGCCCGGTGAGCTCGGTGAGCGTGGGGCGCAGGTCGGCCAGCGGCCGGCTGGGCGCGCGCTTGCGCGTGGAGCGGTAGTCGGGATAGAGCAGTGGGGGATGGGGGTCGGCGCCGACGCTGGTCATGCCTCGATCACCATGGCGAGCCCCTGGCCGACGCCGATGCACAGCGCGGCGACGCCGTAGCCCCCGCCGCGCCGGCGCAGCTCGTGGGCCAGCGTGCCGAGCACGCGTGCGCCCGAGGCGCCCAGCGGGTGGCCGAGCGCGATGGCGCCGCCGTTGGGGTTGACCTTCTCGGGGTCGAGCCCGTTCCACTGGCGGATGTCGGCCAGCGACTGCGAAGCGAAGGCCTCGTTGAGCTCGACCACGGCGACGTCGTCCCAGCCGATCTGCGCTCGCTCGAGCGCCTGGTTGACGGCGGCGACGGGAGCGATGCCGAACGCGTCGGGGTCGACGCCGGCCACGCCGCGGGAGACGACGCGGGCCAGCGGCGCGCGCCCGAGGGCCTCGGCGGCGCGGTCGTCGCCGAGCAGCACCGCGGCGGCGCCGTCGTTCAGCGGCGAGGCGTTGCCGGCGGTGACGGTGCCGCTGACCGAGAACGCGGGCTTGAGCTTCGCGAGCTTCTCGACGCTGGTGTCGGGGCGGATCCCCTCGTCGCGGTCGAGCGCGGTGTCGGGCACCGGCACCACCCAGTCGTAGCGGCCGGCGTCCCACGCCGCGGCGGCGTTGTGGTGGCTGCGCACGGCGAACGCGTCCTGGTCCTCGCGGGAGACGTGGTAGAGCTCGGCCAGCTTCTCGGCGCTCTCGCCCAGCGAGATCGTCCACTGCTCGGGCATCTGCGGGTTGACCAGGCGCCAGCCCAGCGTGGTCGAGGACAGGGTCTCGTTGACGCGGGGAAAGGCGCGGTCGGGCTTGGGCAGGACCCAGGGCGCGCGGCTCATCGACTCGACCCCGGCGGCGACGATGAGCGAGGCGTCGCCGGTCTCGATGGCGCGGCTGCCCTCGATGGCGGCCTCGAGGCTCGAGCCGCACAGGCGGTTGACGGTGGCGCCGGGCACGCTCGTGGGCAGGCCGGCGAGCAGGGCGGCCATGCGGGCGACGTTGCGGTTCTCCTCGCCGGCGCCGTTGGCGTTGCCCATGAGGACGTCGTCGACGGTGGCGGGGTCGAGCGTGGGCGAGCGGTTCAGCAGCGTGCGCACGACGTGGGCGGCGAGGTCGTCGGGGCGCACGCCCGACAGGCCGCCGCCGTACCGGCCGAACGGGGTGCGCACGGCGTCGAGGACGTACGCGGTCGCGTTCACACAGCGAACACTACCCCCGGCCTCGTGACGTAACCCGGGCCGGCGTTTGTACGGACCACGGGGTGCGAAGGCCTCCTCTACGTTCCCGCGAACGCCTGTGCGGAATACGCACGATCCGAAAGGACGGAGGGCGACGAGGGCGGTGGCGCCGTGCGGCGGGGTCGGCGACTCGGGGACCGGTTCAGGGCTGAACGGTCTGGGCAAGCTTGAGGCGTTCACCGAGACCCGATGGCTGACCATCGCCGGGGAGGTGCCGCTCCTATCCGTTCTGAGCCACCGTTTCGCGCCGACCACGTCGGGAGCCTGCTGCGGCCCCGGCGGTTGCTCGACGCGCGCGCTGCCTACGCCGAGAGGCGCATCGACGACGCCGAGCTGCGGGCGGTCGAGGACGACGCGATCCTCGAGGCCATCCGCATGCAGGAGGAGGTCGGGCTGCAATCGGCCACCGACGGCGAGTTCCGGCGTGCCTCGTGGCACATGGACTTCATCTACGCGCTGGACGGGATCAGCCGGGCCAGCGACGACATGGTCGTGCACTTCCGCAACGCCGAGGGCGGGATCGACTTCACGCCGGCGGCGCTGAAGGTCGACGGCAAGCTCGGGGTGGGGGAGACGATCTTCGGCGACGACTTCGCGTTCGTCCGCACGCACACGAAGAACGTGGCCAAGCAGACGATCCCGTCGCCGAGCATGGTCCACTACCGCGGGGGCGCCGCGGCGATCGACCCCGCCGTCTACGGCGACTCCGATGCGTTCTGGTCCGACTTGGTGGCCGCGTATCGCGACGAGGTGGGGCGGCTGGCCGGGCTCGGCTGCACGTACCTGCAGTTCGACGACACGAGCCTCGCGTACCTGAACGACCCCGAGCAGCGGGCGATGGTCGCGGGGCGGGGCGAGGATGCCGAGCACCTGCACGAGCGGTACATCGCCCACATCAACGAGGCGCTGGCCGAGCGGCCCGCCGGCTTGGCCGTCACCACGCACATGTGCCGCGGGAACTTCCGGTCGTCGTGGGTGGCCGAGGGCGGCTACGACTTCGTGGCCGAGGCGCTGTTCGGCGGGCTGGACGTGGACGGGTTCTTCCTCGAGTACGACGACGCGCGGTCGGGTGGGTTCGAGCCGCTGCGGTTCGTGCCGCCGGGCAAGATGGTCGTGCTCGGGTTGGTGACGACGAAGCGGGGTGCGCTGGAGTCGTCCGATGCGTTGATGCGGCGCATCGAGGAGGCGTCGCAGTTCGTGGACGTCGACCAGATGTGCCTGTCGCCGCAGTGCGGGTTCTCGTCGACGGTGGAGGGCAACACACTGTCGTATGACGAGGAGGTGGCGAAGCTGCGGCTCGTCGTCGAGACGGCGGCGGAGGTCTGGGGCTAGGGCTCGGGCCGCTGGGCGGGGCGGGTCGGGGGGGTGTGATCCCGGGGCGCACAGGCGATAATCAACGACGTGCAGGATGCAGGCGATCCCCTCGTGAGGCTCAGGCCTGTCGATCGGGCCGAGGTCATGATCCTGATGGACAACTTCGTCGACCTCCTGCTCGCGCCCACCGAGGGCATTGGCCGGTACATGCCACACGACTTGGGCGACCGCCAGCAGCTGGTCGCCGAGCATGGGTTCTCGGCGCTGATCACCGTCGAGCGCGACGGGCAACGGAGCACTGCCCTGTACGACGCCGGGCTCACGCCCGACGGCTTGGCGCGCAACCTCGACGTGCTCCAGGTCCGCGTGCAAGACCTCCGTGCGATCGTGATCTCCCACGGTCACGCCGATCACCACGGCGGCCTCGAGGGCCTCTTCGCACGCTACGGGCGCCAGCGGCTACCGCTCGTCATCCATCCCGAGGCCTGGCGCGAGCGCAAGGTGGTCCTGCCGACCGGAGCCGAGATCCGCTTGCCGCCGCCAAGCCGCGCGGACCTCGAGGCGGAGGGACTCGACCTGGTGGAAGAACGGCGTCAGACGCTGCTGCTCGACGACACCGTGCTCGTGTCCGGCCAAGTCGAGCGGGTGACCGAGTACGAGCGAGGTTTCCCCATCCATTTCGCCCGGGTCGAGGACCGCTGGGAGCCTGACCCCCTGATCTTCGACGACCAGAACGTGATCGTGAACGTCAGGGAGCGTGGCCTCGTGATCGTCTCCGGCTGCTCCCACGCGGGCGCCGTCAACGTGATGCGAAACGCCCAACGGCTCACGGGCGAACGGCGGATCGCGGGGTTCATCGGCGGCTGCCACCTGACCGGCGGGATCTTCGAGTCGATCATTCAGCCTACAGTCGAGGCCTTCGCTCTTGCCGACGTCGACCGCGTCGTCCCCGCTCACTGCTCAGGCTGGAAGGCCGTTCACCTCCTCGCGCAGACGATGCCCGCCGCCTTCGTCCAGTCGTCCGTAGGCACCACCGTCAGCTTCTGAGATCCGGGGGCGGGGTGAGCGATCACGTTCATCTCTCCACCTCCCGGGGCAGAGCTGCGTCAGGGAGTCATTACGGAGTAGTTAACGACGTGCCGAGCCACGCTGCCGACGCCGACATTTCTCACATTGCAGAGCACCGCGCGACGCGACACTGGCGCCGTCACCGATGCTGTACATGACCCAACCCTTGGCCGCGCCGGGAGCGAGCGATTCCGCGGACACGAATTGGACCGTGAAGGAAACGACAGCCATGCCTCAGCTCCCGGAGAGGTGCCGGGCCGTGTCGAGTCGCCGCCGTCGGCCTCGACCTGACCGCGCTCATGGTGCGAGCAACGCGCAGACCGCCGTCGTCTGGACCGTGGGCAGGCGGCGCAACAGCGCGCCGTACGGTGCCGAGATGTTGAGCGACGTCGTCAAGGCCCGCTTTCCGTCTGCGGTCACGGCGGCGAACTGGGCGTAGCCGAAGAAGTCGCCGGTGTGGCCGTACACGGCGCCGCAGCGCGTCTGGTAGCGGAAGATCGCCAGCCCGGCGCCATTCCTGCCCGGACCTGGCGGGCTGGACGCTCCTCCGGGCACGAAGCGCAGCTGCTGGCGCTGCTGCGCCGCGCCGAAAAACCGCCGGCCGAGATAGTCCCGGACGAACAGGTTGAGCTCGGCGGCGTGGACACCGCCGCGTCGGAGGCCCACGCCCAGCTCGGGCTCACGGCCGTGCTCAGGTCCTCCGGCTTCTTCCCCGGCGCGACGTCGTAGCCGTGCAGGAACGGCCGCGGCGGCGCCACCACCGACGGGAATGACTTGCACGCAGCCCGGCGGGCTCGAACACCGTTTCGGACAGCCGCCGCGCATAGGACTGCCCGCTCACTGCCTCCGCGATCAGCCCCACGACGATGTCGTCGGTGTTGGAGCAGGTGACACTCCCGAGACGCACGTGGTCGCTCGCGCGCGGCGCCCCCGCCGCCGAACGTCCGCACGACCAGCCCGCCGGCAGAGAGCCAAAGCCGCTAGCTCGAGCTGCAGGCCACCGTGTCCTTCGCCGTGACCGGCGCGAGGGCGCCCCCGAACGAGACCGTCTGGCTGAACGCCCAGCCGCCCTTGGGGCAGCTCGTGGGCGCGCGCAGGTAGGGCCTGTTCGCGCTTCCTGCCCGGCGTAGCGTCAGCGACAGGTCGCGGAGGATGTACGCCGCCGGCATGGCCGGGTCGGCGGGCGCGAAGTCGAGCACGAGCGAGCTCCCGCGGATCGCGGCCGGCAGGTACGTCCTGACGCCCAGGCTCGGTACCTCGGCCACGACGAGGAGCGCGGGGACGGGGGCCTGCGGATTGCCGTTGGCGTCGGTGTCGAGCATGCCGTTGAACGCCGTGACGGTGGCGTCGATCGGCTCGGGCAGCGTCGGGCGCGCGTCGGCGGTCGCCTTGCCGGTGCCGACGATCGACCGAGCCGGGCAGGCGGAGGGACCCTGATTGGGGTCCTCGAGCACGGACTCCTTGCACTGCGCGACGGCGTTGATGTCGAAGCGGAAGCCCTTGGCGAACGCGACCTTGATCTGGCTGATGTCGTTCCCGAGACGCGAGCCGTCGTTGGCGGTCAGCGACTGCTTGTAACTGAGGGCCACGCGCTGCGGCTGGCTGGAAGTGCCGGCCTTCGCGGGCGTGACGCCAACAGCGAGGCTCACGGTCGCCGTCCCGTTCGTGCCCTTGGCACCGATGGCGGCCGCCGGTACCAAGGCCACGACCACCAATGCTGCAAGAAATGCGACGCCACGCGTTCTCATCGGCCGACACTAACTGGCCCCTTGACTGGTGCGGCGAAAATTCCAGGAGCGCCATGGTTTCGGTGCCCAGAGGGCACCGAGTTCGTCCCTTACGGCTCGGTGTGGACGACGACGTCCTGGAGGTGTGACTGGCCGTCACGGATGTCGTCTTCAAGTCGGCTGGCCAGTTCGTGCGCGGCCGCCAGGGTCATGTCGGCGGGCACGGCCACGGAGACGAACACGACCAGGCCTCCGGCGGCGTGCAGGAGCCTCAGCTCGCGTGGCGGCCGGCCGGTACGTCCGCGGACGAGCTGCGTGATGCGCTGGGCTTGGTCGGGCGCCGCGTCGGGGCTGGCACCGACCGGTTGGTCGAGGGGCTCCAGGTGCGTGTGGACGTCCTCGACGTCGGGTTCAGCGCGCAGCGCGGCCTCGACGCGCTCGGCGACGTCATGGGCTTCGCCGATGGAGGCGTCCGGCGCCATCTTGAGGTGCAGGGAAACGCTGGCGTTGCCGTCGTGCTCGTAGATGATGATGTCGTGGGCCTCGCGGACGAGCGGCTCGGCGAGCGCAACCGCGAGCGCCCGGTCGCGCAGGTCCAGGCCGTGGCGTCGCGGTTCGAGGTGCACGACGACATCGCTGTTGGGCAACGCCCGGCGAACCGCCGCCTCGACGTCATCGGCGACGCCGTGCCCCTCGACGACGGCCTGGCCGGGCGGGACCGCGACGACGACGTCAGCGAAGTACTGGCCACCGGATTCGCGCACCCGCAGCCGCTGGAGATCCACATCGTCGTCGAGGTCGTTGATCGCCTCCTCCGCGCTCGCCTGCGCATCGGCGGGCGTGGTGTCCATCAGCACGCGCGCGTTCTCGTAGATGAGCCTCCCCGCTGCACCGAAGATGATGAGGGCCACGACGAGCGCCGCGACGGCGTCGCCCTGCTCGAAGCCGGCGGCGACGGCGGTCAGGCCGCCGAGAACCGCGAGCGACCCCGCCAGGTCACCAGCGAAGTGAAACGCGTTGGAACGCAGCGCCGCGGAGTGGTACCTGCGCGACGTGCGCACCGAGACCAAGATGCGGCTGACGTCGATGAGCATGCAGACCGCGATGACGGCGAACACGTACCAGCGAGCGTGCAGCGAATCCGTTCCGCCGGTGAGCCGCCCGACGGCCTCCACGACGATGAACACACCGCCCCCGGTCAGGATCGCGGCCTCCCCGAGCCCACCGAGGTTCTCGGCGCGGCGATGGCCGTACGGGTGATCCACGTCGGCCGGACGGCCCCCCAGCCGGATGGCGAAGAAGGTCAGGACGGCGGCCACGATGTCGCCGCTGGACTCGATCCCGGCCGAGATGAGCCCGAGGCTGCCGGTCACGATCCCGGTCCCGAGCTTGAGGATGACCAAGACGCCCGCCGCGGCGATCGACGCCAGCGCCGTCCTCGACTGCCCCGCGGCATCGGAGCCGCCGGTGTCACGCTGCGTGGTCAACGCCCCGGCAGACATGACGGGGAGAGTAGGTCCGCAGAGAACGAGTGATCTAGGGTGCCCGGACGTGCGCGCGATCCGGCTCACCGCGGGGGGCGAGCCCCGGCACCTCTCCCTGGAGGGTTTGCCCGTGCCCGAACCGGCGGGCGCCGACGCGCTCGTGCGTGTGCACGCCGCCGCGATTACGCGCGATGAGCTCACCTGGCCGGTCGACCGCCTGCCCGCGACCCCGTCGTATGAGGTGTCCGGAGTGGTTGAAGCGATCGGCCCGGAGGCCGACGGCGTCGCCGTCGGGGACGAGGTCTACGCGCTTACCGGCTTTGACCGCGACGGTGCCGCCGCCGACTTCGTTCTCGTCACCTCTGGCGTGCTTGCACCCAAGCCCGCCTCGCTGGATGACGTCGCCAGCGCTGCGATCCCCATGGGCGGGCTGACCGCCTGGCAGGCGCTGTTCGATCACGGCGGTCTGGGTGCCGGCGAGCGCGTGCTGATCCACGGCGCCGGTGGCGGCGTCGGGCACTTGGCGGTGCAGATCGCCAAGGCGCGCGGGGCGCACGTGATCGCGCCGGTGGCAGCCGCCGACGTCGAGCGCGTGGCGGCGCTGGGCGCCGACGAGGTCTTTGACCGTACGGCGACGCCGTTCGACGAGGCAGCACAGGACATCGACCTCGTGTTCGATACCGCGGGCGGTGATCGGCTCGCCCGCTCGCCCGCGGTGCTCAACCGGGGTGGGCGGATCGTCACCGTGGCCGAGGAGCCCCCCGCGGGCGTCGAGGCCGACTACTTCATCGTCGAGCCCAACCGCGAGCAGCTCATCGAGCTCGCGCGGCTGGCCGACGCCGGCTCGCTCAAGCCGTCCGTTGGCGACGTGTTCCCGCTCGAGGACGCCCGTGCGGCATTCGAGCGAGTCGAGGAACCGGGCGGCGCGGGCGCCAAGGTCGTGCTGAAGGTGATGAGCGCATGACCGGCGTAGCAGTGGCCAAGGGTGGTCGCGGAACATCCCTTGTACGCGGCGTGGACACCGCTAGATTCGCACTGGAGGGAGCCAGAGGGGCGAAGGAGAGTCGAAGAAAGGACCGAGACGTAGATGACCGTGGACGCTCGGCGACAGCCTCCGACCGATCGCACGTCAGGTGAGCGGCGTGAGGTGGTTGTGGTCGGGGGTGGTCAGGCCGGGCTGGCGATCGGCTACTTCCTGGCGCGGCAAGGTCGCGACTTCGTCATCCTCGAAGCGGCCAAGGAGCCGGCGGCTGCGTGGCGCGAGCGTTGGGACTCGCTCAAGCTGTTCACGGCGGTCCGGTACAACAGCCTTCCCGGGCTGGACTTCCCCGGCGAGCCCGCCAGCTACCCCGGGCGGGACGACGTGGCGGCCTATCTCACCGACTACGTCCGTCACTTCGATCTACCGGTCGAGCTCGGCAGCCGCGTGCGTTCGATCCGCAAACCCGCTGACGCGTACCACGTCGAGCTCGACGATCGGTCCTACGAGGCCCAGCAGGTCGTCGTCGCCACCGGGCCGTTCCAGGTCCCGTTCACGCCAGCCATCGCCCAGGGCCTCGACCCCAAGGTCGCTCAGCTCCACAGCACCACCTACCGATCGCCGCAGGCCATCTCCACAGGCCCGGTCCTCGTCGCCGGCGGTGGCAACACCGGCTTTCAGATCGCGGCGGAGCTCGCGGGCGCGCACGAGGTGCATCTGTCGGTCGGCTCGCGTCAGACGCCATTGCCCCAGCGCATCCTCGGGCGCGACCTGTTCTGGTACCTCGAAAGAACGGGTCTGATCCGCAGGTCGACGGAGTCGCGGATCGGGAAGCGACTGGCGGGGCGCGACACGCTCATCGGCTCGAGCCCCGGGACGCTGCGCCGACGGCACGGCGTGCAGCTCCACAAGCGGGCCGTCGACGCCGCCGGGTCAACGGTGAGCTTCGCCGACGGCACACAGCTCGACGTGGGCTCGGTCGTGTGGGCGACCGGGTTCCGGGTCGACCACTCGTTCATCGACGCGCCGGTCTTCGACGCTGACGGGCACTTGCTGCACCGGCGCGGCGTGACCCAGGCGCCCGGCCTCTACTTCCTGGGACTGAGCTGGCAGCACACCAGGGGCTCGGCGCTGCTCGGCTGGGTCAAGGATGACGCCGAGTTCATCGCGCAACAGATCAACGCTTCTCGGCCTGCGGCGCCGAACGCGGGGCGCGCAGAGCGCGTGCACACCGACATCGCCAGGAGAACCCCATGAGCACCCCTCCACACCAGTTCCCAACCGACGTCACGGGCCTCCCCGAGGCACGGCCGCGAGAGCTGGTCGAGTTGGCCGACGGTGCGCAGTTCGACCTGCGCATCGCGCCGGTGGCCAAGCGTCTGTGGGACACGACCGTGCGCATGCTGGCCTACAACGGCTCGATCCCCGGCCCCACGCTCAGGGTGCGGCAGGACTCGGAGATCACCGTGCACGTCGAGAACCAAGGCGACGTAGAGGCCACCGTCCACTGGCACGGGCTCCGGCTCGAGAACCGCTACGACGGAACCCACGAGACCCAAGACCCCATGCTGGTGGGCGAACGGTTCTCCGCCCGGGTGGCCTTCCCCGATCCCGGGCTCTACTGGTATCACCCGCACATCCGCGAGGACTACGGCCAGGAACTGGGGCTCTACGGCAACGTCCTGGTCGAGCCCGCGGACCCGGAGTACTGGCCGCCGGTGCACCGCGAGGTCGTCCTGACCCTCGACGACATCCTGCTCGAGGACGGCAAGGTGGCGCCGTTCAGCCGCGAGGAGACCACGCACGCAGCGATGGGCCGCTTCGGCGACGTGCTGTTGGTGTGCGGGGAGACCGATCTCTCGCTCAGCGCCAAGCACGGCGAGGTCATTCGCTTCTATCTGACGAACACCGCCAACACGCGGGTGTTCAAGGTGGCGCTTCCGGGCGCCCGGATGAAATTGGTCGGCGGCGACAGCGGTCATGTCGAACACGAGGCGTTCGTCGACGACGTCGTGCTGGCTCCGTCCGAGCGTGTGGTGGTCGACGTCCTGTTCGACCAGTCCGGCGCGCTGGGGCTCGAGCACCACACCCCCGACCGCGTCTACCCGTTGGCCGCGATCCACGTCAGCCGGGAGCGGGCCGAGCCGTCACTGGCAGAGCAGTTCGAGCGCTTGCGGTGCAACGACGACATGGTCGCCGTGCGGGAAGGGATCGCCCAGCACGTCGACAAGGAGCCGGACAAGGTCCTCGGCTTCATCGCCGAGATGGATCTCGGTGTGCCGGAGGGGGACGGGCCCGTCGTCTACGCGTGCCCGATGCATCCTGAGGTGGTCAGCGACGAGCCCGGCCACTGCCCGGAATGCGCGATGAAGCTCCTGGCGGTCGAGGCTACCTACACGTGCCCGATGCACCTCGACGTCATGACCGCCGAGCCGGGCCATTGCCCGACATGCGGGATGAAGCTGTTGCCGGCTCAGCTTGTCGCCGAGGCCGGTGGCGGCCACGAGCATGGGACGCACGAGGCCCACGGTGAGGCCGACGGGATCGAGTGGGAGGACGACATGGTCGAGGTCAACCGGCTGACGACCCCCGCCAACATGCGCTGGAAGCTCATCGACCGCGAGACCGGCGCCGAGAACGCGGCCATCGACTGGCGGTTCCGAGTCGGCGACCAGGTCAAGATCCGGCTCCTCAACGAAATGGCCGGCGACCATCCGATGCACCACCCGTTCCACGTCCACGGCGCGGGCCGCTTCCTCGTCCTCAGCCGCGACGGCGTCGTCGAGCCCAATCTGGTGTGGAAGGACACCGTGCTGATACGGACCGGGGAGACGATCGACATCCTGCTCGACATCACCAACCCCGGCCTGTGGATGGCCCACTGCCACATCGCCGAGCACCACGAGAGCGGCATGATGTTCAGCTTCAACGTCGCGCCGTAAGCCACGCACAGGTTTGACTACCGCCACCCCAGAGCTCCCGAAGGCAGCGCCTACTTCTTCTGCACCCTCGCCTGCGCGGGCGAGTTCGCCCGCCCGAAGGACCGCTTCGTCGCCTGAGGCGAGCGCACGGGGCTCCGGGCTCCGGCTTCCGGCGCTGCGCCGGGCGGCGGCGGGAGCTGGCGCTCGGCGCGCTTGAGCAGCACCGCGTTGGTGGCGACGATGATGGAGCTGACCGACATGAGCAGGGCCGCCCACTGCGGCTGGAGCTCGAGGCCGAGCGAGGGGTAGAGCACTCCAGCGGCGACCGGGATGGCGAGCACGTTGTAGACCGAGGCCCAGCCCAGGTTCTGCTTCATCTTGCGCTCGGTCGCGCGCGAGAGCCGGATCGCTCCGGTGATGTCGAGGGGATCCGAGCGCATGAGGACGACGTTGGCAGTCTCGATGGCCACGTCGGTACCGGCGCCGATGGCGATGCCGACGTCGGCCTGCGCGAGCGCGGGGGCGTCGTTGACGCCGTCGCCGACCATCGCGACCTTCCTGCCGTCGTCCTGCAGCCGCCTGACGTAGCCGGCCTTGTCCTGGGGCAGAACCTCGGCAAAAACGCGGTCGATGCCGAGCTCCCGCGCCACGGCCGTCGCGGTCCGCTCGTTGTCGCCGGAGATCAGCGCGGCCTCGAGCCCGAGCTCCCTGAGCCCGGCGATCGCCGCGCGTGCTGTCGGGCGGAGCCGATCGGCGGCGGCGACCAGCCCGGCGGCCTGGCCGTCGACGGCGACGAACATGGCCGTCTTGCCTTCGGCGGCCAACCGCTCGGCTGCCGCGGGCAGCTCGCCTGCGGCCACTTGCTCTCCGTCGAGCAGCTTGCGGTTGCCGATGAGCACGCGGTGGCCGTCGACGTCGGCGCGGAGCCCCAGCCCGGCGAGCGCTTCGAAGTCGGTGGGCTCCTCGAGCTCGAGTCCGCGTTCGCGCGCGCCCGCGACGATGGCGGCAGCCAGCGGATGCTCGGACGCACGCTCGGCGCTCCCGGCGAGGCGCAGAAGCTCGGCCTCGTCGTGCCCGTCGGCGGCGACGACGTCGGTGAGGGCGGGCTCGCCACCGGTCAGGGTGCCGGTCTTGTCGAGGGCGATGACATCGAGCGCGCCCATGCCCTCGAGCGTGGCGGCGTCCTTGATCAGGATCCCGTGGCGAGCGCCTATCCCGGTCCCCACCGCGACCGCGGTCGGCGTTGCGAGTCCGAGGGCGTCGGGGCAGGCGATGACCACGGCGCTGATCGCAAACGTCAGCGCGGTCAAGAAGCTCTTGTCGGACGCGAAGGTCCAGATGGCGAAGGTGATCAGTCCGGCGGACACGGCGACGATCACCAGCACTGCGGCGGCGCGGTCCGCCAGTCGCTGCCCTGGGGCCTTGGAGCTCTGGGCGGTCTCGACCAGGGCGATGATCTGGCCGAGCGCGGTGTCCGCGCCGATCTTCGTCGCCTCCATGACGACGCCGCCCGAGCGGTTGACCGAGCCGCCCACGACCTCGTCGCCCTCGGCCTTGTCGATCGGGATCGACTCGCCGGTGACCAGGCTCTCATCGACGGACGACCTGCCAGACACGACGCGTCCGTCGACCGGCACCTTGTCGCCGGGCCGCAGCCGGATGCGGTCGCCCACAACGATCTCCGCCGTGGGCACCTCGACCTCCTCGCCGTCGCGCAGCACCGTGGCCTTCGGTGGCACGATGTCGAAGAGCCCCTTCAGGCTGTCGCTCGTGCCCTTGCGGCTCTTCATCTCCATCCAGTGGCCGAAGAGCACGAAGGTCACGAGCATGGTGGCCGCGTCGTAGAACGTCGCCCGGCCGACGATGGTCAGGAGGACACTGGCCAGCCACGCCGCGAGCACGCCCGTCGCCACCAGCACCGACATGTTCAGCGCCCGGTGGCGCAGTGACGTGGCGGCGCCGCCGATGAAGATCCAGCCCGCCCACCACACGACCGGCGCGGAGAGCGCCGCCATCAGCCAGTTGCGCGCGTCCAGCGACGTCACAACGTGGATCCCGAACGCGTCGTAGCCGATGTCCGAGAGCAGAACCACGGGGATCGTGAACGCGAGTGCGACCAGGAAGCGGTTGCGCATGTCGCGCGCCATGTCCCCGGCCATGTCGGGCGCGGACATGTCGTGCCCCATCCCCGCGTGCTCGAGGGCGACGGGCGGTTGGTGCTCCTGCTCGACCGGCGTGTGCGGCAGCTCGTACTGCATGCGGTCGGCCGTCGTGCAACAGGTGATCGGCGTCAGGCGGGCCGTATGGGCCAGCTCCGCCGCCGTCGGTCGCAAGCCGTCGCCGGCCACGCGATAGCCGAGCCCGTGCACCGCCGCGCGGACGCGCTCTTCCCCGCCGTCCGCCACGCCCTCGACCCGCAGCACCCCACGCTCCAGGTCCACGCTCGCGCGCCGCACGCCTCGGATCGCGGCGACCGCCGCCTCGACATCCTCGGCGCAGCAGACGCAGCACAGGTTCTCGATCGTCAGCCCGCTCATGGGATTCGCGGTCGGTGTGCGCATGTCAGAGTCCACCGACCGTGGCGTTCGACATCAAGGCTTGGAGCGACTACGGGGTCGCCGTCGTTGGTGGCGCCGCTGCGCTGACGGGCCTGCTCTTCGTCGCCGTCTCGGTCAACAGCACGTGGTTCTCGTCGTCTGAGGCGCACCGAGGCCGTGCCGGCCAGGCCCTCGTGTTCTTCGTCGTCCCGCTCGTCACGGGCCTCCTGCTGCTGATTCCCGGACAGACCACCACGTCCCTTGGTGTGGAGATCGCCGCGTTCGGTCTCCTCGTCGGCCGCGTGCTCCTGATGCTCGGCAGCGCGGAGCTGAAGGATGAACCACGCGCCATCGTCGTCGTCGACCGCCTGTCCCCGCGTCTGATCATCACCACGGCGCTGATCGCCGGCGGTGCGTCGTTGATCGCGGGGCACTTCGGCGGCCTCTATTGGCTGGCCGGCGCTCATGTCGGCGCCTTGCTCGCCGGTCTCCTCAACGCCTGGATCTTCCTTCTCGTCGCAGGCGCTGACAAGGGAGAGTGATCGCCGCCGCTGCGTCCTGCGGACGCGGCGTTGGGAGGACGCGGGCGGCGGTAGGCGCAAAGTTCGGGGGCCGATGTCCGGGGAGGTGCCCGATGTGCCAGGCGCGGATCGGGCCGACGATGGCGCTCCGGACCATTCCCCCAATCCGGAGGAGCCGATGTGCGACCCCTCGACGTCCTGCTTTCCGATCGCGACCTCCTCGAGCGCATCCCCGACGACCACAGCGGCCTGAGCTTGCGGACGCTGTATGGGCGCTACTCCCGCGAGCTCCATGGCTTCGCCTACCGGACGCTCGGGGACCGTGGGGCCGCCGACGAGCTCGTGCAGGACGTCTTTACCTCGGTCTGGCGTCACGCCAAGACGTATGACCGGCGGCGCGGAAGCGTCCGCACCTGGGTGTACCGGATTGCGCGCAACGCCGCGATCGATCGCCACCGCCGCTCGTCGGTGCGTCCCGCGCTCGCGGCGACGGCCGAAGACGAGACGAGCGAGCCGGGAGCGCTGGACCAGTCGATCGAGCAGATCGCGCTGCGCTCTCAGGTGACCACGGCGCTGGCGCGGCTGACCCCCGAGCATCGCGACGTGGTGCGCCTGGCCCACTACGAGGGGATGACCATGCGCGAGATCGCCGAGGCCAAGGGTGTGCCACTCGGGACGATCAAGAGCCGGGCGTGGTACGCGATGCGCAGCCTCCGACGTGCGCTGGAGGAGGCGGAGGCGATCCCGGCATGAGCACCCGTACGGCGATCCAATGTTCGGGGGTCGACGTCAGGGGATGTGCCCGATGTGCGGAAGGCGGATCGGGCCGACCATGGCCGCAACAGGACTCCAGCTCAGGGCGCGCCCAGGCGCCAAGGTGCGAAAGGAACGCTCGCGTCCCGGGGTCCCCCCTTGTACACGCAACCCGACTGAGAGGACTCGACGTGAAACGCATGACCATCCTAGCCGCGCTGAGCGGCGCGGCGCTGGCCGCAGCCCTCGGCGCAACGGCCGGCCCCGCCAACGCGGCGGCGACATCGGCCTCGTTCGACGGAACCACTGCGACGCTGAACCTCGACGACACGGACAACAACGTGACGGTGTCGGTGTCCGGCGGGCTGCTCGTGCACGGGCAGACGACCGGCGGCCTGTCCGACGGCACCGACTGGAACAGCGCGACCCCCGGGCCGCAGACCGTGCCGGCCAACGGCACCGTCGCCGTGACGGTGAACGGCGGCAGCGGCAACGACGCGATCACGGTACTCGCGAAGAACACCGAGGTCGCCGGCGTGCAGCTCAACGGCGGGGCGGGCGACGACGTGCTCACCGGCGCCGACAGCAATGACACGCTCAATGGCGGCGACGGCAACGACCGCCTCATCGGGTCCAAGGGCAACGACACCCAAAATGGCGACGCTGGCAACGACACGCTGGTGTGGAACAACGGCGACGCCACCGACGTCAACGACGGCGGCGCCGGCAACGACGCCACCGAGGTCAACGGCAACGCCACCCTCGGCGACACGTTCACCATCGCGCCGGATCAGGTTGCGGGCCGCATCCAGTTCCAGCGCACGAACCTGGTCGCGTTCACGATCACCAGCACCACCGAGCGGTTCCAGGTCAACGGCCTGGGCGGCGCCGACTCGCTCACGGCGTCCGACGGCGTGGGTGCGCGCACGCTGCTCTCGGTCGACGGCGGGGCGGGCGACGACACCCTCAACGGCTCCGACGGGCCGGACCTGATCCTGGGCGGTGAGGGCAACGACGTCCTCAACGGCGGCGGCGGCGATGACCGCATCGTCGGCGACCGCGGAGCCGACACGATGAACGGCGGCTCTGGCGACGACACGCTGGTCTGGAACAACGGCGACGGCAGTGACGTCGCCAACGGCGACGATGGCCGCGACGATGTCGAGGTCAACGGCGCGCCGGCGGGTGACGTGTTCACCGTCCAGCCCAACGGGGCGCGGATCAAGTTCGACCGCACGAACCTCGTGCCCTTCTCGATCGACGTCGGCTCCAGCGAAACGCTGCACGCCAACGGCCTCGGCGGCGATGACGCCATCACCGTCGGCGACGTCGGGGATTACTCGGTCACCGCCGCGGGCGGGTCGGGCAACGACACCCTGACCGGCGGCGCCTCCTCCGACACGTTGCTCGGCGGGTCGGGCAACGACACCATCAACCCGGGGGGCGGCCTCGACGTCGTCTCCGGCGACGATGGTGACGACCAGGTCAACGTCCGCGACAACACCGCCGACGTGGCCCGGGGCGGAGACGGGACCGACTCGGTCACCGCCGATCGCGTCGAGCTCGACATCCTCGACGGCTTCGAGAACGTCGACAGGACCCCCGGCGCCTCGCCCGGGAACGGCAACCCGCATGCGTCGGCTGACACGCCCGCGCAGGCGGACACGCCGGCCCAGGCGGTCACCCCGGCGGCCGTCGATACCTCGACGCGCCCCGTGACAATCGCCGGTCGCACGGTCAAGGTGAGCAGGAACACGGCGGCGATCAAGCTCAGCTGCCCGGCCACATCGGCCAGCAACTGCAGCGGGTCGGTGGTGCTCCGCACCGCCAAGGCCGCCAAGCTCGCCGGGCGCAAGGCCATCCTGCGTCTCGGCAGCGCACGCTATGACCTGGCCCCCGGCACCTCCAAGGTGGTCAAGGTCAAGCTGGCCAACGGGACCAAGCGCCTGGCCAACCGCAAGGGCCAGCTCGCCGTCCGCGTGGTCGCAACCACGGGAGCCGCGGGCCAGACCGTCACGAGCACCCGGCGCCTGACGCTCGCGATCCACGGCGCCACGAGGAAGCACTAGACGCACCGCCCTGCGTGGCACCCAGCGGCCCCGTCCCCCGCACCGGGGGGCGGGGCCGCGCCGCATTTGGAATCCCACCCAGGGGCTAGGGCCCAGGCTGCGCCGTCGGGTCGGCTGCTTGGCGCGTGTCGACGCCACGGCCGAAGACCGGGTGATGGCCGGCCACGTGCACTGCGCAGTGTGTGGCGTGGGCCCGGAAGAGACGGAGCGGGGTGCCGCGCAGCTCGTCCGGCGTGAAGCGCCGCGCGCCGGCGGTCGTCCTGAACGCCTCGGGGCAGACCGTCTCCAGCTCGTCGTCGCGGATTGCCCTGGCGGTGGCCGCGGCGTAGACCGCCTCGCCCTGGCCCACGGGGGCGGAGGAGTCGAAGATCACGATCTCCACGTCCGGACGTGATCTGAGGTTGCGGGAATGGTGCGCAGTGGGGGAGGAGCACCAGTAGAAGTCCGAGTACCGCGCGCAGGTGTAGTAGAGCGGCGACAGTCGCGGCCGACCGTCGGCATCCTGGGTCGCCAACGTCATGTAGTGGTTGGCGTCGATCACGCGGCGGGCCATCGCGTTGAGCTCGGCCTGGCCCGACCTTGACGCCATCTCATTCCTTCCGCGTGGACGCTGCAACGGCTGCGTTCAGACCGACCCGAAGCTTGACGGCTCGTCAGCGATGCACGAGCGGTGGTCCCGCCCGACCTTCCGCTCCGCCGCTTGCGGAAGCAGGCAGCAGGGCCGCTGCTACCGTCCCTCGGGCGAGCAGAAGCTTGGCTCGCGAGGTTCTTGTCTCTGAGCGCTCCAGCGGTTCCGGGTCAGTGGATCTCCCGTAACCGTCTATGAGCGGCGCCTTCGCGGCCGCGTCAGGAGTCTCATGTCTGTTTCATCCTTCGCCGAGCTCGGCGTGTCCCGACCGGTTGTCGACGCACTCGCCAGCCGGGGCATCACCAAGCCCTTCCCAGTCCAGCGCCTCGTCGTACCCGACGTGTTGCATGGGCGCGACGTGCTCGTCAAGTCGCCGACCGGCTCGGGCAAGACGCTCGCGTTCGGCTTGCCGATTGTCGACCGGCTCGCCGACGCGAAGCGGCGTCCGGCGGCGCTCGTCCTCGCGCCGACGCGCGAGCTCGCCGCCCAGATCGTCGACGAGCTTCACGACGTCGCGCATGCCCGCGCTCTCTCCGTGACCGCCGTCTACGGCGGGACGGGATTCGCGCGCCAGACCAAGCTTGCCGGGCGCTCGCACATCCTCGTCGCCACCCCGGGCCGGCTCGAGGACCTGATCGAACGCGGCACCGTGACGCTCGAGCACGTGCAGGTGCTCGTCCTCGACGAGGCCGACCGCATGCTCGACATGGGCTTCCGCCCCGCCGTCGACCGCATCGTCGCCCAGGTCCCGGCCCAGCGCCAGACCCTCTTCTTCTCCGCGACGCTCGAGGGCGAGGCCGGGCGTATCGCCCGCACCTACACCCGCGATGCTCGCCAGCACGAGCACGGCCCATCGGCTGAGCGACACGCCAAGGTCGACCACCGCTTCGTCGCCGTCCGCCACGAGCACAAGCTCGACGAGCTCGTGGGCGAGCTCCGCGGTGACCGTGGCGGCCGGGCGCTCGTGTTCGTGCGGACCAAGCGCGGCGCCGACCGGCTGGTCAAGCGCTTGCGCGCGCGGTCCGTGGACGCGGTCGCCATGCACGGCAACAAGTCGCAGGGACAGCGCGAGCGTGCGCTTGCCCGCTTCGAGGCCGGCGAGGTCCATGCTTTGGTCGCCACCGACGTGGCCGCGCGCGGCCTGGACGTCGACGACATCACCCTCGTCATCAACTTCGACGCCCCCGCCGACCGCGAGGGCTACGTGCACCGCGTCGGGCGCACGGGCCGCGCGGGAAGGACTGGGTCGGGCGTCACCTTCGTCTCCGCCGAGCAGGCCACTGACGTGGCACGCATCGCGCACGATCTTCGCCTCCACGCGGAGTTCGCCTGCACCGGGTACGCCTCGAGTGACACGCTCCGTTCCGGCGGACGGTCGCGGCGCGGGCGGCGCCGCGGCGCCGCGCGCTGATCGACCACGAGTCGAGCCTCTCGGCTTGCTGGTAGCGTCACGGCCGCCCCGACGACCGTCGGGCAACCCCAAACCAGTGCAGCGCCCGCAGTTGGAGCCTCATGAGCAACCTCCGCGATCGCAGCACACAACCGTGGAGGTATCGATGGCAACCGGAACCGTGAAGTGGTTCAGCGACGAGAAGGGCTTTGGCTTCGTCACGCCCGACGAGGCTGGGAAGGACCTGTTCGTCCACCATTCCGGAATCGTCGGCGACGGGTATCGCTCGCTCGCCGAGGGCGCGAGGGTCTCCTACGACGCCGAGGCTGGCGACAAGGGCCCCAAGGCAGTCAACGTCAGCCCGCTCTAGCGCTTGTTCGGGCGGCCGCGGCGGGTTCGTTTCTCCGCGGCCGTCCGCTCCCACTCCTCGGCTTCGGCCGGGGTCATCTGCCGAATGGTCAGAGATCCCTCGCGGACCTGCTGGTCCATCAGCTCCAAGCGCTCGCGACGCTTCTGTTCGGCGCGATCACGCTGACTCAAGGGCGGCATGTCGCCCCTCCCTCCTGGTCACGGCGGACGCCGGGCGCTTCGCCCGGCCGGACCTCCTAGGGTACCTGCCACCTCGGCGCACCCCTCACGCTAGGGTGGGCCGAGCGGATCCTTCTCGGGCCGCCTCCCGTGACGCGGGGGACCTGTCCGGACTCCCGTCCAGTGGCCCAAGCGACCCCCTCTCCTGCGATGAACCACGGCAAGCGTGCCGCGTTGACCGCTGTCGGCGCGGCGGCAGGGTTCGGGCTCGTCGCCCTGGCGATCGGGGGCCGGTGGGGGTCGGTGGAGCACGCGCTGGCCAGTACGTCCCTCTGGACGCTCCTGGTCGCGTCGCTGCTGCAACTCGCTTCGCTGCTGGCGCGCAGCGAGGCGTGGCACCGCTGCGTGCACGCGGCCGGCGGGACGGTGTGCCGGCGGGTGCTGTTCCGCGCCGCGAGCGTCGGCTATGTGGGCAACCTCGTCAACGGCGAGATCGGCTTCGCGATGCGCATCGCCGCGCTGAAGCGCAGCGCCCCCGACACCACGCCCAAGCTCGGCGCTCTCGCCACTACCGAAGTGCCGATTCTGCTCACCGAGCTCGTCCTTGCGGTGGCCGTGTCCTTCACCCTCGTCGGGCCGCTGGGCTGGCCCTGGTGGATACCGGTGGTCCTGCTGGCGGTCATGGTGGGCGTCACCCTCGCGGTCAACCGCATGGGGCTGGGCCGCAGGCTGCGCGGCTGGCTCTCGGGGCTCGCGGTGTTGCGCGACCGCCGGGCGCGCTGGCGGATGGCGGGCGTCGTCCTGCTGGCGATGATCGCCCAGATCCTGCGCAACTTCGTCGTGCTGCGGGCCAGCGGCATCGACGTGTCGGTCCTCGACGCCACCGCGGTCCTCATCGGCGTCGCCGTCCTCGGCATCCTCCCGCTCGGCCCGAGCACGGGCGCCGGCGCAACCCTGCTCATCCTCGGCTCGCATGACCTCGGCGCGGCCGCCGCGGCCGGCCTGCTGCTGACCGCCACCGGAGCCGTCGGGGCGCTGGTCTACGGCGGCTGGGCCCTCAACGACCGCGGCTGGATCACGGCCGCCCGGCTTGGCCGCGTGCGCGCCCACCACCTCCGGACCCGTCGCGCGGAGGCCGGTGCGGCCGCCGTGCGAACGGCGCTGGACGCCCTTCCCACCGCTGGCCGCGAACGCTGCGAGGTCGCCTACTTCGGCGGCATCACCCGCGAGCAGGTGGCCCGCATCCTCTCGCCCTTCCACGCGCCCCGGCCGCTCGTGGCCTGAAGCGCGCGACTTCGGGGCGCGCTGCGGTTTGAGGCGATGATGCTGCGGCGTAAGCTGCGAAGTCCAAGACTTCGGAGGTCGACCTTGGGCCGAAAGGCGATGCGACGCGCGAACGCGGTGGCAGCGCTGGCGATGTTCGCCGCGCTTGGCCTTTTCGTGGCTGCGTGCGGGGGCGGGAGCGCGCCGACCGGCCAGGGCGGTGGGGGCCAGGCGCCGGCCAACGCGAAGCCAAACGCCGTGCGCCTGTCGATCACGCCGGCGACGGGGAGCAAGGATCGCAAGCCGAATCGCGGGATCACGGTGACGGCCGCGGGAGGCCGGATCAGCCGCGTGGTCGTGCGCACGCGGGCCGATCGCGTCACCGGGACGCTGAACGCCGCGGGCACCGCCTGGCACAGTGACTGGGCGCTGAACGTCTCGCGGCGCTACACGGTGACCGCAACGGGTGTCGGGCCGTCAGGCCAGCGGGTGACGCGGACCAGCTCGTTCCGGACCTTCACGCCGCGCAACACGTTCTCGACCCGGATCGTGGAGGGCTACCACCAGACCTACGGGGTGGGAATGCCGATCGTCCTCTACTTCGACCGGCCGATCCGGAACAGGGCGGCGGTGGAGCGGGCACTCGACGTCCGGACCTCGAGGCGGGTCGTGGGCGCCTGGTACTGGGACGGCAACTGCGGGATGGCTCCGACCTGCCTGTACTTCCGCCCGCACCACTACTGGAAGCCGCACACGCGCGTGACCGTCACGGCGCACCTCAACGGCATCAAGGGCGCCCCGGGGCTGTTCGGGAACCACACGCTCAAGCAGAGCTTCAGGATCGGCTCGTCCCTGGTCGCCGTGATCAGCACCTCGAAGCACTTCATGAACCTGTACCGCAACGGCAAGAAGTTCGCGCACTGGCCGATCAGCAGCGGGCGGCCCGGCGACGACACGCCGAACGGCAACTACCTGACCATCGAGAAGGCCAACCCGGTCCAGATGACCGGGCCTGGCTACAGCATCTCGGTGCCCTGGTCGGTGCGCATCACCTGGAGCGGCGAGTACCTGCACGACGCCTTCTGGTCGGTCGGCGACCAGGGCTTCAGCAACGTGAGCCATGGCTGCGTGAACATGTCGCCGGCCAACGCCGAGACCTTCTACAAGATGGCCGTCCCGGGCGATCCGGTGAAGATCCACGGCAGCCCCAAGGCGGGCGTGTGGGACAACGGCTGGACCATGTGGTTCCTGTCGTGGCGCAAGTACGTCCGCGGCAGCGCGCTGAACAAGGCGGTGCGGACCGGCCCGAGCGGCAGCACGTTCGTCAGCGCACGCGCCGGCCTGCGGCGCCACCCGCACAGCAAGGCGTCGCGAGCGTCGCGCTCGCACAACCGGCGAGCGGCCTGAACCCGGCAGCTACCGAAGGATCCGCGGCAGCCCGAACTGCGGGAAGACGCCGCTGCCGCCGAACCAGGTGATCGCGGAGATGCGGTCGCCCTCCAGCGTGAGGACGAGCATCGCGGACGGCCGCGCGACCTCGGTCTGGGGGCTCGGGAAGTAGCAGCCGAACGCCGGCTGGGTGTTGGCGCGGGTCGGCACGAGGAGCGGCGTGCCGCGCCGGTCCGTGCGGTCGCGGAGGAACGCGCCGATCACCGCGGGGCCCTGGTACTCGTAAGGCTCGGGCGGCATCGTCAGCCAGGCATCGTCGGTGAGCAGGGCGACGACCGCATCGGTGTCGCCGGTCTGGATGGCGTCGGCGAAGCGGCCGACGATGTCGCGCTCGAGCTTGGAGCGCGGGAGCGGCGCCCGTTCCCGTGGGTTGGCGGGCAGGCGCGACTCGAGCGCCGCCCGCGCGCGGCGCACGAGGCTGTTGACCGCTTGCTCGGTGGTGTCCAGCATCGCGGCGGTCTCGCCGGCGCGGAAGCCGAGCACGTCGCGCAACACGAGCACCGCGCGTTGCTGCGGCGGGAGATGCTGCAGGCCGGCGATGAACGCCAGCGCGATCGCCTCCCGGGCCTCGTAGCGCGCCTCCGGCCCGGGAGCCTGGTCGGGGATGCCCTCGAGCAGGACGTCCGGGAAGGGCTCGAGCCAGATCGCGTCGCCGTAGCGGGTTGGCTCGGGCATCTCGGTCATCCGCCGGAGGTCCTCGGGCCGGCGCCGGCTCGCCCGCAGGGCATCCAGCGAGCGGTTGGTGGCGATCCGGTACAGCCAGGCGCGCAGCGATGCGCGTCCCTCGAACTGCTCGAGGCCGCGCCACGCGGCGAGCAGCGTCTCCTGGAGCAGGTCCTCCGCGTCCTGAGGGGAGCCGACGATCCGGTAGATGTGGACCTGGAGCTCACGCCGGTAGGGGTCGGTGAGCTCGCGGAACGCTTCCTCGTCGCCAACGCGCGCACGGGCGGGGGTCTGCTCGGTCACGCCCGCATCCTCGCACCGGCTCGTCCTTTCACGCGCATCACCAGTCATGACGTCGGGGCGGCGCGAAATTCGTCGCTCAGTTTTCGTCGCTGCGGGCGCCTCAACCAACGCAGCACGAACCCGACGGCGCGAGCCCAACGAAAGGACAGGCGAAATGGCAAAGATCGTGATCAGCGAGAACGTCTCGCTCGACGGAGTCGGCCAGGACCCCACCGGCGACGAGGGCCTCACGCACGTCGGCTGGTTCGAGCGGACCATGGACGGGGACCGGGAGGCGTGGGCCCGGGTCGAGTTCGACGAGGCGCTGCGGGCCACGGCCCTGCTGATGGGTCGGCGGACCTACGAGTACTTCGCGCCGCGGTGGAAGTCTCGAACCGGCGAGTGGGCGGATCGCTTGAAGCGCCTGCCCAAGTACGTCGTGTCCTCCACGCTCGTGGATCCCGACTGGGGCACCTCGAGCGTCCTGAACGGCGACGTGGTCGAGGAGGTCTCGAAGCTCAAGCGGGAGCTGGACGGGGAGATCGTCGTCAACGGCAGCTTCCAGCTCGGGCGCGCGCTGATGGAGCACGACCTGGTGGACGAGGTGCGGCTGATCGTCTTCCCGGTCGTCCTCGGAGCCGGCGAGCGCCTGTTCGGCGCGGCCGGCGACGAGCGACCCATGCGGCTGGTCGACACGCGCACCGTCGGGGAAGGTCTGGCCTTCCTCGCCTACACGGTCGACCGGAAGGCGTGACGAACGCCGGCTAGACCGTCGCCGTCGCCGGCGCCCCGTCCTTGGTCCAGGTCAGGGACCCGGGGCTGAGGACGAGCGAGCCGCGCGGGATCGCGCGGGCATCTCGGAGCGGTCCAGGAGCTGCGCGCGGCCGGCCGGGCCGGCGGCCCAGAGCTGAAGCGCGGTCGGGTCGTCGTTGTCGTCGAAGCCGACGTCGGTCAGCCATGCGAGGGCGCCGTCGGAGCGGAGCCGCAGCGCGAGCACCAGCGAGCTCTCCTCGTCCGAGGCCCGAAAGCTCGCCTGGGCACCGGTGCGGAGATCGAGGCGGCGGAGCTGGTGGTAGCTGCTGACGCCGGCGCACTCCGAGCCGCTGCGGACGTGGGCGAGGAACGCGCCGACGAAGTGGAAGTGGGCGATGTTGTCCCACCCGGCGCAGATCTCGTCGCCGACGAAGCCGAGCTTGCTGCGGCGGCCGTTCAGGCGCGAGCAGGCGAAGTAGTCGTTGCCCTCGTGCCCCCGGGTGCTGTAGAGGACCGCCGAGCGGTGCTTGGCGACCACGTCGGCGCCGTGCGGCAGCGTACAGCGCGGGGCGGTACTCGCGTGCCCGGCCCGCGAGGGTGATCGCCAGCACGGCGGCCAGGATGATCAGGGCGATGACTGCCAGCGCGTTTCGGGCCATGGCGGGAATCCTTGCCCGCCGAGCGTGTCACCGGTCGCGCGACGACCCCCGCAGTGTCGAATCCGCGACGCTGAGCGAGGTCGACAACCCCTGGCCGCCGGTCGATGGGTCTCACCGAACAGCCCTCGCGCCGACGTGAGCGGCGTTGTCCGCGCCGCGGTCTCCTGGTCGGCTGCGATCAGCCCGGCGACCCGTCGAGGGTCGACGAGCCATGGGCCGTGGCCGGCGTCCATTTCGTGCATCGTCGCGTTCGGGATCTGGGCGATCGACGGACGTGCGTCACGAGGCGAGAGGTAGGGGTCGTCTGCTCCGAGGATGAAGGTCGTGGAGACCCGGATCGCCGCGAGCTCTGCGGCGGTCAACACGCTCTCGGCTCTCGGTCGTCGGAGGCGATCGATCGCGCGCATCAGCGACGCGACAGTGCGGGCGTTCTCGGGCCGGCGCGCAGACAGACGCAGCGCCTCGATCAGCGCGTCCGGTGCCATCTCCACCTCCGCGGAACCAAGACCCTGGGCGAGCATGCGTCGATAGATCGGGCGTGGGCTCGGCGAACGCAGGACAGCCACGCCGAGGCCCCGCACGGTCAACGGCGACAGCGGCATCCGCACGCGGACTTCCGGAAGCGCGACCGCCGGCACTCCAACCGCGATCACCTCCGAGATCCGCTCGGAACCAGCGGCCGCATGCCACAAGGCGAACATGCCGCCGAGCGAGTGACCGACCACCGGGACGTCGTCCAGTCCGAGGGCGTCGAGGACGTCATCGATCAGCCGGTGCGCGTGCTCGCGAACGCGACCGCGCCGGTAGCGGACCGGATCCGACAACCCGTGCCCTGGGAGGTCGACCGCGAGCAGCCGGAAGCCTTGAAGCTCGGCGAACAACGGAGCCCACGCCGCGGCCATGAGCGACACGCCGTGCATCAGCAGCAGCGGCACGCCGCTGCCGTGCGACAGCACTCGCACTCGGAGATCCGTCCGCTCGAGCTCGAGAAAGCGTTCCTCAACCTCGGCGTCGAGGAGGGCAAACAGGTCGTTCTCGGCATCTCGGATGCGCTGCTCGAGCCGCACCATCGGCCGGTCGTGCTTGTTCATGACGTCTCCCTTCCGTTCGCGTCGTCGTGTCGCGTGGGCGGTGCCAGCGCCGCCAGGCTTGCCAGCCAGCCACGCACCGTGGTCTCGTCTCGCTCGCTGAGGCCGGCGAACGCGGCGCGCTCAGCCACGCGGACGCGCTTGGTCGCCGCCCGGAGGGCATCGCGCCCCTGCTTCGTCGGGCGCAACAGGACGACCCGTTGATTTCTTGCTCTACGTTCCAGCAACCCGGCGGACTCGAGCCCGAGGATCGCCGGATGCATCGTCTGCCTCGTGACCTGCGTGACGCGCGCGAGCTCGGAGGTCGAAAGCTCGGCTCTGGTCTCGAACACGCTCAGGATCCCGTACTCCTGCGCCGACAGCCCAGTGTCCTCGAGCTCGTCCTCCAGCAGCGCACGGAAGCGCTGGTACGCGAGACGGAACAGGTACCCCAGGTTCGCTTCCGGTCCCGGAAGCGGCGGCGGTGACGTTGTCAGGTCGGCTGACATACCTCGAATCGTAGCACGTTGTCAGCGCGACTGACATATCAATGCGCTCGGGGCGCCCTATGGACTGCGTCAGTGCGCGTGCATCGCGGTGGCGATGGCGGCGTGCACGCAGCTGTCGATGACGGCCTCGGGGCGGATGGGCACGATCTGGGGAATGTTCGGCGCGGGTTCGTGGATCGCGACGCGAATGCGGGCGAGATGCATGATGCCGAGGGTCTGGGTCCAGAGGACGTTCGCGAGGTAGTCCGGCTCCTCGATCGCGAAGTCGCCGGTCTGGGCACCGTCGCGCAGGATCTGGGCGACATGCTCGACGCAGCCGGCCATGCCCTGGCCGAGCCGGAACCAGACCGACTCCGAGACGCTGGCGCGGAGGTCTTGGGCGGGGCGGTGCATCAGCGAGAGCGCGCAGTCCAGGAACGCGGGATAGCGCAGACAGAAGCCGGCGTAGCTGCGGGCCCAGCGCTCGAGCCGGGCGGCGGGGGTCGCCGTGCCGTCCGCGAGCGCGTCGGCGAGGACACCGTCGAGCTCGGCGAGGTAGTCGGTGACGGTGAGGACGTAGAGCTCCTCCTTGGAGGAGAAGTGGCGGTAGATGAGCCCGCGCTGGATGCCGACCGCCTTGGCGATCTCCTCCACGGGCGCGTCTTGCGCGCCGCGCTCGTCGAAGAGCGCGCGCGTCGCGGCCACGAGCTCGCGCTCACGGACGCGGTGCAGCTGACCCTGACGTGGCGCTGAGGCGATGGGTCAATCGTAGTCGTCGGCCGTATGTGAGAACGTTTGTGTTACAGCCGTTCTCAACGGGTAGGCGACGCTCTCGGAGATCACCCGAGGAAGGAGCACGATGAGCCACGAGTTCGTGGATCGGATGATGGAGTCCAACCGCAGCGGCGACCTGCGCTCGCCCGTCTCGGAGACGCTGCAGATGCACCTCGTGGAGTTCGCTCGGGGCGAGGCGGTCTACGAGATGTCCGCGCGTCCGGAGTTGGGCAACCCCCTCGGCGTCATCCAGGGCGGCGTCGCGACGGCGCTGGCGGACGCCGCGATGGCGGCCGCGACGACGACGATCCTCAGCGACGAGGAGATTCAGCGCGAGGCGATCACGACGATCGACCTGTTCGCTCGCTTCATTCGGCCGGTGCGGGTCGAGAAGGTCGAGATGCTGCGCGCCGAGGCGCGCGTGGTGCGGGCCGGCGGTCGGCTGGTCTGGGCCGAGGCCGAGGTCCTTGCCGACAGCGAGGTGGTGGGCAAGTTCGCCGCGACCGGGATTCGCGTGGCCTTCGACCCCAACGCGTACATGGCCGAGCGCGGAGACGGATCGAATGACTGAGCCGGGACAGGTGGTGATGGCGCGGTTCCTGGGGGAGGAGAACGTCGAGCCCGGCAGGGCGTTCCTCGAGAAGCTCGACCCGGACTTTGCCCGCTACGTCAACGACTTCGTCTACGGCGACGTCTACGCGGGCGCGACGCTCGATCCCAAG
>DATBDE010000145.1:0-3028 GCA_036270095.1 Solirubrobacteraceae bacterium | reverse complement strand
TCGGACATCACGATCCGCAAGAACGCCACCGAGGTCGAGGTCAACATCCACACGGCCCGCCCCGGCATCGTGATCGGCAAGTCGGGCTCCGAGGTCGACCAGCTTCGCCGCGACCTGCACCGGATCACCGGCAAGCAGGTCAAGGTCAACATCCTCGAGATCAAGCGCCCCGAGCTCGACGCCAGGCTTGTGGCCCAGTCGATCGCCGAGCAGCTCCAGAACCGGGTGGCGTTCCGCCGGGCGATGAAGCGCGCGCTGACCAGCGCGATCCGCTCCGGCGCCAAGGGCGTCAAGGTGCAGTGCTCGGGCCGCTTGGGCGGCGCCGAGATGGCCCGCACCGAGGGCTACTCCGACGGACGCGTGCCGCTGCACACGCTGCGCGCCGACATCGACTACGGCTTTTACGAGGCGCGGACCACGTTTGGGCGGATCGGCGTCAAGTGCTGGATCAACAAGGGCGAGATCATGCCCGAGGGCTACACCGGCGCCGATTTGACGATCATGGACGAGCCCGCGCCGCAGGCCCCCGAGCGCGGCGGCCGCGACGGCCGAGGCCGTGATGGCCGCGGTCGCGGAGGCGCCGGCGGTGGTGGTGGCCGCGGTGGCGGCCCCGGCGGCGGACGCGGTCCCGGCGGCCGTGGCGGCGGTCCCGGCGGCGGTCGTGGGCCCGGCGGTCCGGGGGGCCCGGGCGGCGAGCGCGGCGGTCGTGGACGCGGCGGTGGTCGTGGGCCTGGTGGTCCTGGCAGTGGCCGTGGGCCTGGTGGTCCTGGCGGTGGCCGTGGGCCTGGCGGTCCTGGCGGTGGCCGTGGGCCGGGTGGTCCCGGCGGTGGCCGTGGGCCTGGCGGTGCTGGCGGTGGCCGTGGGCCTGGCGGTCCTGGCGGCGGACGCGGACCCGGTGGCGGTGGCCGCGGTGGCGGTGGTGCCGGCGGCGGTCGCGGGCCGAGGCCTGCGGGCGGCGGCGGTAGCGGCGGCGGAGGCGGACAGGGCTGATGCTCGCCCCCAAGCGCGTAAAGCACCGCAAGGTTCATCGCGGACGGCGTCGCGGCCTCTCGCGGGGTCAGACGCGGGTCCAGTTCGGCGAGTACGGCCTCAAGGCGCTGGATTCCGGCTGGATCACCAACCGGCAGATCGAGGCTGCTCGTATTGCGATGACCCGCAAGATCAAGCGAGGCGGCAAGGTCTGGATCAACGTGTTTCCGGACAAGTCGTTCACCCAGAAGCCCGCCGAGACCCGCATGGGTTCCGGGAAGGGCTCGCCGGAGGGCTGGGTTGCGGTCGTCAAGCCGGGGCGCGTCATGTTCGAGCTGGCGGGAGTACCCGAGCCGCTCGCGCGTGAGGCGATGCGCCTGGCCGGACACAAGCTTCCCGTCCGCACGAAGTTCGTACTTCGAGAGGACGCGTAGTCGTGAAGCCCGTCGAACTGCGCGACATGAGCGACAACGAGCTGCGCGAGCACTTGCAGACCGCGCGCCGCGAGATGTTCGGGCTGCGTTTTCAGCACGCCACGGGCGAGCTCGACAACACGGCCGGCCTGCGGAAGGCCAAGCGCGAGATCGCGAGAGCGTTGACGATCGTGCGCGAGCGGGAAATCGACTTAGAGACCGAGCAGAGCTAGTGTCCCGAATCCGACATTCGCGTGCATTCGAGGCACCCCTGGGGGCGCCGGCTCGGGCTTGCGGCCCGCTCGGCATCCAGCCTCGCCTTATCGGGCCGCGCCCGAGTCATCCGGCTGTCCTCGTCGCCTCGCGCAGCGCTGCTGCGCGTCGGCTCCTGCGTCCGCGCCCGGCATCCGCCAGTGGCACCTCTCGGTGCCCACGAACTTCGAACCCGAGACACTGAAATGGTTGAAGAGACCCCTGACAACACCGAAGAGACCCCGGCCGAGCAGCCCGAGGAGGCCGCCGCGGAGGCGACTCCGGAGCCCGAGGCCGCTAACGAGCCGGTAGCTGACGCGCCGGCCGCCGACGGCCCCGAGGAGTCCGCGCCCGCCGAGGTCGTCGCACCCAAGGAGCGCCGGCGTCGTGCCCGCACGGCCAAAGCTGCCAAGTCCCCGGCGCGGGCCGCGCGCACCCCGGAGGAGCGCCACGAGGACCGTCTCGCAGAGCGCCGCCGCAAGGCGCAGGCACGTCGGGCCCGGCGTCAGAGCGACCGCGCAAAGCACGCGGAGCGGGCCACGCCTGCCCAGGCCACCCCGCCGCGTGAGCACGGGCCGGGCAAGCAGAAGACCCGCCAGGGCGTGGTCGTGTCCGACCGCGCCGACAAGACCATCACGGTGCGCATCGATGTGACCCGGCGCCATCGGGAGTACAAGAAGATCGTCCGGACCTCGAGCACGCTGCACGCGCACGACGAGAGTAACGACGCCCAGATCGGCGACACCGTCATCGTCCGCGAGAGCAGGCCGCTTTCGCGCAGCAAGCGCTGGCGGCTGATCGAGGTCGTGGAGCGCGCGAAGTGATCGCAACGGGAGCCTGCGCGTGATCCAGAACGAAACCCGACTTCGTGTCGCCGACAACACCGGCGCCCGCGAGATCCTCGTGATCCGCGTCAAGGGCGGCCACCGTCGCCGCTACGCCGGCGTCGGCGACGTGATCACCGCCACCGTCAAGCAGGCCAGCCCACAGGGCTCGGTCCGCAAGGGCGAGGTCGTGACGGCCGTCGTCGTGCGCACCAAGAAGTCCTACGGCCGCGAGGACGGGACCTACATCGCCTTTGACGAGAACGCGGCGGTGCTGATCGACGCTCAGAACAACCCGCGTGGGACCCGCATCTTCGGGCCCGTCGCGCGAGAGCTGCGCGAGCGCAACTTCATGAAGATCGTTTCCCTCGCACCGGAGGTTCTCTGACCATGTCGAGGCGAATCAGGGTCGACGACGAGGTGATCGTTGTGGGCGGCAAGGATCGAGGCAAGCGCGGCAAGGTGCTGCGCGTTGAGCCGAAGAAGGACCGGCTCTACGTGGAGGGACTGAACATCGTCAAGCGCCATCAGCGGCCGCGACAGGTGGCGGGCGCCCAGCGCGCCGAGCAG
>DATBDE010000144.1:0-11065 GCA_036270095.1 Solirubrobacteraceae bacterium | reverse complement strand
CGGCCGGGTCTCGGACTCCGGCGAGGGGCGCTGGACGGTCCTGGCGGCGGTCGACGTGGGCGCGCCGGCCGACGTGCTCTCCACGGCGCTGTTCAACCGCTTCGCGTCGCGCGGCGAGGCCGAGTTCGCCAACCGGCTGCTCTCGGCCATGCGCAAGGAGTTCGGCGGCCACGCCGAGAAGCCCGCGGGTGAGGCCAGCGTGAGCTCGTAGATTGAGGGCCGCCATGTGCGGCCGCTACACGAACACGCAGAGCCCGGACCAGATCGTGGGTGCACTCGGCCTCGCGGGCGCGCCCGACCCCGAGACCGTCGGGCGCTTCAACGTCGCCCCGACCCAGGAGGTCCTGGCCGCGGTGGCGCGCGATGGCGCGGTCGCGACCCGGACCATGCGCTGGGGGCTGATCCCGCGCTGGTCGGACGGCCCGACCGACAAGCGGGCCGGCGGGCGGCTGATCAACGCCCGCGTCGAGACCGTGTGGTCCAAGCCGGCGTTCGGGCGCCTCGTGCGCGACCCGCGCCGGCGCTGCTTGGTCGTCGCCGACGGCTTCTACGAGTGGCGCAAGGCCGAGCGCCCCAAGGCGCCGCGGCTGGCCGTGCACTTCGCGCTGCCCGACCGCGCGCCGTTCGCGTTCGCAGGCCTGAACGACCTGTGGTGGCCATCGCGCGACGACGACGGCGAGCCTCTGCGCAGCTGCACGATCATCGTCGGGCCGGCCACGGCGCCGGTGGAGGCGATCCACGACCGCCAGCCGGTGCTCCTCGACACGCCCGAGCGCCGCGCCGCGTGGCTGGACCCGTCGGTGACCGAGGCCGACCTCGGCGAGCTGCTGGCGCCGCTGCCGGCGGGCCGGCTGCAGCCGCACGCGGTCGGGTCCTACGTCAACGACCCCGACCACGAGGGCGAGCGCTGCCTCGAGCCCGACGCCGCCGAGGAGCCGGCCGAGCCTACGTTGTTCTGAGCAGCACGGCGCGGGCGGGCCCGCCGTCGCTGCCGACCAGCTTGAGCGGCAGGCACACAAGCTGGTACGGGCCCGGTTCCACCGCCCGCAGGTCCAGGCCCTCCACCACCGCCACGTCGGCGCCAAGCAGCGCCCGGTGCGCGCCCGGGTCGCCGATCGAGAGGTAGTCGATGCCGACGAGGCGCACGCCGGCGTCGAGCAGCGCGCGGGCGCCCGACGCGTCGAACGACACGAAGTCCTCGCTGAACTCCTCCTGCTCCCACAGCTGCGAGTTGCGCGTCCTGAACAGGACGCGCTCGGCGCCCGCAGGCACGCCGGCGGCGGCCACGGCGGCGGCGTCCAGCGTCTTGTCGACCGCGGTGGCGTCGATCACGACGGCGGGGCCGATCAGCGGTGCGAGCGCAACGGTGTCCACGCCGCCGGCGCCGTCGAGGAAGTGGTTGGGCGCGTCCACGTGGGTGCCGGTGTGGGCGCCGAGGTCGACCGCGGACACATTGGCGACCGCGCCGTCGGCGATCGCGTCGATCCGCCGCAGGGCAACGCCCGCGTTGGCCGGGTAGATCGGCATGCGCGTGCGGATCGGGATGCTGACGTCGAGGATCTCCATCACGGACGGCGGCTCAGGGCCGCGACGAGGCGACGATACGCCTCGTACGCCGGCTTGGGTGAGTAGTCGTCGCGCAGCAGCCCGTAGTGGTGCTGGAAGTTGGTCGATGCGGTGCGGTGGTCGCGCAGGTCGAACCAGCGGTAGTCGGTGACGTGCAGCGGGCCACGCTCGGCGTCGACCGCGCGCACCATCGCTCGCAGCGCCTGCGCCTGCTCGGCCTCGGTGCGGGCCGGCGGGAGCGTCGGCCAGCCGTTCTCCTCCACGTGGATCGGCGTGGCGCGCCCGATGCCGATGCCGCGCAGGTGGCGGCGCAGCGAGCGCAGCGCCGCGACCATGGCCGGGCCGTAGCCGCTGGGCGCGACCGCGGGCGGGAACACGGTGCCGGGGTAGGCGTCGAGCCCCACCCAGTCAACGGCATGGACGAACGCGCGCCCGCCGTGGTCGCGCAGGTAGCCCCAGAACGCGTCCTCGCTGGCCGCGTCGGTGCGGGAGAACCAGTTGAAGCCGATACGGAGCTGCCGGTAGCCGCGCCGCGTGGCCTGGGCGTGCGCCGCCTCGACGCCCGCGATGAGCGCGCCGCGCGCGCCCGCGTAGGCGCCGTCGGAGGAGTCCGGCGAGATGGTGAAGTTGACCTCGTTGGTCACCTGCAGCCCGACCACGCGGCGGTTGGGGCCGAAGGTGTCGACGACCTCGCGCACGAACGCGAGCCAGGCGCGGGTGTCGCCGACCCGCTCGGGCCGCGGGTGGTAGCGGAGCTGGAGCTCGACGCGAAAGCCCGCGCGCGTGTAGCGCCCGGCCAATGCCGCGAAGCGGTCGATGCCTGCCTGCCCGTCGGACCAGAAGAACCGGTTGAGCCGCAGCAAGAACGGCGCGCCGCGTGGCCGCAGGCGCTTCAGGGCGGCCAGCGTCCTGGGCGGGTCGTCGGGCACCGGCGGCACGGTCGGGCCCAGCGCGCCCGCCTCGCCCGCCGGGGTGATGCCGAAGGTCAGCGGCAGGGCGGCGGCCGCGGCCGATGCGGCCGGCGCAAGCAGCGCGGCCGCGACGAGGAGCAGCGCCCTCACAGCTCTGAGAGCAGGGCCCCGAAGCGGCGCATGAGCGGCGTCGCCGCGCGGCGCTCGGCCGGGGTCAGGCCGTCGTAGACCGCGCGCAGGCGCTCGAGGATCCATACCCGCTTCTCCGCCATGAGGTCGCGCCCGGCAGGGGTCAGGCGCACGCGCACGACACGGCGGTCGTGGTCGACGCGGTGCCGCTCGACGATCCCGTCGCGCTCCAGGCCCCCGAGCATGCGGGTGACCGTGGGCACGGCGACCCCGGCGGCATGGGCCAGCGCGGTCACGGTGGCGTCGCCCTCGTCCTCGACCGTCTGCAGGACGGTGAACTGCGAGAGGCTGAGCGGCCGGCTGCCCGCCTCCCCCACCTCGCCGCGCTTGCGGCGGGCGGCACGGAAGAACGCGGTGAGCGCGCCGGCGAAGCTGTCGAAATCGGTCTCGTCAGGCACTTTACAAGCTAAAGGTTAGCGTGCTAAATTTGTTGCGACAACCAAGGAGGCGACCATGTTCCGCTCCATCCTCGTCGGCTTCGACGGCTCGCCCCACGCCGAGCGCGCGCTCTCCGAGGCGGTTGCGATCGCCCGCGCGGACCACGCCACCCTCACGGTCCTCGCCGTTGTCCCCGACCCCTCGCCGCTGACCGGCATGGGCTCGCTCGGGTTCGGCGGCGCCAGCTTCGCGCTTGCCGAGTCCGAGCTCGAGCACGACTACGCCACCCACCTCGACGCCGCCATCGAGGCCCTCCCGCACGACCTGTCGGTGACCAAGCTGCTGGTCCACGGCCGGCCCGGCCCGGCGATCGTGCACGAGGCGCGCGAGGGCCACCACGACCTCGTCGTCGTGGGCTCGCGCGGCCTCGGCGCCGCTGCGTCGATCGTGCTCGGATCGGTCAGCGGCTATGTCCTGCACCACCTGCCCGGCGCGGCCCTCGTGGTCCACGCCGAGCCGGTGGCGGCCTGAGCCGGAAGCCGGCGATCTCGCCGGGCCGCAGGCTGACCGTCTCCGGGACGGGGCCGAGCGGCGTCTCGTCCAGGCGGCAGCGCTCCAGGGCCGCCGTCGTCTCGAGCCGCACCGCGGCGGGCTCGCGCCCGGGGTTGCAGGCGCGCAACACGACACCGTCGCCGTCCTCGGCGCCCTTCAGGGCGGTGACGAGGACGTCGCCCGCGATCCGCACCGGCGCCGCCAGCGCGACGCCCGGGCGGCCGGCCACGAACGCGAAGCGGTGGTCCTGCGAGGCGCGCAGCAGCGCCGCGTCGGCGGGCTCTCCCAGCGCCAGCGCGTAGGCGAAGCGGTGGGTGCCGAGGCACTGCGCGCCGGGCACCGGCAGCTCGGGCCCGGCGTGTCCGCGCCGGGTGCTGAGGTCGCCGCGCGACAGCCAGCCCACGCAGCGCAGCAGCGTGAGCGCCAGCGCGCCCTCCTCGGTGACCTCGTACTCGGGCAGGCCGGTCGTGTACAGCGCCAGGCCGCCCGTGGCGACGGCGCCGAGCGTGTGGTTGGTGTCGTGCGGCGGCTCGACCCAGGTGCCGTTCCACACCGGCCGGGGCGGGCGCGCGACCACGGCGTAGTGGCCCTCGGCGCGCACCCGCGCGGGCTCCTCCGGGGTCGGGAAGAGCACGCGCAGCCGGTGGTCGCGGGCGCGGTTGTCGACCGTGGTCGCGAACTCCAGCCGCTCCCCGCCGGCCGCCAGCCGCACACGCGTCGTCAGCGGGCAGGCTACGGCGCCGGCGGCGCGCGCGTCGCGGCGCGCGGCCAGCCCCGCGGGCAGCGTCAGCGCGGTCGCCAGCTCGAGCTCGGCGAACACCGGGCCGGCGGCGGTGACGCGCACCTGGGTCGGCGCGAGGGCGCCCACCGGCCGGTCGCCGTCGACCGGGCAGAAGGTGTAGCTGTCGCCGCGGTCGGCCACGTCCTCGAGGCGGTGCAGGCCGCGCACGACGGCGCCGCTGCGCCGGTCCTCCACCGTGAGCGTGCCGTCGTCGTGCGCGGTCACGCGGTAGCGCGCGTTCTCGATCGTGCGCGCGTCGAGCGCTCGGGCGCCGGGCGCGCCCGGTGGCGCGCTCCCCGCCGCCAGCGCGACGTCGCGGGCCGAGAATCCCGGCACCTCGAGCTCGAGCCACGCGCGGCCGTCGGCGTCAACCTGGACCGGGCGGTCGCCCGCGTGCAGCCCCGGCGCGGCGGTGAGCGCGTCGGGCACGTCGAGCACGACCAGCCGTCGGCGCGCGAACGGCAGCACGTTGGCGAACGACGCCGCGCCCGTGCGGTCCCCCACGCGCACCGGGCCGCCCGGCAACGGGCGGTAGGACCAGCGATAGCGGCCCTCGAGACCGTGCCCCTCGGCCTCGTTGTCGCCCGGCCCGCCGCTTCCGCCGAGCACGTGCTGGGCCATGTCGGCCAGGCGCAGCGCGATCTCCAGCGACGCGCGGAAGCGCTGGGGCATGTCGGCGTGGGTCTCGTCGACCGAGCAGCCGCAGATCGAGTCGTGCGGGTGGTTGCGCAGCAGCTCGCGCCAGGCGTGGCGCAGCTCGGCCAGGGGATACCGGGCGCCGGGCCGCGACAGCACCGCGAGCGCCCACAGCGTCTCGGCCTCCTGCAGCGCGCGTTCGCCGCGCTCGTTGTCCTGCTTGAGCGGCATGCGGGCCGAGTTGACGCCGCGCAGCACGTTCAGGCGCGCGCCGCCGCTGAGCTCGCCCGCGAACGCGGGCAGGTCTCCAGGCGCCCGCGCGATCGCGGCCGTGTAGTCCGAGAGCCGCGCGATCTCGACGTCGAGGTGGGGCCGGCGCGCGCGCAGGTCGGCTACGACCTCGGGCAGGTCGTCCTGCAGGTGGGCGTGGTCAACGCCGTTGCCGAGGAAGAGGTCGCGGAACGCCGGGTCCGCACGCATGGGCACCTCGGCGCGCAGGATCTGCTCGACCCGGTCGGCGGCGTTGGCGCCGGGCTCGGCCTGCTTGGACCGGCCCGAGTGGCCGAACGCGGTGGCGGCGCCGTAGTCGACCGGCTGCGGCAGCGCCAGCACCTCGGAGCCGTCCGGGGCGACCCAGCGGAACCGCGCGCCGAGGCGCTCGCGCTCGTCGCCGAGGCCGCGCGAGAACACGAACGTGTCCAGGCCGAACCCGCGCAGGACCTGCGGCAGCTGCGCCGGGTGGCCGAAGCTGTCGGGCAGATAGCCGACGGCGGCCGGGCGGGCGCCGTGGCGCTCGCACACCAGGCGGCCGTGGAGCAGGTTGCGCACCAGCGACTCGGCGCCGACGAGGAACTCGTCGGGCAGGGTGTAGCAGGGGCCGGTGTCGATTCGCCCGGCTCGCAGCAGCGCGCGCAGCCGGTCTTCCAGCTCGGGCCGGATCTCCAGGTAGTCCTCGAGCAGGATGGCCTGCCCGTCGAGCGTGAACCGGTACTCGGGCCGGGCCTCGAGCGTGGCGATGACTTCGTCGATGACCTCGACCAGGTGGATCCGGAAGTCCTCGAAGGGCAGGTACCACTCGCGGTCCCAGTGCGTGTGCGGCACGAGCCACAGGCGCCAGGGCCGGGAGTCGAGCAGGGGCGTCTCGAGCACGTCAGAACGCGATCGGCGCGCGGTCGCGGAAGAACCCGCCGGTGGGGCCGCCGTCCTCGAGCGTGGCCAGCCACACGGCGGTGTCTGCGCCCTCGGGCACCGTGCGCGTGGCGTTGGGACCGCCCATGTCGGTCCGCACCCAGCCCGGGCAGGCAGCGTTGACGAGCACGTTGGCGCCGGCGGTCTCGGCCGCGAGCATGCGCACGAGCGCGTTGACGCCGGCCTTGGACGCGCGGTAGCCGGGCGAGCCGCCGCCCATCTCGCTGAGCGCGCCCAGGCCGCTGGAGAGGAACACGATGCGCCCGTAGTGGTTGGCCACCATGCCCCCGACGAAGGCGTTGCTGACGCGCCATGAGCCGAGCAGGTTCGTGCGCAGGTGGTCCTCGACCAGGGCGAGGTCGGCGCCCGCGGCGGGGCGTCCGAAGTCGTGGCCGATGCCTGCGTTGTTGACCAACACGTCGACGCGCCCGAGCTGGCCCAGGACGGCGGTCTGCAGCGCGCCCACCGACGCATCGCTGGTCACGTCGAGCACGCCGGGGACGGCCCGCAGCCCGGAGGCGGTGAGCGCATGCGCCACCGCGGCGGCGCTGTCGGCGTCGCGCGCCGTCGGCACCACGAGGAGCCCGAGGCGGGCCAGCTGCGTCACGATCTCCAAGCCGAGCCCGCGGTTGGCGCCCGTGACGAGCGCGACCCGCTGAAGGGGGTCAAGTCTTTCTTGTTGCACAGACAAGGAAGAAGTCTGCCCGTCGCCCCGGGTGCAACAAGAAAGACTTGACCCCCGCTCGACCCTACTGGCTGGCCACGAGGTAGTCGGCCAGGCGCGCCGCCGCCGCGCGCAGGCGGCGGAGGTAGGTCGCCCGCGACAGGAAGAGCTCGTCGGCGGCCTGCTCGTGGCTGCCGGCCGGCTCGAGGTAGCCGCGCCGCAGGACCTGGCGCAGGAGCTGCTCCTCGTCGGAGGCGCCGAAGGCGTGCTCGGCCGCGGCCTCCAGCCGCGCCCGCACCGACGCGGCCCGCTCTTCCGGCGCGTCGCCGGTGGCCAGCGGGTTGCGCGCCAGCTCGAGCGGCCGCGACAGCGAGCGCAGCGCGTCGCGCACGGCCTCGGCGTCGAAGGGCTCGGGCGCGGGGACGACCGCGGCGGGCTTCGTCGCGCCGTCGAGCGCCGGCGGCGCCGCGGGCGGGGTCAGGCCGAGCTCGCCGTAGATGACGATGCGCTGTAGCCCGAGCAGGCCGCCGGGCCCGTAGTCGACGCGGTGGCACTGCACTGCGTGGTCGCCCGCGAGGTCGAGCTCGGCGAGGTGCTCGGCGCCGAGCAGGGTGGTGAACTCGCCGGCTTCGTCGTAGGCGGGGTCGACGGGCAGGTAGGCGTAGCGCGGGTTGGTCAGGCCCGAGCGCAGCACGCCGGCCATGTTCACCATCGCCTGCACTCGGACCGCGCCGGGTCCGACGGGCCGGTGGTGAAGTCGACGGCGTCGCGCCACAGGATCACGTTGCCGTCAGAGATGGTCGCGCGCGCGTGCTTGAGCCAGGGGCCAAGCAGCGGGTCGTCGTCGGCGAAGTCGGGCGCGTTGTCGGGCGTGACCGCATGAGGTAGCCGACGAGCTGGTCGTCGGCGTTGCGCGCGATCGCCACCGTGTGCGGCGCTTGCTCGAAGAACGGGCGCGTGGCCTCCCACCAGCCCGGCAGCTTGCGGCCCTTCAGCAGCGCCGCGACCACGGCGGCGTCGCCGGGGCGCACGCCGTCGATGCGGTACTGGGCCGCGCCGTCCCACGAGTACAGGGCGCGGATGGTCGGGTTCTCGACCAGGTCGGCGAGGTCGATGGTCAGCCGCGGCTGGCCGCTCATGGCCTGGGTGTAGAGGTGGTCGGCGATGCGGCGGCGCAGCTCGCGCTCGCGTTCGGGGTCGCTGCGGCGCAGCTCGGCCCGCAGGGCGCGGCGCATGAGGTCGTGCAGGGTCAGCCCGTCGCCCAGGGGCTCGGAGAACGTGCGCGAGGCCAGCCACTCGTGGGCCTCGACCGCGTCCACGCCCGGTAGCACGTCGCGCAGCAGGTCGACGGTGACCACGCGCGCGAGCGCTCCGACGGCGACGGCCCCGCGGTGGGCGGCGTCGAGCTCGGCCGCGGTGATGCGGCGGATGAGCGCGCGGACGATCTCCGGCGGGTCGGGCGAGCGGTTGGGCTCCCAGCGCGGCTCGGCGGTGGCGGCGTCGGCGGCCAGCGCCAGGGCCAGCGGCGAACCGTCGGCCCAGGCCACGATTGCGGCGCGCCGCTCGTCGGCCACGCCGTGCTCGGTGACCAGCGCGACGGCGTCCTCGGCCGGCATCTCGGCCAGCGGGAGCTCGTGCACGAGCCGCTCCCAGCCGCCCTCGAACCAGGCCGACTCCGGGCCGGTGCGGGTGGCGATGACCACAAGCGCGCCCTCGGGCAGCATGGTCAGGAAGCGCTGGCGCAGGTAGCCGCCGACGGCGCTCATGCGCTCGTAGGTGTCGACGAGCAGGAGCGGGCGCTCCTCATGCTGCAGGCCCTCGAGCGCGCCCTCGAGCTCGCCCGGCACGGGGGCGACGTCGCGACCCTCGACGATGCGTGGTGCGTAGCCGCGCCTGACGCCGCGCCGCGCGACCTCGCGCAGCAGCGTGCTCTTGCCGATCCCGGCGCGGCCGGAGACGAGCACGACGGCGACGTCGAGGTCGCCGTCGAAGAGCCGGTCGAAGAAGCAGAGCTCCTGGCGCCGACCGACAAAACGCTCCTCGTCCGCATCGGCAAGGCGGCTGGCGAGCGTCCCCGGCACGGGTGTGAGCGTATCCTCGGTGAGGACGCCAATGGGGGGGTTCATGCCCGCTCAAGCGCCCTACCCGCATCGAATTACGCGCGTATGCTGCGGTCGGGATGCGCGCCCTCGTCGTCTCCGACACCCACTTCGGTGCCTGGACCGGCGACGACGTCCTGCGCCACGACTGGGCCCTCCGGTCCCTGGCACCGCAGCTCGAGGCGGTCGACGAGCTGGTCATCCTCGGCGACCTCTTCGACTTCCTCTTCGCGACCGTCACCGACGCGTTCGCCGCCGCCGACCCGTTCTTCACGCTGGTCGCCGACAAGCTCGCCGGCAAGCGGGTGGTGTGGCTGGCCGGCAACCACGACCGCCACATCATGGCCCGCGAGCTCGAGGACCTGAACGAGGAGATGCTGGCCACAGGCGAGAGCGCGGAGGTGGTGGGGCCGGCGCTGCGCGAGCGCAACTACTTCCTGCGCTTCCTGCGCCGCCGCCTGCCCGAGTGCGAGGTGGCGGTCGAGTACCCGTTCCACCGCGTCGGCCACGTCCTCTGCTGCCACGGCCACTACCTCGACGCCCACGTGCAGGGGTCGGTGGCCAACCGCATGTTCACGCGCGGGCTGCGGCGCGTCGGCGGCGTCAAGACGCACGGGCGCGAGCTCGGCATCGCCGACTACGAGGCCGCCACCGGCCCGCTGACCGAGCTGCTCTACACCGTCGCCCAACTCCCGCGCGGCACCGCCGCACAGCAGGGGCTCATGGACGAGGTCCAGCGCCTTGGCCGCGTCGTGCGCGCCGTGGCCTCGCCCGGCCGCGAGGCCGAGCGGCTGGCGCACAGCCTCACGGACCGGGCCAAGTCGCTCGTGCGCCCCGGCGGCGGCCTCGAGGCGGCGACGAGCGCGCCGGTCGAGAGCGCCGACGAGGCGTCGATGAACCTGGCGCGCGTGCTCGCACCCGACGAGCCGGTGGAGCGCTCGCTGCGCGCCTACGCCCAGGTGGTCAAGAACCTGGGCCTGGACCGCCACCACGAGCACCTGGTCTTCGCGCATACCCACCAGCCGCTGGCGGCCGTGCCCGCGCACCCGCTCGAGGGCGAGCTGGCGCGCGACGTCCGCTTCTGGAACACGGGCTGCTGGATCTACGAGCCCACGCTCGGGTCGCTGGAGACCTACGAGCGCTACCTGCGCATCGCCTGGCCGGGCACGGCGGTGCTGGTCGACACCGACCGGCCCGATCCCGAGCTCGTGTCCTGCCTGGCCGGCCTCAACCCGCTGACCGCGGGGGCCGAGCGCCTGCCCGAGGGCAGCGCGGAGAGCACCTACCGGCGGGCGCGCGCCGCCGGCAAGGCCTTCCCTAGTCCGCCGACCCCAGCAGCACCGCCGCCGGCGTCATGAGCAGGATCTTGAAGTCCAGCCAGAGCGACCAGTTCTGGATGTAGTAGTTGTCCCACTCGACCCGGTCCACCATCGAGGTCTTGCCGCGGAAGCGGTGCACCTGGGCCCAGCCGGTGATGCCGGACCGCACGCGGTGGCGGTCGGCGTAGCGGTCGACGATCTCCTCGAACAGCTCGACGAGCTCGGGCCGCTCGGGTCGCGGGCCGACCATCGACATCTCTCCGCGCAGCACGTTGAGGAGCTGCGGCAGCTCGTCGATCGAGAGGCGGCGCAGCCAGATGCCCACGCGGGTGCGGCGGTCCGCGCCCTCGACGCCGCCGGGCCCGTGCTCGGCGTCGACGTCGACGGACGCGGCGGCGGGCGGTCCCACCCGCATGGAGCGGAACTTGAGCAGGTCGAAGACCTGGCCGTCGCGGCCCAGGCGCTGCTGGCGGAAGAGGACCGGCCCCGGCGAGGAAAGCCGGACCGCGATCGCCGCGGCGGCGAACACGGGGCTGAGCAGCACGAGCAGGAGCAGCGCACCGACGCGGTCGAACGTGTGCTTGATGAGGAATTGCCAGCCCTTGGGGTCGACCTCGCGTAGGGCGAAGACGGGCAGGCCGCCGATGTGCTCGAGCACGATCCGGTTCGTGGTCTCGTCGAACAGGCGGGGCACGATCGAAAGCTCGACGCCCAGCTCCTCGGCCTGCCGCACCACCGGACGTAGGCCGCGATCGGGGGCCGACGAGGGCGCGAGGATGACG
>DATBDE010000143.1:0-6286 GCA_036270095.1 Solirubrobacteraceae bacterium | reverse complement strand
GTCGGGCAACACCCAGCGCCTGAAGGCCCTGCGCCGAGACTGCGATGGCGACGCGCTGCTCGCGCTGGTCGAGCCGGCCGGCCCCGCCTGCCACACCGGCGAGCGCACCTGCTTCCACAACGGCGACACCGAGACGGCGGCGCCGCACGAGGCGCTGCCCGCGCTCGAGCGCATCCTCGCGCAGCGCGACCGCGAGCGCCCCGAGGGCTCGTACACGACGACGCTGCTGGCCGACCCGCCCTTGATCGGAGACAAGGTCCGCGAGGAGGCCGACGAGGTGGCGCGCGCGGCCGCGGGCGAGTCCGACGCGCGTGTGGCCGAGGAGGCCGCCGACGTCCTCTACCACCTCGACGTGCTTCTGCGCAGCCGCGGCCTCACGCTCGCCGAGGCCGAGGAGGTGCTCAATGCCCGTCGCCGCTGAGCGCACGCTCGTCCCGGTCACCGAGCGCTTCATCGACGACTGCGAGACCCCGGTCTCCGCCTTCCTGAAACTGCGCGAGGCCGGCCCGGCCTTTCTGCTCGAGTCGGCCGAGCAGGGCACGCGCGTCGGGCGCTGGTCGTTCATCGGCTTCCGCCCGCACAAGGTCGTGCGCTGGTCGCTCGAGGACGGCGGTGACCCCTACGCGCTCGCCGCGGCCGAGGTCGCCCGCCACGCCCAGCAGCCGCTGACCGGTGCCGACGCCCCGCCCTTCACCGGCGGCGCCGTGGGCTACTTCGGCTTTGACCTGGTGCGCACAGTCGAGCCGCTGGGGGAGCCCAACCCCGACGTCCTCGGCCTGCCCGACATGGCGCTGATGCTCTCCGACGCGCTCGTCGTCTTCGACCACCTCAAGCACACGGTCACCGTGCTCGCCCACGGCGACGACGCCCGCGACACCATCGCGCACGTCCGCGAGCGCCTGAACGGTCCGGTGCCCAAGCGCCCCGACGCGGGCCCGCGCAGGATGCCGACGTTCACGCCCAACATGCCCCGCGAGCAGTTCGAGGGCATGGTCTCGCGCATCATCGAGTACGTCTTCGCCGGCGACTGCTTCCAGGTCGTGCCGTCACAGCGCTGGTCGGCGCCGGTGCCGGTGGACGCGTTCTCCATCTACCGCGGCCTGCGCGCGGTCAACCCGTCGCCGTACATGTACTTCCTCGACTTCGAGGACTTCCAGATCGCCGGCGCCAGCCCCGAGCCGCTGCTGACCGTCGCCGGCCGCCAGGTCTCCACGCGCCCGATCGCGGGAACGCGCCCCCGCGGCGACGACGCCGAGGCCGACCGCCGCATCGCCGAGGAGCTGCTCGCCGACGAGAAGGAGCGGGCCGAGCACGTGATGCTCGTCGACCTCGGCCGCAACGACCTCGGCCGCGTGTGCGAGTTCGCCACGGTCAACGTCGACAGCTTCATGACCGTTGAGATCTATTCGCACGTCATGCACATCGTCTCCAGCGTCTCCGGCCGCCTGCGCGAGGACGTCGGCGCCATGGACGCCCTGCGCGCGACCCTGCCCGCGGGCACGCTGAGCGGCGCGCCCAAGGTGCGCGCGATGCAGATCATCGACGAGCTCGAGCCGGTCAAGCGCGGCGGCTACGGCGGCGCCATCGGCTGGCTCTCCTACGGCGGCGACCTCGACACCTGCATCCACATCCGCACCGTGGTGGTCAAGGACGGCGTGGCCCACGTGCAGGCCGGCGGCGGCACGGTCGCCGACGCCAAGCCCGACTACGAGTACGAGGAGTCGGTGGCCAAGGCCCGCGGCGTGCTCAAGGCCATCGAGCTGGCGGTGGAGCAGCGCGACTGGGCCTGATGCGCGTCCTCGTCGTCGACAACTACGACTCCTTCGCCTACAACCTCGTCCAGTACCTGGGCGAGCTCGGTGCCGAGGTCGAGGTCTTCCGCAACGACCAGGCCGACCCCGACCGCCTGATCGAGCGCGCCTACGAGCGCGCCGTGGTCTCGCCGGGCCCGTGCACGCCCGACGACGCCGGCATCAGCCTGGCCGTCACCCGGCGCTTCCCCGAGGCCGGCGTGCCGACGCTGGGCGTGTGCCTGGGCCACCAGGCCATGGCCCAGGCCTTCGGCGCCACGGTGATGCGCCACGAGCCGGTGCACGGCAAGACAACCGAGATCGAGCACGACGGCCGCACGATCTTCGCCGGGCTGCCCCGGCCCCTGACCGTCGGGCGCTACCACTCGCTCGTCGTCGACGCCGACTCGCTCCCCGACGTCCTCGAGCCCACCGCCAGCGGCGGCGGCGTGCTCATGGGCGTGCGGCACCGCCGCCTGCCCGCCGAGGGCGTCCAGTTCCACCCGGAGTCGGTGCTGACCGACGCCGGCAAGCAGCTGCTCGAGAACTTCCTTGCCCAACCCGACGCTCACTGAGGCGATCGACGCGCTGGCCTCGGGCCGCGACCTGACCGCCGACGAGGCGGCGGCCGTGCTGCGCGAGATCATGGCCGGCGACGCCTCCGAGGTGGAGATCGCCGGCTTCCTCGTCGGCCTGCGGACCAAGGGGGAGACCGAGGAGGAGCTCGAGGGCCTGGCCCGCACCATGCGCGAGCTGGCCACGCCGGTCGACGTCGGCCGCGACGACCTGCTCGACACGGCCGGCACCGGCGGCGGCCGACCGACCTTCAACGTCTCCACCACGGCGGCGCTGATCGCGGCGGCGGCGGGCTGCAGCGTGGCCAAGCACGGCAACCGGTCGGCCACCGGCCTGTCCGGGTCGGCCGACCTGCTCGAGGCGCTGGGCGCCCGCATCGACCTCGATCCCGACGCGGTGGCGCACTGCATCCGCGAGGTGGGCTTCGGGTTCATGTTCGCGCCCGCCCACCACCAGGCGACGCGGTTCGTGATCCCGGTGCGCAAGGAGCTGGCGGTGCGCACGATCTTCAACATCCTCGGTCCGCTGACCAACCCGGCCGGCGCCACGCGGCAACTCATCGGCGTCTCCGACCCCCGGTACCTTGACGTGATGGCGGGAGCGTTGGCGCGCCTGGGGGCGCAGAGGGCATTGGTAGTGTCCAGCCACGACGGTCTGGACGAGATGAGCACGGCGGCATCCACCCGGGTGGTCGAGGTGTCGGGGGGTCGGGTCAGGCGCTACGAGGTGGCGCCCGAGGACGTCGGCCTGAGCGTGTCCGCACCCGACGCGATCGGCGGCGGCCCACCCGCGCACAACGCGCGGGTCACGCGGCGCATCTTCGCGGGCGAGCCCGGCGCCGAGCGCGACCTAGGCCTGCTCAACGCCGGCGCCGCCATCTACGCCGGTGGGCGGGCCGAGACGCTGGCCGAGGGGGTGCAGGTCGCCGCCGAGGCGGTGGACTCCGGGGCGGCGCAGCGCACGCTGGACGCCTTCGTGGAGCTGACACGAAGTCGATGAGCGTGCTGGACCGCATCGTCGACGCCACCCGCCACGACGTCGCCCAGCGCCGGCGCGAGGTGCCCATTGCCCAGCTGGAGCAGGCCATCCAGGGCCGGGAGGACCGCCCGTTCTCCGAGGCCCTGATCGGGCCCAGGCTGTCGCTGATCGCCGAGTACAAGCGCCGCTCGCCCTCGGCCGGCCTGCTGCGCGAGGGCGACGGGGTGCGCGAGGTCGTCTCCGCGTACGAGCGCGCGGGCGCCGCGGCGCTGTCCGTGCTCACCGAAAACCACCACTTCTCCGGGTCGCTGGACGACGTGCGCGAGGCGCGCGCCGCGTCCAGCCTGCCCATCCTGCGCAAGGACTTCGTCGTCGACCCCTACCAGGTCTACGAGACCGCGGCCGTGGGCGCCGACGCGATGCTGCTGATCGTCGCGGCGCTGGGCCGCCACGACCTCGAGCGCCTCTACACCGAGGCGCGGGCGCTCGACCTCGACGTGCTGGTCGAGGTGCACTCCGAGCGCGAGCTCGACCAGGCGCTGGAGATCGACGCCGACGTCATCGGCATCAACAACCGCAACCTCGCCGACCTCGAGGTCGACCTCGAGACCACGCTGGAGCTGCTGGCCCACGTGCCCGCCGGCAAGACCGTGGTCTCCGAGTCCGGCTACTCGACCCGCGAGCAGCTCGACGAGCTCGACGAGGTCGGCGTGGACGCCGTGCTGGTGGGCGAGACCCTGCTGCGCGCCGAGGACGTCGAGGCGGCCTGCCGCGCGCTGACGGGCGTCCCCGAGGCTTAACCTCGAGCAGCGACGGTTCTTAACCGGGGTTGATGGGGCGCGCCCACACTGCGCCGCGATGACCTCTCCCAAGCGCGCGCCGTTCCTCGCCTTCGTCTCTGCCCTCCTCGGCGGAGCCATCGTCGCCGTCCTCCTCGTCGCCTTCGGCGCCGTCGGGTCCAACTCGACGAAGACCGTGGTCCAGCAGGCCCCGCTGTCCGAGCCCGTGCAAGAGGGCAGCACGCGCGGCCTCACCGCCCGCGACATCTACAAGCGCGACGCCCCCGGCGTCGCCTTCGTCCGGGCCAACATCGTCCAGCAGACCCAGTCCCCGTTCGGCACGGGCCCGATGGCCCAGCAGGGCACGGCAACGGGCTCGGGCTTCGTGATCGACAAGAACGGCTCGATCCTCACCAACGCCCACGTGGTCGCGGACGCCACCAAGATCACCGTCTCGTTCGGGAACAAGGAGTCCGTGCCCGCCCAGGTGGTCGGCCGCGACGTCTCCGACGACCTGGCGCTGATCAAGGTCAATCCGTCGGGGCTGAACCTCAAGCCGCTGGCCCTCGGCGACGCGCGCTCGGTGCAGGTCGGCGACCCGACCATCGCCATCGGCAATCCGTTCGGCCTCGACCGCACGCTGACCACCGGCGTCGTCTCGGCCCTGCAGCGCAAGATCCAGGCCCCCAACGGCTTTGCCATCAACAACGTCATCCAGACCGACGCCGCCATCAACCCCGGCAACTCGGGCGGCCCGCTGCTCGACGCCGCCGGCCGCGTCATCGGCATCAACTCCCAGATCGAGACCGGTGGCAACGGCGACGGCAACGTCGGCATCGGCTTCGCCATCCCGATCAACACGGCCAAGAAGGCGCTGCCCCAGCTCCAGAAGGGCAACATCGAGCGCGGCTACCTCGGCGTCACCGGCGCGACCGTCAAGCCCTCGATGAACCTCGCGGTCAAGCAGGGGGTGATCGTGACCTCGGTCGACCCGAACAGCGGCGCCGACAAGGCCGGGATCCAGCCCGCCCAGTCCAGCAACGGCGACCCTGCCGGCGGCGGCGACATCATCACCAAGGTTGACGGCAAGGACGTGAACGGCATCGAGCAGCTGCGCTCGGCCGTGAGCGGCAAGAAGCCGGGCGACAAGGTCACCCTGACCATCCTGCACGGCGGCCAGACCAAGGACGTCCAGGTCACCCTGGGCTCGCCGCCCGCCGTGCTGGCCAGCGACCAGAACGGCGGCCAGGGCTCCCCGCAGATCCCGTAGCCACCCGGCCCCTACGATGGGGTCGTGGCACGGGTCAAGATCTGCGGCGTGACGAACGTCTCCGACGCCCAGCGCGCCGCCGACCTCGGCGCGTGGGCGCTCGGGATGGTGTTGTGGCCGGGCTCGCCGCGCCGGTGTGCGCGGGACGAGGCGGCGCGCATCACCGCGGCCGTGCGCCGCCGCACCGAGCTGGCCGGCGTGTTCGTCGATGCGTCGCTGGACACCGTCGCCCGTGCCGCCGACGAGCTCGGGCTCACGCTGGTCCAGCTCCACGGCGACGAGGGGCCGAGCTACTGCGCCGAGGTCGCCCGCCGCACCGGTTGCAAGGTGATCAAGGCGGTCAAGGTGCGCACCCAGGCCGACCTGCGCGGGCTGCGTTCGTTCCACACCGACTTCCACCTGCTCGACTCCGGCTCGGCCATCGCCCCCGGCGGCACCGGCGCGACATGGGACTGGGCGCTGATCGACGAGCTCACCGGCGGCGTGCCGGTGATCGCGTCCGGGGGCCTGAACCCCGACAACGTGGCCGACGCGATCCGCGCGCTGCGGCCCTACGCCGTCGACACCGCCAGCGGAACCGAGTCCGAGCCCGGGCTCAAGGACCCGGCCAAGCTCCAGGCCTTCTTCGCGGCGGCCGCCGAGGCCTCGGTCGCGGCATGACAACGATCGAGCACCGCTTCGGGCCCTACGGGGGCCAGTACGTCCCCGAGACGCTGATGCCGGGGCTGGCCGAGCTCGAGCAGGGCTGGCTGGCCGCGCGCGAGGACCCGGCCTTCCGCGAGGCCCTCGCCGGACTGCTGCGCGACTTCGCTGGGCGCCCGACGCCGCTGTACCGCGCCCGCCGCCTGTCCGAGACGATCGGCACGCCGGTGTTCCTGAAGCGCGAGGACCTC
>DATBDE010000142.1:0-26691 GCA_036270095.1 Solirubrobacteraceae bacterium | reverse complement strand
GAGGTCAACGCGTCCGGCCTGCGCCTGCGCCGCCAGGCCATCGCCACCGAGCTGGCCGCGATGCGCAACGAGGTGCGCGACGCCATGAAGGCGGCGGGCATGAACGGGACGGTCGTGCCCGCCCGGCCGGTGTCGACGTCGACCGTGTCCATGACCCCGCGCATGATCTCCATGCCGCGCCGGCCGGGGCGGTTGGACTCGCGCCACGCACCCTCGTCGCGCACGCGCAGCTCCACGCGCTCGTCACCGATCGTCATCGCCACCTCGAGCAGGCCCGGCGCGCCGCCGTAGGCGTGGCGGACGACGTTGCCCGCCGCCTCCGACGTCGCGAGCACGATGTCGTCCACGACCGTCCCGTTCATGCCCGCCGCCTTCATGGCGTCGCGCACCTCGTTGCGCATCGCGGCCAGCTCGGTGGCGATGGCCTGGCGGCGCAGGCGCAGGCCGGACGCGTTGACCTCGACCTGCAGGGCGACGGCGGCGACGTCGTCGTCGACGCTGCGGCGGGCGGTCATGCGCTCGACGATGCCCTCGAGCCAGCGGTCGAGGTCGGGGTCGGCCCCGATCGCCTCGCGCAGCCGCTCGAGGCCGTCGCCGATGGGCAGGTCGCGGTCCTCGACGAGGCCGTCGGTGAACAGGAGCAGCGTGCTGCCCGGCGCCAGCGTGACCCGGCGGCGCTCGAAGGTCGCGTCGGGGATGACGCCGATCGGCAGCCCGAGCGGGTGCTCGAGGAAGCGCGAGGGACCGTCGGGCGGAATGAGCAGCGGCGGCGGATGGCCGGCGCTCGCGTACTCGAGCTCGCCGGTGCGCGGGTGGTAGGCCACGCAGGCGACCGTGGCCAGCGTGCCCGGGCCCGAGCGCTCGATCAGCGCGTCGAGGCGCGCGAGCGCCGACGCGGGGTCGTGGCCCTCGGCCAGGTAGGCGCGCAGAGCATGGCGCAGCTGGCCCATCATCGCCGCCGCGGGGATGCCGCGGCCGACGACGTCGCCGACCGCGAAGGCCACCGTGCCGGAGGGCTGCTCGACGGCGTCGTACCAATCGCCGCCGGCCTCGAGGCCCCAGCCCGCCGGCTCGTAGCGCACGGCGGTGCGGGTGCCGGGCACTTCGGGCAGGTCGCCGGGCAGCAGGCTGCGCTGCAGGGCGGTGGAGACCGTGTGCTCGCGCTCGTAGAGCCGCGCGCGCTCGATCGCCACGGCCACCCGCTCGGCCACGAGCTGGGCGAGGTCGATCTCGTCGTGCAGGAAGGCGTTGCGCCGCCGCAGAGCGACCATGGCTCCGGTGGGCGCGTCGGGCGGGCCCAGCGGCACCGTCACCGCTGCGGCCAGCACCACGTCCGGCGGGTGCTCGGCCACCGTGCCGTCATCGCGCAGGAACGCGGTCTCGGGCAGCCCGCGCGCGCGGGCGCGCGCCGCCAGCTCCAGCGCCGCGCAGGCGGCGAGATCGTGGGGGAGGGCGTCGCCGCGCGAGACGTCGGCGCGGGGCTCGCCCACCTCGGTGCCGCGCGACTCGACCACCAGCGTGACCCACTCGGCGCCCAGCACCTCGGCGACCGCGTCGGCGACCGCGTGCAGCAGCTCGTTCGAGGTCACGTAGTCGGCCGTGGCCTCGGTCAGGCGCTGCAGGCGGCGCAGGCGCTCGGCCCGGTCCTCGGCGGCGAGCCGATCGCGCTGCGCGGCAACGAGCTCGCTCCGGTGGCGCTCGGCCCGCCGGCGCTCGATGGCGTAGCGGATCGTTCGACGCAGGAGCTCGCCGTCGGCGCTGCCCTTGACCACGTAGTCCTGCGCGCCCGCGTGCACGGCCTCGAGCGCCAGCGCGTCGTCGGCGTGCCCGCTGAGCACGACGATGGGCACCTCCGGCGCCGCCTCGAGCACGCCGAAGAGCGCCTGCAGGCCGTTGGCATCGGGGAGCTTGAGGTCCAGCAGCACGCAGTCGGGGCCGGCCGGCCCGCGCCGCGCGATGCCGGCCAGGCCCTCGGCCAGGTCGCGAGCACGCTCGATCTGCCATCCGGACGCGCCCACGAGCGCCTCGATCAGGGCGGCGTCGGAGGCGCGATCCTCGATGAGGAGCAGGTCGACGGTGGGGACTTCCGTGCCCGGGATGGCGCCGATCCTCGCACAACCCCCACCGGCGGAATCCGGTATGAGGCGCTCGCCGGACGCGGGGACCGTATGTACCTTGACCGGGACTCGCTTCGCGGCCGGCGAATGATCTCCCTGACTCTGCCCCGCAGTTGTGACGCGGCTGGTTTCGCGCGTACGGCGATCGCCCCGCTCGGGGCCGGTCTCGCTCCCGACCGCCGCGCCGACCTCAACCTGCTCGTCTCCGAGCTCGTCAACAACGCCGTCGTGCACGGCAGCGGGCGCATCGAGCTGCAGCTCGAGCGCCGCCGCGACGCCGTCTGGGCCCAGGTCACCGACGAGGGCCCTGGCTTCGAGGCCGCCCTGAACGCGGTCAAGCACACGCAGGCCGGCGGCTGGGGCCTGCGCCTGCTCGACTTGCTGTCGGACCGTTGGGGGACGGCGGAGAGCTCGACGCGGGTGTGGTTCGAGCTCCCGGTGATGTAGCCGCCGTCTGGGCGATACTGCCCGCGTGGTCTTCCGCCAGATCGTCCACGACGACCTCGGCTGCGCCTCCTACCTGATCGGGGACGAGAACGCCGGCGTCGCCGCCGTCGTCGACCCCAAGCTCGACATCGACGAGTACCTCGCGCTGGCCCGCTACGTGGGCGTGGAGATCGCGCACGTGCTCGAGACCCACAACCACGCCGACCACGTCTCCGGCCACGGGCGGCTGGCCGCCGCCACCGGGGCGACGATCCACGTCCACCGCGAGGCCCAGGTCGACTACGAGCACGTGCCGTTCGACGACGGCTTCGAGCTCGAGCTCGGGATGCTGCGCGTGCGCGCGATCCACACGCCCGGCCACCGGCCCGAGCACACCTCGTTCGCGCTCGTGGACACCTCGCGCGGGACCGAGCCGTGGGCGGTGCTCACCGGCGACAGCCTGTTCGTGGGCGACATCGCCCGCCCCGACCTCGCGGTGGAGAAGCAGGACGGCGCCCGCAGCATCTTCCGTTCGCTGCACCAGAAGCTCCTGAGCCTGCCCCCGGGCACCGAGGTGTGGCCGGCCCACCTCGGCGGCTCGCTGTGCGGCGGCCCGGGGATGGACATGAAGATCTCCTCCACCGTCGGGTTCGAGGCGGCCCACAACGACCTCCTGCAGGAGGAGGACGAGAGCCGGTTCGTTGAGCGCGCCATCGCCGGGCTGGCGCCCCAGCCGCCGAACTTCCGCGCCATCGTGCAGATCAACCGCGGACCGCTGGACCGGCGCACGATCGAGGCCGTGCCGCTCACCCCCCGCCAGGTGCAGCAGAGCGTGGAGGACGGCACGCTGATCGTCGACGTTCGCACCGCCGAGCAGTTCGACGACGCCCACATCCGCGGCTCGGTGGCGATCACGATCCTGCAGGCCGGCTTCGGCTCTCGCCTGGCCTGGCTGGCCGACCGCGACAAGGACATCGTCGTCGTGGGTCGCGACGACGAGGACGCGCGGCGCGCGATCGTGCTCGGCGCCGCCGTCGGCCTGCGCAACTTCGGCGGCTACCTGTCCGGTGGGATGACCGCCTGGCGCCAGGACAAGCTGCCCACGCGGCGGATCGAGCGCCTGCGGGTGCAGGAGGCGCGGGCGCGGCGCGAGGCCGAGGGGCTGCAAATCCTCGACGTGCGCGAGCGCTCCGAATGGGATGCCGGCCACATCGCCGGCTCCGTGCACCGCGCCTACCACGACATCAACGCGCTGCCCGACGGGATCGACCCCGATCGCCCGGTGGCGGCCGTGTGTGCGTCCGGCCAGCGCGCGGCCACCGCCGCCAGCCTGCTCGAGCGCCACGGGGCCGAGAACGTCATCCACGTCGTCGACGGCGGCGTGCCGGCGTGGCTGCACGAGCACCCCGACGACCAAGGAGCCTGAGCATGGAGCACTGGGACCTGCGCCAGATGCCGATGGACGTCCACCGGCCCGCGGTGCTGCAGTCCGACGGCGAGGGCCGCGCGATCGCGCTCAGCCTCCCGGCCGGCGAGCGCCTGCAGGAGCACCAGGTCCACGAGCGCGCGTGGATGCTGGTCGTCGACGGCACGATCGAGATCGAAAGTCCGGACGGGGAGACGGTCAACGGCGGCGCCGGCCTGCTGGCCGTGTTCGACCCGGCCGAGCGGCGCGAGGTGCGCGCCACCGCCGACGCCCGCCTGCTGCTCCTGCTCGCGCCCTGGCCCGGCGCCGGGCGCTGAGTTTTAGCCTCGCGGCCGCCCGGGTAGCCGCGTGGCGATGAAGCTCCTCGTACTCACCGCCGAGCCCATCTCCGCCGGCGTCCTGCGCGAGGCCGCCGGCGACGAGGCCGACGACGCCGAGGTCATGGTGGTCTCACCCGCGCTGACCGACTCCCCGCTGCGCTTCTGGGTCTCCGACGCCGATGCCGCCATCGAGCACGCCGAGAGCACCGCGGAGGAGACCGTCGAGCGCCTCGACGAGGAGCGCATCGACGCCGTCGGCGACACCGGCGAGAGCGACCCCATGCAAGCGCTGGAGGACGCGCTCGCGACCTTCGACGCCGACCGCGTCGTGGTCTTCACGCACGCGGAAGCCGAGCGGGACTACCTCGAGGAGGGGTTCGTGGAGGAGGCGGAGCACAGGCTTGGCGTGCCGGTGATCCATCGCGAGGTCACGCGGCGCTGACCGCCCGGCGCGCAGCCCGCTCGCGCCCACTGTCACAAAGTTGTTACAAAGTCTGCGTAATGCATAGGATGCTGTTCGCTTGGCCGGGGTGCGCCCGCCGAGCCCATCAGACGCTCGCTGCCGTGCTCCTCCCGGCCCTCGCGTTCACAGAGCAGGCACCATGACCATCGACCGACCCTCCCATGACCGACCGACCGCCCACGAGACGCGGAGCCAACGCCGGGTACCTGCTCATCTCCCCGGCGATCCTCGGCGCCGCGATCGGCTTCGGCCTCGGCACGCTCCTCGGCCTCCCCGGCGTGCTTGCCGTCGTCGGGGTGTTCGCCGGTCTGCTGGCAGGGTTCTTCCTCGTCCATGCCCGCTTCCGTGACCTCTGAGGAGCTTGGCGGGTCGGGCGACGCTCCCTCGGGGGACGTCGGGCCGCTCGCCTGGCTGCGCTACGCGGACCTCGGGCTGCTCGTGCTCGCCCTTCCGCTGTTCCTGGCCACCGGGCTGCCGCTGCTGGGGTGGGGCGCTGCCGCGTTCGGGTGGATCTCCCAGCGCATCATCCGCGACGTCCTGAACAAGCGCGCGGCCGCCTCCGAGGACCCGCGCACGGTGGCCGGCCTGCTCACGGCGTCGATGATCGGACGCGGATGGCTGATTGCGCTTACCATCTTCGGCGCCGGGCTGGCTGACCGGAAGGCGGGGCTTTCCGCAGCAGTCCTCGTCATCGCCTTGTTCACCCTCTATTTCACGGTCAACATCGTCCTGAGGCCGTTCGAGGGCTCATGACGGCCTGGCTGAAAGGGCTGTCCACGAAGCAGCGCCTGCTGCTGGCCGGCGGCATCTACCTCGGCATCACGATCATCCTGTTCGCCGTCGCGGGCAGCGCCGGGCGCAACAACGCCTTCAAGCCCCAGGACGAGTTCAAGCTCGACCCGTGGATCTCGATCAAGATCGGGTCGCTCGACCTGTCGATCAACCGGGCCGTGCTCTACCTGTTCCTCGGCGCCGCGTTGACGACCGGCACGATGATCTGGATCGCGCGCCGGATGGAGCGGCGTCCGAACCTGGTCCAGACCGCGGTCGAGGCAGCCTACGGCCTCATGCGCAACAACATCACCGAGGGGAACATGAGCCACCGCATGGCGGTGAAGTGGTTCACCTTCGTCGGCACGCTGTTCCTCTTCATCTGGTTCTCGAACATGCTCGGATACATCCCGCTGCCGACCAGCAACGAGGACCTGCACATCGGCAGCATCTCGATCCCGGCGTTCGCGATCTACGCCGCCACGGCGAACATCTCGGTGACGCTCGTGCTCACCCTCGTCGTGTGGATCAACTACAACATCGAGGGCATCCGCGCTCAGGGCCTGATCCCCTACTTCAAGAGCTGGATCCCCGCCGGCGTGACCGGCGTTGCCGCGATCCCGATCTTCGGCATCGAGGTCATCTCGCAATTCGTGCGGATCATCAGCCTCTCAGTCCGTCTCTTCGCCAACATGCTCGCCGGCCACCTGCTGATCCTGTTCATGGCCGGCGGCTTGGCCGTGCTGCTGGGGATCGCCGCTTTGGGCTGGTTCACGTTGCCCGCCGCGGTCGCCTTCTACATCTTCGAGGTGGGCCTGGTGGCCACCCTGCAGGCCTTCATCTTCGCCACGTTGACCGCCATCTACTTCGGGGGCGCCGTGGAGGCGCACCACTAGTCGCAACTCTGGAAGGAGACTCCGTTGGACATTGCTTCAGACATCCTCCCCGTCATCGCCCAGGCGGCGGATCCGAGCAAGGGCCTCAAGGCCATCGCGCTCGGCGTCGGCGCCGGGCTCGGCACGATCGGTCCCGGCATCGGCGTCGGCTTCATCTTCGGCAAGGTCATCGAGTCGGTGACACGGCAGCCCGAGATGCGTGACGAGATCACCTCGATCCAGTGGCTCGGCTTCGCGCTGACCGAGGCGATCGTGTTCTACGCGTTCATCTTCGGCCTGATCGCGTTCTTCCTCTCCTAAATGGCCGGCTTGCTCGTCACCGCAGCCGACAGCGGCGGCAACTTCCTCGTCTCCCCCAGTGTTGGGCTGATGATCTGGACGCTGATCGCGTTCTTCGTCACCTACCTGCTGCTGCGCAAGCTCGCGTTCCCGCGCATTCAGGAGGCGCTCCAGCGCCGGCAGAAGGCGATCGACGACTCGATCGACGCGGCGGAGCGCACGCGCCGTGAGGCCGAGGAGCTCCTGGGGGAGTACCGCGAGCGCCTGAAGGAGGCGCGCAAGCAGGCCGACGAGATCATGGACCGCGCGCGCAAGGCCGGCGAGGCCCACGAGCGCGACACCGTGGAGGAGGGCCGGCGGCGCCGCGAGGAGCTGCTCGAGTCGGCGCGCCGGGACATCGAGACAGAGACCCAGCGTGCGATCCAGGAGCTGCGCAAGGAGGTCGCCAACCTCACGGTGCTGGCGACCGAGAAGGTCACCCGCAAGGCGCTCGACGACGCCGACCAGCGCCGGCTCGTCGAGGAGGCGCTCTCCGAGCTCGACTTCACCGCGCTCGCGGCCGAGGACCGCCGCTCCTAGATGGAGGAGATCGCCCAGGTCTACTCCCGGTCGCTCTTCGAGGTGGCCAAGGAGCAGGGCAAGCTCGACGTCGTCCGCGAGCAGCTCGGCCAGTTCGCGGACGCGCTCGACACCGACCACGACCTGCAGGTGTTCCTGTTCTCGCCCTATTTCTCCACCGCGGAGAAGGAGGACGGGCTGCACAAGGTGCTCGAGGACGCCGACCCGGCGTTCGAGAACTTCCTCCGCCTGCTGATCGAGAAGCACCGCATGCCCGTGCTGTTCCGGATCCGCCGCCAGTTCGACGAGCGCTGGCAGCAGGAGAACCGGTTGCTGCCGGTGCAGATCACGAGCGCGGTCAAGCTCGACGACGAGACCGTCGAGCACATCCGCGACCAGATCGCCGAGCAGACCGACCGCAAGATCGAGCTCACGGCCGACGTGAACCCCGACATCCTCGGCGGCATCGTCCTCCGCGTGGGCAACAGCATCCTCGACGCGAGCATCAAGAACCGACTCGAAAGCCTGCGCCGCCAGGTGGCCAGGGCCTAGCGACCAGCGACCCAAGGACTTCCAGAACATGCAGATCAAGCCCGACGAAATCACCTCCATCCTCAAGAGCCGCATCGAAGGGCTCGAGGAGGGCGAGGCCGAGCTGACCGAGGTCGGCACCGTCCTCTCCGTCAGCGACGGCATCGCTCGCCTGCACGGGCTCGAGAACTGCATGTCGCTCGAGCTCCTCGAGTTCCCCCACGAGGTGACCGGCCTCGCGCTGAACCTCGAGTCCGACAACGTCGGCGCCGTGCTCTTCGGCGACTGGGAGGAGATCGTCGAGGGCGACACGGTGAAGCGCACCGACCGGCTGCTCGAGATCCCGGTCGGCGACGCCCTGCTCGGCCGCATCGTCTCCCCGCTCGGCGTGCCGCTGGACGGCAAGGGCGACATCGAGACCAGCGAGACCCGCCCCGCGGAATTCAAGGCGCCCGGTGTCGTCCAGCGCCAGCCCGTGGAGGAGCCGATGTACACCGGCCTGAAGGCGATCGACTCGATGACCGCCATCGGCCGCGGCCAGCGCGAGCTGATCATCGGCGACCGCCAGACCGGCAAGACCGCGATCGCGATCGACACCATCATCAACAACAAGGACCGCGACCTGAAGTGCATCTACGTGGCCGTCGGCCAGCGGATGTCCACCGTGGTCCAAGTGGCCGAGACCCTCGACGAGGCCGGCGCCCTCGACAACACCATCATCGTCGCTGCCCCGGCCGACGAGGCCGCGCCGATCAAGTACATGGCGCCGTACGCCGGCTGCGCCATGGGCGAGCACTTCCTCTACAACGGCCAGCACGCGCTGTGCGTGTACGACGACCTGACGAAGCACGCCTACGCGTACCGCCAGATGTCGTTGCTGCTGCGCCGTCCGCCGGGCCGCGAGGCCTACCCGGGCGACGTGTTCTACCTGCACTCGCGCCTGCTCGAGCGCGCGGTCAAGCTCAACGACGACCTCGGCGGCGGGTCGCTGACGGCGCTGCCGATCATCGAGACGCAGGCCGGCGACGTGTCGGCCTACATCCCCACCAACGTCATCTCGATCACCGACGGCCAGATCTACCTGGAGTCGCGCCTGTTCTACTCCGGCGTGCGCCCGGCCATCAACGTCGGGATCTCGGTCTCGCGGGTCGGCGGCAACGCCCAGATCAAGCCCATGAAGCGGGTCGCCGGCCGGCTGAAGCTCGACCTCTCGCAGTACCGCGACCTCGAGGCCTTCGCCCAGTTCGGCTCCGACCTCGACGCCGACACTCAGCGCACCCTGGCCCGCGGCGAGCGGCTGGTGACCACCCTGAACCAGGCCGAGCGCCACCCGCTGCCGGTCGAGGACCAGGTGCTCCAGATCTACGCGGCTACCAACGGGTACCTGGACCGCATCAACGTCGACCGCGTGCCCGACTTCCTCGCCGACCTGGTCTCCCGCTTCCGGGCCGAGCACGCCGATGTGCTCGAGAAGATCGCCGGCGGCGACTGGGAGGACGGCACGGTCGAGACCGTGGACAAGGGGACCAAGGAGTTCGCGGACGACTTCGGCTACGACCTCGACGAGGAGGGCCATCCGATGCACGAGGGCGACTCCGACCGCGTCGCCGAGCGCGACGAGGGCGCAGGCGAGGAGGAGAAGGAAGCCGCGTGAGCAGCCAGCGGGACGTCAAGGACCGGATCGACTCGGTCAAGAACATCCGGCAGATCACCCGCGCCATGGAGATGGTCGCGGCCGCGCGGCTGCGCCGCGCCGAGCAGCGCATCCAGGCCCTGCGCCCCTACGCCGACGCGCTCCGCCGGATGACCCGGCAGGCGGCCGAAGCGGCCGACAACGTCCCCAACATCCCCATCCTGTCCGAGCGCGACGAGCAGCACACGGTCGGCCTCCTGCTGGTCACGGGCGACCGCGGCCTGGCCGGCGCCTTCAACTCGCAGATCCTGCGCGCCGGGACGCGCGCGGCGGCGGAGCACGAGGCCGAGAGCCGGAGCGTGGTCTGGTACGCGTCGGGGCGCCGCGGCGTGTCCTCGCTGACCTTCCGCGGGCTCGACGTCGTCGGCGCCTACACCGGGTTCACCGACCGTCCGGCCTTCGCCGACGCGCGCGCCATCGCCTCCGACCTCATGACCGCGTACGTGGACGAGAAGGTCGACCGGGTCGAGATCTTCTACAACGGCTACATCTCGCCGCTCTCCCAGGAGGTGCGGCGCGAGACCCTGCTGCCGCTGCAGCAGGCCTCGATCCTCGGCGACGACGAGGAGGCCGAGTCCGACGACGCCGACCAGCGCGCGCTGGTCGAGTACGAGCCCGATCCGGAGGAGATCCTCAAGCGACTCGTCCCCGACTACGTGGAGATCTCCATCTTCCGCGCGCTGCTCGAGTCCACTGCGTCCGAGCACGGCGCGCGCATGACCGCCATGCGCAGCGCCAGCGAGAACGCCGGAGAGCTCATCGACGATCTGACTCTCGAAATGAACCGTGCCCGCCAGGCCGAGATCACCCAGGAGATCATGGAAGTGGTCGCCGGTGCGGAAGCGCTGACCTAAGGAGAACCATGGAAGCCAGCACCGAGCCCCGTACTGATCCGCCGACGTCCGGCAACGGCACCAACATCGGCCACATCGAGGAGATCCAGGGCGTGGTCATCGAGGCCTCGTTCCCGGCCCACAGCCTGCCCGAGATCAACCACGCGCTCGAGATCGAGCGGCCCGAGGCGACCAAGGAGGAGGAGCAGGAGGGCGTCAGCTCGGGCACGAGCAAGCTCGTCCTCGAGGTCCAGCAGCACCTGGGCGACGACCGCGTCCGCGCGGTCGCCATGGACACCACCGACGGGCTGTCCCGCGGCATGGAGGTGGTCGACACCGGCGGGCCGATCACGGTCCCGGTCGGCGAGGCCGTGCTGGGCCGGATCTTCAACCTGCTGGGCGAGACCATCGACCTGGGCGACCCGGTCGAGACCGAGGAGCGCTGGCCGATCCACCGGCCCGCGCCGACGGTCGAGGACCTCACGCCGACGACCGAGATGCTCGAGACCGGCATCAAGGTCGTCGACCTGCTCGCTCCCTACGCCAAGGGCGGCAAGGTCGGCCTGTTCGGCGGCGCCGGGGTGGGCAAGACGGTGCTCATCCAGGAGCTCATCCGCAACATCGGCGAGGAGCACGAGGGCCTGTCGGCGTTCTGCGGCGTGGGCGAGCGCTCGCGCGAGGGCAACGACCTGTGGCTCGAGATGAAGGAGTCCGGGGTCCTCGCGAAGACCGTCCTCGTGTTCGGCCAGATGAACGAGCCGCCGGGCGCGCGCATGCGCGTGGCCCTGTCGGGCCTGACCATGGCCGAGTACTTCCGCGAGGAGGGCGGCCAGGACGTCCTCCTGTTCATCGACAACATCTTCCGCTTCGTCCAGGCCGGCTCGGAGGTCTCGGCCCTGCTCGGGCGCATGCCCTCGCAGGTCGGCTACCAGCCCACGCTGGAGACCGAGATGGGCCAGCTCCAGGAGCGGATCACCTCCACGCGCGAGGGCTCGGTCACCTCGGTGCAGGCCATCTACGTCCCCGCCGACGACCTCACCGACCCGGCCCCGGCGTCGGTGTTCGCCCACCTCAACGCGACGACGACGCTGTCCCGGGCGATCTCCGAGAAGGGCATCTATCCCGCGGTCGACCCCCTGGACTCGACCTCGACCATCCTCAAGCCCGACATCGTCGGCGAGGAGCACTTCCGCGTGGCCAACCAGGTCAAGGAGGTGCTGCAGCGCTACAAGGAGCTGCAGGACATCATCGCCATCCTCGGCATCGACGAGCTCTCCGACGAGGACAAGCTGACCGTCGGGCGCGCGCGGCGGATCGAGCGCTTCCTCTCGCAGCCGTTCTTCGTGGCCGAGGCCTTCACCGGCACGCCGGGCGAGTACGTTCCCATCGCGGAGACCGTGCGCGGGTTCCAGGAGATCCTCGAGGGCAAGCACGACGACGTGCCCGAGGGAGCGTTCTTCCTCAAGGGCGGGATCGACCAGGTGGTCGAGGCGCGGGGCGAGGCCGACGAGGACGAGGAGGAGGAGACGTCGGAGGCCGAGGAAGGCGCCGACGAGCGCGAGGACCAGGAGGACGCCGGCGGCACCGACGACTCCGGCGAGGAAACGAGCGAGTAGATGGCGCACACGCCGTTCGCGGTCGAGGTCCTCACCCCCGAAGGGGAGGTCTTCAACGACGAAGTCGAGATGCTCTCGACCCGTACGACCGTGGGCTCGATCGGGATCCTCGCCCACCACCAGCCGCTGCTGGCCATGCTCGACCCCACCGAGCTGCGCCTCTACAAGTCCGAGAGCGACGTCGTGCGCTTCGCGCAGGGCGAGGGCTACCTGCAGGTGGCGCACAACCGCGCCCTCGTCCTGGTCGAGGACGCCACCCCGCCGGACCGCCTCGATCATGCCGATCTGCAGGACAAGCTGCGTCGCGCGGAGGACGCGTACGACCGGGCCGAGGACGACTCCGAGGAAAAGCGTTCCGCTGCAAGGGATCGGCGACGGTATGAAGCCTGGTTGGAGGTGGCGGAAGGGTCGTAGCGCGGCTCTATGCTGCTCCGCGTGCACCCCCTCCCGCTGGCTGAGCGGCTGATCCGCTACGACACGTCCACCGTCGACGGCCTGCGCTCCGCGGCAGGATTCGTCAAGGGTTGGCTCGAAGCACGCGACATCGACGTGCGCGAGAAGGATCACAACGGCCTGCCCGTGATCCTCGCGGACGTCGGTGCCACGGACGGACCCAGCGTGATCTTCCACGGCCACTACGACGTCGTGCCCGGCCGGCCCGAGCAGTTCGAGCCGCAGGTCGAGGACGACCGGCTGATCGGGCGGGGCGCCTACGACATGAAGGGCGGCCTCGCGGCGATGTTGTGCGCCGTCCACGACGTGGCCGTCCAGCGCGACGTGCGCGTGCGCTTCCTGTGCGTGCCCGACGAGGAGTCCGAGGAGGTGGAGGACCGCTCCACCGACGTGCTCGTGGCGCGCGGGTACGCGGCCGACTTCGCCATCACCGGCGAGCCCACCGACCTGCACATCGGGGTCGAGGCCAAGGGCGTGCTGGCCATGCGGCTGCGGGTCACCGGCCGCTCGTCCCACGGCTCGACGCCGTGGCTGGGCGACAACGCCGTGCTCAAGGCCGTCGACGTCTTCCGCAAGATCGAGACGCTGCCGTTCGCGCGGGAATCGTCGGAGCTGTTCGACCGGCCCTCGATCAACCTCGGCCGGATCATGGGCGGCGACGCGCTCAACAAGGTGCCCGACGCGTGCGCCGTGGACGTTGACGTCCGCTACCTCCCCGGCCAGGACCCCGAGGCGATCCTGGCCCAGGTCGAAGCGATGGAGGACGTCGAGGTGGTGCGCACGTTCACCCGCGTGCCGGCCATCGTGTCGCGCACCAACCCGTTCGTGCGGGCGCTGAGCGCCGCGGTTGCGCGCTCGGTCGAGGGCGAGGTGATGAGCGTCGGCCGCGACGGCGCCTCGGACGCGGTCTCGTTCTTGGAGGCCGGCATCCCGGCGGTCGAGTTCGGCCCCCACGGCGGCGGCCATCACGGCCCGGACGAGTGGGTGTCGGTGAGCTCGCTGGAGCGCTACCGCCGCGCGCTCGGCGAGTTCGTGCGCGACCTGCCGCTGTCGATGGCGGCCGCCCGCGAGGCGGCGACGCCGCGCGAGGCCGCGTCGCTCGAGACCATCGAGGGGGTGCGCCCGTGAGCGCGCCGGCAGGCGAGAAGCCTCCGCGCCCAGCCCGCGGGATGTACAAGCGCTTCCTGATCGGGAGCGCGATCATCGTCGCCCTGACCACGATCGCGGTCTCGGCGGCGATCCTCCTCCAGGTCGGCCAATTGGTCGACGACTTCAACCAGGGCGCCGCCAAGGAGGGCTCGATCAGCTTCGGCAAGAACGAGCTCACGCGCGACGACGTGGGCGGGGCGCAGACGATCATGATCCTCGGCTCCGACCACCGCGTGACCGACCAGCCGGGCGACAAGCCCCACTCGGACACGATCCTGCTGATCCACCTCGACCCCGACAACGAGGCGACGACGGTGATGTCGATCCCGCGCGACCTGAAAGTCAACGTCCCCGGCGCGGGGTCGGACAAGATCAACGCCGCCTACTCGGACGGCGGGCCCCACCTGACGCTGAAGACCGTCAAGGCGCTGTTCTCGACCACGGGCCACCCGTTCAAGATCAACCACGTCATCAACATCAACTTCCGCGGGTTCCGGCGCGCGGTCGACTACGTGGGCTGCGTCTACGCCGACATCGACCATCGCTACTACAACCCGCCGGGCACGGGCTACGCGACGATCAACATCCAGCCCGGCTACCAGCGGCTGTGCGGCCAGGACGCGCTCGACTACGTGCGCTTCCGCCACACCGACTCCGACCTCGTGCGCGCGGCGCGGCAGCAGGACTTCCTGCGCCAGGCCAAGGCGCAGATCGGCGCCAAGCAGATCTTCGACAAGCGCGACAAGCTGGCCAAGCTCGTCGGCCGCTACACGCAGACCGACAAGGGCCTGCACGACTACGACACAATCCTGAACCTGCTCAAGCTGGTGGCCTTCTCGGCCGGGCACCCGGTGCGCGAGGTGCCGTTCCCGGCCATCATCCCGACCGACCCCAAGGACACCGACCTGAGCTACGACCAGGCCAAGCTCGACAAGGCGGTCACGCAGTTCCTGGCCGGCAAGAGCGCCAAGGGGCCGAAGCAGAAGCCGGCCCAGCAGAGCACCCGCCGCCGCCACCGCAAGACCTCGACGCCGCAGGGGCTCGAGCGGGCCACGAGGATGGGCCAGGACCAGGCCATCGGGTCGGCCAAGGGCACGACGTTCCCGGTCTACTACCCGAAGAACCTGGCCATGGGCGGCCAGTATGTAGACCCGCCGCGGCCCTACCGCCTGCGCGACCTCGACGGCCGCAAGTACCGCGCCTACCGCATGGTGGTCAGGCTGGGCCAGCCGGGCGAGTACTACGGCATCGAGGCCATGAACTGGCTCAACCCGCCGATCCTGGCCAGCCCGGACGGCCACCGCACCGTCAACGGTCGCACCTACTCCCTGTATTTCGACGGCAGCAAGCTGCGCGTGGTCGCCTTCCGCCAGGGCAACGCGGTCTACTGGGTGACCAACACGCTGCTGCGCACGCTGACCAACAAGCAGATGATGGGCATCGCTACGTCGATGACCCGGTACGGCGGGCGCTAGCCCGATCCCCGAGTACAGGTGTCCCTAAGTTCGGTGTGGAATCCGGCGTACGGACCGGCGGCTCTGGCAAGGACGCAAGCGAAGCAGGTAGCAGCGCTACGTGCGAGCCGAGGACACTGCCAGAGGCGGTGAGACGCCCGCTGGTTCCCGCCGGAACTTGCGGATGCCTGTACTAGTACCCTCGGCCCGGTGCGGACGCTGTCGGCGCGGGGGATGTACAAGAAGTTCCTGCTTGGAAGCGTGATCGTGCTCGCCCTGACCACGGTCGCGGTGTCCTCCGCGATCCTGCTCCAGGTCGCGGAGCTGTCGGGCTTCCTGCACACCCACGGGCACACGATCCCGTCGCTGGGCGGCGCCGTGGACAGCGCCAGTGCGGGCAGCCCGCAGACGATCATGATCCTGGGCTCCGACCACCGAAAGCAGGACACGGCGTCGGACCGGCCCCACTCGGACACGATCCTCCTGATGCGGCTCGACTCCGGCCACCCGGCTACGACGGTGATGTCGATCCCGCGCGACCTCAAGGTCACGATCCCCGGGCACGGGACGAACAAGATCAACCAGGCCTACTACGACGGCGGGGCGGCGCTGACGCTGAAGACGGTCAAGCGGCTGCTCTCGACCCCGGGGCATCCGTTCGCGATCAACCACGTGGTCGACATCAACTTCCGCGGGTTCCGGCGGGCGGTCGACTACGTGGGCTGCGTGTACGTCGCGGTCGACCGGCGGTACTACAACCCGGTCGGGACCGGCTACGCGTCGATCAACATCCAGCCCGGCTACCAGCGGCTGTGCGGCCAGGACGCGCTCGACTACGTGCGCTACCGCCACGGCGACAACGACATCGTCCGCGGCGCGCGCCAGCAGGACTTCCTACGCCAGGCCAAGGCGCAGATCGGGGCCAAGCAGATCTTCGAGAAGCGCGACCGTCTGCTGAAGGTCTTCGCCGCCTACACGCAGACCGACAAGAGCCTGCAGGACGCCAAGGCGCTGCTGGACCTCGGCCAGCTCGCGTTCCTGTCCGCCGGCCATCCGGTGCGCGAGATCAAGTTCCCGGCCATCGTCCCCGACAGCCCCACGGCCGCCTACGTCGGCTACAGCCAGGGCCGCCTGCCCGGCGCGGTCGAGCAGTTCCTCTCCGGGCGCACGGCGACGTCGTCGAGCGGCGCGTCGCGGCCGTCGCGGCGGCGCTCGTCGCGCCCCCACAAGAGCAAGCCGGTGCAGCTCGACGCAGCCACGACCAAGGGCGAGGACCAGGCCATCGTGGCCTCGCGCGGGACGCCGTTCCCGGTCTACTTCCCGACCAAGGTGGGGCCGGGCGGCACCTACCAGGGGCCGGGGCGGCCCTACCGCCTGCGCACGCTGGACGGCTCCAAGCGCCGCGCCTACGCGATGGTCGTGCAGCTGCCCGGCGTGGGCGAGTACTACGACGTCGAGGGCATGAACTGGACCAACCCGCCGCTGCTGCAGAAGCCCGACGCCCGGCGCCGGATCGGACGGCACACGTACTCGCTCTACTTCGACGGCAGCAAGCTGCGGCTGGTCGCGTTCCGGGCCGGCAACGCCGTCTATTGGGTGACGAACACGCTGACCCGATCGCTGACCAACAAGCAGATGCTGGCCATCGCCGCGTCGATGCGGCCCCTGGGTCACGGCTAGCTACCCTTCCGCGCCTCCCATGCATGAGCGCGAGCCCATCGGGGTCATCGGGACGGGCTACGTCGGGCTGGTCACCGCGGCCGGGTTCGCGGAGCTCGGCAACGAGGTCTTTTGCGTCGACATCGACGCGGACAAGATCCGCGGTCTCGAGCGCGGCGAGATCCCCATCTACGAGCCCGGCCTGGCCGAGCTCGTGGAGCGCAACCGCGAGCGCATGCACTTCTCCACCGACCTTCAGCCGGCGCTCGATCAGGCGCGCCTGCTGTTCGTCGCCGTCGGCACCCCGCCCACCTATTCTGGCGACGCCGACCTGAGCGCCGTGAACGCGGTGGTCGACGCCATGCCGCCGTCGGATCGCCACGCGCTGGTCATGAAGTCCACGGTGCCGAGCGGCACCGGGGCGTCGATCAAGCGCATCTTCGCCGAGCGCGGCAAGGGCGGGTTCTCCTACGTCGCCTGCCCGGAGTTCCTGAAGGAGGGCTCGGCCGTGGCCGACTTCCTCCACCCCGACCGCGTGGTCGTGGGCGACGATGGCGACTGGGCCGGCGACGCCGTGGTCGCGCTCTATTCGCCGCTGGACGCGCCGTTGGTGCGCACCGACGTGAAGTCGGCGGAGATGATCAAGCTCGCGGCCAACGCCTTCCTGGCCACGAAGATCTCCTTCATCAACGAGATCGCCAACGTGTGCGAGGAGGTCGGCGCCGACGTGGCCGAAGTCGCGAAGGGCATGGGCCTGGACGAGCGCATCGGGCCGCAGTTCCTGCGCCCGGGTATTGGCTATGGCGGCTCGTGCTTTCCAAAAGATGTCAGCGCGCTCAAACAGCTGGCCGGCAACTCCGGCTACCACTTCCAGCTCCTGACCGCGGTCATCGAGGTCAACGAGCTCCAGAAGCGCCGGGTGATCTCCAAGCTCCAGAAGCACATGGGCTCGCTGGTGGGCAAGGAGGTCGCGCTGCTCGGGCTCGCCTTCAAGCCCGACACCGACGACATGCGCGAGGCCTCCTCGCTCGTCCTCGCCGGCCGGCTGCAGGCCGACGGCGCCCGCGTGCGCGCGTACGACCCGGTGGCCGAGGAGGCCGCCCGCGGGCTCATGTCGGGCGTCGACTTCTCCGACTCCGCGCTGCAGGCCATCGAGGGCGCCGACGCCGTCGTGCTCGTGACCGAGTGGCCCGAGTTCGCCGAGCTGGACTGGGCCGACGTGGCCTCACGCATGCGCGGCGACCTGGTCATCGACGGGCGCAACGCGCTGCGCGGCGAGGGTGTCCGCGCAGCCGGCCTCGCCTACGAGGGGATCGGCAGGCGCTAGCGCATGCAGGCGCTGATCCTGGCCGGGGGTGAGGGCACGCGGCTGCGGCCGTTGACCTCGACCGTCCCCAAGCCCGTCGTCCCGCTCGTCGACCGGCCTTTCATCACCTACATGCTCGAGTGGCTGCAGCGCCACGGCGTCGACGACGTCGTCATGTCCTGCGGCTACATGGCCAGCGGCGTGCGCAACGTGCTCGGCGACGGCAGCCAGCTCGGGCTGCGCATCCGCTACGTGGAGGAGCCGCGGCCGCTGGGCACCGGCGGCGCCGTCAAGTTCGCCGAGCCCCTGCTGGACGAGCGCTTCCTGATGCTCAACGGCGACGTGCTGACCGACATGGACCTCACGGCCCAGATCGAGCAGCACGAGCGCACCGGCGCCCGCGCCACCATCGCCCTGATCCCGGTCGATGACCCGTCGCGCTACGGGCTCGTGCGCATCGACGCCGACCGCCGGGTGGAGGAGTTCCTCGAGAAGCCCTCCAGCGACCAGATCGACACCGACCTCATCAACGCGGGCGCCTACGTGCTCGAGCGCGAGGTGCTGGACTCGCTCGAGCGCGAGGCCAACGTGTCGATCGAGCGCGAGGTTTTCCCGCGCCTGGTCGGCGACGGCCTCTACGCGTTCCCGCAGCAGGGCTACTGGCTCGACATCGGCACGCCGGCGACCTATTTGCAGGCCACCTTCGACATCCTCGAGCGCACGGTGGCAACGACCGTGGGCGAGCGCCTGGGGACGTCCTACCTCGAGGTCGCCGACGACGTCGAAGCCGAGGGCCGCATCATCCCGCCCGCCCTGGCCGGCAGCGGCTGCCGCGTGGCCGCGGGCGCGCGGGTGGGCTCGCAGGCCGTGCTCGGGCAGGGAGTCCGGATCGGAGCCGACACCATCGTCGAGAGCGCCGTCGTGCTCAACGGCGCCGAGGTCGGGCCCGGCTGCACGCTGCGCCACTGCATCATCGGCCCGGGCGCGCGCGTGGGCGCCAACACGGTGGTCGAGGGCGGCGTCGTGCTCGGCGAGGGCGTGACCGTCGGCGCCGAAAACGTGCTCATGGCCGGGGCACGGATCTTCCCGGGCGTCGAACTCCCTGATAGCGCCATCCTCTTCTAAGCGCCGAGCTATGGCCTAGGTGGCCGTGACGGCCTTGAGCGCGTCGAAAGAGTCCCGCACGACCTCGGTGGCGTCGCGGTCCTCGTCGTCGGCGATCCAGCGCTCGAACGCGACCCGGAACACGGCGATCCCGGCCTCGGCGGCCAGGCTCGCGGCCGGGTCGGCGACGCCGCGGCCGCGCAGCACCGCGGCGGTCGCCGCCGAGAGCGTGGCCAGCTTGGTCAGCTCGCGCTCCTGGAGCTCGGGGCTTGCCGCGATGATCGCCTGACGGCGGCGCGCGAAGTCGCGGCGGCCCTGCAGCACGCCGGCCATCGCCTCGACGCCCCTGGCGACGGCGTCGATGGGGGCAAGGTCGGCGGGGGCGTCGGCGACGGTGGTCTCGAGCAGGTCCTGCAGGTGGCTCGAGCCGGCAAAGAGCACCTCGCGCTTGTCGGCGTAGTGGCGGAAGAACGTACGCTCGGTCAGCCCGGCGCGGTCGGCGATCTCGGCCACGGTGGTGTTCTCGAACCCGCGCTCGGCGTACAGCGCCATCGCCGCCTGCTCGAGCCTGCCGCGACCGTCTGGCTCCCATCGGACCATCCCGGAAGTGTAGGTGATGTCAGAGACTGTCATCGCAGTGCTATGGTGATGACAGTGACTGACATGGTCCGATCTTCAGGAGGCAATCCCATGCGTATCTTCGTCACCGGCGCGACCGGCTTCATCGGCTCCGCCACCGCCCAGGAGCTCCTCGACGCCGGGCACGAGGTCGTCGGCCTGGCCCGCTCGGACGCGGGCGCCGCAGCGCTGGAGCGCGCCGGCGTCGCCGTGCACCGCGGCGACCTCGAGGACCTCGGGAGCCTGCGCAGCGCCGCGGCTGCGGCCGACGGCGTGATCCATACCGCGTTCGTGCACGACTTCTCCCAGCTCGAGAACGCCGGGCGCATCGACCTGCGCGCGATCGAGGCGATGGGCGCGGAGCTCGAGGGCTCGGATCGCCCCCTGGTCATCACGTCCGGCATCGGGCTGCTCGCGCCCGGCCGCGCGGCGACCGAGGAGGACCGGCCCGACCCTGAGTCGCGCGCCTCGCACCGGTCCGCTTCGGAGGTCACGGCGGTCACGCTCGCCGAGCGCGGCGTGCGCTCGGCGGTCGTCCGCTTCCCGCCGACGGTCCACGGCGTGGGCGACCACGGGTTCGTCGCGGTCCTGATCGGCGTCGCCCGCGAGCAGGGCGTGTCTCGCTATGCCGGCGATGGCGCCAACCGCTGGTCGGCCGTGCACCGGCGCGACGCCGCGCGGCTGTTCCGGCTCGCCGTGGAGAGCGCGCCGGCGGGCTCCGTGTGGCACGGCGTCGCCGAGGAGGGCGTGGCCACCCGCGACATCGCCGAGGTCATCGGGCGCCATCTCGGCGTCCCCACGGCCTCGATCGCTGCGGAGGAGGCGCCCGAGCACTTCGGGTGGATCGGCGGGTTCTTCGCGGCCGACGTCCCGGCCTCCAGCGCGCTGACCCGCGAGCGCCTGGGCTGGGAGCCCGTGGAGGCCGGCGTCATCGCCGACCTCGAGGCGGGCCACTACTTCCAGGCCGAGCAGCGCGCCGCCTGACCGCATCGGCATCGGCGGGGGAGGAGTCGTTCGCGCGCGGGATGGTGTTGTATCCCGGAACGTGACCGATCCGCTCTCCGTCGATGCCGTCGCCGCGGTCGACTCGACGAACCTGGTCGCGGACGTCCTCGACCTCCCCTCACAGCTCCGCGATGCCCTCTGGCGCGTGGAGTCGGCGATGCTCGAGCCGATCGATTCCCCCGGCGGCCTCGTCGTCTCCGGCATGGGCGGGTCGGCGATCGGCGGCGCCCTGGCCCGCTCGGCGCTGGGCGACCAGGCCTCGCGCCGGATCGTCGTCACCCGCAGCTACGGCCTGCCGGCATGGACGTCGCCCGAGGTCACGGTCCTGTGCTCCTCGTACTCGGGCAACACCGAGGAGACCCTGGCCTGCTACGAGGCCGCCGGCGCGCTGGGCGCGCGGCGCCTCGTGGTCACCACCGGCGGCGAGCTGGCCGAGTCGGCCCGCGCCGACAAGGTGCCGGTCATCCCGCTGCCCGGTGGCCTGCAGCCGCGGGCGGCCGTGGCCTACATGACCGTGGCCGCGCTCGAGGTCGCCGCGCTCTGCGGCGTGGGCCCGGAGCTGCGCAGCGAGGTCGACGTCGCCGCGGCCCAGATGGAGGACCTGGTCGAGCGCTGGGGGCCCGGGGGCGCCGAGGACGCCCAGCCCAAGACGGTGGCGCGAGCGCTGGACGGCACCATCGCCACCATCGTCGGCGCCGGCCCGACCATCCCCGTCGCGTATCGCTGGAAGACCCAGCACAACGAGAACGCCAAGGTGCCCGCGTACTCCCACGAGCTCCCCGAGGCAGACCACAACGAGATCGTGGGTTGGGACGGTGCGGCGGCGCTCGGCCCATTCTCCGCCGTGTTCCTCAACGACACCGACCTGCACCCGCGCGAGCGGCGCCGCATCGCGCTGACGCGCGAGCTCATCGCCCCAGCGGCCAAGGTGACCTTCGTGCTCGAGGGCGAAGGGGAGACGACGCTGGCGCGGATCTTCTCGCTCGTTCTGCTGGGCGACCTCGTGTCGGTCTACCGCGCGGTCCTGCGCGGCATCGACCCCGGCCCGGTCGCGGTGATCGAGGAGCTGAAAACCCGCATGGCCTCGGCCGATTAGGCCATCGGTCGGCGTCGCTGCCAAGGACGCAGCCGGTGAAGCCGTGCCATGTACGGCGAACCCGAGGACGCAGGCAGCGGCGGCGAGAATGGCCTAGACAGGCAGGCAGACCGGGCCGATCTGGATGCCGTTGCACGAAGGAGGGGCCGGGCTTGGCTGCGTCGTCGTGCCCGAGCCGCTGGCCGCCGGCGGGGCGCTCGTGCCGCCCGAAGAGCTCCCGCCGCCCGACGTCGAGCCGCCCCCGCCGGGGGGCGTGCTGCCACCGCCGCCGCTTGGCGCCGAGCCGCCGCCGGACGTGCTGCCGCCCCCGCTGCTCCCCGTGCCGCTCGGGGCCGGGAGCGGCGTGCCGCCCGGCCGCGCCGGCAGCTGAATCGGCCCGGTGTTGCGCTTGATGAGCCGCTTCTTGGCCGCGCCCTTGGTCCAGCTCAGCAGCGTCTTGTACTCCGGCAGCGGCGAGCCGCCCAGCGTGAACAGCCCCGTCGTGAACGTCGACGTACTGGGGACATAGACGTTGTACTGGAGCATCTCCTTCACCCGGGCTTGCTGCGCCGCCACCTGGAAGGACTCCGGCAGCCAGCGTGCGCGCTTGGCCGCGGCCACCTTGCGCGAGCCGGTGACGAAGTAGCCCGACTCGGTCAGGTAGATGGCCAGCGCCTTGCCCTTCGGCGTCGACAGTGCGTGGGCGCGGGCGAGCTTGTTCAGCGCCGTGCGCAGGCGCCCGAGCGTCTGGATGGGCGCGTTGTCGGCCCCGGGGAAGGTCTTCGCGGTCGGCGCCTCGGTGAACTCATAGGGGTGGTGGGCGTAGCCGTCGGCCTTCAGCGGCGTGCAGTTCCCAACCCGCTTGTACCGCGCGTCCAGGCAGGCGACCGCGCGCAGCCACTTCAGCGGCGCGGTGGCCAGCCCGAGGCGCTTGCCGTTCGCCGTGCCGCCGTAGGGCACGGTCTCGCCGATGAGGACCTGGGCCGCGGGGTCGACCGACTTGATCGCGTCGTACCCGGCCGTGTACAGCGCCCGGTAGATCTTCGGGGACTCGCTCTGGGGCGCGATCCAGGCCGGGTAGTTGGGCTCGTTCCAGATCGAGTAGCGGTCGACCCGGCCCTTGAAGTGCTCGGCGGCGGCACGCACGAAGTTCGCGTACAGCTTGGGGTCGGGCCGGAGGATGCGTAGGTTCTTGTACAGGCCGGCCGCGTAGTTGGGCGCCGGGCCGGTCAAGGCGAGCTGTGTGCGCATGCCGTACATCGCCGCAGCGTCGACGGCGTTGTCGATCGGGCCCCAGTTGTAGTCCGGGTTGGCGGACGGGCTACTCTGGGTCGCGTCGCTGACGCGCGACCATTGCACGAGGATGCGCATGCGGGTGGCGTTCAGCGCCTGCGCGGCCTGATAGGCGACGAGCGGGTTCCCAGTCTGGCCGGTGACCATCGCGTCCTCGTCCGAGATCGCGACCTCCATGCCGCGCGCGGCGTGCGCGACGGGCGCACCCAGGAGCAGCGCGCCGCAGGCGATGGCGAGCAGTAGGCGAAGACGCATCGGCTCTCAGCATCGGACAACGGGCGGACGGACTTGAACGGTCTGCTCAGGCGACCTTTGTGCCAAGATCGCACGGGCGTGCGCAACCCCTTCACCCTCACCGACGAGGGCCAAAGCGATTCGACGGTCATCGTCTCCGTGACCGGGGACCTCGACCTCTGGAACGCTCCGGCGCTCGAGCAGCGGCTGCGCCGGTGCCTCGACCAGGGCAGCCAGTGGGTCGTGGTCGACCTGTCCGAGGCGGCCTTCCTGGACTCCTCCGGGCTGGGCGCCCTGACCAACTCCAAGCGCCGGATCGAGCGCAAGGGCGGCCGCCTAGTGGTGATCAACACCGACGACCAGATGCGTCGCGTGTTCGAGCTCACCGGCCTCATGCGGGTCCTCAACGTGGTGCCCGACCGGGCCCACGCGCTGGCCTTCATCGCCGAGTGCCGGAACGGCTCCAAACCTTGACACAGACGTGTTAGGGTTTGGGCGAGATGGACGCCCTTACCATCCACGAGGCAGCTGAGACGACGGGCTGGTCGTCCCGCATGCTGCGCTACATCGAGAGCAGCGGCCTCGTCGTGCCGCGGCGCTCGAGCGCGGGCTATCGCCTGTACGGCCCGGCCGAGCTGCAGCGCCTGAGGACGCTGCGGGAGCTGCTCGAGCGCTTCGAGCTCGGGCTCTCCGATCTCGGCTTCGCGGCGCGGATGCGCGCCGACGGCGACCTCCAGCTCGCGGTGGACGACTGGTTCGCCGCCGAGCCGGCCAAGCCCGAGCACGTCGACGCCGCCGACTGGCTGCGCTGGGAGCAGCGCAAGCACGAGCGCCTGCTCCAGGCGGTCAGCCCAACACCGATCCCCGTCACGGAGAACGCATGACCACAACCACTGCCAGGACCGAGGACTTCAAGGTCGCCGATATCGGGCTGGCCGATTTCGGCCGTCGCGAGATCGAGCTGGCCGAGCACGAGATGCCGGGCCTGATGGCCACGCGGGCCGAGTACGCCGAGGCCAAGCCGCTGGCCGGCGCCCGGATCACCGGGTCGCTGCACATGACGGTGCAGACGGCGGTGCTGATCGAGACGCTGGCGGCGCTCGGCGCGGAGGTGCGCTGGGCCTCGTGCAACATCTTCTCCACCCAGGACCACGCTGCCGCCGCCATCGCCGCGGCCGGCGTGCCCGTGTACGCCTGGAAGGGCGAGTCGCTCGAGGAGTACTGGTGGTGTCTGGGGCAGACGCTGCGCTGGCCGGACGGCAGTGGCCCGAACATGATCCTCGACGACGGCGGCGACGCGACGCTGCTCGTGCACAAGGGCACCGAGTTCGAAAATGCCGGGGCCGTGCCCGATCCCTCGACGGCAGACTCGGAGGAGCTCGCGGTCATCCTCGGCGTGCTGACGCGCTCGCTCGAGGAGGATCCGCAGCGCTGGACGCGGATCGGCGAGGCGATCAAGGGCGTGACCGAGGAGACCACCACTGGGGTGCACCGCCTCTATGAGATGCACCGCGACGGCACGCTGCTCTTCCCGGCCATCAACGTCAACGACTCGGTGACCAAGTCCAAGTTCGACAACATCTACGGCTGCCGGCACTCGCTGGTCGACGGCATCAACCGCGCCGTCGACGTGATGCTGGCGGGCAAGGTCGCGGTGGTCTGCGGCTACGGCGACGTGGGCAAGGGCTGCGTGGAGTCTTTGCGCGGCCAGGGCGCGCGGGTGGTGGTCACCGAGGTCGACCCGATCTGCGCGCTGCAGGCCTCGATGCAGGGCCTCGACGTCGTCCGCCTCGACGACGTGGTCGAGACCGCCGACCTCTTCGTCACCGCCACCGGCAACAAGGACATCATCACCGCCGACCACATGGCGCGGATGAAGCACCAGGCCATCGTCGGCAACATCGGGCACCTCGACAACGAGATCGACATGGCCGGACTGGCCCGCACACCGGGGATCGAGCGGGTCAACATCAAGCCCCAGGTCGACAAGTGGGTGTTCGCGGACGGCAAGGCGATCATCGTCCTGAGCGAGGGCAGGCTGCTCAACCTGGGCAACGCGACCGGCCACCCGTCGTTTGTGATGTCCAACTCGTTCACCAACCAGGTCATCGCCCAGATCGAGCTGTTCGGCCGCACCGACGAGTACCCCCTCGGCGTCTACGTGCTGCCCAAGCACCTGGACGAGAAGGTCGCCCGCCTGCACCTCGACGCCCTCGGCGTCCACCTGACGAAGCTCACCCCCGAACAGGCCGCATACATCGGCGTCACCGTCGACGGCCCGTACAAGTCGGAGCAGTACCGGTACTAGAGCGCGCGCGCATCGAGTGGGCGGCGCGGCAGATGCCCGTCGTCCGCTCGATCCGGGACCGCTTCGCGTCCGAGCGGCCGCTCGACGGCCGGCTCGTGTGCGCATGCCTGCACGTCACGGCCGAGACCGCGGTCCTCGTCGGGGCCCTGCGGGCGGGCGGGGCCGAGGTCGCGCTGTGCGCGGCCAATCCGTTCTCGACCCAGGACGACGTTGTCGCGGCGCTGTCCGACGACGGCGTCGACGTGCTCGCCGCGCACGGGGAGAGCGCGGAGGCCTACGCGTCCCACGTCGCCGAGCTGGCCTCGCGCTCGCCCTCCGTCGCCCTCGACGACGGGGCCGACCTGATCGGCGCCGTGCACGCCGACGACGCGCTCGTCGGCGCCACCGAGGAGACGACGACCGGGCTCGTGCGCCTGCGCGCAATGGCGGCCGAGGGGACGCTGGGCTGCCCGGTGCTCGCGGTCAACGAGGCGCTCAGCGAGCGCACCTTCAACGACCGCTTCGGCACCGGCCAGTCGACCCTGGACGGCATCCTGCGCGCGACCAACGCGCTCCTCGCCGGGCGCACGGTGGTCGTGCTCGGCTACGGCGCCACCGGCCGCGGCGTGGCCCAGCGGGCCCGCGGGGCCGGGGCGTCGGTGATCGTGTGCGAGGTCGACCCGATGGCGGCGCTGGAGGCCCGCATGGAGGGCTTCGATGTCATGCCCGCGCTGCGCGCCGCCGAGCGCGGCGACGTCTTCGTGACCGTGACCGGCGTGCGCGGCGCGCTGCACCGCGAGCACTTCGAGCGCATGAAGGACGGCGCCATCCTCGCCAACGCGGGCCACTTCGACGTGGAGATCGCGCTCGACGACCTCGGCCCGGGGCGCGAGGTGCGGCCGCTGGTGGCCGAGCACGACGTCGGCGACCGGCGCCTGTACGTCCTCGCCGGCGGCCGCGTGGTCAACCTCGCAGCGGCCGAGGGCCATCCGGCGGCGGTCATGGACGTCTCCTTCGCGCTCCACGCGCTGGCGGTGCGCGAGCTCATGGACCGGGCCGGCGAGCTCGAGCCGGGGGTCCACCCGGTGCCGGGCGCGCTGGACCGCGAGGTCGCTGCGCTGAAGC
>DATBDE010000141.1:0-6955 GCA_036270095.1 Solirubrobacteraceae bacterium | reverse complement strand
GCCGCCGGGGGCGGCCGTGGCTAGTGGGTGAAGAGAGCTACGACCGGCCCCCGGCTTGGCGATCCTACGCGCTCAGGACCGGTCGCGCCCGCGTTTCTCGCCGTCGCGGGCACCGGCGCTGCGGGGGTTGCCGGTCGCGGTGCGACCGTCGCTGCGACCGCGGCCGCCCGACCGCTGCGGAGCGGAGCCGCGCTCGCGGTCGTCGCCCGGGACGTGCTCGGCCGGAGCCTCCTCGGGGAGCTGCTCGGATTCCTCCGGTCGGTGCTCTTCGGGCTGGCGCTCCACGTCAGGTCTTGCGCTCGAGGTCGTTGACCTCCTGGGCCTTGTCCGCGGCCTTGTCCTGCGCATCGTTGAGCTCGTCCTTGGCCTCGCCCTTGCGCTCCTCGCGGCGGCCCTGGCGGCGCAGCGACGGATCGTCGGCGAGGTCGCCCGCCGCCTTCTTCGCCCTGCCGGTGATCTTGTCGAGCATGCCCATGGCGCTTCCTTTCGTCGTTTCGGTTCGACGCCAGTCCCGCTACCCGTTCCCGCGGCGCCCGTATCAGGCCGACTCGGCAACGGTGCGCAGGCGGTCGAGCGCGCGGCGGATCAGGCGCGAGACCTGCATCTGCGAGACGCCGATGTGCGCGGCGATCTCGGACTGCGTCATGTCGTCGACGAAGCGCAGCTTGAGCACGAGGCGGTCGCGGTCGGGCAGCGCACGGAGGGTCCCGGCGATGGTCGTGCCGTACTCGACGAGCTCGAGCCGCTCGTCCTCCTCGCCGAGCGTCTCGCCGATCGTGCCCTCCTCGGGGCGCTCGCTGTCGCGGCCGGCCTCGAGCGAGACGGCGTCATAGGCCTGCGACGCGCCCATCGCCTCGAGCACCTCCTCGAGCTCGAGGCCCATGGCCTCGGCGACGTCGGCGATCGACGGTGCTCGCCCGAGCCTCGTCGTCAGCTTGGCCGAGGTCTGATCGACCTTCATGGCCCGTTCCTGCAGGCCGCGGGGCACGTGCACCGCCCAGCCGGTGTCGCGGAAGTACCGCTTGAGCTCGCCGAGGATGGTCGGCACCGCGTAGGAGGAGAACGCGACGCCGCGGTTGGGCTCGTAGCGGTCGACCGCCTTGACCAGTCCGAGGCTGGCCACCTGCAGCAGGTCGTCGAAGGACTCGCCGCCGCGCTCGTAGCGGCGGGCCAGCCGCCGCGCGAGGGGCAGGAACCGCTCGACGAGGGTCTCACGCACCGCTGGGTCCCGCGACTCCCGGTAGTCGCGGAAGAGGGCGTCGGTATCGGGTGAAGAGATCGCCACTCCCGGTCCTTGAAACGTCTGTTGGGCGCCGGGAGGCTGGGGCGCTATCCGCGCGGCACGCAGGTGTGTGGGCGCGCCTGGGGTGCATGGTAGCGGCGCTCCCGGGGAACAGGTCCCGGTCGTGCCACGGCTCCGCCGCTCCGACTGCTCCCTGCCCGGCCTGCGCCGCCGCCGACGCGGTCGGGGCTTCTCGTACATCGACGTCGACGGTCGTGCGGTGCGCGACGACGACACCCTCGAGCGCATCCGCGCGCTGGCCATTCCTCCCGCCTGGAGCGACGTGTGGATCTGCCCCGACGCCAGCGGTCACCTGCAGGCCACCGGCGTCGATGCGGCCGGGCGCAAGCAGTATCGCTACCACGACGCGTGGCGCCAGCGGCGCGACCGCCAGAAGTTCGACGAGATGATCGAGTTCGCCCGCGCGCTGCCGCGCCTGCGCCGGCGCGTCGCGCGCGACCTCAAGGCCGACGGCGCCGGGCGCGACCGCGTCCTGGCCTGCGCGGCGCGCATGCTCGACCTTGGCCTGTTCCGCATCGGGTCCGAGGCCTACGCGTCCGACAACGGCTCCTTCGGGCTGGCCACGATCCGCCGCGACCACGTGCGCATCGACGACGACGAGGCGGTCTTCGACTACCCGGCCAAGAGCGGGCAACGGCGTGTGCAGACGATCGGCGACCCCGCCGTAGTCGAGGTGCTCGCCGCGCTCAAGCGCCGCCGCGGCGGTCCCGACGAACTGCTCGCCTGGCGCGACGGGCGGCGCTGGATCGACGTGCGCTCCGACGACATCAACGCGTACCTGAAGGACCGCGCCGGCGCCGCGGTCACGGCCAAGGACTTCCGCACCTGGAACGGCACCGTGCTGGCCGCCGTCGCGCTGGCCCGTCGCGCCGACCGCCCGAGCACGAAGACCGCCCGCCGGCGCGCGATCACGGCGGCCGTGCGCGAGGTCGCGATCTTCCTCGGCAACACGCCGACGGTCGCCCGCACCTCCTACGTCGACCCGCGCGTGATCGACGCCTTCCTGGCCGGCGACACCATCGCGCCGGCCCACGAGCGCGGGCGCCGCACGATCGAGGCGGCCGTGCTCGATCTGATAGACGGCTAGGGCCCCTCCTGGACCAGCGGGACGAACCGCACCGGCTCCAGCCAGCGGCGCTCGTAGCCGTCCTCGCGCCGCCGCACGCGCACGAGGCGCTGGCCCGCGCCGTCCACCGGCGCGACCAGCCGGCCGCCGACCGTGAGCTGCTCCTCCAGCGCCGCCGGCACCCGCTCCCACGCCGCCGCCGCGACGTTGATGGCGTCAAACGGCGCCTGCTCGGGCAGCCCCAGCGACCCGTCGCCGACCACGAGGGTCACGTTGTCGACGCCGGCCGCGGACAGGGCGACGCGCGCGTAGGCGGAAAGCTCCGCGTGGCGCTCGATGCTCCAGACGTGCGCGGCCAGGCGGCCGAGTAGCGCCGCGTGATAGCCGGAGCCGGTGCCCACGTCGAGCACGCGGTCGGTGGGCGCGAGCTCGAGCAGCTCGCACATGCGCGCAACCACGAGCGGCTGCGAGATCGTCTGGCCGGCGGGCAGCGGCAACGGCGCGTTCTCCCACGCGTCACCGCGCAGGCCGGAGGGCACGAAGAGGTCGCGTGGCACCGCCGCCATGGCCTCAAGCACGCGCGGGTCGTAGATTGCGGAGCGCAGGACCCGCAGCAGTCGCTCCCGCGAGGCCATGGTCGTGATTCTGACGATCTTCGCTGCGGTCCGGAACTAGTATCGGTCAATGACGGCCGTTTCCCTCGCGGTCATGCTCAGCTTCGGCGTGCTCGCCACCGCCCTCGGCGGCAGCACGTTCCCGGTCGAGCTGTTCCTCGTCGGGCCGCTGCTGGTCGCGACTCGCGGCACCCCGCGCACGACCGCAGCCGTGGGCGTCGTGGCGCTCGCGCTCGCGCTGGCCGTGGCAGCGATCAACGGCTCGCTCGGCGAGACCGACGTGGTGACCGGGCTCGGCGTTGTGGTGGTCGGCGGCGTGCTGGCGGTGTGGATCGCCGCCCTGCGCTCGGGCAGCGAGGACGCCGAGCGCGAGCAGCACTCCGCCCGCGAGGAGCTCCAGGTCATGCTCGGCGCGGTCGCCGACGGGATCACGGCGCAGGACCGCACCGGCCGGGTCGTCTACGCCAACGACGCCGCCGTGCGGGCGATGGGCTTCTCATCCCCCGAGGAGCTGCTGCAGACGCCGCCCGAGCAACTGCTCGACCGCTTCGAGATCATCGACCTCGACGGCCGCCCCTTCTCCCCTGAGCGCCTGCCCGGCCGCTTGGCGCTGGCCGGCGAGGCGCCGACGCCCGCCACCGTGCGGTTTCGCTCGCGCCTGACCGGCGAGGAGCGCTACGTGGTGGTCAAGGCCCAGCCGGTGATGGGGCCGGACGGTGCGCCCGACCTTGCCATCAACGTGCTCGAGGACGTCACCGTCACCAAGCTCGCCGAGCGGGCGCAGCGCTTCCTGGCCGATGTCTCCGCCGCCCTGGCGGAGACCCTCGACTACGACGCCGCGGTGGGCGCGCTGGAGCGGGTCGCCGTGCCGGCCGTCGCCGCCCGTGCGGAGATCGATGAGATCCCGCCCTCCGACCCCGACCGCGGCGAGGCCGTGTACGCGGTCCTGCGTACCGGGACGCCGCAGCTGCGCCCCGACCTGATCGTCGCCCCGCTCGTCGCCCGCGGACGCACGCTGGCCGCGTTGAGCCTCATCCGCGACCTCGAGGCCGCGCCATACGACGCGCACGACCTCGAGGTCGCGGTGGAGTTCGCACGCCGCGGGGGCCTCGCGCTGGCCAACGCGCGGCTGTTCTCGGACCGCGCCCACACCGCCCGGGCGCTGCAGGAGAGCCTGCTCCCGCCCGTGCTGCCGGCGATCCCCGGCCTCGAGGTGGCCGCGCGCTTCCGCGCGGCCGGCACCGGCGACGTGGGCGGCGACTTCTACGACCTCTTCGAGGTCGGCGACGGCGGGTGGGCGCTCGTCGTCGGCGACGTCTGCGGCAAGGGCCCGGATGCGGCCGCGGTCACCGCGCTGGCGCGCTACACGATCCGCGCCGGCGCCATGCAGCGCTCCTACCCCAGCCACATCCTCAGCCTGCTCAACGACGCCCTGCTGCGGCAGCGCACCGGCGCGGACTTCTGCACCGTCGCGCTCGGGCGCTTCGACATCCGCGACGACGGCGCGATCCTCGTGCTGGCCAGCGGCGGCCACCCGCTGCCGCTGCTGCTGAGCGCGGACGGCGGGGTCAAGCCCATCGGTCGGCCGGGCTCGCTGCTCGGCGTCCTCGACGAGCCCGACCTGCGCGACGAGGCGCTCGAGCTCGACCCCGGCGACAGCGTCGTCTTCTACACCGATGGCGTCACCGAGGCCGGCGCCCCGCTGCGCATCCTCGAGCCGGACGCGCTGGAGGCGCTCGTGGCCGCGGGCCACGGCCTCGAGCCGGCCGCGCTCGCCGCGCGCATCGAGCGCGCGGCGGCGGAGGCCACCGGCGGCGAGCTGCGCGACGACATCGCCATCCTCGTCGCGCGCGTACGGCCGGTCGGGATCGAGGGCGCGAACGAGGTGGAGGGCGACACCGAGCTCGAGGGCCGGCTGAGCTAGCCGCTCTGCGCGGCCAGCGCGCTCGCGTCGGGCTCGGGCTCGGCCTCGGCGGGGTCGCGATGCACGGCCACGCCGGCGACGACCAGCACGACGCCGAGGACCTCGACCCAGGACGGGATCTGGGCCAGCACCACGATGCCGATGACGGTGGCCGTGGCGGGCAGCAGCGAGACCATGAGCGCGTAGGTCGAGCGGGCCAGCTGCTTCATCGCCAGCTGGTCGCAGATGTAGGGGATGACCGAGGAGGTCAGGCCGACGCCGATGCCGGCCGCCAGCGCGACCGGGTCGTCGAAGGCCGGCACCGCCGCCCAGCCCGCCAGCGGCGTGGCGATCACGGCGGCGATGAGCATCGAGGCGGCCAAGCCGTCGATGCCGTCAGGGGTCAAGTCTTTCTTTGCCGCACCCCGTGCGGCAAAGAAAGACTTGACCCCCTGCTGGCGCGAGACGCGGTGGGCGAGCACGATGTAGAGCGCGAACAGCACCGCGTTGGCGAAGGCGAAGGCCACGCCCAGCGGCTCGCCCGCGAGCTGCACGTCGGTGAGCAGGTATACGCCCGGGACCGCGAGCACGAGCGCGGCGACGTTGCGCGGCGTGCGCGCGCCCAGCGCCGCCAGCACGATGACCGGCAGGAACTCGATCGCCGCCACGGTGCCGAGCGGCAGGCGGTCGATGGCCAGGTAGAAGCAGCAGTTCATCACCGCCAGCACCAGGCCCCAGGCCAGCAGCAGCCGGTTGCGCAGGAAGCGCCAGGGCCGGCGCCACGCGGCGAAGATCACCGCCGCCGAGACGATCCGCAGCCACGCCACGCCTAGCGGCTCGACGCGGGCGAACAGCAGGACGGCGAACGACGGCCCGAGGTAGTGGAAGACGGCGCTGCCGACGAAGTACGCGGAAGGCGGCATCGAGACGACAGCATGCCTGGTGACGGGCCTACACAACAGGGGCAATCGACGGTATTCTCGCGGTGATGCCTTCGAATCAACGGGAAATCCTCGATCCGGCCAATGTCACCCTCCTGGCCGAGCTCCAAGGCGATGCCCGCCTGACGCTGGCCGAGCTCGGGCGCCGGGTCGGCCTCTCATCGCCCGCCGTCGCCGAGCGGCTGCAGCGCCTGCAGGACGCGGGCGTCATCACCGGCTACCACGCCGCCGTGGACCCGCGCGCGATCGGCTACACGCTCGGCGCCATCCTCCGCATCCGTCCAGCACCGCGGCAGATCGCCAAGGTGGCCGCGATCGCCCAGCGCACGCCCGAGGTGGTCGAGTGCCACCGGATCACCGGCGAGGACTGCTTCTTCATGAAGCTGTACGTGCGCGACGTCGAGCACCTGGAGGAGACCATCGACGTGTTCACGCCGTACGGCCAGACGACCACGTCGATCATGCAGTCCTCGCCGGTGTTGGCGCGCGCGGTGCGGCTGCCGTCCGCGGACGACCGCCTGGACAACGTCGCCGACCTGCGGCCGGTGTGAGCTACGCGCTCTTGATCAGCGCGTCGGGGTCGTCGCCGATCTCGAGCCGCTCGTCGAGCCGGGTGACCCGGAAGATCCGCTGCACGGCCTCGGGGCCGCGCACGAGCCGCAGGACGCGGTCCTCCTCGCGCGCGCGCCCGTCCGCGGACACGATCACGCGCAGGCCGGTCGAGTCCATGAACTCGAGCTCGCGCAGATCGAGGAGGATCACCGCCGGGCGGCCCTCCTCCACGCGGCGCAGCTCGTCCTCCACGCGCGGCGCGGTGGAGATGTCCAGCTCTCCGGTCAGGACGATCCGAACGCCGTCGCCCTGCGCCTCGGTGGTCAGGTCGAGGAGGCTCACGCCGCGCGCAGAATAGCGGGATGGAACTCGCACAAGCCGCACACGACGTGCTGGACGAGAACTGGCTGGGCGACGCGACGCGGCCCGGCCCGCGGCTCTACCCCCACCAGTGGAGCTGGGACTCCGCGTTCACCGCGATCGGGTGGTGCCACGTCGAGTGGGAACGCGCCACGACCGAGCTGCGCACGCTGTTCGCTACCGGGGCCGGCCTGGGTCCGAGCGGTTCTCCTGGAC
>DATBDE010000140.1:0-53740 GCA_036270095.1 Solirubrobacteraceae bacterium | reverse complement strand
GTCGTCGGGGCCCGTCGGCAGCTCGACCCCTGGCGGCAGCTCCATGTGCAGGTCGGTGAGCTGCCCGATCCGCACCGTGCCGCTGCGCACCCGGGCGCGCAGCACATGGCCCCCGCGGGTGCGGTCGGCCGTGATCGCGTGGAGGTGGTAGCCGGGCACCTCGAGACCGCTCGCCACAGCCGGGAAGCGGAAGCCCACGAGGGTCCCCACGACCTTGGTGAGCTCGAAGACCTGCTGGCCCTCGACCACCTCGGCCAGCGGGCGGTACGGCGGCTCCTGGCGCGGGACCGACCGGGCGTGGACGTCGAGCTCGCCGTCGATGCGCACCGCCCGCGCGCCGGTGGCGTCGCCGGCGTAGCGGTCGATCAGGGCGATCAGCTCCTCGTGGTCGACCGGCGTCGGCACGGTCCGTTTCACCTGGGTCTCGAACGGGGTGACGACGGCGAACGGCGTGCGCTCGTCGTCGGACACCCGCCGCAGGGTGCCGTCGCTGCTCGCCACCCAGGCCTCGCCGTCGGCCACGATCAGCTCGCCGTCGAGGTGGTCGATGGTGCCGATGCCGAGGTCGCCGTGCCCTAGCAGCGTGGCGATGGTCATGTCGCCCTCGTACTGCCCGTGCATGAGCGCGTCGATGGTCGAGGTCTGGAACGCCGACGACGCGGACTCGGGGCCGGAGAGCTCCTCCGCCGCGAGCACGCGCGGGTGCAGCGCCGCGATCAGCGCGGGGTCGAAGGCCACTAGGAGGAGGCGGCGGCGCGGGCGCGGCGACGGGCGGCCGCGCGGGCCCGCAGCTCCTCGTGCTCGACCTGGCGCTTGAGCTGCTGCAGGGAGCGGCGCAGGTGGCCCCGCACGGTGGGAGCGGCGAACTGCTCGGCCAGCCAGCCGAACAAGCCCGAGCCGGCCACGCCGGCGGTCAGGCGCAGCTCGACCCAGGTGCACACGGTGCCGTCATCGCGCGGTCGCTCGCGCAGGCGCCAGCGGCCGCGCTGGTCGATGCCGGTGATGCTCGTCCAGGCCAGCTCGCGGTTGAGCACCCACTCGACGACCTCGATCAGCCCGCCGACCTCGGCCGACCCGACGCGCATGAGCATCTTGTAGCGGGCGCCGCAGCCGCCGGGCTCGTCGGACACGACCTCCCAGCGGGTGAACCCCGAGAGGAAGTGCAGGTAGCGGGTCGGGTCGGAGATCACCTTCCACACCACCTCCGGCGGCGCGCTGACCTCGATCGACTCGGCGACCCTCATCCGAGGACCGGCAGGCGGCGCTCGGCCGCCATCGCGTCCAGGGTGTCCTGCATGAGCCGGGTGACGTGGTCGTAGACCTCTTCGAGATCGGGCTCGGGGCCGAACTCCTCGCGCAGGTAGATCGGCGGCAGCACCTCGATGGTGATCTTCGCCGGCAGCGGGATGTGGCCGAGCATGTCGCCGATGTTCAGCCCCCAGGGCAGCGCCAGCGAGATCGGGAGGACCTTGAGCCGGAACATACGGTCGAGGCCGAACAGCCGCGCCAGGCGGTCGCCGCGGCTGAGGAACAGCGCGGTCTCCTGGCCGCCGATCGACACCACGGGGACGAGCGGGACGTCGTGCTCGAGGGCCAGCCGGATGAACCCCTTGCGGCGGTTGAAGTCGACCCGGTTGCGGTCCAACGTGGGGCGGTGGACCTCCCAGTCGCCGCCCGGGTAGACGAGCAGCGCGGCGCCGGCCGACAGCGCCTTCTGGGCGTTGGCGGGCGAGGCCGCCACCGTGCCGTACTTGCGCAGGAAGGACAGGCCGGGCATCGAGAGCACCAGGTTGTGCGCCAGTTGGTAGAAGGGGCGCTCGACGCCGAAGTAGGCGCAGTAGGCGAGCGTGAACACCGTGGTATCCGGCGTCACGTTGCCGCCCGAGTGGTTCCCGACCAGCAGGACCGGGCCGTCCTCGGGGATGTTCCCCAGGCCGCGGACCTCGCCGCGGAAGTACAGCGAGCTCAGCAGCCACGCCGCCGGCAGGTTCTCGCGGATGTAGTCCGGGTCGCGCTCGTCCAGGTCGGCGGCGGGGATCCGGCGCTGGAGCTGCGACGCGACGCCGCGCACGAGCCGGGTGACCAGGTTCGACTGGTCGCGCGCCTCCTCCTCGGGAGGGCGGCCGTTGGTGCGCGCGGCCTCTGCGGCGGTTGCCTCCACCGCCGCTCAGTTTAGGAACTAGGCCGCCGCCGCGGCCGCACCCGACGCGCCCAGTGCGTCGACGTCGGCGAAGAACCGCCGCAGCAGCCCGTTGGTCTGCTCGGGGCGCTCGACCTGGGGCACGTGCCCGCAGGCGTCGAGCACGATCTGCTCGGCGTCCGGAAGCCAGCGCTCGACGTGGCGGCGGAACGCGGGCGGCACGACGCGGTCGTGCGAGGACCAGACGAACAGGCTGGGCGGGGCCAGCTCGGCCAGGCGGGGGTAGAAGCCGCCGCGGCCGAACGGGCGATCGAGGTAGATGTTGCGCGCCGCCGCCAGGAAGGCGATGCGGGCGCCGGCCGAGCCGTAGATGCGCTGGAACTCGTCCACGACGACGTCGGCCACGGACGGGTCGATCTGATCGCGGTCGGCGAACAGGCCCAGGAACTGGCGCGCGACGGTGTCGCGGCCGAAGCGGTGGGGCAGGAGCCCGAACTCGGGCCGCAGCAGGCGCACGAGCGGGTGGTAGCCGCGCTTGATCCAGGCCACCGCCGGGCAGAGGAGGCCGAGGCTGCGGACGCGCTCGGGCGCGGTCAGGCCGAGCTCGATGGCCGCCCGGCCGCCCATCGAGTTGCCGACCAGGTGCGCGCGGTCGATCCCGAGCTCGTCCATGGCCCCCAGCACGGTGCGGGCGAAGTAGGGCGCGTCGTAGCCGGCCGTGGTGGGCTTCGAGGACGAGCCGAACCCGGGCAGGTCCATCGCGTGGACGCGGTAGTGGTCGCTCAGCGCGGCCAGCGTGTCGAAGAACGAGTGCTTGGTCCCGCCGAGGCCGTGGAGGAGGATCACCGGGACCTCGCCGCGGCCCATCGTCAGCGTGGAGACGCGGGTACGGCCCACGTGCACGTCGTGGATGCGCAGCAGCGGCGGGCGGCCGTTGGGCAGGCGGAACAGCCCCTCGAAGCCGATGGCGAGGTCGAGGTTGCCGCGCGCGTAGAGCTTGCGCTGCGAGAACGCCTCGATGCCGGAGAGCTCGCCCTCGCGCAGGCGCGCCCAGGTCTCGGAGTCGGTGCCGATGGTCACGTCGGGGCGCCGGCGGGAGACGCCCTTGCGCACGCGCGCGCCGTGCGTGGTGCAGCGGACCTCCCAGGTATGGCCCACATCGCCCAGCCGGACGTGGTAGGTGGCGTCGAAGCCGGGCTCCGCGCCCAGGTAACGGTCGGGAAGGCGCCGGAACGCCCGCTCGACCACCTCGAGATGCTGGCCCCTGAGGGCTTGGCCAGTCACGGCAGTCGCACAGTAGCCGGTCCCCCCGGCGGGAAACGCCGCTTTGAATGGGGATTCACCCGCTCGTCCTTCCCGTTCTGCGGCATTTGCGTAGACGTCCCTGCGGCGCGGGCGCGGCTCGAGCAAGTCGCCCGCAGCGGCGAAACGCGACGCTAGGGTCCCGCGCGTGCGCGCGATCCGGCTGCACGACACGCGGACCGGCTCGGTGGTGCCGCTCGAGCCCCGCCAGCAGGGCCGCGTCGGCATCTACGCCTGCGGCCCGACCGTCTACGGCCGTATCCACGTCGGCAACGCCCGGCCCTACGTGGTCTTCATGGTCCTGCGCCGGTTCCTGGCCGCCGTCGGCTACGAGCCCACGCTGGTCATCAACGTCACCGACATCAACGACAAGATCTACGACGCCGCCCGCGCCGAGGGGCGCAACTCGGCCGAGCTGGCGCGCGAGATGACCGCGCGCTACGTGGAGGACACCGACCGGCTCGGGCTCGGGCGCCCCGACGCGGAGCCGCTGGCCTCGGAGACCATCGGGCCGATCGAGGACCTGATCGGGGCGCTGGTCGACGACGGCCACGCCTACGCGGCCGACGGGGACGTCTACTTCCGGGTGCGCTCCTATCCCGAGTACGGCGAGCTCTCGCACCGCCGGGTGGAGGACATGGACCAGGGCGAGGGCGGCGACGGGGCGCAACGCAAGGAGGACCCGCTCGACTTCGCGCTCTGGAAGGGGCGCAAGCCCGACGAGGACACGGCCTGGGACGCGCCCTGGGGCAGCGGCCGCCCCGGCTGGCACATCGAGTGCTCGGCCATGGCCGAGGCCTTTCTCGGCCTCGACTTCGAGGTCCACGGGGGCGGCTCGGACCTCGTCTTCCCCCACCACGAGAACGAGGCGGCGCAGACGCGCGCGGCGCGCGGCGAGCCGCTCGCCCGGATCTGGATGCACAACGGGATGGTGCAGCAGGAGGGCGAGAAGATGGCCAAGTCGGTCGGCAACATCTTTCTGCTGCACGCGGCCCTGGACGAGTACGGCCGCGACGCCGTGGTCATGTACCTGCTCAGCGGCCACTACCGCCAGCCGTTGGCCTTCTCGGCCGAGCGCCTGGAGGAGGCGGCCGCGCGGGTCGACCGCATCCGCGAGGCGGGCCGGCGCCTGCGCGACGGCGCCTCGCCCGCCCGCATGGCGCCGTTGCGCGAGCGTTTCTTCGCCGCCCTCGCCGACGACTTCAACACCGCCGAGGCCCTGGCCGCCGTCTTCGAGTGGGTGCGCGAGGCCAACCGCCGCGACGCGGTCGGCCGCGAGGACCTCGAGGCCATGCTCGACGTGCTCGGCCTGGCCAACCTGCTCGCGGCCGAGGCCGAGGGCGCGCCGGCGGAGATCCAGGCGCTGGCCGACCAGCGCCGGCAGGCGCGGGCCGACCGCGACTTCGCCGCCGCCGACCGCCTGCGCGACGAGATCGCCGCGCGCGGGTGGGAGGTCCGCGACGTCGCGGGCGGGTTCGAGCTCGTGCCGCGTTGATCGTCTACGGCCGCAACCCCGCGCGCGAGGCGCTGCGGGGGCGCCGGGCGGTGCACGCGGTGTGGGCGACGGCGCGGGCGGCGGGGCTGGACTGGCTGGCCGGGGTCGATGTGACGGTGGTGGACGAGGCCGCGCTCAGCGAGCGCGCCGGCACGGCCGAGCACCAGGGCGTGGCCGCCCGCGCCGACCCCTACCCCTACGCCGACCCCGCTGCGCTGCTCGCCGCGCCCGCTCCGCTCGTCATCGCGCTCGACCAGATCACGGACCCGCACAACCTCGGCGCCGTGTGCCGGACGGCCGAGGTCGCGGGCGCGACCGGCGTGGTCATCCCCGAGCGCCGTTCGGCGGAGGTCACGCCCGCGGTGTGCAAGGCCTCGGCCGGCGCGGTCGAGCACTTGCCGGTGGCACGGGTGCGCAACCTGGCTGACTTCCTGGCTGCCGCGAAGAAGGCCGGCTGCTGGTGCTACGGCGCCTCCGCGGACGCGACGACGCCCTACGACCGGCCCGACTACCGCGGCGGCGTCGTGCTCGTGCTCGGGGCCGAGGGGAAGGGCCTGCGTCCGCGCGTCGCGGACGCCTGCGACGACCTCGTCGCGCTGCCCGTGCGTGGGCGCATCGCGTCGCTCAACGTGAGCGCCGCAGCCGCCGCTCTGGTGTACGGAATCTTGCAGCGCAGAGCGGAGCTTGACAGTGCTTCATAACTGTGAGACCTTCCCGCCAGCTCAACATGAAGCTGAGGGTTAAGACCCTGGCTCGTGGAGGAGTGGCGCTGGGGAGGTAAGCGCTACGAACCGACGAGGGTCCCTGTTTGCAGGGGGTTCCTCACGAAAGGACCGTTCGTGGCTCGCTTTGCTCAGCAGTCTCAAGGTCAAGTTCAGCTTGACGATATGTACTTGGTGGCCCTGGCCAAGCAGGGCTCGCCGGACGCGATGGACCGCATCGTCCGCCGTTACTACGGCTTCGTGCGCCTGAAGGCCTCGTCGTACTTCCTCGCCGGCGGCGACAGCGACGACCTCGTGCAGGAGGGACTCGTGGGCCTCTACAAGTCCGTCCGCGACTTCCGCTCCGACCGCGAGTCGTCGTTCCGGAACTTCGCCGAGCTCTGCATCACCCGCCAGATCATCACCGCCGTCAAGACCGCCACCCGCAACAAGCACACCCCGCTCAACCAGTACGTGTCCTTCTCCACGTCGCCGGCCGCGGCGACCGACGGCGAGCCCACCCTGGACGAGATCCTGCCCGGGCCCACCGCGCACGACCCGGTCAACCAGGTCATCTCCTCCGAGGAGCTGCGCTCGCTGGTGGCCTGCCTGTCCACCGTCCTGTCCGACCTCGAGTCGCGCGTGCTCGCGCTCTACCTCGACGGCCATTCCTACGAGGCGGTCGGCGAGCGGCTCGGCTGCGACACGAAGACGGTCGACAACGCGCTGCAGCGCGTCAAGCGGAAGGTCGGGGCGCACCTTGCGTCGCGGGCGGTGCCGGCTTAGGCCGCAGCCCGACCCGCGCGGCCACCGCTGCGAGCCCGGGCGGCAACCGCCCGTCGGTGGCCAACCACGACCCCGCGAGGATGAGCAGGAGCCCGGCCACGGCGCCGGCGCCCAGGCGCTCGTCGAGCAGCGTCACGCCCAGCGCCACCGCCACGATCGGGTTGATGTAGGTGATCACGCTGGCCCGGCTCGGCCCGGCCTCGGTGATCAGCACGAAGAACAGGACCAGTCCCAGCGCGGTGCAGCCCACGCCGAGCACGACCACGGAGGCGATCGACCCCGCCGACGGGACCGAGTGCGGCGCGCCGATGATCGCCAGCGGGAGCAGCGCGAGCGTGGCGAAGAGCACGCCGCCGGTCACCGGCGCGATCGGGTGCTGGTCGGCGAGCTTGCGGCTGATGATGATCGGCGCGGTCGCGTAGCCGACCGTCGCCACGAGGATGCAGCCGGCCCCGAAGAGCTCGTCGGGGTGGCCCGCCACGTCGATGCCGAGCAAGGCCACGACGCCCAGAAGCCCGACGACGAGGCCGAGCAGGCGCAGCCGCGTGGGCTTCTCCTCGGGCGCGAAGCGCAGGGCCAGCAGCGCGACGATCAGCGGCATCGTTGCGATGAGGATCGAGGCCAGCGACGAGGACACATGCGTCTCCCCGACGGCGATGAGGAAGAACGGCACCGCGATCTCACAGACGGCATAGGCGATCACCCACTTGATGTGCCCGCGCATCCCCTTCAGCGCCCCCAGCTTCCACGCGATCGGCAGGAGGACGAGGGCGCCGATGGCGATGCGGCCCCAGGCCACGAAGCCGGGCTCGAGGTCGCCGACCGCGATCTTGATGAACAGGTAGGGGATGCCCCAGAGGACGGAGACTGCGGCAAAGACGGCCCAGGCGCGTGCGCTCACGAGGCCTGGGATGCTTTCATGCGTGCGTGGAGACCTGGGAGATCGTCGTCCTCGCAGTGGTCGTCGTGCTCGCGCTCTTGGCCGTGGGCGGCGCCGCCGCCAACGCCCAGCGGCGGCGCCGCCTGGCCCGCCGCTTCGGCACCGAGATCCGCGCCGCCGACCGTGCGCTCGCGGCCGCTCACGCCGAGGACAAGGGCTGGCACCGGGCCCGGCTCGAAGAGGCCGCGCGGCGCGAGTTCGAGCGCGAGCGGCCCGGCGTCCCGATCCGCGAGATGGCGCTGGTGCAGGTCATCGACCGGCCCGGGAAGGAGCAGGACGAGGCGGTGTTCCGCGTCGAAGCCGCCGACGGCGAGACCGACCTCGCACTGGGGCGCAAGGGCGACGACTGGGTGCTCGCGCGGATCGGGTAGCCGCATGGGCAACGAGCACGTCGAGCTCGCGCGCGCCGGCTACGCGGCGTTCGGGCGGGCCGACTTCGCGTGGATGATCGAGCACTGCACCGCCGACGTCGTCATCGTGCAGCCCCCGGAGCGCCCGAGCGCGAAGACCTACCGCGGCCGCAACGAGTTCCGCGCCGCCTTCACGGACTGGCCGAGCCAGTGGGACGCGTTCGCCCTCGACCTGGTCGACGTCGTCGACCTCAACGACCACCAGGTACTGGGCTCGTGCAAGCAGCGCATGCGCGCGGGCGAGCTCGAGCTCGTGCAGGATCGCTTCGACGTGTTCACGTTCGCTGAGGGGAAGATGTCGGCCCTGCAGCTCTTCCACACGCGCGAGCAGGCGCTTGCCGCGGCCGACCCCGCGTGAAGCCGGTCCGCGTCGGCTGCTCGGGCTGGAACTACGCCGACTGGCGCGGCGGCGTCGTATACCCGAAGGGCTGCCCGCCGCGCCGCTGGCTCGCCCATTACGCGACGCTGTTCGACACCGTCGAGGTCAACTCGACCTTCTACCGCCTGGCCTCGCGCGACGCCGTGCAGGGCTGGGTCGACCAGACGCCCGACGACTTCGTCTTCGCGCTCAAGGCCAGCCGCTTTCTCACCCACATGAAGCGGCTGACCGACATGGACCGCGGTGTGCGCCGCTTCTACGACCGCATCGAACCGCTGGCGGGCACGCCGAAGCTCGGTCCGATCGTCTGGCAGCTGCCCGAGTCGTTCCACCGTAACGACGAGCGGCTCGCCTACGCGCTCGACCACCTGCCGCCGGGCCGCCACTGCTTCGAGCTCCGCCACCGGTCGTGGTTCGTGCCCGAGGTCTACGCGCTGCTGCGCCAGCACGGCGTGGCGCTGGCCATCGGCGACAGCCCCCAACGCCCCTGGGTTGCGCACGAGCTCACGACGGACTGGACCTTCGTGCGCTTCCACCACGGCCATCGCGGGCGGCGCGGGAACTACTCCGAAAGCGAGCTGCGCGAGTGGGCGCAGCGGCTGGGGAAGTGGCGGCGCACGGTCGAGGTCTTCGCCTACTTCAACAACGACTGGGAGGGCTTCGCGGTCCGCAACGGGCTTCGCCTGCGCGAGCTGCTGGGCGTCTAGGCTCGGCAGGCCGATGAGCCCCCTCCATCCCCTCCCGCCCGGCTTCCGTGCCGGGCACTACACCGACGCGGCCGGCGCGACCGGCTGCACGGTCGTGCTCCCGCCCGCCGGCTCCGTGGCGGCGGCCGAGGTGCGCGGCGGCGGGCCGGGCACGCGCGAGAGCGACCTGCTCTCGCCGGCCAGCCACGCCTCCGGGGTGCAGGCGCTGCTGTTCACCGGGGGCAGCGCCTTCGGGCTGCGCGCGGCCGACGGCGTGGCCGGCTGGCTGGCCGACCGCGGCCTCGGCCACCCGACGCTGGTGGCCAACGTGCCGCTGGTGTTCGCGGCGGTCGTGTTCGACCTGCCGATCGGCGATCCCGGCGCCCGGCCCGACGCGGCCGCCGGGCGCGCCGCGTGCGACGCGGCCTCCGACGCCATCGAATGCGGCTCCGTCGGCGTCGGCACCGGCTGCACGGTGGGCAAGCTGCTGGGCCGCGACGCCTGGACCAAGGGCGGCTTCGGCGCCGCCTCGTTCGAGGTCGACGGCGCCACCGTGTGCGCGCTGGCCGCGGTCAACGCCGGCGGGGACGTCGTGGGGGAGGACGGCGAGGTGGTGGCCGGCGTCTGGCGCGACGGCGCCTTCGCGTCGAGCATCCGGCTCCTGATCGAGGGCGAGCGCCCGCCCTACCCGGTCGTGGGGGAGGCGACGACGCTCGTCTGCATCGTCACCGACGCCGGCGTGAGCAAGCTCGAGGCGTGGAAGATCGCGCGCGCGGCGACCTCGGGCGTCGGTCGGGCGGTGGTCCCCAGCGCCACCGCGTTCGACGGCGACCTCGTGGCCTGCGTGGCCGGCGGCGAGGCCGACGCCGACCCGTTCGTGCTCGAGGCGGTGGCGGCGGAGGCGGCGGCGACGGCCATCCGCGACGCCGTCGTCCAGGCCACGAGCCTTGCAGGCTGTCCTTCGGCCGGCGACCGACTCGCCCGGAACGAGTAAAACCCCGAGGAGCGATGACGACGACCACGGAAGGCACCGGCGTGACGTTCCGCCTCGATCGCTTCGAGGCCAGCGGGGACCGCCTCGAGGTGCGCGGCCGCTGGTTCGGCGTCCGCGGCCTGCGCTTCGTGCGCCCGGCGCTGATCCTGCACACCGACGAGGGGCAGCGGAACCTACTCGCCCTGCTCGAGCACAAGCCGTGGGCGGCCGAAGAGGGCCTGCCGTGGACGGCCGTCTTCCCGTGGGACGGCGGCGACGCCGACCCGCGCCAGGCCGAGCTGGCGGTGGCGCCCAGCGTGGTGGTCACGCTCGAGCCCTCGGGTCGGCGCACGCCCACGCCGCACGAGGTGCTCGCGGCCGAGAAGCGCAAGGTGGCGCGGCTCGAGTCCGAGGTCGCGTGGCTGCGCCAGGAGCACGCCGAGTTCGACGAGCGGCTCGCCCGCGCGATCGCCGAGCGCGACCGCGCCGTGACCGACCGCGACGCGACCGCCGAGAAGGCCGAGAAGGACCGGGGCGCGAACGCGCGGGCGCGCTCGGCCTTGGCCGCCGAGCGCGACGACGCGCGGCGCGAGCGCGACGACGTCATCGGCGAGCGCGACGACGCCCTGCGCGAGCGCGACGCCGCCCGGTCCGAGCGGGTCCCTGCGCTGGCCCAGAGCCGCGCCGCCGAGGAAGCGCGCGACGTCGCCGGGCGCGAGCGCGACGAGGCGATCCGCGAGCGCGATGCCGCCGTGCGCGAGCGCGACAGCGCCCAGGCCCGCCTGGGGCGGGCCGAGTCCGACCGCGAAGAGGCGACCCGCGAGCGCGACGAGGCCCGCCGCGACCGCGAGACCGCGCTGCGGGAGCGCGACGCCGCCGTGCGCGCGCGCAGCGCCGCCCTGACCGAGCGCGACACCGCCCGCGCCCACACCGCCACGCTGACCGAGCGCGACGCCTCGCGGGCGCACACCGCGGCGCTGGCCGAGCGCGAGGCCGCCCGCGCCCGCACGTCGGCGCTGGCCGAGCGCGAAGCCGCCCGCGCGCTGGCTCTCGGCGAGCGCAGCGAGGGCCGCGGCGGCTCCGAGGCCACGCTCATCGACATGGACCAAACCACGCGCTCCCCGATCCAGCACCTGGGGAGCCGCGCCTTCTGGGGAACCCGCTTCCTGTTCTTCGCGCTCTTCCTGGTGGTGATCGCGATCGTGGTCGTGCTGGTGAAGTTCGCCTAGAGCCCGCCCTCGGATTCGAACCGAGACCCCCGGACTTACAAGATCCGTGCTCTGCCAGTTGAGCTAGGCGGGCAGCGCCTCGGCCGGAGCCTAGAGGTCGCTACGCCAGCCACTCGCGGGGCGGCCCCGCCCCCAGGGCGGAGAAGTCGCCGTCGTCGCGGATGCGCCTGGCCGCGTCGAGGGCCGCGGACGTGGCCACCCAGGTCAGTGCACCGCCCACGCTGATGCGCTGGGCGCCGGCGGCGAAGATGTCGTCGCGGCGCAGGTCGGGGCGGGCGAGCACGTTGACCGGCTTGCCCACGGCGTCGCACACGGCGCGGATCTGGTCGGCGGTGGAGAGGCCGGGGGCGTAGAGGACGTCGGCGCCCGCGTCCGCGTAGGCCTGCAGGCGCGCGATGGTGTCGTCGAGGTCGGGGTTGCCGTGCAGGAAGTTCTCGGCCCGGCCGGCGAGCAGGAACGGGAAGCCGAGGCCGCGGGCGATCCCGGCCGCCGCGGCCACGCGCTCGGCCGCCTCCTCCCGGTCGTAGAGGACGCCGTTGTCGGGCTCCCAGTCCTCGATCGAGCCGCCGACGGCCCCGGCCTCGGCGATCCGCTCGATCGCGCGCGCCACATCGGCAGCGGCCGGACCGTGGCCGTGCTCGAGGTCGACGGCGAGCGGCACGTCGGTGGCGGCGGCCATCGCGCCCACGTGCGCGACGACCTCGTCGAGGGTCGCGCCGCCGTCGCGGCGGCCGAGCGTGAAGGCGAAGCCGGAGCTCGTCGTGGCCAGGGCCGGGAAGCCCAGGCCCTCGAGGACGCGCGCGGCGCCGATGTCCCACGGATTGGGGATGACGAACGGGTCGCCCTCGTGGAGGGCCCGGAAGCGCTCGCCCTTCTCGTGCTGGTTCATGGCCGGGTAGTTAACCGCGACCTTCCCACGCGACACGGGTTCAAGCAGGCACACACCGCGCTGCACCGGGTAGGCGGTGCGGCGGGCGGGGGGTCGACGCAGGAGTGGTCCTCCGACGCTCGACCCGACGGGGGAAATCGCATGCTCTCACGCACGCGCCGCGCGTCCCTGCGCGGCCTCACGCTGGCCCTTGCCCTGATCGCGCTGGCGCCGGTCGCGGGCGCCGGCGCGAGCACCACGCAGGAGACGATCTTCCAGGACGACGGGCTGCTCCAGCAGTCCGGCACCGACGTCCAGGCGCGCGCGCTCGACAACATGCAGGCGCTCGGCGCGACGACGGTGCGCGTGCTCGTGGGCTGGCGCAACCTGGCGCCGGACCCGAACGCGTCCTCGCCGCCGTCCGGCTTCGATGCGGCGGACCCGAGCACGTACCCGGCCGGGACGTTCGACACCCTGGACGCGCTCGTGCGCAACGCCGACGCGCGCGGGCTCAGCGTGCTCCTCACGCCCACCGGCGCCGTGCCCGACTGGGCCTCGCAGTGCAGCGCGAACGAGATCGCGAGCGCGAGCCGCAACACGTGCGAGCCCGACCCGGCGCAGTACCAGCAGTTCGTCGAGGCGCTGGGCAAGCACTTCTCCGGCGACCTCGCGGTGCACCGCTGGTCGCTGTGGAACGAGCCCAACCTCGAGAGCTGGCTGCGCCCGCAGTGGCAGCGCGTCCGCGGCGCCACGATCGACCAGGGCGCGGTGCTGTATCGGGGCCTGGCGGCGGCGGGCATCGCCGGCCTGCAGGCCACCGGGCACGGCGACGACCAGATCCTGCTCGGCGAGACCGCGCCCACCGGGAGCCTGCGCAGCGGCAGCTCGGCAGCGCCGCGGCGGTTCATCGCGCGGCTGCTGTGTCTCGACGACGACGGCCACCCCCTGCGCGGGGGCGACGCCACCCGCTACGACTGCCGCCACCCGCGCGAGCTCGCGGTGAGCGGCTTCGCGCACCACCCCTACACGCAAGGCGGCTTCCGCCCGCCGACCGCGTCGGTGCGCAACTCGGGCGAGATCACGCTCGGCTACATCGCGCGCCTCGAGTCGCTGCTCTCCCGCGCGGCGCACTACCACCGCGTGCCCGCAGGCACCCGGATCTGGGACACCGAGTACGGGATCCAGACGAACCCGCCCGACCGCTTCGGGATGTCGCTGTCCAGCCAGGCGCTCTACCTGAACCAGTCCGAGTACATCTCCTGGCTGGACGGGTGGCTGCGCAGCTTCGCGCAGTACAACCTGGCCGACGACCCCGACACGGCCGCGTTCAACACCGGGCTGATCTTCGACAACGCGGTCGACGGCGGCGCGCGCAAGCCGGCCTACGACGCCTTCGCCACCCCGATCTACGTGACGAAGGCGAGCAGCGGCTCCGTCTACGTGTGGGGCGCCGCCCGTGCGGGCGGCGCCGGCCACCGCGTCGCGATCGAGAATGGGAGCGGCGGCGCGTGGACGACCGTAGCCACCGCGAGCACGGGCTCGGGTGGGTACCTGCGGGTGCGGCTGCGCAAGCGCTCGGGCCACTGGCGGCTGCACTGGACCGACGCCTCGGGCGCCGACCACGTCTCGCGCGCGGCGCGCGTCAACAGCACGCCGGTGCGGCGGCGCTGACGCCTAGGGCTCGCGCTGGTACGTGTTGAGCAGCTCGTCCTGGACGATGGTGGCGCTGCCGTGCGCGGCGAGCACGAGGTCCTTGCGGAGCTTGCGCGTCCCGTAGCGCCACGCGGCCGGGAGCTGCAGCCGCGAGCCCAGCTCGGGCAGGTCGTTCACGCTCTCGGTCCGGTCCTTGATCTGCGAGTAGCTCTGCATCGCGTAGGTGGCCCCGCCGGGGGCGTGCAGCTCGTAGATCGTGCGGCCCTTGTTCCACTTCCACGTGTTGCGGCGGACGATCGTGTGCTCGGTGTAGGGGGTCTGCGCGAGCTCCTCGTTCGTGCGGATCGGGATCGTCGCCACCTGGCGGAAGCGCAGGCCGCCGAACACCTGGCTGCGCCCGGTCCGGCCCGACGCGGCGTCCATGAGCCAGTAGCGCGGGCCGTTGAGGACGATCGCGGTGTCGCCGCGGGCGGCGGCGATCGCCGCCGGGTCGAGCGCGTTCCACTGCGCCGCCGGGCAGTGCGAGAAGCCGATCGTGTTCCACACGGTCGCCTGCGCGGTCGGCGGGAGGCCCTTCAGCTCGAGCACCTCGCAGTAGCGCGTGCCGTAGATGTCGGCGGCGATGCGCCTGGATGCGGCGCTGGCGGCCAGGGCGATGGTGAGGAAGAACGCGACCGCGAGCGAGATGCCGGCGAGGATCAGCCCGGCACGTTGCACGTCTTCCCCTTGCAGTGCGCCAGCTTGGCCAGCCGCGCGGCCATGTCGGCCTTGACCGACGCGTAGGCCGGGTCGGCGGCGAGGTTGTTGAGCTCGAACGGGTCGGCGCGGCGGTCGAAGAGCTGCTCGTCGCCGGCCTCCTTGTAGCGGACGTAGGTGAAACGGTCGGTGCGCACGCCGCTCCACGGGCGGTCCCAGGCGTTGTTGGGGACGTCGCCTCCGAACAGCGGAGCGGTCGCTTCGATCTCGATCGTGCGCCGCGGCCGCCGCGCGGGGTTGCGGATGGTCGGCCGCAGCGAAACGCCGTCCATGGTCCGGCCCGGCGACGCCTTCGCGTAGGACAGCAGCGTGGGGGCGAAGTCGATGTTCGAGACCTGGCCGTGCACGGTCTGGTCGCGCGGGATGCCGGGGCCGCGCACGATGAACGGCACCCGTAGCGACTCGTCGTACGGCAGGTACTTGTCGCCCGGGATCGCGTGCTCGCCCTGCAGCCAGCCGTTGTCGGAGACGAACGCGATCAGCGTGTTGTCGAGCTGGTGGGTCGAGCGCAGGATCGAGACCAGCTTCTTGACGTGGTCGTCGACGGCGAGCAGCGAGCCGCTCCGGCCCTCGTAGTCGAGCTGGAGCTGCTGGATCGCGTTGTCGTTGAGCTTGGGCGCGTGGTCGCGCATGTTCGCCACCGTGGTGTCGGGCACGTTGAAGCTCGGCGGCGTGGGGAGGGTGTAGCTCTTGCTGCGCTGCTCGTAGCGGGGGGCGGGGCGCGGGTCGTCGCCGGGCCGGCCCAGCAGGGTCACCGACACGTCCTCCCGGTGCGGCGCGGCCGGCGCCCACCAGATGAAGAACGGCTTCTTGGCCCTGGCCTGCTGGCGCACCAGCCCCTCGGTGACCTTGCCGGTCACGTCGGGCGAGTAGTCCTGCGGGTTCTGGGCCCCCCAGTAGGTGTAGGGCGGCGGGCCGAAGACCTTCTGGAGCTGGGCGAGGATCGCCTGCAGCCCGCCCGGCTGGTGCGTGACCTCGACCTTGGCGAACTGGACGAGCTTGTGCGCGAAGTCCGAGTCGCCCCAGGCCTTCAGCTTTCCGTCGATGTTCATGACGAAGTTGAAGTAGTCGTAGGCCGACACGTCGAGCAGGCCGCGCCAGATCGAGAACCCCTTCGGCACCTCGCCATGGGCGTCCTTGGCGCCGTACCCGTTCAGCCACTTGCCGATCAGCGCCGTCGTGTAGCCGGACTTCTGCAGCCAGCGCGGCAGCGTGTTGCCGCGGTCCTTCATGCCGTACCAGCCGTAGGGCCAGAAGTTGCCGGCGACGCCGTGGTTGTGGGCGTACTGGCCGGTGATGAAGGTCGCCCGCGCGGGGCAGCAGAGCGGGAACGAGTCGACGGCGTCGGCGAACGTCGTGCCCTGGTCGGCGAGCAGGTGCCGGATGTTGGGCGTGACGCCGACATCGGTCGCGGCCTCGTCGTCGGTCATCACCACGAGGATGTTGGGACGCCCGTCGCTGCCCGTGCCGACCGGCCGCGCCGAGGCGGCGGTGGACAGGACGAGTAGGGCGACGAGCGCGACGAAGGGGAGGACGCGGACGACGATGAACGCGACCGTACAGCTTGTGTCACATAGTGTCAACAGCCTGTGTATGCTCCTGACGAATGGCCCCCCGGCAAGCGCAGCTGCGCCATTCCCGGCAGGAGAGTCGCGACCGCATCGTCGCCGCGGCGACCGAGCTCGTGCGCGATCGCTCCTACAACGAGCTGAGCATCGGCGAGGTGATGCAGCGCGCCGGCTTCGGGCGCACGATCTTCTACCGCCACTTCGACGACCTCGGCGACCTGCTCGTGCGCGCGAGCAGGGCCGCCATCGACCAGCTCTACGCCTCCCAGCGGCCACTGGCCGAGGCCGCCGCGTCGGGCGACGCCGCCGCGATTGTGCGGGAGTCCGCCAGCCAGGCCGTCGCGGTCTACGAGCGCCACGGCCCGCTGCTGCGCGCCGTCGTCGAAGCCGCCGCCAGCGATCCCGAGATCGCCGCCGGGCACCGTGCGCTGCGCCGCCAGTTCGACGGCTTGATCGAGCAGGTGCTGCGCGAGCGCCGGCCCGACCTCGTCAGCCCGGGCGAGGTTGCGCGGGCGCTGAACCTCCTCAACGAGTCCTACCTGCTCGACGCCTTCGGCCGCGAGCCGCGGGTGTCGACCGACACCGCCGTGCAAACCCTGACCGAGATCTGGCTTGGAGTGATGCCATGACCGATGTGTTCCGGACACCCGACGAGCGCTTTGCCGACCTGCCTGGGTTCGCCTACGAGCCCCACTACGTGGACGTCGACGGCCTGCGCCTGCACCACCTCGACGAGGGCAGCGGCCCGACCGTCCTCTGCTTCCACGGAGAGCCGAGCTGGAGCTACCTCTACCGCCACATGCTCGACGTGCTCGTCGCCGCCGGCAACCGGGTGGTGTGCGCGGACATGGCCGGCTTCGGGCGCTCGGACAAGCCCACCGACGAGGACTGGTACACGTACGACCGCCACGTCGACACCATCGCGGCGCACATCGACCAGCTCGGCCTGGAGGACGTCACCGTGGTGGTCCAGGACTGGGGCGGCCCCATCGGCCTGCGCTGGGCCGTCGAGCACGCCGACCAGGTTGAGCGGCTGGTCATCCTCAACACCGGCCTGTTCGCGGGCCGCGTGAGCAAGGGCTTCATGGCCTGGCGCGACTTCGTCGAGCGCACGCCCGACCTGCCCATCGGGATGATCATCCAGGGCGGCACCGCGACCGACCTGCCGCCCGAGGTCGTCGCCGCCTACGACGCGCCCTACCCGACCACACAGAGCAAGGCCGGGGCCCACAAGTTCCCGTTCCTGGTCCCCACGTCGGACGACGACGTCGGCGCCGCCGAGATGCGCGCCGTGCGCGACGTCTTGGCGAGCTGGGACAAGCCGGTGCTGGTCGCGTTCTCCGACAACGACCCGGTGTTCCCGTTCCCGCGGGCGGGCGAGCAGTTCACCGCGCTCATCCCCACCGCGGGCGACCAGGTCCGCATCGAGGGCGCCGCCCACTTCCTGCAGGAGGACGAGGGCGCGCGCATCGCCGAGACCATGGTCGGGGCGCTGCAGCGCTGAGCGGCGCCTACTGGCCGCAGCCCTGGACGGGCGAGGACGGCGGGCCGCGCCGCTTCGGCTGCGCGCCCGCCCCGGGGCTGGGCATCCAGCCGCACGAGGGGCTCGAGGTCGTCGCCGTCCACGACGCCTTCGCCAACGACATGCTCATCCGGCGCGAGCCGGGCGAGCTCTACGCCCTGCGCCACGACATGCCGGTCGGCGGGCTGCGCTCGCGTCCGGTGCGGGGCTGGGTCGAGCGCCTGGACCCCGACACGCTCGAGGTCGTGGCCGCCACGCCGCGCCTGCCCGGCGGCTACTACTGGCCCGGCGGGATCGCCGCCCACGCCTCCGGCGACCTGCACATGGTCTTGGGCTGGTGGGCCCACCGGCTCAGCCCGGCGCTCGAGGTGCTGGCCTCGCACCGGCTCCCGGTCGAGCGGCCCCACAACTCGTTCGTCCTCCTGCGGGGCGGCGAGCTCGTGACCAAGGACTGCGACGCGCCAGCGGGCCGCGAGCCCTCGACGGTCTCCGTCCTCGAGCCCGAGACGCTGCTGCCCCTCGCGCCGGCGCTGCGCCTGCCCGAGCCGAGCATCGCGCGCCTGGCCTCCGACGGCGAGAGCGTGGTCGCGGTGGGCACGGCCACGGTGTTCCGCCTGCGGCTGGACCGCGACGCGGGGCGGCTGACGCTCGACGACTGGCGCCCGCGCTACGGCCCGGCGCCGGGGCGCGGCTACGGCTGGGACCCGGTCATCGCCGACGGGCACGTCTTCTGGATGGACAACGGGCGCAACCGCGTGGACCGCACCATGCTCGGCAGCGGCGACCACCCCGACCCGGTGCGGCTGTGGTGGGCGCGCCGCGACGACGGCACGACCCGCTCGGTGGAGATCAGCGGGCTGCCGTTCGGCACCGAGTCCAACCCGCCCGGCTGGGATCCCGTGAACCGCATCGTCGTCGCCTACGACGCCGGCAACGCGGTGGTGCGCGCCTGGCGCCTGGTCGGCGACGAGCTCCAGTCGCTGTGGCGCCGCGACGGGATCGCGCACGCCGGCCACCTGATCCTCTACCCGGACACGCGCGAGCTCGTGGTCCAGGACTGGCGCGACGCGCCGCTGCTGCGCGCGCCCGCCGTGCGCCCGGCGCTGCGGCCGGCGCTGCGCGTGCTCGCGCGCTCGGCCGCGCTGCGGCGCGCGTCGCTGCCCAGCGGCCGCGACCAGCTCGTCGTCCTCGACCTCGACACCGGCGCCGAGAAGGCACGCGCCGCGGTGCCCTCGCCCACCCAGGCCTTCCTGTTCCCTGCCCCCGGCTTCGGCCGCGACGTCTACTACCAGTCGCTGACGACGATCGCCCGCCTCGCCGTGCGCTGAGCGCGATACTTCCGGTCGCGGTGGACCAGCTGTCCGATCTCCCGGTCGAGAGCCTCGCCCTCGGGGGCAGCCCGTTCCCGCCGATCGCCGACTACGGCTTCCTGTCGGACTGCGAGACGACGGCGCTGGTCGCGCCGAGCGGCAACGTCGAGTGGCTCTGCCTCCCGCGCATGGACAGCCCGAGCGTGTTCGGGGCCATCCTCGACCGTGACGCCGGCGGCTTCCGCATCGGCCCCGCCGACACCGAGGTGCCCGTCGCGCGGCGTTATCTGCCGGGCACGAACGTGCTCGAGACGAGCTGGGAGGAGGACGGCGGCTGGATCATCGTCCGCGATGCACTCCTCATCGGGCCCTGGCACCACGAGGACGAGCGCTCCCACACCCACCGGCGCGCGCCCACCGACTACGACGCCGACCACGTCCTCCTGCGCACGGTCCGGTGCGTCAACGGCGAGGTCCAGGTCCAGCTCGACTGCAACCCGGTCTTCGACTACGGGCGCATGCCCCCGGAGTGGGCCTACACGGGCGAGGCCTACCACGAGGCCACGGCGACGGCGGACGGCGACGACGTGCGGCTGCGCCTGGTCTCGGACATGAACCTCGGCATCGAGGGGTCGCGGGTGACCGCGCGGACGCTGATGAAGGAGGGCGACCTACGCTTCTGCGCGCTGGCCTGGAGCGAGCACGACCCGCCCCGCGACTACGGCGAGGCCTACCGGCGGCTCGTCTGGACCGCCCACCACTGGCAGCACTGGCTCGACCACGGCCAGTTCCCCGACCACCCGTGGCGCTCGCACCTGCAGCGCTCGGCGCTGACCCTCAAGGGCCTGAGCTACGCGCCCACCGGGGCGATGGTCGCGGCGGCCACGACCTCGCTGCCCGAGACGCCCGGGGGCGAGCGCAACTGGGACTACCGCTACGCGTGGATCCGCGACGCGACGTTCACGCTCTGGGGCCTCTACACGCTCGGCTTCGACTGGGAGGCCAACGACTTCTTCAACTTCGTCCTCGACGTCACCAGCAGCGAGCACGACCTGCAGATAATGTACGGCGTCGACGGTGAGCGCGACCTCACGGAGGCGAGGCTGGACCACCTCACCGGCTACCAGAACGCGCGCCCGGTGCGGATCGGCAACGGGGCCTGGGACCAGCTCCAGCACGACGTCTGGGGCGCCGTCCTCGACTCGGCCTTCATCCACACGAAGTCGCGCGACCACCTCGCCGACCGGGTGTGGAGCATGCTCCAGTGCCAGGTCGAGCAGGCGCTCGAGCACTGGCGTAACCCCGACTGCGGGGTGTGGGAGGTGCGCGGGGAGCCGCGCCACTTCACCTCGTCGAAGGCCATGTGCTGGGTGGCGGCCGACCGCGGCTCGCGCCTGGCCTGGCTGCGCGAGGACCTCGAGCGCGCCGAGCGCTGGCGCAGCGCGGCCGACGAGATCCACGCCGACGTGTGCGCCAACGCCGTCGACGCGCGCGGCGTGTTCACCCAGCACTACGACACGACGGCCCTGGACGCCTCGTGCCTGCTGTTGCCGCTGCTGCGCTTCCTGCCGCCCGACGACGAGCGCATCCGCGCCACCGTCCTGGCGATCGCCGACGAGCTCACCGAGAACGGCCTCGTGCTCCGCTACCGGGTGGAGGAGACCGACGACGGCATGCGCGGCGACGAGGGCACGTTCACGATCTGCTCGTTCTGGCTCGTCTCCGCGCTGACCGAGATCGGCGAGCTCGACCGCGCGCGCGACCTGTGCGAGCGGCTGCTGGGCTTCGCCAGCCCGCTCGGCCTCTACGCCGAGGAGATCGACGCCCGCACCGGCCGCCACCTGGGCAACTTCCCCCAGGCCTTCACCCACCTGGCGCTCATCAACGCGGTCATGCACGTCATCCGCGCCGACTCGTTCGCGGACCGGCGCCGCGGCCTTGTGCAGGCGCGGGCGCGCGAGCGCCTCTGATCAGCGCGCCGCGGCCAGCTCCTGCTCCCACCAGGCGACGGCGTCGCCGAGGGTGCGGTCAAAGGGGATGACCGGCTCCCAGCCGGTGGCGCGGGTCAGCCGGTCGTGCGCGCCGCGCACCTCCATGACCTCGTGGCCGCGCACGAGGTCGGGGTTGACCACGTGCTCGACGCCGACGCCGGCGACCTCGCCCAGCCGGGCGACGATCTCGCGGATCGAGGGCGTGAAGCCCGAGCAGACGTTGTAGACACCCGCCGGGGCGCGGGCGGCCAGCAGGCGGTAGGCGCGGGCCACGCAACGCACGTCGGTGAAGTCGCGGCGCACGTCGGGGTTGCCGGTGACGACGCGCACGGGGTCGTCGCTGCGCAGCCGCCCCTCGGCGACCTGGCGGGCGAAGGACGCGATGGCGAAGATCGGCGACTGGCGTGGCCCGGCGTGGTTGAAGGCGCGCGTGCGGATCACGTGCGCGGCGTGCGCGTCCGCGTAGAAGCCGGCCAGCAGCTCGGCCGCGGCCTTGGACACCGCATAGGGGTTCTGCGGGTGCAGCGGCGCGCTCTCGGTGACCGGCAGCTCCGCGGGCGGCCCGTAGACCTCGCCGGTGCCGGCGACGACCACATGGGCGTCGGGCGCCTCCTCGCGCACCGCCTCGAGCACGTTGAGGGTCATGGTCACGTTCTCGGTCAGCGCCCGGTGCGGGTCCTGCCACGAGCGCCCGACCGAGGCCTTGGCGGCGAGGTGGTAGACGACGTCCGGCCGCGCCTCGGCGATCGCCCGCCGGGTCGCGTCGGCGTCGAGGAGGTCGACGCCCTCGGCCCGCGAGAGCGCGACGATGGCGTCGCCGGCGGTCGCGCAGGCGTCGGCGAGGTGGCCCCCGGCGAAGCCGGAGGCGCCGGTGATGACGGTGCGCGCGCCCAAACGCGGGCTACGAGACGGCGGGGGTGGCGTGCTCGAGCGAGCCGTGCCCGTTGGAGGAGAAGACGTCCTCGAGCGAGGGGACCTCAGGCTCGGGCGCGTTGAGCCGGCGCTCGAGCTCGCCGAGCAGGAGGCCGAAGAGCAGGTGCCGCCACGCGGCCTGCCAGAACGCCGCCCGCTTGCCGGTGATGGGCGGGATGCGGTCGCGCGCCGGGTGCACGCGGTCGATGACCGAGGCCAGCGGCCAGAGCGCGAGGTGCTCGGCCAGGCCGGCCAGCGGGCCGCGCGCCCACGGCGGGACCGGCAGCGCGGGCGCCACGTTGGCGTACACGGCGCCGAACACGGCGCCGTTGAGCAGGTGGATGGCGGTCCCGACCGGGATCTCGGCGCGCCCGCGGACCACCGCGGTGCCGAGGAGCTGGGCGTCGTCGTTGGGAACGCCGAACACGCGCTTGTCCAGCGGCTGCTGGGCCGCCCACACACCCGCCGCGGCGGCGCCGGCGAGTGCGCCGCGCAACGTCCGGGGCAGCTCGAGGGCCATGTGCGCACTGTAACGGGCCGAGCGGGCGTGGGTACTCGACACCATGGACCTGGAGGCGCTGCACCGGCGCGCCCGCGAGCGGGGCGTGAACCCCATCGTCTACTGGCTGTCGCGGGCCGTCCTGCAGCCGGTCTTCCACCTCTACTTCCGCCTCTCCCGGGTTGGGCGCGAGCACGTGCCGGCGGAGGGGCCGATCATCTTCGCGTCCAATCACCGCTCGTTCCTGGACCCGTTCGTCATCGGCATGCTGGCCCGGCGGCCGATCTACTACGTGGCCAAGCAAGAGCTGTTCCGCTACCGCGCCTTCGGCTGGTTCCTGAGCTCGCTGGGCGCGTTCCCGGTCAAGCGCGGCGCCGGCGACCAGGACATGATCGAGACGGCCAAGGCCATCCTCAGCCGCGGCGACCCGCTCGTGATGTTCCCCGAGGGCACGCGCACGCGCCCGGGCTCGCTCGGCCACCCCAAGCGGGGGGTCGGACGGCTGGCGCTGGAGACCGGCGCGCCGGTCGTCCCCGTCGCGGTCATCGGGACCGAGGCCGTGCGCAAGGGCTGGCGCATCCGCCCGCACAAGGTCCGCATTCGCGTCGGCCGCGCGCTGCGCTTCCCGCGCGTCGACGAGCCCTCGCCGCAGCTCGCCCAGGCGGTGACCGAGCGCATCTGGCCCTGCGTGATGCTGCAGTGGGAGTGGCTGGGCGGCCTACCGCCGCTGCGCCGCGCGGTCGTCGTCGGGGCCGGCTCACGCGGGATCAGCCTCGCGTCGATGCTCGCCCGCGGCGGCCTCGAGGTCGAGCTCGGCTGCCGCACCGCCGACCAGGCGCTTGCGCTGGGCTCCACCCGCAGCGACGAGCGCTACCTGCCCGGCGTGGTGCTGCCCGACGGCATCGCCGTGCGCACCGCCGCCGACCTCGACTTCGCCTCCGCCGACTTCGTGTGCTTCGCGGTCCCCGCGCCCAGCCTTCCCGCCGCGCTGGCCGAGCACGGCGCCCGCGTGCCCGACCGGGCCGGCGCGCTCGTCGCGGCCAAGGGCGTCGTCCCGCCCACCGGCGCGCTGCCCACCGCGTACGTGGCGGAGCGCGTGCGCGCGCGGGCGGTGGCCTCGCTGGGCGGCCCCGCGCTGGCCGCCGACGCGCTCGTGCACGGTGCCTCGGTGGTGCTGGCGGCCCACGACGCGGCTTTCGCCAGCCAGCTCGCCGACGTCTTGCGCGCCGCCGGCTACGACTGCCACCGCACCAGCGACGTGTCCGGCGTCGACCTCGCAGGGGCGGCCAAGAACGCCGCTGCGCTGGCGGCGGCCGCCGCCGGCTCGAGCGGCGGCCCCAACGCCGCGGGCGCCGCGGCCGGCAAGGTGTTCGCGGAGGTCGAGGCGTTCGCGGCGCAGCAGGGCGGGCGGCCCGAGACCTTCGCCGGCTTGGCCGGCGCCGGCGACCTCGTCGCCACCGCGCTGGCCGAGCAGAGCCGCGACCGCCGCGCCGGCGAGTTGCTCGGCGCCGGCGTGCCCGCGAGCGACATCGCCCCGTCGCTGGGCCACGCCGTCGAGGCGGTGGACACCATTCCGCTGCTCTCCGACGCAATGCGCCGCTCCGGCGTCGACGCGCCGGCCGTCGACGGGCTGGCCGCGCTGATCGAAGGACGCGTCGAACCGGACCGTTGGGCGCGCACGCTGACCGCGCCGTCGCCGCGCCGGCGGGGCGCCAAGGCCGCCTAGGGAATTGGTCGAGCGGGGTAGGGTCCAGATGTGGACAACGAGCAAAAGGTCCAACTCGACAAGGACTTCTCCGACCTGTACCGGGCCCACTTGCGCGACGTCTACTCGTACGCCTACTACCGCGTCGGCAACCACCACGATGCCGAGGACCTCACCGAGCAGACCTTCCTCCAGGCCTACCGCCACTTCGAGCGCGCCCAGCGCGAGTCGGCCGGCCGGCCCCTGCGCCCGTGGCTCATCCGCATCGCCCACAACCTGGCGGCGAACTACTACCGCGATCGCGCGCGCAAGCCGACGTCCGCGTTGGACGACGCCGGCCCCATCTCGTCGCCGCACGACACCGCCCAGGTCGTGGAGGGGCGCGACGAGCTGCAGCGAATCCTGGCCGGCGTGGACGAGCTGCCCGACGACCGCCGGGAGGCGTTGATCATGCGCTTTGCGCTGGGCATGGACAACCGTGAGATCGCCCGGGCGCTGGGCCGCAGCGACGGGGCGACCAAGGTGCTCATCCACCGCGCCATCCGCCAGCTCCAGGAAGTCGTCAAGTCCGAGGAGGCACCCGCGTGATGAGCGAGCACGCCCAGGGCGACACCGTCGACTTCGAGGTGCTCCTGCGCCGCGCGCTGACCCCGGTCGAGCCGCCGGAGGAGCTCGCCGACCGCCTGGAGAGCACGCTGGTCGAGCTGACCGAGGCGGCCGCGGACGAGCTCGAGGCCTGGGAGCTTTCGGCCATGCGCGACCCGCGCAACTGGGTGCGCCCGGTGGCCGCGGTGGCGGTGGGCACCGCCGCGGGCACGGCGCTGGTGATCCTGCGCGCCCGACAGCGCGCCCAACGCAACAAGCACCAGGGCGTGCGCGGGCTCGCCGAGCGCACCGTACGGGACGCAGCGGGCGAGGCGCGCAAGCTCATCCGCCGGCACTGATCCAACGGCGGGCCGGCCCCGCAGTACCCAACGGCGCCATGGCCTTCGAACGTCGCAAGCGGACCGAGTCACCCGCTGCTGCCCTGCAGTCGCTCGCCGACGAGGAGCTGATGTCGCTCGTCGCCAAGGGCCAGGCGCGGGCGTTCGAGACCATCTACGAGCGCCACTGCGGTGCCGCGTTCTCGCTCGCCTACCGCATGTGCGGCAAGCGCGCGCTGGCCGAGGACGTGGCCCAGGAGGCGTTCCTCTCCATCTGGCGCTCGGGCGGTCGCTACGACCGCGCGCGCGGGAGCGTGCGGACGTGGGTGCTGGGCATCGTGCACAACCGGGCGATCGACGCGCTGCGTAGGTCGGTCGTGCACGAACGCCGGCGAGCGAGCGACGAGGGGATCGAGGAGCGGTTCGAGGCCCGCGAGCGCACCGAGGTAGAGGCGGCGCGGCGCGAAGAGGCGGAGACGATCCGCGGCATGCTCGACACGCTTCCCGAGGAGCAGTCCCGGGTGATCGAGCTCGCCTACTTCGGCGGGTTCACGCACTCCGAGATCGCCGAGATGCTGGGCGCCCCGATCGGGACGGTCAAGGGGCGGATGCGACTGGGCCTGGAGAAGCTACGCGGGCAGCTCGCCCCGCAGGGGGCGATGTGATGACGAACGAGACGAACGGCCACGCGCGCTACGGCGACGACGTCGCGCCGTGGCTGCTCGGCGCGCTCGACGACGACGAGCGGCAGGCGTTCGAGCGCCACCTCGCCGCGTGCGGGCGCTGCCGCGAGGAGGTCGCGGCGCTGCGTCCCGCGGTCGAGGCGCTGCCGCTGGCCGCGCCGCCGGTGGTCCCCCCGACGGAGCTGCGCGACCGCATCATGCGCGTGGTCGACTCCGAGGCCGAGCTGCTGCAGGCGGCGGGCGTGCAGGCCGACCGCCCGCCCGCCCGCAAGCGCGAGCGGCGGCCGCGTTCGCTTCTCGGCGGGTTGCGCCCGGCGCTGGTGGGGGCGTTCGCGGCCGTGGTGATCGCCGTCGGCGTGGGCGGCTACCTGATCGGCAACGCCGGCTCGGGTGGCGGCGAGCACGTCGTGGCCGCCCAGGTCAGCTTCCCCTCCGCGCAGGCCTCGCTGCACACGGAGGGCGACCAGGCCTCGCTGCAGCTCGCCAACTTGCCCTCGCCGCCGCCGGGCCGCGTCTACCAGGTGTGGCTCATGCGCGACGGCGCCAAGCCGCAGCCGACACGGGCGCTGTTCGTCGTGCGCTCGGGGTCGGTGAAGATCCCCGGTGGCACCAAGGGCGCGGACCGCGTGCTGGTGACCGCGGAGCCGGCCGGCGGGAGCCTGCAGCCGACCACGCAGCCGGTGATCGTGGCCAATACGGCTTAAACGCACGCCTAGCGACCGCTGCTAGCGTCGCCGACGTGGCGACCCAGACCTGCTACCGGCACCCCAACCGCGAGACCGGCGTCTCCTGCTCCTCGTGCGGGCGGCCGATCTGTCCCGACTGCATGACGCCGTCCCCCGTGGGGATGCGCTGCCCGGAGTGCGCGGGGCAGAGCACGCGGGTCGTGCCGGCGGCGGCGGTGCGCGCCGGCGGCGCCGAGCAGCCGGTCGTCACCTACGCGCTGATCGCCATTTGCGTCGTCGCCTTCGTAGGCGAGATGGCGGGCGGCGCCGGGCTCGGCTTCGGCCAGGCCGGCGGGGCGTTCGTCGAGAAGGGCGCCCTGTTCGGCCCGTCGATCTCGATCAACCACGAGTACTGGCGGCTGATCACGAGCGGCTTCCTGCACGCGGGCTTCCTCCACATCGCCTTCAACATGTACCTGCTCTGGTACCTGGGCCGCCTGCTCGAGCCGGCGCTGGGGCACGTCCGCTTTGCCGCCATCTACTTCACCTCGCTGTTGGCGGGATCGTTCGGCGCGTTGCTGCTCTCGCCCAACACGGTCACCATCGGGGCCTCCGGCGCGGTGTTCGGCCTCATGGGCGCGGCCGTGATCGAGTTCCGCCGTCGCGGCATCGGCTTCCTCGAGTCCGGGATCGGGATCCTGATTTTGTTCAACCTCGGGCTGTCCTTCATCGTTCCCGGCATCGCGATCGGCGGCCACATCGGTGGCCTGATCGGGGGCGTGCTCGCTGCGCTGGCGATCAACCTGGGCGCGCGCTTCCGCTCCCTGGCCCTGTCGCTGGCGGGGTGCGTCGTGCTCAGTGCCGTGGCGGTGCTGGGCGCGTTGGCCGTCGCCTGATCAGGCGACGACGCCCTGCTCCGCCCCCAGGAACGCGGCCAGCACCGGCGCGACCGCCCGAGGCCGGACCATGTGCGTCTGGCCGTCGACGACGCGGTGCTCGGCCTCGGGCAGGCGGTCGGCGAGCTGGCGCGTGCCGGTGTGGAAGAAGGCCGGGCTCTTGCCGCCGACCATGACCAGGGTCGGCATGTCACGCCGGTCCACCGGTCGGCCGGCAACGGCTCCCCGACCTGGTTGTCGGCGACGATCGACAGGTCATACGGGACGGTGTGGGCGATGCCCTTCATCTTCGACCAGCCTGGGACCGCGGGCATGACCGTGACCATGAGGCCGGGCACGCCGACCTCGCGCATGAACGCCTTGACCGCCGCGCTGCGCCGGCCGTCGGCGACCATCTGCTGGATCTCGGGCACGATGCCGGGCGTGAGCGGGGCGCGGCTGTCGTCGACAATGAACGGCGGCTCGTAGAGCGCGAGCTTGTCGACCCCGGGCACGCGGTTGGCGGCCTCGAGCGCGACCGCCGCGCCGGACGAGATCCCGTACAGCGACGCGGAGCCGCCGGCGGCCTCGACCAGGGCACTGAGATCGTCAATTTCGCGCTGCACCGCGTAGGGGGCGGTGTCGCCGCTCTCGCCGCGGCCGCGCCGGTCGTAGGTGTACACGGTGAAGCGATCGGCCAGCAGGGCGGCGAGCTTGCCGCCGCCGTGGCAGTCGCGGTAGCAGAGGGCGCCGTCGACGAGGATGAGCGCCGGGCCGGATCCGGTCTTCGCGTACGCGATGCGCGTGGTGTCGGAGGAATGAACGCTGAGCATGTCCCTGAGACCGCGCCAGCGGCCGGAATTCATCGGTTGGGGTCTCCGCGGAGCACGCTGCGCGCGAGCTGCGCGCCGTCCGCCCCGAGCACGCTCCGGGCCAGCCGCTCGCCGCGCGGCGCCAGCACCTCGTCGTAGAGCTCCTGCAAGCCCTCGAGCAGGGCGTCGGCGCTGAACCGGCCGCGCACGTCGTAGGCCGAGGCCGAGCCCAGGCGCGCTCGCCTCGCGGGATCCTCGGCCAGGGCGCCCAACGCGCGGGCCAGCGCCGCCGGGTCGCCCGGTGGCACGAGCACACCGGTCTCGCCGTCGCGCACGATCTCGGGCAGCCCGCCGTGGTCGGCGGCGACCACGCAGCAGCCCGCCGCGGCAGCCTCGAGCGCGGCGTTGGGCAGCGGGTCGGGCTCGGTCGAGGGCACGACCACGACGTCGGCGGCGCCGAGCACCGTCTCGAGGTCGTCGCGAAAGCCGACGAGGCGCAGCCGCGCGCCCAGGCCCGGGTGCTCGCCGAGCGCGCGCAGCTCGCCCTCGCGCGCCTCCTCGCCCGGCCAGGCGTCGCCCGCCACCAGCCCGATGGCGCCGCGACCCGCGAGGGCGGGCTCGGCCAGTGCCCGCGCGAGCACGTCGTGCCCCTTCCAGGCCGAGATCCGCCCGATGATGGCCGCCACGAAGGCATCGGCGGGGAGCCCCAGCGCCGCCCGGGCGACCGCGCGCGGGGCGCGGCGGGTCGACGCTCCCGGCGGCAGGCCATCGTGCAGCACCCGCACGCGCGCACCGCGCCCGAGGGGGTCCGCCGTCGCCTGCGACACGCACGGCAGCGCCGTCGCCGTGCGCAGCACCCTGCGGTGCAGGGCCCAGGCGCGCGGCCAGGCGGCGTAGATCTCGCGCACGTGCCACACGTGGGGCACGCGGGCCAGCGCCGCTGCCGGCGCCCCGCCGAGCACGACCGAGGTGTTGGAGTGGATCAGCGCGACGTCGCGCTCGCGCACGAGCCGCGACAGCGCGCGCGCGTCGTTCCCGGCCCGGCGCGCGAGCGCCAGCGCGCCCGCGCCGCGCACGTTCGCCCGCCGCACGACCGCCAGCGGGTGGACGAGCACGTCGGTGCCGGCGTCGCGCAGGTCGTCGGCGAGCGGGCCGGGATGCGGGAGCACGACGAGCGGCCGGAAACGCTCGTGGTCCAGCCCGCGCGCGATCAGCGCCAGCTGGCGGTCGGCCCCGTAGCGCCCCGCCGAGGAGTGCAGGTACAGGATGGTGCGCGAATTCAAGAAGAGAGCGGGACGGGCAGCGCCTCGCTCGGACCCGGCGGGACCAGGTCGGGGTGCAGGACGTGGGCGAGCACCTCGAGGCCGTCGATCAGACGTGGGCCGGGGCGCGAGAAATACGCGGCGGCGTCGACCGCCACGACCTCGCGGGCGCCGACCTGCTGCAGCTCGGCGCGATGGTCGAGCGCCTCCTCCCACGAGCGCCCCGCGTCGTACCCGCACGGCATGGCCACGACGACGTCGGGCTCGGCGGCCACGACCTCGGCCCACGAGCGCTGCTCGGAATGCTCGCCGGCCAGGCCGAGCACGTCCTCGCCGCCGGCGTAGGCGATGAGCTGCGGCGTCCAATGCCCGGCCGCGTACACCGGGTCCAGCCATTCGAGCGCGGCGACGCGCACCGGCTCGGCCTCGCGCACGGCCAGCCGCACGCGGTCGATCCGGCCGGCCGAGCGGGCCACGAGCTCGACGCCCTCGTCGCGCCGGCCGGTGGCCAGGGCCAGCGTGCGCACGTCGCCCATGACCTCGCCGAGCGTGTGGGGGTCGAGCGAGATGAGGTTGGGCTGGGTCTCGATCCGCTCCGCGACCGCACGCACGTCCTCGTAGGACACGGCACACACCGCGCAGAGGGCCTGGGTGACGATGAGGTCGGGCTCGAGCTCGGCCAGCAGGTCCTCGTCTAGGCCGTAGATGGGCTCGCCGGCCTCGGTGAGCTCGCGCACCCGAGCATCGATCTCGACCGAGGACAGGCCCTCTGGGATCACGCTGTAGGTGATGTGGGGGAGCTCGGCAGCCTCGGGCGGGTAGTCGCACTCGTGGGTCACGGCGACAACCTCGTCGCCGAGCCCGAGCGCGAAGAGCAGCTCGGTGGCCGAGGGCACTAGGGACACGATCCGCACGGGGGACAGCGTAAATCGTCCGCGACACCAGGTCCGGCTGCCACCGGCCGCCCGCAGAAGGGTCAGGCCGCCGCCGGCGCGACCAGGGCGTGCGCGACGGCGGCGACCAGCAGTGCTCGGCGTCCGTGCCTCACAGCGAATGACCCTCTCAGGATCCTTGTGAACAATCAAGTGAATTTGCGCAATTTCGCGGCGACGGGGCCCGGCGCGCTCAGGTTGAACGTTGCCCGGCTCTCCAGTGTCCATCACCGTTCACTTGAAACATGGGCAGGGGGCCCGAACACGAGGCGCTGGTCGGCTCGCTCAGCCGGCGGTCGTTCCTGCGGCGCGCTGGTGCTGCAGCCGTCGTGCTGTCCGCGTGGCCGCTGGGCGCCACCGCGCGCGCGGCGCCCAGCCCGACCGACGCCACCCTGCAGGCCTTCGCCGACACCATGATCCCGGGCCGACGGGTTGCGACGACCGACCTCGGCAACGACGTCGACCCCCGCGCCATCGCCGGCGTCGACCCGCTGCCGGGCGCCGTCGAGGCCGACACGCTCGCCCTCTACCACCACCCCGAGATCGGCTTCGACGCCCTCAGCGCACCGTTTCTGGCCGACCTCGAGGCGCGCGCTGCCGCACGGCGGCGACCCCGGCGGCGAACCGAGTTGGTGGGCCGCGCAGATGGTGCAGGACACGAACGACGGCGAGTTCCTGGTTCCGCCGCCGCAGGGCGGGGCGGTGCGGCCAGACCCCGGGCCGCTGGCGGTCGGGCTCTTCAGCTACGCGCTCTCGGACCAGTCGATCGCGGTCCGCCAGGCCGCCGACGCGGCCATGCAGCAGGTGGCCGAGCACGGCGGCCTCGGGCGCTTCATGGGCCTGACCGAGACTCGCGGCGCCTACGTCGCCCACCCGCTCGGCGGCTGCCGCATGGCCGACTCCGCCGACCTCTCGGAAGGCGCCGACCCGGCGATAGACTGGCCGGCGTCGGTGAGCGACGCTGACCCACCTCGAAGTAGCGGCTCGCGCGAAGCCTGCGACCTGACGGAGCCGCTCGGATGAGCGTTCTGCTCCTGCTGGCCGTCTTCGTGCTGATCCTGCTCAACGGGTTCTTCGTCGCGTCCGAGTTCGCGCTCGTGCGCACGCGCCGCGGCCGGCTCGAGGAGCTGCAGCGCGAGAAGCCGAACAAGTCCGTGCGCACCGCGCTCCTGCTGCTCGACGACCTGAGCGAGTACCTGTCGGCCTGCCAGTTCGGCATCACGCTGACCTCGCTGGGCATCGGCTTCCTGGGCGAGCCGGCGATCGCCAAGCTGCTCGAGCCGGCGCTCGGCGGCTTCCTCTCCCACGGCGTCGCCGTCGTCGTGGCGGTGGTCTTCGCCTACGTCGTGACCACGTCGCTGCACGTCACCCTGGGCGAGCAGGTGCCGAAGATCATGTCGATCGTCCACGCCGAGCGAACGATCCTGGTCATCGCCCGGCCCCTACACGGGTTCTCGATCGGCTTCCGGCCCTTCATCGTCGCCCTCAACGCGACGTCGAACGCGATCCTGCGGCTGCTGCGCGTGCGCCCAGAGCAGATCTCCGAGGAGGAGGCCGGCCCCGACGAGCTCAAGCGCCTGATCGCCGAGTCGTCCACCGGCGGCGCCCTGGACCCGGGCGAGGGCAGGATGCTCTCGGGCGTCTTCCACCTGCACGAGCAGGAGGCGCGCCAGGTGATGACGCCGATCCCCGCCGTGGTCACCGTCGACACCAGCGAGGATGTGGAGACCGCGCTGCGCCGCTGCGTCAGCACGGGCCACACGCGGCTCGTGGTCACGGAGGACGGCAACCGCGACCGCGTGCGCGGCATCGTCCACGCCAACGCGCTCGCGCGCATCTACATCTCCGAGGGCCCGAGCGCGACCTTCGACTCGGTCATCCTGCCCGCCCCAATCATTCCCGAGACCAAGCCGCTCGACGACCTGCTGGCCGAGCTCCAGCGCCAGCGCATGAGCATGGCGGTCGTGGTCGACGAGTACGGCCGCGTGGCGGGGATCGTGACCATCGAGGACGTCATCGAGGAGGTCGTGGGCGAGATCGACGACGAGACCGACCCCCGCGGCGGCGACATCCGCCGCCTGGCCAACGGCGACTGGTTCGTGCGCGGCCACGTCGCCGTCACCGACCTGCACGACTACGGCCTCGAGCTGCCGGTGGATACCGACGCCTACAACTCGGTCGGCGGGTTCGTGTTCGCCGAGCTCGGGCGGCTGCCGCGCCGCGGCGACACGGTTTCGGCCGATGGATACTCCATCCGCGTGGAGTCGGTGCGCGAGAACCGGATCGAGGCCGTCCGTATCCGTCACCGCGACGCGGACGGCCAGCCCAGCGCCGCAGGGGCGGAGCGATGACGCTGCGGCCCGAGATCGCGGTGGCGGTGGAGCGGGCGCACCAGCTGCAGGTGCCGCCGCTCAGTGTCCAGGGGGCCGACGGGGCCCGGGCGACCCACGCGCAGCAGACCCGGCTCGTGGCCGGCCCGCCCGAGCCGGTGGCCGAGATCGCCGACCGCAGCATCGACGGCCCCGGCGGGCCCATTCCCATCCGCGTATACCGGCCGGACGTGCAGACGACGCCCGGCGCCATCGCCTACTTCCACGGTGGCGGCTGGGTCGTGGGCACGCTCGACACCTACGACACCGTGGGCCGGGCGCTGGCCAACGCCGCCGGCGCGGTGGTGATGACCGTCGGCTACCGGCTCGCGCCCGAGAGCCCGTTCCCGGCCGCGCTGGACGACTGCTGGGCGGCGCTGCAGTGGCTCGGTGACCATGTCGCCCAGCTCGGGGCCGACCCCGACCGCCTCGCCGTGGCCGGCGACTCCGCCGGGGGCAACCTCGCGACGGTCGCCGCGCGGCGGGCCCGCGACGCCTTCGCGCCGGCGCTGCGCCACCAGCTGTTGGTCTATCCCGCGCTGGACCCCACCACGTCCAGCGCCTCCTACCGCGAGCTGGCCGACGGCTACCTGCTCAGCGCCGCGGATATGCGCTGGTACTGGCACCAGTACCTCGGCTGCGCCGACCCGGCGCGGGAGGACCTGGCCCCGGCGCACGCCGACGTGGGCGGCCTGCCGCCGGCCACGATCCTGACCGCGGAGTACGACCCGCTGCGCGACGAGGGCGAGGCCTACGCCCGCCAGCTCGAGCACGCCGACGTGCCGGTGAGCCTGCATCGGATCCCCGGCGTGATCCACGGGTTCTTCCGCTGGCGGGCGGTCACGCCGGCCGCCGCCGAGGCCATGCAAATGGCCGGCTCCGCGCTGCGCGCGGCCCTCTCACCATCCCGTTAGTGACCTTTTAGGGAGCGTTGAAGGCCGGAGCGCATTCTTCCGCCTGCGACGTACCTCACAGCCGCACCTCCTCCCAGAGCAGCGAAGGGCCCGGACCCATAAAAATCGTCCGGGCCCTTCGTCTTTCTAGGCGTCTGGGCCATTCTCGACGCGCCTGGCTGGGTCCTCGGGGTTCGCCGTGCCTACCACGGCTTCACCCCTGCGTCCCAGCCAGCCACGCCGAGCTATGGCCCAGACGCCGAGAAAGAAGGCCTACTCGTAGTCGTAGAAGCCTCGGCCTGACTTCTTGCCCAGCTCTCCCAGCGTCTGCATCTGGCGCAGGCGGTGGGGCACGTGGACGTCGATCGCCTCCCCGATCGACACCGCGACGTCGATGCCGACCAGGTCGAGGAGGCGCAGGGGGCCCATCGGGTGGCCTGCTCCTCCGGTCATGCAGGCGTCGATGGCCTCCGGGTCCAGGCCGGTGCGCTCGATCAGCCCCACGGCCTCGAACAGGTAGGGGAAGAGGAGGCGGTTGACGACGAAGCCGGGCGTGTCGGGGACCTCGACCGCCTTCTTGCCCAGCGCCGCGCACAGGGCGCGGGCGCGGTCGCGGGTCTCGGCGTCGGCCTGGGAGGGGAAGCAGAGCTCGACGAGCTCCATGCGCGGGACCGGGTTGAAGACGTGGACCGCGGCGAAGCGCCGGGGGCGGCCGCTGGCGCGGGCCAGGTCGGCCACCGGGAGCGAGGAGGTGGTGGTGGCGAGCACGGCGTCGTCGGCCATCAGGCCGCCGAGCTGGCGCAGGACGCCGGCCTTGACCTCGAGGTCCTCGGTCACCGACTCGACCACGAAGGTGGCCTCGGCCAAGGCGTCGAGCGTGGTCTCCACGCGGACGTTCGCGGAGGGGCCCTCGTCCCCGTTCAGCTTCGCGCAACCCGAGGCGATGGCGTCCCGCGCGCGGTCCGCCGAGGCGTCAGACCGGGCCCACACGACAACCTCGCCGCGCGCGGCGGCCGTGACGGCCAGCCCACACGCGATCGCGCCGCTACCGGCGATTCCGAGCTGTTCCTGCAGAGCAATCCCCTTGGTTGACTCGCCAGTCAACTCGATAGAGTACGACGCCGTTCACCAAAAACTTGGCACTACCGGAGGCCGCCTGAACATGAGCTTCGACCAGGGTCGCGACGTCGTCATCGTCGAGGCCGCGCGCACGCCGATCGGACGCGGGCACCCCGAGAAGGGGTACTACAAGGACACCCATCCCAACGAGCTCCTGGGCAAGGCCTACACCGCGGTCATCGAGCGCTCGGGCATCGACCCCAGCGAGGTCGAGGACGTCATCACCGGCTGCGTCCAGCAGATCGGCGAGCAGGCCTTCAACGTCGGGCGCAACGCCTGGCTGCAGGCCGGCCTCCCCATGGAGACCCCCGCGACCACCGTCGACCGCCAGTGCGGCTCGGCCCAGCAGGCCGTCAACTTCGGCGCCGCGCTCGTCGCCTCCGGCGTCCACGACGTCGTCATCGGATCGGGTGTCGAGCACATGGGCCATGTTCCGTTCTCAGTCGGCTTCGAGACCCAGGGCAAGTACGGCGCCGCCTTCGCGCCCGAGCTGATGGAGCGCTACCAACTCGTCCCGCAGGGCCTGTCGGCCGAGATGATCGCCGACAAGTGGGAGATCCCGCGTTCCGAGCTCGACGAGCTCGCCGTCCGCTCGCACCGGCTGGCCCACCAGGCCACCGAGGAGGGCCGGTTCGAGCGCGAGACCATCCCCTTCCAGGTCAACGGCGACACCTACGTCACCGACCAGGGCATCCGCCCGGGCACGAGCCTGGAGAAGCTGGCCGAGCTCAAGCCCGCCTTCAAGGAGGACGGGAAGAGCACGGCCGGCAACTCGTCGCAGATCTCCGACGGCGCCGCCGCACTGCTGCTCATGTCGGCCGACAAGGCCAAGGCGCTGGGCCTGACCCCGCGCGCGCGGATCAAGGACCAGACCACGGTCGGCGTCGACCCCGTGATCATGCTCACCGGGCCGATCCCCGCGACGCAGAAGCTGCTCGACCGCAACAAGATGTCGATCTCGGACATCGACCTGATCGAGATCAACGAGGCCTTCGCCCCCGTGGTCGCGGCCTGGCGGCGCGAGCACTCGCCCGACATGGACCGCGTCAACGTCAACGGCGGGGCGATGGCGCTCGGCCACCCGCTGGGCTCGACCGGCGCGCGCCTGATCACCACCCTCCTGCACGAGCTCGAGCGCTCGGACAAGGAGGTGGGCATGGTGACCATGTGCTGCGGCGGCGGACTCGGCACCGGCACCCTCATCGAGCGGGTCTAGCCCATTCCCGTCGCGCCTGGCTAGGTCCTCGGGGTTCGCCGTGCCCAGCACGGCTTCACCCCTGCGTCCCGAGCCAGCCACGCCGAGCGATGGGCTAGCCCATTCTCGACGCGCCTGGCTAGGTCCTCGGGGTTCGCCGTGCCCAGCACGGCTTCACCCCTGCGTTCCTAGCCAGCCACGCCGAGCGATGGGCTAGTCGGCGATCGAGGTCAGGATCCGCCGCGTTTCGGCGTCGGCGGGGACGTACATCGTCAGCCTCAGCTCCGGGTCGCTCGTCGGCGTCGACTGCAGGTGGTGCAGGCGCAGCGTGCCCAGCGCGTGGCCCTCGATGGTCTTCGTCCCCGCCTGCTCGGCCACGACCTCGTGCCGCGGCCACCACGCGCGGAACTCGGGGCTGGCCGCGCTGAGCTCCTCGATCAGCGCGGCGAAGCTCGGGTCGTCGGGCCGGCGCGCGTGCTGGGCGCGGAAGCGCGCCAGGGTGTGCTTGGCCGTATCCTCCCAGGTCGCTGCGGTGTGGTCGCGGGCCGGGTCGGCAAAGAGCCACCGGAGCAGGTTTCGCCCCTCGGGCGGCATGGCCCCGAAATCGGTGAACACCGCGACGGCGGGCCGGTTCCAGGCCAGCAGGTCGGCGCGCGGGCCGGTGACGAAGGCAGGGTGGGGGACGAGCCCGGCGACGATCGCCCGCAGCTCCGGCGAGGCCTGGCGCGGGTAGTCGCCCTCGGGCAGCGGCAGCTCGACCCGGGCCAGGTGGAACAGGTGGGCGCGCTCGGCGGCGTCGAGCGCGAGGACGCGGGCGATCGCGTCCAGCACGTGAGCGGAGGGGTGAATGTCGCGCCCCTGCTCGAGCCACGTGTACCAAGACAGCCCCACGCCGGCGAGCTGGGCCACCTCCTCGCGGCGCAGGCCCGGCGTGCGCCGGCGCCCGTTGGCCTCCAGGCCGACCCGTTCGGGCGTGACCTGGGCGCGCCGAGTGCGCAGGAAGTCCGTGAGCTCGGCGTGCCGGGCGGAGGGTGGTGGTGCTGCTCCCACGATCGATCGTCCCCTTGTCCCTGCGCCGACCGTAGCGCACGTTGTGCGGCATGACCGAGACCACGTTTCCCCTCAACGGACGCCCCGTCCAGCGCATGGGCTTCGGCGCGATGCAGCTCCCGGGCCCGGGCGTCTTCGGGCCACCGCGCGACCGCGACGCGGCGATCGCCGTCCTGCGCCGCGCGGTCGAGCTCGGCGTCGACCACATCGACACGTCCCAGTACTACGGGCCCGACGTGGCCAACGAGCTCATCCGCGATGCGCTCCACCCGTACCCGGAAGGCCTGCGCATCGTGACCAAGGTCGGGGCGCGCCGCGGCCCGAACGCCGAGTGGCTGCCGGCGCTGCGGCCGGACGAGCTCCGCGCCGGGGTGGAGGACAACCTGCGCACGCTGCGGCTCGAGCGCATGGACCTCGTCAACCTGCGGCTGCTCGCCGGCGCGGTGGATGCCCAGGCCCACGCGCCCACGCTGGCCGAGTCGCTCGGCGCGCTCGTCGACCTCCGCGACGAGGGCAAGGTCGACCTCATCGGCCTCAGCGCCGTCACCGTCGCCGACCTCGACGAGGCCAGCGCGCTGACCGAGATCGCGGGCGTGCAGAACAGCTACAACCTGCTCGACCGCACGAGCGAGGCACTGCTGGAGGCCACGCGCGAGCGCGGCCTCGCCTTCACGCCGTTCTTCCCGCTCGGCTCCGCCTTCGGGGATGGCCGCCAGCGGATCGCCGAGCACCCCACCGTGGTTGGCGTGGCCGACAAGCACGGCGCGACGCCGGCTCAGGTCGCGCTGGCCTGGCTGCTGCAGCGCTCCCCGAACGTGCTCCTGATCCCCGGCACCTCGTCGCTGCAGCACCTGGAGGAGAACCTGGCCGCGGCCGACCTGGCGCTCGACGCCGGCGACGTGGAGGCGCTGGACGCCGTCTAGGGGGCCGGCACCTCGAGCACGGACCGGGCGCGCAGGCAGGTCCTGAGCCGCCGCGGCGGCACCGCGTGGTCGACGCGGACGACCGCGCCGTCGCGGTCGAGCCAGTGCAGGTCGAGCGCGAAGCGCATCCCGAACGTGTGCACCGAGCGCGTCCGCGGCAGCAGAAGGCCGTCGGCTGGCGGCTCGCGCCGGAAGGCGAGGCCGATCAGGCGCTCGCGGAAGGTGGTGGCGACCTTCACCCCCACCGGAAGCCGACCGCGGAGGGCACAGGCTCCAGCGGGCTGAGCGGCAGCCCCGGGCCGGGCTCGGGCGCGTTGTAGCCCCCCGGCGCGACGTCGTTGGGCGTGTCGGGATGGAACAGCGACGCGAGGTACTGGATGTGCCCGCGCCCCGGCCCGAGCTCGAACTGCCCGCCGCCGTAGACGCCGATCCCGTGCTCGGCCAGGTAGTCGTAGGCGCCGAACAGCTCGCGGATGGCACCGAAGCGCGAAGGCTTGACGTTGACCATCTTGGGCCGGAACGGCAGGCGCTCGACGTCGACGACGGAATGGATGGGCGCGTCCCAGGTGATGCGGTCATGCGCGTCGGCCAGCGCGTCGGCCGCCTCGGGGCTCTCGAGGTCGGGGTCCTCGATCCACGCTTCCGGGAACCCCTCGGCCACGCGCCGGTACAGCACCGGGTCGGCCGGGTTGTCGACCACCGTGCCGCGGTAGGCGCCCTTGAGGTCGACCGAGTCCACCGCGCCGCTGAGGGCGAGGTCGCGGATCAGCTCGGGCGTCCAGCTCGCGGTGGGGTCGAGCTTGAAGCGCAGCAGCGGGTAGAGCTCGAGCCGCTGGGTGATCGGCGCAAGCGTCGCCGGCTCGCCCAGCCGCAGCGAGACGACGAAGGTCACCGGGCGCGGCTCGCGCCCCAGCACCTCGTGCAGCGGCCGTCCGCCCTGCCGCAGGGCCAGGTCGAGCGCCGCGCTCTCGAACGCCCAGCGCCGGTAGAGGCGCGAGACGTCGCGCACCGGCTCGGCCGGGAACAGGTCGAGCGTCTCCAGGTGGTCGGCGAACGTGCGCGTGGTGAAGCTCCCGGCCAGCGGCAGCGTCGGCCCGGCGTCCTGGAAGGCCACGTGGTCGAGCCCGTCGTAGGTGACGTCCTCGCCGACGCCCTCCTCGCCGCCCCCGCGGAGGTGGATCACGGTGGACAGGCGGGTGAACGCGGAGGAGACGTCGCGCTCGAGCGCCTCCAGGGCGTAGTCCTCGACCTCGAGCGGGAGGTCGGCGATCAGGTCGTAGGTGCTCACTCGGTCTCCGTCGGTCGTGATCCCGCCTCGAGCCGCGCCACGAGCTCCTCCAGGCGCAGCTCCTCGAGGCCCTGGCCCACCGCCTCCAGCTCGGCGGCGCAGAACTCGACCAGCTCGCGGCCCTCACGCACGAGGTCGAGCGTCTCGCGCAGGCCGGCCTCGCCCGAGTCCAGGCGGCGGATGATCTCCTCGATCCGCGCCGTCGCGGTCTCGTAGGTGCGCTGGTCGGCGGCCTCCATCAGAACAGGCGCTCCTGGCGATCCCGGCGGACGCGCAGGCGCCCGTCGGCGAAGCGCACGGCCAGGCCGTCGAGCTCGGCGGCGCGCCGCGCGCTGGTCACCGGCTCGCCGGCGTCGTCCTCGACCAGCGCGAAGCCGCGCTCGAGCGTGCGCTCGGGGTCGTGGGCGTCCAGGGCCAGGCGCAGGCGCTCGAGGTCGCGGGCGCGCTCGCGCACCCCGGCGCCGGTGGCGGCCGTGGCCTTGCGCTCGAGCACGACCAGGTGGCGCCGCGCGAGGTCGCGCTCGTCGCCGACCCGGCGGCGGGCGCTGGCGCGCATCTCGCGCATCTGCTGGTGCAGGCGGCGCCGGTGGCGGGCCACGTGCTCGGCGGGGGCGCGGGCGAGCTGGGCCAGGCCGCGGGCGCGCTCGAGCACAGCCCGGCGGCTCTGCACCGACAGCCGCCGCCCCGACGCGAGCAGCTCCGTGCGGGCGCGGGCGCAGTCGATCCCCACCGCCGTCTCGGCCGCGTGCGTCGGGGTCGAGCAGCTCACCGCGGCCACGTCGTCGATCAGCGTGCGGTCGGTGTGGTGCCCGACCGAGGCGATGACCGGCACCGGCAGCAGCGCGACCGTGCGGCAGAGGGTCTCGTCGCAGAACGCGAACAGGTCGGCCAGCGACCCGCCGCCGCGCGCCACCACGATCACGTCCACGCCCCCGGCGGCCAGGTCCTGCACCGCGCGCCCGATCGCTGGCGCCGCGTGGCGGTCCTGCACCGGCGCGAACGCCCACACCAGCCGGCCCGCCCAGCCGCGCCGGCGCAGGCCCGCGAGCACGTCGTCGCGGGCCTTGCCGCGCTCGCCCGTGACCACGCCGATCGTGCGCGGCAGGACCGGGCGGCGCAGCGCCTTCTGCGGCTCGAGCAGCCCCTCGGCCGCCAGCGCCTTGCGCCGCTGGTCGAGCTGGGCCAGCAGGTCGCCCTCGCCGGCCACGCGGAGGTCGGCGACGAGGAAGGAGAAGGACGGCGAGGAGGTGTGCGACCCCGGGTAGTAGTCGGGGCCTCCGGCGACCACGACCTCGACGCCGTCGGCCAGCGTCGCGCGATCGATCCGGAGCGCGTCCCATTCGTCGCGCCACATCGAGCACGGCACGGCGCCGATGCCGTCGCGCAGCTCGAAGTAGACCTTGGCCCCGCGGCCCACCGAAAGCGACCACACCTCGCCGAAGAGCTGTACGCGCGCGCGGCCGCGCAGCCAGTCGCGCAGGCGCTGCGCGTAGGAGCCGACCGGGAACGGGCCGGGGAGGGTCGAGCCCGGGATCCCCTCCGGCCGCGCGTCGGGCTCAACCGCCAACCCGGGCACCCACCTCCGCCAGGGCGCGTGCGCCGCCGGCCTTGTCCGGGCCCATGGGCAGCGCCAGCAGGGTCGTCGCGCCGCCGGCGAACACCGCGCGGACACGCTCCTCGAGGCCGTCGGGCGTGACCGCGATCGCCGCCTCGTCGATCACCGCGTCGCTCAGCGCTGCCGCGGCGCCGGCGCGGTCTCCGGCCAGGAAGCGCTCCTGCACCGCGCGGGCGGAGTCGCCGTGCCCGTTGCGGTCGGCCGCCTCGACGTAGAAGTTCTTGCTCGGTGCGCCCATGGCTCCCAGGTAGAAGGCCAGCCACGGCCGGACCTGATCCCGCGCCGCGGCGACGTCGTCCGCGACCGCCAGCGGCAGCACGGGGCAGACGTCGATGTCCTCCAATGCGCGACCCGCGCTTTCCGCCCCCCGCGCAATCAGTGCGAGCTGCTCGGGATCGAGCATGAATGGCAGCCAGCCGTCGGCGATGGCGCCGGCCTGCTCGATCGCGCGCGGGCCGACGGCGCCGAGGTAGACCGGGATCCGCTCCTGGACCGGGCGCGCCAGCAGCTTCAACGGCCGGCCGAGCCCGTCGGGGAGCGGCAGCGTCCACTGCTCGCCGGCGTACTCGAGCGGCCCCTCGCGGGCCAGCGCCGCGCGCACGATCTCCACGTACTCGCGCGTGCGCACGAGTGGGCGGGCGAAGGGCACGCCGTACCAGCCCTCGGAGACCTGCGGACCGGACACGCCCAGCCCGAGCCGGAAGCGACCGCCGCTCATGACGTCCAGCGTCGCCGCGGCCATCGCGGTGGCGGCGGGCTGGCGCGCGGGGATCTGGAGCAGGCCCGAGCCCAGCGCGACGCGCTCGGTCCGGCCCGCCAGCAGCCCGAGCACCGAGACCGCGTCCTGACCCCACGCCTCGGCCACCCACACCGAGTCCATCCTCAGATCGTCGGCGACGACCGCGAGCTCGACCTGCTCATCGAGCGTCAGCCAGGGCCAGTAGGCGAGGTAGAGGCCGATGTTCATCGGGCGTTCGAGGCTACTGCGCCTTCCGGCCGCCCACGAACTGGGTGATCCCGGTCGTGAGCTGCTGCACGTCGACGTAGCCGCGCTCGCGCAGGGCGCCGGTCACCTCGTCGTGCTCGAACATGCGCTGGCCGGTCAGGCGCTCGCCCACGAAGCCGTCCCAGGCGCGCAGCGGCAGCGTGCGTCCGCGCGCCGACGTGAACAGCGCGATGCGCCCGCCCGGGGTCAGGACCCGGGTCATGTGGTCGAGCGCCGCGAAGGGGTCGGCAAACATGTGGATGGCGGCGAAGCAGCAGACGGCGTCGAAGCTCTGGTCGCGGAAGGGCAGCGCCACGGCGTCGCCGCGCACGTAGGCGACGTTGTCGTGGTCCGCGCCGGGGGTGTCGCGCACGGCGCGGGCGAGCATGCTGGGGGAGGCGTCGATGCCCACGGCCAGCCCGGTCGAGCCGACCACCCGGGCGAAGTCGCGCGTGAAGTTGCCCGGCCCGCAGGCCACATCGAGCACGCCGTCGCCGGGAATGAGGCCGAGCAGCAGCCGGGCGATGCGGCGCTCGTCGGCCATGTCGGGGCCGAACGCGCCCTTGAGGAGCCGGCCCAGCCCGGGGCGCCACCAGCGCTCGTAGATCGCCGGGACGACGTCGGTGAACATCAGCCGCTGGGCGCCGCCGGTGGTGGCGAACCCGTCGTCGGCAATGAGGTCGATGACGCCGCTGTGGAGCGGGGCGTCGCGGTGCTCGGCGGCGAGCAGCGGCCGGGCGCGCTCGGCGGCGGCGGCCGCGGTGGCGCTCACGAGGCGCCTACCCGGGCACGTGCAGGCTCGGGAGCGGGCGCTCGCCGTCCTCGCCCGGCTCGCCGCGCACCTCGCCCACGTAGGCGATGCGCTCGAGGCGGGCGATCTCGCGCTCGCCCTCGAGCCGGGCCGGGTGGTCGGGCGGAAGGCCGCGGATGAGCGTGGCGATGCGGTTGCGCAGTTGCAGCGCGAAGTGCGGGGTCGAGGCGCCCATGAGCTGGCGCACGTCCTCGACGGTGACCTCGTGATCGGGGGTGCGGCGGGCGGGGTGCTCGGCTTCGCTCATTTCGTGGTCTTGGTCTTGTTCGCGTCGTTGGACGGCTTCGCGGCCTTGCCGCTCTTCGGCGGCGCGGTGGTGGTGGTGGTCTTCGTCCCGCCGTCCTGCTGCTGCGAGCTCGAGCCCTTGTCCACCGGGACGATCTGCAGGAGGGCGTCGATCCGCGCCTGCACCGCCGTCGAGATCGCCGCCTCGTCGCCGATCAACCAGCCGTGATTGTAAACGCCGCGCACGGGGTCCTTCTCGTAGCCGGGCTGGATGTCGAGCAGGTAACGCTGGTCGAGCTCGGGGATCTGATCGGGGTTGCTGACGAGCAGCAGCGGGCCGTACGGGCCGGTGCCCGACAGGGCCGAGGCTGCGGCCGCGTCGAGCGGGCGCTTGCTGTTCTCGAACACCAGGCCGTGGCCGGGGTCGACCACGCCCCAGCCGAACTTCCCGTTCGTGTAGCGGGCGAAGGCGATGGCGTTGGTCACCGCGTCGGGGCCCTGGATGCGCGTCACCGTGCCGAGCTTGCGCAGCTTGCTCTCGACCGCCTTGGAGACCACCGACTCGGGGCCGAGGATGAAGATGTCGGGGTTCTTGTGGCGCTTGAGCGCGGCCGCGGTCTCGGGCGGCAGCTGGTTGGCGCGCGAGTACAGCACCGGGTCTCCGGACTTGGCCGCGTAACCCGCCGCCGGCATGGCGAAGTCGGGCCGCTCGGACGAGGCGATCATGACCTCCGACGAAGGCTTGCCGGCGGCGCTGCTCTGCAGCTTGTCGATGTCCGCCGCGGTGGCGAACACGTTGTTGCCGGCGATCGCCTTGGCCTTCAGGCCGTCGGGCTCGGCCGCCGCGCCGATACGCAGCACCTGCGCGTTCTCGGCCTTGGGCTCGCCGCGCGGGCTGAGCGCCTTGAGCGCCGACGAGGTCGCGCCGGGCACGTCGCCGCCCTGGGTGAGCAGGATCGGCGCGCGCAGGGGCAGCGAGAAGAGCACGCTGGCCGCAACGCCGTCCTGCCACGAGTTGGCGTCGACCAGGGTGACGGCGCCGGGCCGGGTCACGTCGGCGGTGCCGGGGAACACGGCCTCGGCCACGGCGGCGGCGTCGGCTACCGCGTCGGCGCCGCCCACGCGCGTGGTGTTGCGGGTGGCGAAGGTCGGGAAGCCGAGCTGCTGGGCCGCCTTGGGCTGCGTGCCCTGCTTGCCGATCTGGGGCGTGGGCGCCGTGCCCTGGTCCTCGGACTTGCCGCAGCCCGCGACGACGACGAGGGCAGCGCAGGCAAGGGCGAGCGCGGCGAGGGGACGGCGGGGCATCCCGGCCGAGCATAACCATGCCGGGTCTGTTGAACGCCACCGTACGTTAAGCTCGGATGATGGACTTCCGCCTCAGCGACGAGACCCTCGGGTACCAGCAGCACTGCCACCGGTTCGCCGAGGAGATCATCCGCCCGGCCGCCGCCCAGTACGACCGCACGCAGCAGGTGCCGTGGGAGATCATCCGCGAGGCGCGCGCCTGGGGCCTGCACGGCCTCGACCACATCCAGAGCATGGCCACCGACAGCGAGGGCCTGCGCTCGGTCATCTACGCGGAGGAGCTGCACTGGGGCTGCGCCGGCATCGCCCTGGCCATCCAGGCGTCGTCGCTGGCCGCAGCCGGGATCGCCTCCTCGGGCACGCCCGAGCAGATCGCCCGCTGGATCCCCGCGGTCTTCGGCCTCGGCGACGAGATCCGGCTCGGCGCCTACGCGGTCACCGAGGCCGGCGCCGGCTCGGACGTCAAGTCGCTGCGCACCACCGCGCGCCGCGAGGGCGACGAGTGGGTCCTGAACGGCACCAAGGTCTTCATCTCCAACGGCGGCATCGCCGACGTCAACGTCGTCGTCGCGACCATCGACCCGGCGCTCGGCCACCGCGGCCAGGCCGCGTTCGTGGTCGAGAAGGGCACGCCCGGCCTGTCCATGGGCAAGAAGGAGGACAAGCTCGGGATCCGCGCCTCGCAGACCGCCGAGGTCGTGCTCGAGGACGTGCGCGTGCCCATGGACCACCTGCTCGGCGGCCTCGACAAGCTCGAGCGCAAGCTGGAGCGCGCCCGCAGCGGGCAGCGCAGCGGCGCCTCCGGCGCGCTGGCCACGTTCGAGGTCACGCGCCCGTTCGTGGGCGCGAGCGCGCTCGGCATCGCCCGCGCGGCCTACGAGTGGACGCTCGACCACCTCGATGGCCGCACCGCACCCGACGGCGGGCCGCTGCTGGAGGAGCAGCGCATCCAGCAGGTGCTCGCCGATGTCGCCACGGAGATCGAGGCCGCGCGCCTACTCGTTTGGCGGGCGGCGTGGATGGGGCGTAACGGCATCCCGATGACCGCGGGCCAGGGCTCGATGTCGAAGCTCAAGGCGGGCGACGTAACCATGTGGGCCACGACGGCGCTTATGGATCTGGTCGGCCCCGAGGCGGCCCTCACCGACCACCCGCTCGAGAAGTGGTTCCGCGACGCGAAGATCTACCAGCTGTTCGAGGGGACGGCCCAGGTGCAGCGGCTGGTCGTCTCGCGCATGCAGGTCGCCGAACGCCGGCGGCAGGTCGCCGAGGCCGCCCAAGCGGCGCTCGACGAAGCCGCCTAGTGGCTCCATAACTGCGCCGCTTCGTTCGGAAACTGCGGGCTTTATGACCGGTGACCGCGGGACTGCACGGTCCCGTCGGCGTCTTCGTTATATTCCCGCGCCACGCCGAATCCCCGGGGGTCCCGGGGAACGGGGGAACCAAAGCCGGACTCGTCCGGCTGGGGCGAATTTCGCGGTAGTCCGCGGAAGCCGTTGGCTCTTTCTACGGCAGCCCGTCAGCTAACCCCGTAGGCCCACGAAAGAGGGGATGGCTGTGCGCGCGCTGCTACGCAGTTGGCTTTTGGCTTTGGGCATCGCGGCGGTCTTCGTCCCCACTGCCTTTGCCTCCAGCGGCGGCGCTGCCGGTCCCGGCGGCACGAGCTCCGCGCCCGCCCCGGCGCCCGCGCCCGTCCCGACCGCGCCCCCGCCGACGCCAGCCCCGCCGCCCGCCACCGTGACCCCCGGCGGCACCGTGCCGGGCAACAGGGCCAAGCTCGGCCCCGACGGGCAGGCCCTCGCCCCGGCCAACGCCCCCGACGCGGTCAAGTACGCGATCTGGGCCGGCAACCAGCTCCAGGCCATGCCCTACGTCTACGGCGGCGGCCACCAGGACTTCGTCGACGAGGGCTATGACTGCTCCGGCACCGTCTCCTACGCGCTGCACGGCGGCGGCCTGCTCGACGTGCCCGAGGACTCGAGCGACCTCGAGGGCTGGGGCGTCGACGGCCCCGGCGCCTGGATCACCGTGTACACGAACCCGAGCCACGCGTACATGGTCATCGCCGGCCTGCGACTGGACACGAGCAAGGCGGGCGACCTCAACGGGCAGAACGGCCCGCGCTGGCGCAAGCGGCTGCGCAACAACACCGGCTACGACGCGCGCCACTTCGACGGGCTTTAGCAAGCAGCAGCCCGGGATTAGTAGGCTGGGTCGGACGAACTCGACCCCTGCAAGGAGCTGTGATGGCCGGACTCTCCGGGCGCTTCTCGACAATGATCAAGGCGAAGGTGTCCAAGCTGCTCGATCGAGCCGAGGACCCCTCCGAGACCCTCGACTACTCATACGAGAAGCAGCTGGAACTGCTGCAGAACGTCAAGAAGGGCATCGCCGACGTCGTCACCGCCAAGAAGCGGCTCCAGCTCCAGACCCAGAAACACGAGCAGGCGGTGGTCAAGCTCGACACGCAGGCGCGCCAGGCGCTGGCCTCCGGCAACGAGGAGCTCGCCCGCACCGCGCTCGAGCGCAAGACGGCGATCCAGAACGAGCTCCAGGGCCTCGACCAGCAGGTCACCGAGCTGGAAGCCCAGCAGCAGCAGCTGATCGACAAGGAAGCGCAGATGCGCCAGCGCATCGACGCCTTCCGGTCCAAGAAGGAAGTCATCAAGGCGCAGTACTCCGCCGCCGAGGCGCAGGTGCGGATCGGCGAGGCCGCCAGCGGCGTCGGCGAGGAGATGGCCGACGTCGGGCTGGCCATGCAGCGCGCCGTCGACAAGACCGAGAACATGAAGGCCCGCGCCGGGGCCGTCGAGGAGCTCGAGGCCGCGGGCACGTTTGACGACATCACGCAGCTCGGCGACGGCAAGGACGACATCGACCGCCAGCTCGAGTCGCTGACGTCCGCGAGCCAGGTCGACGACGAGCTGGCCAAGATGAAGGCCGAGCTCGGCGCTGGGCCCGGGGGCGGCGCCGGGGAGCTCGAGGCGGGCAAGACGCCGGAGACCGGCGGCGCTTCGTGATCGCGCGCATCGCGACGGACGGCCAGTACGTGCTCGACGAGGCCCAGACGGCAAAGCTCAACGAGCTCGACAACGCGGCGGTGCAAGCCGTCGACGCCGGTGACGAGGCGCGCTTCCAGTCGATCTTCGATGAGATGCTCGCGCTCGTGCGCGCTGCGCCGGCGCTCGACGGCGACGATCTCTCCGTGTCCGACGTGATCCTCCCGCCGCCCGACCTCACCTTCACCGAGGCGGGGAGGGAGTTCACCGGCGAGGGCATCATCCCGGGCTAGACGCCCCGAAGCGTCGACAAGGGCCTGACCCTCGTCGCGAAGGCCGGCTAGATCGGGATCCCCCAGAGGGGGAACCAGCGCTCGAGCTCCTGTTCGATCGGGAGCTCGGGGCCCATGCGGGCCTTCAGGCGCAGCTCGGTCTCGTTGTCGCGCGCCTGGCCCGTGCCCGCGGGCACGAACGGGTAGAAGGCGCCGCGCTTGTAGTTGTAGATCCAGTAGACGGGGCGCTTGGACGCGCGCTCCTCGAACGCGAACACGGCGCACAGAATGCGCTCGCCGTAGCCGCCGCCCTCGAGCGCGGTCGACACCGCGTTGATGCCGACCACCAGGTCCTCGAAGTCGTCGTCGCGCAGGATCATCCAGCGGTAACCGAACTTGTCATCCTCGGTCTCGATGGTGGTGCCGGTCTCGTCGCCGGTGGCGCGGACGACCTCCTCCATGTCCTTGACGATGCTCTTGAAGTCGGCCGTGGCCAGCGCCTGGAAGACGATCGCGGCCTTGCCGCGCGAGACCAGATCGAGCTCGGTGTCGAAGGTGACGTAGGCCGTCGTCATCGCGAACAGCCGGTCGGGCGCCGGCTTGGCCAGCTTGCGCTTGCCGGTGATGACGTCGAAGAATCCCACTCAGGCGGCGGCGGGGACGCCTTGGAGCTGCGCCTCGAGCCGCTGCAGGGCCGCGATGCGCTGCTCGGTGGAGGGATGGCTCGCGATCAGCTCGCGCGCTGAGGGCCAGTAGATGTAGAACGCCTTCAGCTTCTGCGTGGCGCGCAGGTCCTGGGCGGGGATGCGCTCGCTCGCGCCCGAGATCTTCAAAAGCGCCGAGGCCAGCGCGCTGGGGCGGCCGGTGATGATGGCCGAGCCGCGGTCGGCCGCGTACTCGCGGTAGCGCGACAGCGCCTGCAGGAGCACGAACGACACGGCGTAGACGACGAGCGAGACCAGGATCAGCCCGAGCACGCCGATGCCGCCCTCCTCGCTGTCGTCGTCGCCGCCGAAGAAGAAGCCGAACTGCACGATGTAGGCGGCGATTGTCGCGAAGAAGGACGCGAGCGTCATGACCACCACGTCGCGGTTCTGCACATGGGTGAGCTCGTGCGCGAGCACGCCCTCGAGCTCGGCCGGGCTGAGCAGCTGGAGAATGCCGGTGGTCACGCACACGGTTGCGTTCTTGGGCGACCGGCCCATCGCGAACGCGTTCGGCGCCTGGGTCTCGACGATCGCGACCTTCGGCTTGGGCAGGTTGGCCTGCACGCACAGGCGCTCGATCATCGCGTGCAGCTCCGGCGCCTGGTCGGGGGTGACCTCGTGGGCGCCCATGGCCGCCAGACCGATCTTGTCGGAGGCGAAGAGCTGGACGAGCAGGAGCACGACGGCGATGACGCCGACGAGCGCCGCGTTCACGCCCGCGGCGATGAGCGCGGCGACGAGCACGGCGTACACGGCGCCGAGCAGGAAGAGCACGAGGACGATCCGGAACTGAAGTCCAGTGTCCTTGCCGAATTCTCTGGGCTGAGCCATCGCAGAGCATGATGCCAAAGCGGCCTGAGCAATCCCTTAACGCGCGCGCGGCCTAGTCTTCGCCGCGGTGCAGCCGACGATCCACGTCTTCGGGATCTCGATCAAGACGTTCGGGGTGATGTTCGCCGTGGGGTTCCTCGCCGCCGGCCTCGTCATCGGCCGCCGCCTGAAGGAGCTGGGCAAGCCCCTCGACTGGACCTACGAGATCGTGTTCGCGGCGCTCGTGGGCGGCGTGGTGGGGGCGAAGGTCTACTTCGTCATCCAGCACGGCGACCTCGGGAGCCTGTTCTCGGGCACCGGGCTGGTCTGGTACGGCGGGGCGCTCGGTGGCGCGGCGGCGGTGCTCGGCTGGGCTGCGTGGCGGAAGATGTTCAACGTCCAGCTGCTGGATATCTGCTGTGTCCCGCTGGCGCTGGGCTACGCCGTCGGCCGCATCGGCTGCCAGGTCTCAGGCGACGGCGACTACGGGATCCCGTGGGGCGGCCCGTGGGCGATGAGCTACCCGCACGGCACCGTGCCGACCACCCAGGCCGTCCACCCCACGCCGATCTACGAGACCATCGCGGTGGGGCTGATCGCCTGGTGGCTGTGGCGCAACCGCGACCAGTTCCGCCCCGGGATCCTGTTCGCCTGGTACCTGGTGCTCTACGGGCTCGAGCGCTTCCTCATCGAGTTCATCCGCCGCAACAGCGAGGTCGCCGCGGGGCTCACGGCGCCCCAGCTCGAGAGCCTGGGCCTGATCGTGGCGGGCGTGGTCTGGATCCTGGTCGTGCGGCGGCGCCACGGCGGGATTCGTCAGCGCGCGGACAACGCGCGCGCCACGGTGTTGGCCTGAATCGCGTTCGACGTACCCTGTGGGGTGGGTAAGGAGCGGTTAAAGCTCCGCGGCTCTTGCGCCGATAGGAACTGCTGGGGTTCGGGACGACTATGCGGGCGACACGAGCCTATATCGCAGGGATCGGCACCACCGGGTCACTGGTGGCGGCAGCCATCTGCACGCTCATCGTGGTCGGCGCCATCGTGGCCTTCAATGGCTGGCCCGGCAGCGGGCTGGGCTCAAGCCAGGTGCAGCGCATGGTCGTCGACGACTCCGCCCGTCAGGCGGCCCCGGTCGCCGTGCGCACCCGCGCGGCCTCGCCGGCGGCGGCGAGCGCCTCGGCCGCGGCGGCGATGGTTGCGCCCAATCCGAGCGGCCCGCCCGTCTTGGGCAACACCACGAGCCTCGGGGCCGTCAACCCGGCCACCTCGGCCCGGCCCGGCGGCCCCACCGGCGGCGGCCGCACGCTCGCCGGTCCCACGACCCCGCGCGTCACCGGCATCACCGGCGGCGGTGGCGGTGGCGGCACCACCGGCGGCGGCGCCGCGGGCGGCGGCGGCACCCGCGGTGGCGGCGTGAACACCGGCAGCGTGACCAGCGGCGCCACCCAGGCCGTGGGCGGCGTCGTCCAGGGCACCCAGCAGACCGTCCAAGGCGCCACGCAGACCGTCGGCGGGGCGGTCGGCGGTGCGGTGCAGGGCACCCAGCAAACGGTTCAAGGCGCCGGCCAGACCGTCGGCGGGGCCGTGCAGGGCGCGGGCCAGACGGCGGGCAACGCCGTCCAGGGTGCGACCGACGCGGCCGGTGACGCGGTCGGCCAGGCCAGCCCGGGCGCCGGCGACGCGGTCAAGCAGACCGGCGAAGCCGTCAACCAGACCGTCCAGGGCGCCACCCAGAGCACCAGCGACACGGTCACCAGCGTCGTCAACGGCCTGGCCGGCGGCCACTAGCTTAGCTAGCAGTCCGCGGCGAGCGCGTTCTCCAGGAAGCGCAGCGCCAGCGCCTGCAGCTCGGGGTCGTGCTGGACCGAGCGGTGGTCGCCGCCCGGGACCGCGACGAACCGCGTGCGGCCCGGGTCGGCCAGCCCTGCCAGCTCGCGCGAGTGGGCGATAGGGACCCTGTCGTCGCCCTCGGCGTGCAGGAGCAGGAGCTCGGCCTGCAGGTCGGGGACCACGGCGTCGAGCGGGTGCTCGGTCAGGAAGGCCTGCAGCGGGCCGGGCGCGGCCCGGAAGTCGAAGCGCTCGTCGGCCAGCCCCTGAGCCAGGTGCTCGGCCGAGGCGGGGCAGATCGCCACCACCGCGGTGGCGCCCACCTGCTCGGCCGAGACCAGGGCGAGGTAGCCGCCCATGCTCGAGCCGCGCAGCGCGACGGGCAGGCCGGAGGGCAGGACGCCGGCGATGGTCGCCACGTCGGCCGCGGCGCGGCCGTCCATGGCGCCGGCGCTGTCGCCGTGGCCGCGCTGGTCGAAGGCCACCGCGGCGAGGTCGGCGGCCCGGCAGGCGCGCGCGAAGTCGAAGTGGCTCTCCTTGCACGACCCCGCCCCGTGCAGGATCACCACGGCGCCGATGGCCGCGCCGGCTGGCAGGAACAGGGCGTAGGCGAGGCCGTCGTGCATCCCGAGCTGGTCGGGCGGGGCGGTGGCCGGGCGCCGCATCCCCTCCATAATGCAGCAGCCATGGCCGCCACCCGCGCTCTGTCGCCCGCCTGGCCGCTCTCCAGCCGCCTCACGGAGGCCGGCCGGCTCGAGGTCGGCGGCTGCGACGCGGTCGGGCTGGCCGAGGAGCTCGGCACCCCCGTCTACCTCCTGGACGAGGACGACCTGCGCGCCCGCGCGCGCGCCGTGCGTGCGGCCCTGGAGGCCCGCGCGGCCGACGGCGAGGTGCTGTTCGCGTCCAAGGCGCTGCCCGTCACCGCCGTCTACGCGCTCATGGCCGAAGAGGGCCTGAGCATCGACGTCGCCTCCGGCGGCGAGCTGCACATGGCCCTGGCGGCCGGCGTCGATCCCACCCGCATCTACCTGCACGGCAACGCCAAGGACGACAGCGAGCTGCGCACCGCCGTCGCCGCCGGCGTGGGCTGCGTGGTGATCGACAACGCCGACGACCTGCGGCGGCTCGAGGCGCTCGCGCCCGCCGCGCCGGTGCGCGTGCTCCTGCGCATCAACCCCGACGTCGCCGGCGACACCCACGCCGCCATGTCGACCGGCCAGGGGGACGCGAAGTTCGGGGTGGCGCTGGACGATGCGCCGGCGCTGCTCGCGCGCCTGCGGGCCTCGGACGCGGTGGTGCTGGACGGCCTGCACGTCCACATCGGCTCCCAGCTCCTCGACCTGGCGCCGTTTGCCCGCGCCGCCGCCGCGCTGGCGCCGCTGGGCGACTTCGGCACCTACGACCTCGGCGGCGGGCTCGGCGTGGCCTACCTCGACGGCGACGAGCCGCCGTCGCTGGAGGAGTGGGTCGACGCGGTCGTCGGGGCGGTGCACGACCACCTCGGCGCGGACAAGCGCATCCTGCTGGAGCCCGGCCGGGCCCTGACCGCCAACGCCGGCGTGACCCTGTACCGCGTTGTCACGGTCAAGCCCGGAGCGCCGCCGTGGGTGGCGGTCGACGGCGGCATGTCCGACAACCTGCGCCCGATGCTCTATGGCGCCCGCTACCAGGCCGAGATCGCCGACCGCTTCGGCGGAGGCACCCCCTGCCGGCTGGTGGGCAAGCACTGCGAGTCCGGCGATGTGCTCATCGAGGCGGCCGACCTCGCCGACCCCCGCCCCGGCGAGGTCATCGCCCTGCCCGCCACGGGCGCGTACGGCCACGCGCTGGCCAACAACTACAACGGGGTGCCGCGGCCGCCGGTGGTGCTCTGCCGCGACGGCGACGCGCGCGTGGTCGTCCGGCGCGAGACCTACGACGACCTGCTGAGGCGTGACGTCGAGTAAGAAGGAACGGGGGCCCGCCTCCGGCATTGCCGGGCGTGCCTCCGGCACCCCGTTCCACGTCGGGCTGCTCGGCCACGGCACCGTGGGCTCGGCCTTCGCCGAGCTGCTGCCGGCGCGCGCCGATCAGGTCGAGGCGATCACCGGCCTGCGCCCCGAGCTCTCGGGCGTGCTCACCCGCTCGCGCGGCGGCTTCGAGGACATCCTCGAGCGCTCGGACCTGATCGTCGAGCTCATCGGCGGCATCGAGCCCGCGCGCGACTACGTCCTGCAGGCCATGCGGTCGGGCCGCCACGTGGTGACGGCCAACAAGCAGCTGCTCTCCCAGCACGGCGAGGAGCTGTGGGCCACCGCGCGGGAGCACAACGTGCAGCTGCGCTTCGAGGCATCGGTGGCCGGCGTCGTCCCGGTCATCCGCGTCCTGCAGGAGTCGCTGGCCGGCGCCCACGTCGAGCGCCTGCACGGCATCGTCAACGGCACCACGAACTTCATCCTCACCGAGATGGCCCGCACCGGCATGAGCTACGCCGAGGCGCTGGCCGAGGCCCAGCGGCTCGGCTACGCCGAGGCCGACCCGTCCGAGGACGTCGACGGCCGCGACGCGGCGGCCAAGATGGCGATCCTTGCCCGCTTGGCCTTCGACACACCGGTCTCGCTGCACCAGGTCCGCTACGAGGGCATCGAGGAGATCGCGCCCGACGACCTCGAGTACGCGCGCGACTTCGGCCTCGGGCTCAAGCTCATCGGCACCGCCGAGCGCATCGACGGCGGCCTGTCCGTGCGCGTGCACCCGGCCTTCCTCTACGGCGACCACCCGTTGGCCTCGGTCAACGGGCCGTTCAACGCCGTCACGGTCGAGTCGCCGGCGATCACCGAGATCACCATGTCCGGCCCCGGCGCCGGCGGGCCGCAGACGGCCAGCGCCGTGCTCGGCGACGTGATCAGCGCCATGATCCCGCCCGCTTCGACGCCGCCGACCAGCGGCGAGCTCGAGGTCGTGGTCGACATCGTGTCGTCCTTCTACCTGCACCTGGAAGTCGCCGACCGCCCCGGGGTGCTCGCCGCGGTGGCCGACGTGCTGGGCCGGCACGGCGTCTCGGTCAAGTCCGTGCTGCAGAAGGGGCTGGGGGAGAACGCCCGCCTGGTCATGGTCATGCACCCCGTGCTGGAGTCGAGGTTCTTCGAGGCCCTGGACCGCATCGCCGAGCTGGACTTCATGCGGGCCAAGCCGCGCGCGATCCGCGTGATCGAGGAGGAGTTTCACTGAGCGGGCTCATCGAGCGGTACCGCGACCGGCTGCCGTTCGCGCCGGGCGACCCGGTGGTCACGCTGGAGGAGGGCTCGACGCCGCTCGTGCGCGCGCCGCGGCTCTCGGCACGCGCCGGCACCGACGTGTGGTTGAAGGTCGAGGGGGCCAACCCCACCGG
>DATBDE010000139.1:0-35521 GCA_036270095.1 Solirubrobacteraceae bacterium | reverse complement strand
GCGCTTCGCCGACGCGCTGAAGATGGCCGACGACTGCATGACGTACCGCATCACGGTCAAGGAGTACGCGATGAAGTACGGCCTGCACGCGACGTTCATGCCCAAGCCGCTGTTCGGCGAGAACGGCTCCGGCATGCACACCCACATGTCGCTGTTCAACGGGCGCTCGAACGCGTTCTTCGACGACAGCGACCAGTACTTCCTCTCCGGCGTGGGCAAGGCGTTCATCGCCGGCCAGCTGCGCCACGCGCGCGAGATCTGCTCGATCTTCGCCCAGTGGGTCAACAGCTACAAGCGGCTCGTGCCCGGCTTCGAGGCGCCGGTCTACTGCGCCTGGTCGCGCCGCAACCGCTCCGCGCTCGTGCGCGTGCCGCTCTACCACCCGGGCAAGGAGCAGGCCACGCGCATGGAGCTGCGCTGCCCCGATCCGGCCTGCAATCCCTACCTGACCTTCGCCGCACTGCTACAAGCGGGTCTTGAGGGCGTTGAGAAAGGGTATGAACTTCCTGAGCCGATGGAGAAGAACCTCTACCACCTGTCGCCGGAGGACCGGCGCAGGCTCGGCATCGAGCAGCTCCCCGAGACCTTGGGCGAGGCCATTGAGGTCACGGCGGAGTCCGAGCTCGTGCTCCGCACGCTCGGCGAGCACATGTTCAACCGTTATGTGGAGATCAAGCGCCAGGAGTGGGAGGACTACCGCATCCAGGTCACCAAGTGGGAGCTTGACCGCTACTTGCCCGTGCTCTGACGCCGGGCACCAGATGTGCGAGTGTTGGAACGCCGTACGCCGTGTCATGGAAGCCACCGAGACACCACCTCTTCGCGTCTTCGTCGCCGATGACGTGTCCGACATGCGCGCGCTCGTCCGCTTCGCGCTGGAGGACGCGCCGGACATGACCGTCGTCGGCGAGGCCGGCAACGGCGCCGACGCGGTGGAGGGGGTCGGCAGGACGCAGCCCGACGTCGTGCTGCTCGACCTCTCGATGCCCGACCTCGACGGGCTCGAGGTCATCCCGGTCGTGCTGGCCCAGTCGCCCGACACCGGCATCGTCGTGTTCTCGGGCTTCGAGGCGGCGCGCATGCGCGGGCCCGCCTCCGAGCTCGGCGCCCACCGCTACGTCGAGAAGGGGCGCCCGCTGGAAGAGCTCCGGGCTGCCATCCGCGAGGTCGGCGCGGCCAAGCGCGGCGGCGGGCTGCGGTCGCTGGGCAGGGACGGCCCGCCCGACGATCACGGCGGCGGCTCGCGCAGCGGTATGAGCGCGATGTGGAACGGCCTCCGGCGAGCGCTCAGGCTCTGGCCTCGCCCGGGGCAGGCGCCGGCCTGATCGGCGGCCGGTCCTCCGGCGGCACCTCCGGCTCGGGCTCCGGGTCCGGATAGCCCTCGCGGCGCCATAGGCGCGACGGCCACCACACGCGGTCGCCGCAGTCGAACGTGAGCGCTGGCACGAGGATCGAGCGCACGAGGAACGTGTCGAGCAGCACGCCGATCGCGATCGTGAAGCCGAGCTCGGTGAGGAACACGAGCGGCAACACGGCCAGGGCCGAGAACGTCCCTGCCAGCACGATGCCGGCCGACGTGATCACCGCGCCGGTGACCGCGAGGCCGCGCAGCATGCCGGTGCGCGTGCCGTAGTGCACGGTCTCCTCGCGCACGCGCGCCATCAGGAAGATGTTGTAGTCGATGCCCAGCGCGACCAGGAACACGAACACGAACAACGGATAGGACGGGTCGAGGCCGGCGAAGCCGAACACCTCGGTGGCGAAGGACGAGCCGATCCCGAGGGCGGCGGCGAAGGACAGGACCACGGTCGCCATCAGCAGCAGCGGCGCCACCACCGCGCGCAGGAGCAAGAGCAGGATCACGAAGACGACGGCCAGGGCCAGCGGCACGATCAGCCGCGTGTCCTGCGCGGCGGCCGTGCGCAGGTCGGCCTCCTGGGCGCTTCCGCCGCCGACCAGCACGCCGTCGTCGCCGCCCGCCTTGGCCGCCTTGCGGATGTCGGGGATGAGGTCGTAGGCCTTGACTGAGTAGGGGTCGATGCTCAGCGTGGCCTGCAGGCGCAGCCCGGGCGGCCCGCGCGAGAGCACGCTCGCGGTGGCCACTCCCGGCACCCGCTTGACCGCGGCGATGACGCGCGCGGGGTTGCCGCCCGGCGGGACGACGATGTCCACCGGCACGCTGGCGCCGGCCGGGAACGCGGCCTGCAGCAGCTTCTGGCCCTGCACCGACTCCGGATGGCCGCGGAAGCCGTTGGCCTGGGTGAGATTGGTGTTGAACGAGAGCAGCCCGAGCGCGAAGACGAGCAGCAGCGCGACCGTGCCCGCCGTGACCCGCCGCGGGTGGCGCGCCACCGCTTCGCCCACGCGGCGCCAGGAGCCGTGCGTCTCGTCGGCGCCGGAGTCGCCATGGCGCGGGATGCGCGGCCAGAACGCCTTGCGCCCGCCGAAGATGGCCAGCAGGGCGGGCAGCAGCGTGAGCATGGTGATCATGGCCACGGCGATGCCCATGGCGGCGATCGGCCCGAGGCCCGAGGTGCCGTTGACCTTGGCGAAGCTGAGGCACAGCAGCGCGAGGATGACCGTGCAGCCCGAGGCCAGGATCGGCACCCCGGCGCGCCGCAGCGCCACCCGCAGGGCGTCGCGCTTCTCCACGTGGCGGCGCAGCTCCTCGCGGTAGCGCGCCACGAGCAGCAGGGCGTAGTCGGTCCCCGCCCCGAACACGAGCACGGGCAAGATGCCGGCCGACTGGCCGTTGACCACCACCCCGGCCTTGGCCAGCAGGTAGGCGATCCCCCGCGCGGTGGCCTCGGCGAAGAGCACGGACGAGAACGGGATGAGCCAGAAGATCGGGCTGCGGTAGATCAGGACCAGGAGTACGAAGACCAGGCCCGCGGTGACCAGCAGCAGCGTCCCGTTGAGGTTCCCGAACACCTTGATGGCGTCGTGCGAGAACCCGGCCGGGCCGGTGAGCTTGCGCACCAGCCCGGGGTCGGCGAACGTGGTCTGCCGGTTCATGCCCTTGACCGCGTCCTCGAAGATGTTCTGGTGCCCGGTGAACTTGAGCTGGGGCACGAGCAGCGCCGTCGTGTGGTCGCGCGAGACGACGATCGGCGGCGCCGCGAGGACCGACGCCGGCAGGTTCCGGTTCAGCCGCGCGCGGGCGGCCTGGATCTGGGCCAGGTCGCGCGGCGTCAGCCCACCGTCGCGGCGGTAGAGGATCACTGCGGCGGCGGTCTCGCCGCCCGGGAACTGGCGGGTGTCCTTGAGGACCTTGGACGACTCGGCCGAGCCGGGCAGGAAGGACGAGGACTCGTTCTTCTCCGCGCTCTCGAGCTTGCCCGCCAGCGAGCCGATGCCGGCCAGCACGAGGATCCAGACGCCCAGGACCACGAACCGGGCGATCCGGCCCGACGCGATGGTGAGGATCCGGCTCACGCCTGCAGCAGCGGCTCGAGTGCCTCGGGGTCGGTGACGGGCATGCGACAGGAGAAGTTCTCACACACGTAGGCGGCGGGTCGTCCGCCCACCGGCGTGCGTCCCTCCAGCAGCGGCACGGCGGTGTCGACGCTGCCCGGCCCGCCGGCGAGCACGACGTGCGGGCGCAGGCGCGAGCGCACGGTCCGCGCCAGCGGGCCGAGGTCGTCGCCCACCAGCGCCACCTCGCGGGTGGGCGCGAGGTGGAAGTCGAGCGCCTGCAGCAGGTGCCCGAACGCGGTCGGGTACCGCGGGGCCGCCTCGTGGACGAGCGCGAGCATGCCCAGAGCGGGCTCGGCCAGGGCGTGGTCGCCGGTCAGCGCGGCCAGGCGCAGCAGCCCGAAGGTGGCGGCCGAGCCGCCGGCCGGAATCGGCGTGTCCTCGAGGTCCTTGCGCCGGGCGAGCAGGCCGTGGTCGGGGGGCGTGGACCAGAAGCCGCCGTTCTCATCGTCGGCGAAGCGATCGATCAGCGTCGCGGCGAGCTCGCGCGCGGCCGCAAACCAGCGCTCCTCGAACGTGGCCTCATACAGCGTGAGCAGCGCCTCGAGCAGGAAGGCGTGGTCGGCCAGCAGCCCGGGGAGCTTGGCCTCGCCGCGGTTGTAGGTGCGCAGCACGCCGCCCGACCCGTCGGCCATCGTCGTGAGCAGGAAGTCGGCAGCGGCCCGGGCGGCGTCGAGGTAGTCGTCGCGCTCGAGCACGGCGCCGGCGTCGGCCAGGGCCGAGACCATGAGCGCGTTCCAACTCGCCAACCGCTTGTCGTCGGTGCCCGGGCGGACGCGCTGGGCGCGCTGCTCGAGCAGCGTCGCGCGCAGCTCCCGCGGGACCGAGCCGACGAGGATGCGCCTCCCCTCGAACGGGAACGACTCGACGTCGAGGCCCTCGAGCTCCTGCGGCGTCCACGTATAGAAGCGCCCCTCCTCGCCTTCGGAGTCGGCGTCGAGCGCGCTGTAGAAGCCGCCCTCGAGGCCGCGCATCTCGCGCAGCGCCCAGTCCAGCGTACCCTCCGCCACCTCGCGCATGCGCGCCTCGCCGGCGACCTGCCAGCCGTGCAGGTAGGCGCGCGCGAGCAGGGCGTTGTCGTAGAGCATCTTCTCGAAGTGGGGGACGCGCCAGGAGGCGTCGACGCTGTAGCGGTGGAAGCCGCCGCCGACCTGGTCGTGGATGCCGCCGGCGGCCATGTGGCGCAGCGTCTCCAGCGCCATGTCGGGCTCGCCTACGCGGAGCAGGAACTCGATCGTGCTGGCGGCGGGGAACTTCGGGGCCGAGCCCCAGCCGCCGCGGATGGGGTCGTAGACGTCGCGCAGCTTCGCCACGGCGTTCTCGATCGCCGCCGTGGTGATCGGGGTGTCCGAGGCGGTCAGACGCGAGCCGATCCGCAGCCGCTCGACGATCTGGCCCGACTGCTGCTCGATCGACTGGCGCCGCTGCTCCCACGCCTCGGCCACGGCGCCCAGGACCTGGCGCCAGCTCGGCATGCCCTGGCGCGCCGACGGCGGGAAGTAGGTGCCGCCGTAGAACGGCACCTGGTCGGGGGTGACGAAGACGTTGAGCGGCCACCCGCCCGAGCCGGTCATGGCCTGGACCGCCTCCATGTAGATGGCGTCGACGTCGGGGTGCTCCTCGCGGTCGACCTTTACGTTGACGAAGCGCTCGTTCATGAGCTCCGCCGTCTCCTCATCCTCGAAGGACTCGCGCTCCATGACGTGGCACCAGTGGCAGGCGGAGTAGCCGATGGAGACGAGCAGCGGCACGTCGCGCTCGCGCGCCTCGGCCAGCGCGGCGTCGCCCCAGGGATGCCAGTCGACGGGGTTGTCCCGGTGCTGGAGGAGGTACGGCGACGTCTCGTGCGCCAGCGCGTTGGGCACAATGCGAGGGTAGAGGTCCGTTGCCGAAGCGCCGTGAACCCATAACCGCCGTCGGAGCACCCGCCGCCGTGGGCCCCTATTCGCAGGCCGTGTCATCCAACGGCTTCCTGTTCTGCTCCGGCCAGATCCCGCTCGACCCCGAGTCGGGCGAGGTCGTCGGGGCCACGCCGGGCGAGCAGGTGCGCCAGTGCCTGGACAACCTCGCCGCGGTGTGCGCCGCCGCCGGCGCCACCCTCGGCGACGCCGTGCGCCTGACCGTCTATATGACCGACATCGCGGCCTTCGCCGAGGTCAACGAGGTCTACGACGGCTACTTCGTGGCCGACCCGCCGGCGCGGGCCGCGGTGGGCGTCGCGGGCCTGCCGAAGGGCGTGCAGGTGGAGGTCGATGCGATCGTCGCCCTGCCCGACTAAGGGGTCAAGTCTTTCTTTGCAACAACAGAGATCCGGTGTGGCAAGGAAAGACTTGACCCCCGATGTTTTGCGCGCCCGCGCGGCCCTCGGCGACGTGGTGCGCCACACGCCGGTGCTGTCCTCGCGCACGATCTCCGAGCGGTGCGGGGCGACGGTGGCGCTCAAGGCCGAGAACCTGCAGCGCACGGGCTCGTTCAAGCTGCGCGGCGCGCTGGCCAAGCTCGCCGCGCTCGGCGACGGCTGCGCCGCCGGTGTGGTCACCGGCTCGGCCGGCAACCACGGCCAGGCGCTGGCCTACGCCGCGCGGGTGCGCGGGGTGCGCTGCGAGGTCTACATGCCGGCCAGCGCCCCGATCGCCAAGGTCGAGGCGGCCAGCGCGCTCGGGGCCGAGGTACACGTCGCCGGTGAGCACGTCATCGACGCGCTGGTGGCGGCGGAGGAGCGGGCCGCCGAGGCCGGCCTGGCCATGGTCCACCCGTTCGAGGACCTCGACGTGATCGCGGGGCAGGGCACGATCGGGCTCGAGTTGCTCGAGGACGTCGAGGACCTCGCCGCGGTGGTGCTGCCCATCGGCGGCGGCGGGCTGGCCAGCGGCGTGGCCATCGCGCTCAAGGAGCGCCGGCCCGAGGTCCTGGTCGTCGGCGTGCAGGCCGAGGCGTGCGCGCCGGTGCCGGCGTCGCTGCGCGCCGGCGAGCCGGTGCACGCGGCCCGGGTCCTGACCATTGCCGACGGCATCGCCGTCAAGCAGCCGGGCGCGCTGACCCTGGAGCTGCTGGACCGCTACGTCGACGACGTCGTGGTCGTGCCCGAGGACGACATCGCGGACGCGATGGTCCTGCTGCTCGAGCGCGCCAAGCTCGTGGTCGAGGGCGCCGGCGCCGTGGGCGTGGCCGCGCTGCTGGGCGGCCGCGTGGGCTGCCCGGGGAGCGGCACCGTGGTCGCGGTGCTGTCGGGCGGCAACGTCGACGCCGGCCTGCTGGCCTCGATCGCCCGCCGCCACGAGAGCGAGGCCGGCCGCCGGCTCGTGCTGTTGACCCGCATGGACGATCGCCCGGGCGCGCTGGCGCGGCTGCTGGCCGTCGTGGCCGAGTACGGCGCCAACCTGGTCGAGGTCTCGCACGTCCGCGAGGGCCTGGACCTCCACGTGCGCGAGACCGCGGTCGAGCTCGTGCTCGAGACCCGCAGCCGCGAGCACGCCCGCGAGTGCGTCGAGGCCGTCGTCGCCGCCGGCTACGAGGTCCGCGTGCTGCGCTAGGGTCGCCCGCCCATGGGCACGGCAGGCCGGGTCATCGCGATCGTCTCCGCCCTGCTCATACCGATCTTCCTGCTGCTGCCGTTCATCACCGCCGGGCCGTTGTCGCCGCGCGACTACAGCGGCTGGGAGATCTACAGCGGCGCCGACATCATCGTGACGCTGGACGGCGCGGCGGTGATCGCGGTGGCCGTGGCGGCGTTCTTCACCCGCGACTCGCCCGCCTTCGGCGGCGTGGTGATCGCGCTCGGCGCCTTCGTCCTCGGGCACATGCTGCCCGAGGAGGTCGACCCCGCGCGCGAGATCGGAATCGGCGCGTGGCTGGTCAACCTCGCCGCCATCGGGATCATCGTCGGCGGCACGGTGATGCTGCTCGATTCGCTCAACCGTTGGCGTCTGGCTAGACGCTCGTGAAGGCGCCCACGCGCGGTTGACATTCCGCCGCGGGCGAGCGTAGAGTCGCGGCCGAGGCAAAAGGAATGTTCAGCGATCCTTTTTCCACGGCACCTCGGAGGGGAGGAGCGGCATGGCCGACGTAGAGGAACGCGTTCACCAGCACGACGCGGAGGATCTCGCGAAGCTCGGCTACAAGGAGGAGCTCCAGCGCGCCTGGAGCGGGTTCTCCAACTTCGCGATCTCGTTCACGATCATCTCCGTCCTGGCCGGGACGTTCACGACCTTCGGGCAGGCCTGGAACGCAGGCGGGCCGCTGGCGATCTCGATCGGCTGGCCGATCATCGCGATCATCATCCTCACCGTCGCGGTATCGATGTCGGAGCTGACCTCCGCGTTCCCGACCGCGGGCGGGCCCTACTGGTGGGCGGCGAAGCTGGGCGGCCCGGGGTGGAGCTGGTTCACCGGCTGGTTCAACATCGTCGGCCTCGTCGGAATCGTGGCCTCGGTCGGCTACGGCGCCGCGTTCTTCCTCTACAGCCTGCTCGGCCTCTACGGGGTCAACGTGCTGGGCATGAACTTCGGCGACGCCAAGCACGTGCTGGCCGAGACGTTCGTGCTGTTCCTGATCATCCTCGCGCTCTACGCGCTCGTGAACATCTTCAGCTCGCCGCTGGTCGCGCTGTTCAACAACATCTCCGTGTTCTGGCACGTCCTCGGCGTGATCGTGATCATCGCGCTGCTCGTCTTCGTCCCCAGCGACCACCAGAGCGCGAGCTTCGTCTTCGGCCACAAGATCAACAACACCGGCTTCGATGGAGGGGCCGTCGGCGGCTTCCCGTTCTGGATCCTTGTGATGCCGATCGGGTTCCTGCTGACGATGTACACCATCACCGGGTACGACGCGTCCGCCCACACCGCCGAGGAGACGCGCGGCGCCTCGGTCGCCGCCGCCAAGGGCGTGTGGCAGTCGGTCGCGATCTCGGGGCTGATCGGCTGGCTCGTGCTGCTGGCGCTCGTCTTCGCCGCGACGCACGTCAACGACATCAACAGTGGCGGCGGCGGCTCGATCCCGGTCATCACCACCGCGCTGAGCTCGTGGGCGGCCAAGCTCACGATCATCATCGCGACGGTCGGCCAGCTGTTCTGCGGCATGGCCGGCCTGACCAGCGCGTCGCGCACGTGGTACGCGTTCTCGCGCGACCGGGCCATACCGGGCTGGGGCCTGTTCCGGCGCCTCAACCACCACCGCGTCCCGACCTACGCGGTGCTGGCCGTGACGCTGTTTGCGCTGATCATCAGCATCCCGGCTCTGTGGGGCAACAAGGCAGGCTTCCCGTTCGCCTTCTTCGCCCTGACTGGCATCTGCACCGTCGGCCTGTACATCGCCTACATCATCCCGGTGTACCTGCGGCTGCGCGCGGGCGACCGCTTCCAGCCGGGCCCGTGGAACCTCGGGCGCCACTACAAGTGGATCAACGTGATCGCGATCATCTTCGTGATCATCACGGTGATCTCGCTCGACCTGCCGTTCACCAGCGCCGCCGTGCCCTGGAACAGCGACTTCGACGCGACGGCGTTCAACTACACGCCGCTCGTGATCCTCGTCGGCCTGATCGTCGGGGTGTGGTGGATGGTGTCGGCCAAGAACCGCTACAAGGGCCCGGTCCGGACGCTCGACCTCGACGACCTCGGCCGGGTCATCGAGCCCGACGCCGCCGCGACCCCCGAGGCCCCGCCCGCCCCGGCCAGCGGCGCCTGATCCGCCGCTAGCGCAGCTCGGCCGCCGCCGACACGAACGCGCGCCAGCGCTCGTGCTCGGCGGCGCGCCACTGCGCGTCGCGGGTCGGCTCCACGCGGCGGTCGACCGGCAGCAGGTCGGCCGCCTCCAGCAGCGACGGCAGCACGCCCGCGCCGACGGCGGCCAGCGCCGCCGCGCCGGCCACCGTGGCATCGGCGCCGCCCGCCTCCACCGGCACGCCGATGGCGTCGGCCTGCAGCGCGAGCATGAGCGGCTCGTTGGTCACGCCGCCGTCGACGCGCAGCGCGTCGACGTCGACGCTGCCGCGGATCGCCTCCACGACATCGGCGACGCGCCAGGCGATGCCCTCGAAGGCGGCCCGGGCGACGTTGGCGCGGGTGGTGCCGCCGTGGAGGCCGGCCAGGACGGCGCGCGCCTCCGGCTTCCACCACGGCGCACCGACGCCGGCCAGCGCGGGCAGCAGGCGGGCGCCGGCGCTGTCGTCGGCCTCGCGTGCCAGCGCGCCCAGCGCCGGCGGGTCGGGCGCCACGCCGAGCTCGCGGCACAGCCACTCCAGCATCGCCCCGGCGGTGAACACGCCGCCGTCGATGGCGTACTCGAGCCGGCCGTCGACGCTCCAGGCCACGGTGGGCAGCAGCCCGCCCGCAGGCTCGGGCACCGCGTCGCCGGCGTGCGCGAGGATGAACACGCCGGTGCCGTAGGTCGCCTTGACCCGGCCGGGCACGACGCAGCCCGAGCCGGCCAGCGCGGCCTGCTGGTCGACGGTCTGCGCGCGCAGCGGCAGCTCCACCGGCCACGAGGCATGGCGCAGCGCGCCGAGGTCGCCGACGGTGTCGCGCACCGCGGGCAGCACGTCGACCGGCACGCCGAAGCGCTCGCACAGCCACGGGTCAAAGCCCGCCGACCCCATCACCTGCAGCTGCGTGCGCGAGGCGGTGGAGGGGTCGGTGGCGAAGCCGGCACCCAGGCGATCGCACAGGAACGCGTCCACCGTTCCCATGCGCAGCCGGCCCGCCTCGCGCGCGGCCTGCACGGCCTCGTTGCGATCGAGCACCCAGGCGAGCTTCGCGGCCGAGAAGTAGGGGTCGAAGGGCAGGCCGCTGCGGGCCTGGATCTCCGGCTCATCGGCGGCGAGCCGGTCCAGCACCTCCTGCGAGCGCTTGTCCTGCCAGACCACGATGGGGGAGAGCGGCGCGCCGGTCTGGGCGTCCCAGGCCAGCACCGACTCGCCCTGGTGGTCCAGCCCGCAGGCCACGACCTCGCCGGGCGGGTCCGCCAGCAGCTCGGCGATCGCCTCGACCACCGCCTGCAGGACCTCCTCGCCGTCCTGCTCGACCCAACCCGGCTGCGGGTGGCGGTTCGTCTTGTCCCGCCGCGCCTCGCGCACCGGGCGCAGCCGCTCGTCGAACAGCGCCGCCTTGACGCCGGTGGTGCCCTCGTCGACGCCCAGGATCAGCGGAGCCATGCGCGCCTCCTCCACCACGGCACCTCGGGGACGGGGACGTCGCCGGGCGGCAGCGACCGGTCGGCGCCGAGTGCGACGCCGGCCTGCTCGACGAGCGCCGCCACGTGCGCGCCGATGCCCAGCGAGGCCGACAGCCCGGTCGAGCGGATGGCGGCGACGTTGATGAGCTGCGGGCACGCGGGCGAGGGCCCGATCACGTAATTGGCGCCGTCTGCGCCCGCCGGGCGCAGGCCGGCGTAGCTGGCGACGGGCTCGGCGCCGTCCAGCGCGGGCAGCATCGCCGCGGCCTTGTCGAGCACCTCGGCTCGGGCCTCGGGCCGCACCGACCAGTCCTCCTTGTCGGACTGGTCGTGTGCGGTGGGGCCGGCCACGACCTTGCCGTCGATGGTGGGGAACACGAGCACCCCCTTGGTGCGCTTGGTGGGAACGGGGAGCAGGATGCGATCGAGGGTCGCGTCGAAGACGAAGAACTCGCCCTTTCGCGGGTAGATGGTGAAGCTCTCGTCGCCGACCAGACGGGCGACGGCGTCGGCCCGCAGGCCGGCGCAGTTGACCGCGACGTCGCAGACGACGTCGCCGCCCACCCGCAGGCGCCGGTTCGCGCGCGCGATGGCCTGCACGCGGGCGCCGGTGCGGATCTCGGCCCCGGCCCGTTGCGCGGCGGCGGCCAGCGCGAGCGTGTAGGCGACGGGGTCGGTCACCGTCTCGCCCGGGACCTCGAGCGCGCCCTCGCGCAGCGCCACCGTGACGCCGTTGCGGCGGGCGTTGTCGGCCTGCTCGGCGGTGCCGGGGCGCAGCACTGCGCCGCAGCGCAGCGCCGGCACGCCGAGCTCGTCCAGCACGGCGTCGCGCAGCGCCGCCGAGCGAAGGATCAGCTGCGTCTCCAGCGCGCCCGGCACGGAGTCGAAGCCGGTGTGGAGGATTCCGGAGTTCGTCCCGCTGGCGCCCAGGGCGAGCGCGTCCTCGGCCTCCAGGAGCACCGGCGCCACGCCGCGGCGGGCCAGGGTGTAGGCGACGGCGGCGCCGACGACGCCGCCGCCGATCACGGCGACAGAATTCGTTGACCGGGAAAGGCTCACCGCGAATACCATTGTCCCTCATGCTCTCAGTGCTCGAGCCCGCGACGGAGGAGGTGCTGGCGCAGGTCCCGCGCGCGGGCAGGGAGGAGACCGACGCCGCCGTCGTGCGGGCGCGCGCGGCCTTCCCGGCCTGGGCCGCGGTCGGCCCGGCGGACCGGGCGGCGCTGCTGCGCGACCTCGCCGATGCGCTCGAGGCCCGGAGCGAGGACCTGGCCGTGCTCGAGGCCCGCAACGCCGGCAAGCCCATCGCCGACGCACGCGGCGAGATAGGCATGGTCGTCGAGACCTTCCGCTTCTACGCCGGCGCGCCCGAGCGCGCGACCGGCAAGACGATCCCCGTCGACGGTGGCGTCGACATGACCTTCCGGGAGCCGCTCGGCGTCGTGGGGCTGATCGTCCCCTGGAACTTCCCGCTCGTGATCGCGAGCTGGAAGGTCGCGCCCGCGCTCGCGGCTGGCAACACCGTCGTCCTCAAGCCGGCCGAGCTCACGCCGCTGACCGCCATCGAGCTCGAGCGCATCGCGCTCGACGCCGGGCTGCCCGAGGGCGTGCTCAACGTCGTCGTCGGGCCCGGCAGCGTGTGCGGCCAGCGCCTGGTCGAGCACCCTGCCGTGGCCAAGATCGCGTTCACCGGCTCGACCGCGGTCGGCCGCGGCATCGCCGCCGGCGCGGCGGGCACGATCAAGCGGGTCACGCTCGAGCTCGGAGGCAAGTCGGCCAACGTCGTCTACGCCGACGCCGACCTCGAGCACGCGGCCGCGGCGGCGCCGCTGGCCGTGTTCGGCAACGCGGGCCAGGACTGCTGCGCGCGGTCGCGCATCCTCGTCGAGCGGTCGGTGCTCGACCCGTTCATGGCCGCACTCGAGGACGCGGTCGAGGCCCTGCGGGTCGGCGACCCGCTGGACGAGGGCACGCAGATGGGGCCGCTGATCTCGGCCGGGCAGCGCGAGCAGGTCGCGTCGTTCGTCAACGGCGAGGCGCCGGTGGCGATTCGCGGTGCCGCGCCCGACGGACCCGGCTACTGGTTCCCGCCCACGGTGCTGTGCCCGGTGACCAACGACGACCGCGCGGCGCGCGAGGAGATCTTCGGCCCGGTCGCCGCGGTGATCCCGTTCCGCGACGAGGCCGAGGCGGTGCGCCTGGCCAACGACACCATCTACGGGCTCTCGGGCTCGGTGTGGACGCGCAACGGCGCCAAGGCGCTGCGCACGGCGCGCGCGATCGAGACTGGAGTGGTGTCGATCAACTCCAACACCTCGGTGCGTGTGAGCACGCCGTTCGGCGGCTTCAAGCAGTCGGGCGTGGGGCGCGAGCTCGGCCCGGACGCGCTCGACGCCTACACCGAGTTGAAGAACGTGTTCTACGCGACCGACTGAGAGGCGGGCGATGGGGAGGCTCGACGGCAAGGTGGCGGTGATCACGGGCTCGTCCGGCGGGATCGGCGGCGCCACCGCCGAGCGCTTCGTCGCCGAGGGCGCGATCGTGGTCGGCGTCGACGTCGCCGGTGAGGCCGACTACAACGTCGACGTCACCGACGAGGACGCGATCCGCGACCTCTATGCGTCGGTGCGCGAGCGCTACGGCCGCATCGACGTGCTCTTCAACAATGCGGGGATCTCGCCCAGCGACGACGCCTCGGCGCTGAAGACCGGCCTCGACGTCTGGCGTCGCGTGCAGGACGTCAACCTCACCAGCGTCTTCCTGTGCTGCAAGCACGGCATCCCGCACCTGCTCGAGACCGGCGGCGGCTCGGTGATCAACACCGCGTCGTTCGTCGCTGTGGTCGGCGCCGCCACCTCGCAGATCTCCTACACCGCGTCCAAGGGCGGCGTCCTGGCGCTGTCGCGCGAGCTCGGCGTCGAGTTCGCCAAGCGCGGTGTCCGGGTCAACGCGCTGTGCCCGGGGGCGGTGGACACGCCGCTGCTGCGCGAGCTCTACGCGAAGGACCCCGAGGAGGCGGCCCGGCGCCTGATCCACGTGCCCATGGGCCGCTTCGCCCACGCCAGCGAGCTGGCCAACGCCGCCCTGTTCCTCGCCTCCGACGAGGCGTCCTACGTGACCGCGACCACGTTCATGGTCGACGGCGGGATCAGCGCCGCATACGTGACGCCGCTCTGACCAGGGCGCCGATCACCTCGGACTCCTCGTCCTCCTCGGGGTGCCAGAGCACGCCGAGAACGAACCCATCGTCGGCCTCGATCGCCTCGACCAGGCCGTCGCGGCTGGCCCACCCGGTGGCGCGCAGGCCGGGGGCCACCTCGCGCACGCCCTGGTGGTGGTAGCTCTTGACCCGCGTAGCCTCGGCGCCGACGGCGCGGGCGGCCAGCGAGCCGTGGTCGAGCCGCACGTCGTGCTCGGCGAACACGCCCGGCGACCCGGTGTGGTCGTCGTGGCCGACGACGTCGGGCAGGTGCTGCTCGAGCGTGCCGCCGAGCGCGACGTTGAGCACGTGCATGCCCCGGCAGACGCCGAGCACGGGCAGGCCGCGCTCCAGCGCCGCGCGGGCGGCGGTGAGCTCGAACCGCTCGCGCTCGGGCTTGACCGGCTCGGTCTTCGGGTGCGGCTCGGCGCCATAGGCGGCAGGGTCGGTGTCGCCCGCGGCGCCGGTGATGAGCAGCGCGTCGACGCCCTCGACGGCGTCGGCCGCGTCCGCGTCGGGCGGCAGGAGCATCGCCCGCCCGCCGGCGCGCTGGATCGCGGCCACGTAGTTGGCCGGCACGCCCGCCGTCAGCTCGGTCCAGTCGCCGGACGTCATCTCCTCCAGGGAGGCGGTGACGCCGACGACCGGCCGGCTCACAAGCGCTCGAAGCCGCGGACCAGCTCCCAGTCGGTCACCGCGGCGTCGAACGCGGCCAGCTCCACGCGCGCGTTGTTCAGGTAGTGGTCGACGACGTCCTGCCCGAACGCCTCCTTGGCCAGGGTGCTGGCCGCGAACGCGTCGCGGGCGTCGCGCAGCGTCGTAGGCACGCGCGGCTTGTCGGACACGTACGCGTTGCCCTCGTAGGGCGGCTCGAGCTCGAGCTCGTTGTCGATCCCGTGCAGCCCCGACGCGATCAGCGCCGACAGGGCGAGGTACGGGTTGACGTCGGCGCCGGGCATGCGGTTCTCGACCCGCTTGGACGACCCGTGCCCGACCACGCGCAGCGAACACGTGCGGTTGTCGTTGCCCCAGGCGATCGCCGTGGGCGCGAAGGAGCCCGCCGCAAAACGCTTGTACGAGTTGATGTTCGGGGCGTAGAACAGGGTCAGGTCGCGCATACCCGCCAGCAGCCCGGCCACGAAGCGGTCGAAGACCTCCGGCTGCTCGGCGAAGATCGGCCTGCCGTCGTCGGCGCGGAACGACAGGTGGATGTGGCACGAGTTGCCCTCGCGCTCGTCGTACTTGGCGATGAACGAGATCGCCATGCCCTCCTGCGCCGCGATCTCCTTGGCGCCGTTCTTGTAGATCACGTGCCCGTCCGCGGTGGGCAGCGCCTCGTCGTAGAGGAAGTTGATCTCATGCTGGCCGAAGTTGCACTCGCCCTTGGAGTTCTCGACCTTGAGCTCGGCGCCGAGCATGCCGTTGCGGATGCGCCGGATGAGCGGCTCCACGCGGGCGGTGCCGAGCAGCGAGTAGTCGACGTTGTAGAGGTTGCCCGGCTCCAGGTCGCGGTAGCGCTTGCGCCACGCGTCCTCATAGGAGTCGTCGAACACGAGGAACTCGAGCTCGGTGCCGGCGTACGCCTTCCAGCCCCGCTCGGCCAGCCGGTCGAGCTGGCGGCGCAGGATCTGGCGCGGCGAGGCAACGACGGCCCCGCCGTCCTCCCAGTCGATGTCGGCCAGGCACATCGCCGTCCCCTCCTGCCAGGGCACGTGGCGCAGCGTGGCGAAGTCCGGCATGAGGTGGAAGTCGCCGTAGCCGCGTTCCCACGACGACATGTCGTAGCCCGACACGGTGTCCATGTCGACGTCGACGGCGAGCAGGTAGTTGCAGGCCTCGGCGCCGTCTTCGACGACGGCTTCGAGGAAGTGGGGGGCGGTGAAGCGCTTGCCCTGTAGGCGCCCCTGCATGTCCGCGAGCGCCACGAGCACGGTGTCGATCTCCCCCGATTCGACCTCCGAGCGCAGCTGGTTAAGGTCCACTCACCGAGCCTATACGAGCGTCGCTACTTGCCGTTGCCAGGCATGAGGCCCTCGAGGATGTTCTCGGTGCCCGCCAGGTGCTCGCGCAGGAGCTCGACGGCGGTGCCGCTCGCGCGCCTGCGCAGCAGCGCGACGAGGCGGCGGTGCTGCGCGTTGGAGTGCGTGAGGACCTTCTCGGGGTGGGGGATGAGCGCGATGAGCTCGCTCATCTGGCCCTGCACCTCGGTCATGCTCGCGACCAGACGCGGCGACTGGGCCGCCTCGGCGATGCCGATATGGAAGCGGATGTCGGCGAGGCGGTAGTCCTCGAACGCCTCGGCCGCGGCCATACGCGCGACGAGCTCGCTCAGGGTGTTCAGGTCGCCGGCGGTGCGGCGCTCGGCCGCGAGCACGACGGCGCCGGTCTCGGTGGTCACCCGGAAGTCGAGGACGTCGCGCACGTCGGTGCCCAGCGCCTCGGCCTCGCCCCCCGCCAGCGGCGGCCGGGGCACGACGAAGGTGCCGCCGCCGCGTCCGCGGGCGGACGCGAGCAGGCCGCTCTGCACCAGGGTGGTCAGCGCGTGGCGCAGGGTCGAGCGCGAGATCCCGAGCTGGTCGGCGAGCTCGCGCTCGGGCGGCAGCTGGGTGCCGGGCGCGAGCAGGCCGAGGCGGATGGCGGTGCCGAGCCGGGCGACCGTCTCCTCGAACATCGACGGGCGGGCGACGGGCTCGAACACGGCGTCGACCGCGGCGGTCCGCTCCATACGGCAACCCTACCCGTCGCCCCCTTGACCTCACGGCGGTCCTGGTCTACATCGGGAGCGTGCAGGCGCCGCCGCTCGATGCAGTCCTGGGGAAGCTCTCGGCCCAGCTCGGACCGCTCGACGGCGCGCCGGTCCACCTCGACGGCGGACTGAGCGGGCGCACGTTCCGCGTGCACCTCGGGCGCGGCGACTACGTCGTGCACCTCGGCGGCAAGGACACCAAGGCGCTGGGCATCAGCCGCGCCGCCGAGCGCGAGGCCACCGAGACCGCCGCCCGCATGGGCGTCGGACCCGAGGTGGCCGCCTACCTGCCCGCCGAGGACGTGCTCGTCACCCGCTACCTCGAGGGCCGGCCGCTGCGCCCCGAGGAGGTCTCCGAGCCCGACATCCTCGCCGACCTGGCCGAGTCGCTGAAGACGCTGCACCGGGGCCGGCGCCTGCGTGTGCCGCTGGCGCCCTTCCGCGTGGTCGAGGTCTACCGGACCACGGCCGAGGCCCACGGGACGGCGGTGGGCGAGCGCTACGACCTCGCCCACGCCCTGGCCGACCGCATCGAGGCGGCGATGACCGGCACCGACCACGCGCCGGTGCCCATCCACGGCGACCTCATGCCGTCCAACTTCATCTACGACGATGAGCGCGTGCGCATCGTCGACTGGGAGTACGCGGGGATGGGGGACCGGTTTTTCGACCTCGGCAATCTCTCGGCCAACGCTCGCTTCGACGAGGGCGACGACGAGTGGCTGCTGACCGCGTACTTCAACGAGCCGCCGACCGCGCGCCGCTTCGCCACCCTGCGGCTCATGCGCCTGGTCTCGGACTTCCGCGAGGCCATGTGGGGTGTGGTCCAGAGCGCCATCTCGCCGGTCGACTTCGACTTCGTCGGCTACGCCGACGAGCACTTCGCGCGCTTCGAGGAGGGGGCCGCCGACGCCCAGATCGCCCGCTGGATGGAGCAGGCCGTCGGCCGGTAGCGCGACGTCGATCCGGCGCAGAAGGCACAATGATCGTGCCTTCTGTATGACTTCTCCGTGCTGGAAAGGCTGCTTCGGGACGTCGTCGCTGAGCCGGTCACCCGCCGGCTCCGCGCCCCTGCGCCCGTGGCGCGACCCGTGGCGCTGGGCCAGCCGGCGCGTCGGCGCGGCTACCGTGCCGCCGCGTGAGCGCACCTGAGCCGCAGCGGCCCTTCGGCGAGTACCAGTACGAGATCTACGGCGCCGGCCTGGGCGGCCACGCGCCGGAGTTGCCGATTGCTCCGGGGGCATGGGAGGAGCGCTTCCGCGCCAGCGTCCCGGCGCAGGCCTACGACTACATCGCCGGCGGCGCGGGATCCGAGGACACAATGCGCGCGAACCTGGAGGCGTTCCGGCGCCGGCGGCTGGTGCCGCGGATGCTGCGCGACGTCGAGGCGCGCGACCTGCGCGTGCGGCTGCTCGGCGCCGACCTGCCCGCGCCGTTGCTGCTCGCGCCCATCGGCGTGCAGGGCATCGTCCACGAGGAGGGCGAGCTGGCGCCGGCTCGCGCGGCCTCGGCGCTGGGCGTGCCGGTGGTGCTCTCGACCGCCGCCACGCGGTCGATCGAGGAGGTGGCGGCAGCGTGCGGGGACGGGCCGCGCTGGTTCCAGCTCTACTGGTCGCGCGACCGCGACGTGATCGAGAGCCTCGTGGGGCGGGCCGAGCGCGCCGGCTACCGGGCGATCGTCGTCACTGTCGACAACCAGCTCCTGGCCTGGCGCCCGCGCGACCTCGCCACCGCCTACCTGCCGTTCCTGCAGGGCATCGGCATCGCCCACTACCTGACCGACCCGGTGTTCCGCGCCCAGCTCGAGCGTCCGCCCGAGGAGGACCTGCCGGCCGCGGTCGGCCGGTGGGCGAGCATCGCCACCAACCCGGCCCTGGACTGGGACGACCTGGCCTTCCTGCGCGAGCGCACGCGGCTGCCGATCCTGCTCAAGGGCATCCTGCACGCCGACGACGCGCGCCGGGCGGGCGACGCGGGCCTCGACGGCGTCGTGGTCTCCAACCACGGCGGGCGCCAGCTCGACGGCGCCGTCGCGACGCTGGACGCGCTGCCCGCCGTGGTGGCGGCGGTGCCCGACGGGTTCCCGGTCCTGTTGGACAGCGGCATCCGCACCGGCGCCGACATCGTCAAGGCGCTGGCCCTGGGGGCCCGCGCCGTGCTGCTGGGCCGGCCGTACGTGTGGGGCCTCGGCGTCGCCGGCGAGGAGGGCGTGCGCGCCGTGCTGCGGGGCCTGCTGGCCGACCTCGACCTGACGCTGGCCCTCTCCGGCCACCGCGCCGTGGCCGAGCTGTCGCCCGACGTGCTCGCCGGCTAGCGCAGCGCTGCGCGGCGGATCTTGCCCGTGGCGGTCTTGGGCAGCTCGATCGCGAAGTCGACCACGCGCGGGTATTTGTAGGGTGCGGTCGACCGCTTGACGTGGTCCTGGATCTCGCGAGCCAGGTCGTCGCCCGCCGCATAGCCGTCGCGCAGCACGACGACGGCCCGCACCACGCTGCCGCGTTCGTCGTCGGGGTGGGCGACCACCGCCGCCTCGGCCACGGCCGGGTGCTCGACCAGCGCCGACTCGACCTCGAACGGGCCGATCCGGTAGCCGGCGGAGATGATCACGTCGTCCGAGCGGCCCTCGAAGTAGAGGTAGCCGTGCTCGTCCTGGCGCACGCGGTCGCCGGTGCCCCACGTTCCCTGCGGTGGCGCCTCGCCCAGGTAGTGTCCGAAGAACGTGGGCACGGTGGCCGGGTCGAGCACGAGCTCGCCGTCCTCCACCCACAGCCGCATGCCCGGCAGCGGGCGTCCCATCGACCCGGGGCGCGCGGGCGCCCCGACCGGGTTGCCGGTGGTCTGGCCGGTCTCGGTCTGGCCGTAGCCGTCCCGGATCTCCAGGCCGGTGGCCTCGCGCCAGGCGCCCAGAGTGTCGGGGTCGAGCGCCTCCCCGGCGGCGACCAGGCCGCGCAGCCCCGGGATCGGCCGGGGCTGTGAGCGCTTGGCGATGACGCGGTACTCGGTCGGGGCCATGCAGAGCACGGCCACCCCCTCGCGCGCGAGGATGTCCAGCCGCTCGGCCGGGTCGAAGCGGGCGTCGTGCAGCAGCGCCGCGGCGCCGCGCAGCCACGGCGCCATGAACACGTTGCGGGCCGACTTGGACCAGCCGCTGGCCGCGGTGCACCAGGCCAGCTCGCCCGCGCGGGGGCCAAACCAGTGCTCGGCCTGGACCAGCTGGCCGGGCAGATAGCGCTGCAGGTGGACGACCGCCTTGGGCTCGCCCGAGGTGCCGGAGGTGAAGACGATGAGGCACGGGTCCTCGGGAGCGAGCTCGGCCGCCGGGGCGGGTGCCGCGGCGTACAGCCCCTCGTCGGGAACGGCCAGCACCGGGCAGGCCGGCCCGGCACCCTCGAGCTCGGGCAGGTTGCGCTCGTCGGCCAGGATCAGGGCCGGCTCGGCCACCGCGAGGCGCAGGCGCAGGTCGCGGGCGCGCAGCTGCTCGTTGCAGGGCAGCACGACGGCCCCGATGCGGAAGCAGGCAATCATCGCCTCCACCCACTCGGGGCGATTGCCGATCAGCGTGAGCACGACGTCGCCGGGCCCGACCCCGCGCGCCAGCAGCGTGCCGGCCAGGCGCGCGCTGCGGTCGGCGACCGCGCCGAAGGCGATCTCGCGCCGCGACCCGTCGCGCCCGAGCGCCACCAGCGCGGGCCGGTCCGGCGGCGCCGCGTCGACCACGTCGCGCGCAAAGTTCACGCGTGCAGCACGATCTGGGTGCAAACGAACAGGGCGGCCAGCTTCTCGCCCTTGTGCACCTTGACCTCCCAGGTCTGGGTGCGGCGCCCGACGTGCAGGGGCACGCCGACGGCGGTGAGCGTGTCGCCGGCGCGGCCGGCGGCAAACACGTTGGCCTTCAGCTCGGCGGTGGTGAAGTCCTGGCCCTCGCGCAGGTGCCGGAACGTGCCCCAGGCCGCCACGGTGTCGGCGAAGGCGACCCACACGCCGCCGTGGACATAGCCACCGGGGTGCAGGTGGCGGCGGTCGACCTCCAGGCGGCCGTGGACCTCGTCGTCGGCGATCGAGACCAGCTCGATGCCGAGGTCGCCCGGGAACGAGCCGGGAAGGGTCCGGCGCGCGAGCTCGGGCGTGATCGGGGGCTGCGGCACGGCCGCGCAGCGTATCCGCGTCAGGACACGTGCACGCTGACGCGCCCGCTGGACCCCTCGCTGAGGTCCGTCGTCCCGGGCACCACGGCCCGGAAGCTGCCGGAGCTGTGCAGATGGATCCGGCGCGAGAACTTGGCGCTGGGCAGTCCGTTGACCGGCGCGGCCGCGACCAACCCGGCCGAGGACACAGTCGCGTACTGGCCGCTGCGGCTGCTGAGTTTCTGGATCGAGACCACGCCACCGGCGGTCGGGAATACCTCCCCGGAGAAGGTCACGACCGAACCCGCGTGGATGTGCGTGTGGCTCGCGCCGAGCTTGACGTTGTAGACCACGCCCACGTTGAGGTTCACGCTGGCGGTGCCGCGCGCGGTGGCCGCGACCGCGTGGTAGGTCGTGTTGATCCCCGGCAGCACGAAGAAGCCATAGCCGCCGTTGGCGTCGGTCGGGATGGGCCCCGCGGCGACGCTGAACGGCCCCGTCGGCTGGCTGGCCGGGCGTGCCATCAGCGTCACGCCGACCCCGGCGTTGTTGGGCCCGAGCAGCTGCCCGGAGAGCGCCACCGAGTGGCCGAACAGGAGGGGGTTGGGCTGCTCGGTGAGCAGGAGCGCGTTCGGGTCCGGCGGTCGGGTTCGGAAGGTGCGATCGCCACCGCTGCTCGTCCCGTCGGGGTTCGTGGCCACGATGCGGAAGTGGTGCTGGGTGCCGACCCTCAGGCCGCCGACGGTCTGGGCGACCTGCTGAGCGCCGTTGCCGGCGCCGACGGTCTGGGTCGGGGTGCGCTGGCCGTAGCCCTTCGTGGTCCCGTAGGCGAAGAAGAACTCCGTCGTCTTGCCCCGCGGGGTGACCGTCCCCTTCAGCGTGGCCGACTGCCCGCCGACGTTGGCCGCCGGGTTGGTGCGCACCAAGGGCGGCATCGCGAGCGCGGTGGCGGGCACTGCGAGCGCCAGCCCGGCGCAGAGAACGAGGCCCGCGAATCCGTCGCGGGCGCGAAGCCTCACAGCCACGGACCAGGCATATCCCTACGGGGCGGGCGCGAAACCCGCGGATATCCTCGTGGCCAGCACACGAGCGCCAACCGACCGGAGAAATCACCCGCACATGGCCGTCGCCACCGAGCCGTTCGCGAAGACCGACGAGCAGAAGGCCATCACCGAGATGGTCCACCAGTTCGTCGACGAGCAGATCATCCCCAACGCCGAGCACTACGACCACGAGGACGCGTTCCCCGAGCCGATCGTCGAGCAGATGAAGGAGCTCGGGCTGTTCGGCGTGACCATCCCCGAGGAGTACGGGGGGATGGGCCTGGACCTGACGACCTACGCGATGATCGTCGAAGAGCTCTCGCGCGGCTGGATCTCGATCTCCGGCATCGTCAACACCCACTTCATCGGCTCGTACCTGCTCATGAAGTTCGGCTCCGACGAGCAGAAGGAGCGCTGGCTGCCGAAGATGGCCACCGGGGAGGTGCGGGCGGCCTTCAGCCTCTCCGAGCCCGAGCTCGGCTCCGACGTGCAGGCGATCAAGACCCGCGGCGAGAAGACCGGCGACGGCGACTACGAGATCAACGGCACGAAGATGTGGGTCACCAACGGCCTCCTGGCCGGCATCGTCTTCACCCTGGTCAAGACCGACCCCAAGGCGGACCCGCCCTACAAGGGCATGACCTGCTTCATCTGCGAGAAGGAGCCCGGGGTGGGCGAGAACACGGGCCCGTTCAAGGGCTTCGACGTGCCCCCCAAGATCAAGAAGATGGGCTACAAGGGCGTCGAGTCCACCGAGCTCGTCTTCGACGGCTACCACACCCCCGCCGAGAGCATCCTCGGCGGCGAGGAGGCCGGGCTGGGCCAGGGGTTCGTCCAGATGATGGACGCGCTCGAGGTGGGCCGAGTCAACGTCGCCGCCCGCGGCGTCGGCATCGCCCAGCGCGCGCTCGAGCTGGGGCTCCGCTACGCGCAGGAGCGCAAAACCTTCGGCAAGCAGATCGCCCAGCACCAGGCGATCCAGTTCAAGCTCGCCGATATGGCCACCAAGGTCGACGCGGCCCGCCTGCTCACGCTGCGCGCCGCGCGGCTGAAGGACGCCGGCGAGCGCTCCGATCTCGAGGCCGGGATGGCGAAGCTGTTCGCGTCAGAGGCCGGCAAGGAGGTCGTCGAGGACGCCTTCCGCATCCACGGCGGCTACGGGTACTCGAAGGAATACGAGATCGAGCGCCTCTACCGCGACGCGCCGCTGCTGCTGATCGGCGAGGGCACCTCGGAGATCCAGCGCATGGTCATCGGGCGCAAGCTGCTACAGCGCCACAAGATCTAGCTCAGGCGCCCTTCTGGCGCACCGTTGACTTCTCGGTCGTCGGCGGCAGGCCGGGCGGGGAGACCTTCACGGAGATCTTGGCGGTCGCCGTGCGCCTTGCCCGCACGGCCGACCGCAGCCGCGTCTTGTCGCGCGCGGTCAGCTTGAGCTTCAGCGTCGTCGCCTTGCCCGCCGTCGCGCTGCCCTTGGCCGACTTCAGCTTCAGGCTCGCGGCCGAGGTCGCCTTTGCCCTGCCCAGCGCGATCGCGCCGGTGGCGGTCAGGGCGGCGTCGCGATCGACGGTGACCTTGACCGAGACCACGCCGGTGCGCAGGAAGTTCTGCACCTTCGCGGCGCTGAGGCGGATCGAGGCGCTCATCGGCGCGGTCGGCGTGACGGGCAGGAGCGGCGGGGTGGTCGGCGTGGTCGTCGTGCTCGTGGTGGTGGTCGTGCCGCCACCCGACGTGCCACCGCCACCGCCACCGCCCGACGGAGGCGGCTCCTTGGTGCGGTCGAAGGAAAGCTGCCCGCGCGAGACGTCGTAGAAGACGTTGCCGACGCCCTCGATGCGAATCCGCCCCGTGGTGGTCTGGACGCCCGCTGGCAGCGGCACCGCCTCGCTGCCGTCGTTCGGCGTCGAGCCGGCGAGCACGGTCGAGAAGGTCGCGCCGTCATCGGTCGAGAGCAGGATCCGGACGTTCCCCGTGTTGATCGGAGCAGCGTTGGTCGCCGCCACGTCCCAGGTGACGGGTAGCGTGGTCGCCGAGCCGTTGTCGGTGTTCGTCGCCTGCGAGGTCAGGCGGAATGGGCCGGCCCCGCCGCTGATCGTGAGCACCGTGTCGGCGAAGCCATTGCCGCCGGCCTGGGCATTGCCGTCCCGGGCCGTGACCCGGAAGTTCATAGCCCGGTTGACCTTGGGCAGGTACTCCGACCAGCAGTCGTTGCCCGTGGGGGTGGTCACGGGCCCGCAGTCCTTGACCGCGTCGGTGTTGTCCGCCATGACCTGGGCGACGTCGGGGAAGTCGCGAGCCGGGTTGATGGTCGTCGCGTTCTTCGGCGTCGAGTTGTAGACCGCGCCGGTGTCGGTCCGCTGGGCGACGCCGAAGACGCGAAACAGCGGACCGGTCGCCCCGGGCTCGGTGCCCAGCGTCTGGCCGTTGCCGGCGTCGCGCTCCTCCCACAGGTAGGTCAGGGTGTCACCGGGATTGGGGTCGGAGCCGGTCGCCGTCAGGGTGAACGGCGTCCGCGCGGGGATCGTGAACCCGGGCGCGGTCTGGACCGTCGGCGCCGTGTTGGCCGTCGCCGTCTCCGTGCCGCCGTTCCTGCGCGTGCCGCCGACGACCGCGTCGCCCACGAAGCCGCTCGCGCCGCCGCTGAAGTTCGAGACCGCCAGCTGCGGCTCGTCCACGTCGCTGTCGTAGGTCACCGTGAAGCCGTTCTGGTCAAGCGCGCCGCCGTCCTGGTTCTCCCAGTTCGTCACGGTGACGGTCTTGTTTGCGCCGATCGCCGCCTCGATCGCCGCCTTGATCCCGTCCAGCGTGTAGTTCGTGCCGTTGGTGATCGTCTCGGGCTGCCCGCCGCCCGAGGAGATGTCGAAGCTGTCGACGCCGTTGAAGTCCCTCAGCGACACGCGCTGCACCGACGAGAGCGGCGGTCTTTCTCGGCTGTCGCCCGGCGCGTCGACCCAGGCGTAGATCTGCTCCTGCGACTGCTGGGAGAAGTACGGGTCCGTGTGCGGCTGGAGGTTGTCGTCGTCGCAGAGCCCGGCGTATCCCATGATCGTCGATCCCGACCCCGGCTCCACCGCGGTGGCAGCGACCCGGTTGGCGTTGGTGCAGCCGCCCCGGGTTCCGTTCCAGGTGTGGGAGGCGTCGAACTGGTGCCCCATCTCGTGAGCGACGAAGTCGACCCCCCACGCGTCGCCGATGGGGTTCTCGGAGCCGGTGCAGCCCTCGGCCTTCAGCGCGTCTCCCACGCCGGCGGCTGCGAGCCCGCCGCCGTTGCCTCCCAGCGCCAGGTGCCCGATGTCGTAGTTGCGCGCGCCGACGATCTGGCCCAGCACGATCGTCGTCTGGATCAGCGTCGGATCGTTGCACCGGTCCAGCTGCCCGGCGGTGTAGCAGGCGGCGCCGCCGCACGGACCGCCCGGCTGGATCGCCTTGGCGTCGGTGTTGAGGTTCAGAGCGTCGGTCTGCGGGATCAGCTGCATCGTGATGCCCAGGTCCTGCCGGTAGATCTGGTTGACGCGGGCCATCAGCGCGGTCTTGGCCGCCAGGACCTGGGCATCGCTGCCCCCGAAGAAGTTGGCGTAGGCCGGGTCGTTGATCAGCGCGAGCCGGTACGTCCGCAGCGGCACGGTGTCGCCTGGGCCGGGGCGGAGAGCCGAGGGCGGCAGCGAGGTCTCGAGCTGCCGTGCTATCGCCTCGTCCTCGTGGAACGGCGCCGGGTTCGGCAAATCCTGGCGCGCGAAGGCCACGTGCATCGTCGCGTCGTCGCGGTAGCGAGGCTCGACGTAGCTCGTCCCGTCGCTGCCGCGAATCGCCGCGTACGCCCCCTCGGGCGAAATCACCAAGCTGAGGCTCGCCGACGGGTCATCCACGCCGGTCCCGACGTAGTCCCGGATATCGGGGTGCTGGGCCGCCAGCTCAGGCGACAACGTGGTGCCGCGCGTGACGTCGAAGCGAGCGAAGCTCCCATCCGGCTTGGGGATCGAGAGGACGACGGGCGAGACCGCGCCCGTGGGCGGTGCCTGCCGGGCCTCAGCAGCGAGCGCCGTCCGGTCCAGGTTGAAGGAGGTGAAGTCGGTCGGGTCAACGGCGACCGGCTGACCCGGCGCCGGTCCACGCTGGGCCGTGCGGTGCCACGCGTTGCGCGAGTGCGCCGCCGAGTCCTGGGCCTGCGCCGCAGCGGGAACCGCCACCACGAGGATCGCGAGGGCAGCCGCCCCACCCGCAACAAGACGCGACCTTGCGCCGCCAGCCCACCGCATGTCCCAACCTCCAGTCGTCCTTCCGGTCTGCGTCGCGACCCTACAGGGGCGATTGCCCGGCAGGGTAAACACTGTCGGGCTGCACATCGGGGAGCGTGCGGCCAAGCGCCACGCGCGCCGTGAACCCCGCCCCGACGATCAGCGCGAGGGCGGCCGCGTAGCAGGTCACCAGCACCCCGATCAGCACCAGGAACACGCCGATCGCGCTGCTGCCGGCGACCTCGGTCATGTAGTAGCGGACCACCGTCGGGGTGAGCAGCAGCACGATCCCGGCGGGCAGGCCGCCGGCGAAGGCGGCGCGCCAGGGCACGCGGCCCGTCGGGGCGAGGCGGTAGAGAACGGCGCAGATCACCACCGTGATCACCCCGAGCGCAGGCAGGCCGATCACGCTCGCCACCCAGCCGTCCAGGCCGAGCGAGTGCCGCAGGGTCGTGGTCTCGGTGACCACCACGGTCATCGACGCGATCACGATGACGAGTCCGGCCGCGAGGCCGATGTGGCGCGCCTTGCGCTTGACCACGCCGCCGCGGGGGAACTGCAGCAGCCGCGACAGGCAGCGCTCAATCACGCCGACCGCGCCCGAGCCGGTCCACACCATCACGATCACCGCGAGCGTGATCAGCAGCGGGGTGTTCTTGCGCGTGTCGAGCACGAGCGACACGACCTGGTGGTGGACCTCGGCCGGGAACACGCTGGCCGCCTTCTCCGCGAACGCGCGCACCGCGCCCTTGTCGAAGATCACGGTGGCCAGCGCGCCCAGGCCCAGGGCCAGCGGCACCAGGGTGACCACGAGCGTCCACGCGAGCGCGGGCACGTCGTCGCACAGGCCCGAGCCCCAGTAGAAGCGCCCGATTTCGCGGGCGATCCGCCGCAGGCGTTGCACGTACCGGACGCTACCCGGCGGGGGCGCGCCCGAATGCGGCGCGTCCCAGCGCGCCGACCGCGTCGACGGCGCTGGTGGGCATCTCGGTCGAGGGCGAGACGCCCGGATGGTGGGGTGAGATCCGCACGCGCAGGGCGTCGGGGTGGGTGACGAAGCGCAGCGGTGGGTCGAGGCTGAGCGCCTCCCCGTCGACACCGGCGGGCACCGGCTGGTCGGCGGTGATGACGAACTCCTTGGCCGTCCACGTCCGCCAGCCCGGGAAGCGGGAGACCGTGCCGGTGCTCTCCATGGCCAGGAACTCGGCCGCCTGGCGCGGTCCGGCGATGCGCACCGCGACAATCCCGAGCACGCCGGAGTCCATCCGCGGCCGCGTGCCCATGCCGAACAGGCGGTCGAGGCGATAGGGCCCGTTGGAGACCATGAGCAGGTCCGCCGTCGCGTTGTCGTCGCCGTCGGGGGCGGCGAAGCGCAGGTCGAAGGGCTCGGCCTCGGGGCCGAGCAGATCGGGGAGCATGCGCAGCGTCGTGCCGAGCTTGTCGTCCCGGTAGTGGTCGGACTGCACGATGCTGGCGTAGACGCCGAGCGAGACGTTGTTCACGAAGACGGAGCCGTTGATCGTCGCCAGGTCGATGCGGCGCTCGAGCCCCTCGTCGCCATAGGCATCGAGGGCGCCGACGACGTCGTCCCGGTCGACGCCGAGGTCCAGCGCCAGGTGGTTGCGCGTCCCCGCCGGGACGCACACGTAGGGCAGGCCGCGCTCCATCGCCACCTGGGCCACGATCGCCTGCGACCCGTCCCCGCCGGCCATGCCCAGCACGCCCGCCCCGCCGTCGGCGGCGTCCAGCGCGAGCTGGCGCAGTTCGTCTCCCCTCTTGAGCACGACGGGCTCGATGTCGCGCCGGCGGCACTCCTCAGGCAGGTTGAACTTGTCGACCTTCCCGCCGCCCGACCACGGGTTCATGATCAGCACCGGGCGGCCGGGTGCGGGCAGCGGCGTCCAGAACGGGGCGGGGCCGCTCCGGGCCAGGGCGAGCGTCGTGGCGCCGGAGGCCAGCACCACCGCGACCACGTAGATGACCAGGGTCACGAAGGCTCCGTCGCCGATGAGGATGGCCAGTGCGCCCGCCACGGCCAGCACCGCGACGACGGCGCCGAGCCCGCGCGCGAACCCGCGGTGGGTGAGCGCCAGCCACCCCGCGGCCGACGCCACCCCCGTGCAGGCCAGCGCGCCGAGGGCCTCGACCGTGTGGTTGACCGCGAGCACGACCAGCACCGCCAGAGTGCCGACCCAGGCCAACAGGGCGACGAGTGCGAGAACCCGTTTCATCTCGGCCGGGTAGCGTGGCAGACGTGCGAGAACGCGTCCGGGCCACCTTCCGCGAGGCCAACGCCGTCGACCACGCGATCTACGACGCGATCGCGCGCACGCCGACGCCGTCGCTGGACCGCGAGCTGGCCACGCTGTCGCGCTTCGCCGACCATTCGAAGCTGTGGCTGACCTGCTCCGCGGGGCTGGCCGTGGCCGGCGGCCGGCAGGGCCGCGGCGCGGCGGTGCGCGGGCTGGCCGCCATCGCCCTGGCCTCGGGCGGGGTGAACCTGGGGGTCAAGCTGCTCAGCCGCCGGCGCCGCCCCGACCGCACCGAGGTCCCCGAGGCCCGGCACGTGCGCATGCCGATCTCCTCCTCGTTCCCCTCCGGCCACTCGGCCTCGGCCTTCGCCTTCGCGACCGCGGCCGGGAACTCGAGCCTGGCCGTCGACCTGCCCCTGCGCCTCATGGCGGCGTTGGTCGCCTACTCGCGCGTCCACACGGGCGTCCACTACCCGGGCGATGTCGTCGTGGGGGCGCTCATCGGCGGCGCTGCGGGCACTGCGGTGGCGGCCATCGGACGCGGACGCTAACCGCTCACTAGGATCAAGGGAAGTGGCGTCCGGTGACACCAAAACCCTGATCGAGACCGGGGTTCGACGCTTTCAGGAGCAGGTTCCCGCCCTCCAGCAGCTCAAGCTCGTGGTCGGGCTCGAGCTCCGCGGGCGCGGCGACATCCAGCTCTACCGCGTGGAGGTGCCGGGCCCGAAGGTGACCAAGGACGTTGCCGCCGACGCGCGCGTGCGGCTGTCGCTGCCGCGGGCCAACTTCAACACACTGGCAACCGAGGGCGACATCGGCGCGTGGCGCGACGCCTTCATCCACGGCCACGCGAAGGCCAACGGCCCGCCGGAGATCCTCCAGCTCATCGAACGGGTCGTGGAGCGCCAGGAGGAGCGCTCCCGCACCAAGAAGGCCACCCACTGAGCGACGTCCGCTTCCGCATGCCGGCGGAGTGGGCGACGCACGAGCGCACGCTCATGGCCTGGCCGGTGCGGGAGGAGCTGTGGGGTGACCGCATGGCCGACGCCAAGCGCGACTACGCGGAGATCGCGCGCGCCATCGTGGCCTACGAGCCCGTGCTCATGGTCGCCCGCGACGGCTTCGACGCACGCCGGCACCTCGGCTCCGAGCTCGAGGTGGTGGAGCTGCCCCACGACGACTCGTGGATCCGCGACTCCGGCCCGATCTTCGTCGCCGCCGGCGACAACCGGCTCGGCATCGACTTCGCGTTCAACGGCTGGGGCGGCAAGTTCGCGCCGCACGACGCCGACGATGCGCTGCCCGAGAAGCTGTGCGAGTACCTCGGCATCCCGCGCGAGCGGGCCGAGATCGTGCTCGAGGGCGGCTCGATCTCGGTCGACGGCGCGGGCGCGCTGGTGACCACCGAGCAGTGCCTGCTCGATCCCTCGCGCAACCCACAGCTGGACAAGGACGACCTGGAGGAGGCGCTGATCCGCCTGCTCGGCGTGGAGCGGATCGCCTGGCTGGACCAAGGGCTGGTCGAGGACGAGGACACCGACGGGCACGTCGACAACGTGTGCCAGTTCATCGCGCCCGGCCGCGTGCTCCTGCAGACCGTGTCCGACCCGGACAACCCCAACTACGGCAACGCCCGGGAGAACCTGCGCCGCCTGTGCGCCGCCGGCCTCGACGTGGTCGAGCTCGACCTGCTGCCCTACCTCGAGGGCGGCGACCGTCCGCGGGTGGTGCCCTACACGAACTTCTACCTGTGCAACGGCGCCGTGATCGTGCCGGTCAGCGACCAGCCCACCGACGCCGAGGCGCTGGACCGCATCGGGGCCTGCTTCCCCGACCGCGAGGTGGTCTCCGTCCCCGGCGCCGTCCTGGCCATGGGCGGCGGCGGGGTGCACTGCATCACCCAGCAGGTTCCGGCGGCAGCCTGAACCGGACCACGCTGTCGGCGGATGGTCGCGCGCGGGTCGCCGAGGATCGCCTCGGCACGGTAGCCCTTGATCCGCCTCGGCCCCGCGGTTCCAGCTCGCGACCCGGCGCTCGGGTCGAGCATGAAGATCGCGTGCGCCTGGACGGCGTCGACGAGCAGCTCGAAAGGCACCGCCGGCGCCGTCGGCGCCTTAGGGTATTCGGGATGCAGGTGGTAACCGCGATCGACCACGTTCCGGAGTCGTATGCCCGCGTTAGCCCCTCTTCACGCCCACCGTTCCGCATCGGGGCGGTGCAGCAGCGCTGGCATCCCGATCCCGACGAGCACGAGGCGGCCCTGGCCGAGGGCATCCGGGCGGCGGCCGACCTGGGCGCGCGGCTGGTCTGCTTGCAGGAGCTCACGCTTTCGCCCTACTTCGCCATCACCGAGGACGGGGTGGCGGCGGCGCAGGAGAAGGCGGAGGCCATCCCCGACGGGCCGACGACACGCTTCGCCGCGCGGATGGCGGCGCAGGCGGGGGCGTTCGTGCACGCGTCGCTGTACGAGCGCGCGGACGACCTCGGTTACAACACGGCGATCTGCGTCGCCCCCGACGGCGAGGTGGTCGCGCGCACGCGGAAACTCCACATCCCGGTCACGGCCGGCTACTACGAGGACCGCTACTTCCGCCCCGGCCCGCCGGGCGAGGACGCGTTCCCGGTCGTCGCGGTGCGCGAGGCCCGCCTGGGCTTCCCCACCTGCTGGGACCAGTGGTTCCCGGAGCTCGCGCGCGCCTACTCGCTGGCCGGCGCCGAGGTGATCGTGTACCCGACCGCGATCGGCTCCGAGCCCGACCACCCCGACTTCGACACCGAGCCGCTGTGGGAGAAAGTGATCGTGGCCAACGGGATCGCCAACGGGACGTTCATGGTCGCGGTCAACCGGATCGGGTCCGAGCCGCCGCTGGTCTTCTACGGCTCGTCCTTCATCTCCGACCCCTACGGGCGCACGCTCGTGCAGGCGCCGCGCGACGAGCCCGCGGTGCTCGTGGCCGACCTCGACCTCGACCAGCGCCGCGACTGGCTCGAGCTCTTTCCGTTCCTGCGCACGCGACGGCCTGACGCGTACTCGCCGCTCACGTAGGCTGCGCGCCATGGCCGATGTCGAGCGCATCGCCGGCCTGCTCAGCGAGGTCAGCGAGACCCACCACACCGTCTACCGCATCACCGACGGCACCGACCCCGACTGGGCGTCCTTCTACTCGGACTGGCTGCTGCGCCTGTCCGAGCTCGGCGACCTGCTCGGGTCGACGCCCGTGCGCAGCGAGCTGACCTGTTTGCTGGTGCAGCTGGACAAGGACTACGCGGCTCAGTCTCCCGACGAGCCCTGGCCGCGGTGGTACGCGACGCGGCTGGTCGAGCACTTCGGATAGCGGTGTTCAGCGCCGAGGTCGGCGGGACGCAGTACGCCCGCACCGACGTCGGCGCGCTGGGCGAGTGCGAGGTCGACCTGCCCAGCGGCACCTCGACCGAGCGCATCGAATTCCAGGCGACGGCGTTCAGTGTGCCGGTGACCAAGCGGCCCGGAGACGTGGTGGTCGGGCGCAACGGCCACGTGGGCGTTCCCGTCAACGGCACGGTCACGCGCTCCAACCTCGGCGCCGCCGGCTGCCAGGACAACCCGCGCGAGCCCGAGGACTGCGGCGTCCTGCCCATCCGCACGGGCTGGAGCCTCGACCTTCAGTGGGGCGGCAAGGGGTTCAACCTGATCGCCGGCCTCCCGGGCGTGGATACGGATGCGTTCAGCAACTGCGCGTCGAGGCTGCTGCTGGACCCCTACCCGAGCCTGACCGGCGCGGAGGACCTCCACTTCGTCGTCGCCCGCGTGTCGACCAAGGACCTGTTCAACCGGCGCAAGCGCACGCTCCACGCCTCGGCCTCAGACTTGCAGAGCTTCTCCGGCGGCACCAACGACGCGACCGGCTCGGTCACGCTGGACTGGCGGCTCACGCTGAAACGCAAGGGCTAGTCACGACTGCTCCTCGGGGCACCAGTAGGTGGTGCGCCCGCCCACCGTCGTGCGCTGCACCTCGGCGCCGCAGCGCGGGCAGATCCCGTGCTGCTCGCGCGCCTGCATGAAGTCGCCGGTGTGGGCGCCGCCGCGCCGGATCGTCTTGCGCAGGGTCGAGCGCATGGCCCGGCGCAGCCGGTCGAGTTCCTCCTCGGACAGGCCGCCGGCCGGGCGGCGGGGGTCGATGCGTGCCTGCCAGAGGATCTCGTCGGCCAACAGGTTGCCGATCCCGGCGAGCACGCTCTGGTCCATCAGGCGCGCCTTGACCGGCGCGCGGCCGTAGCCGACACGCTCGCGGAACTGTTTGCGCGTGATGTCCTCGGCGTCGGGGCCGAGGCGGTCGATGCGGGGCTCGAGCACGGCCCGCCCGAGCCGGCGGCGGTCGCGCAGGGCCAGGCGGCCGCCGTCTTCGAACTCGAGCGTGAAGCGATCCCAGCCCCGAGGCGAGGGCTCCTGATCGATGGCGATGCCGCCGGCCATGCCCAGATGCAGGCCGAGCACGGGCCCGTCGTCGTCGGTCTCCATCCACAGGCTCTTGCCCCGGCGGTGGGCGGCGACGAGCTCGCGGCCGCGCAGCGCCGACTCGATCTCACCGGGCGCATGCGGGCGCGACACGTAGGTGTCGCGGTCGTCGACGGCGGCGATGCGCCGGTGCAGCGCCCGGCGCTCGATGGCCTGGCGGGCGCGCTCGGCCTCGGGCAGCTCAGGCATAGCGGCGGCGGGTTGGGCTAGCGGTCATGCAACTGAAGCACCGGCTTGACGTCGACCACCGGGGTCCCGTCGACCGCCTCGAGGTCGCGCACCCGGATACGGTCGCCGTCCACCGCGACCACCTCGACCCGGTGCAGGCCGATCGGGTTGGGGCGGTCGGGCGAGCGGGTGCTGAACACGCCGGTCAGCCGCCGGTTCGGGTCGCTGCGGGGGTGGACGCGCAGCTTGTCGCGCTGGGCCAGGTGCAGCCAGGTCAGGACGAGGAGGGCGTCGCCTGCGGCCACGTCGGCGTAGGCCTCGCGTACGGCCGGGTCGAAGGCGATCCACGCCTCCGGCCCGCCCTCGTCGCCCTGCTTGGGCGCGTCGTCGCGGTCGGTCAGCTCCGACTCGACCCAGCCGATGGCGCGCAGCTCGTAGGTCATGCGATCAGGTCCGGCACGGTAACGGCCTCCAGCCGCCGCTCCCGCAGCCCGTCGGCGATGCGCGGGAGCGCGTCGAGCACGCGCGCCCGCGAGTCCAGCGGGCCGCCGTCGTGGAGCACGACGATCGAGCCCCGGCGCATGGCCCCGAGCACGTCGGCGGTGATGCTCTCGGCGGTCGCGTCGCCGCCGGCGTGGTCGTGTGGGTTGACGTCCCACAGGATCGTGCGCAGCCCGCGGGCGTCGGCGTGCTCGAGCACCGCGGGCGTGTAGGAGCCGAAGGGCGGGCGGAACAGGTCCGGCGCGATGCCCGCGGCGTCGCGCACGGCGGCCAGGCAGCGGTCGATCTCGTCCGGCGCACGCTTGGGCTCGGCGCCGAGGTCGGGGTGCTCCCACGCGTGCACGCCCACCGCGTGCCCCGCCTCGACCATGCGCCGCAGCACCGCGGCGCGCTCGGGCACCTGCTGGCCGATGACGAAGAACGTCGCCGGCAGTTGCAGCGCGGCCAGCGCGTCGAGCACCGCGGGGGTGGCGTCGCCGGGCCCGTCGTCGAAGGTCAGCGCGACCTGGCGCCGCAGGCGCGACCCCCGATCAACCGGCCTAGGAATGGAGGACCGCGCGGTCCTCGCCGGCCTCGTAGAGCTTGCGGACGCGGACCGTGCCCTGCGGCGCGGCGTTGATGCACAGCTCGCACAGCACGCACTCGTCGAGGTTGGACTCGACGATCTCCAGCGTGTTCTGCTCGGAGACGGCGAAGATGTCCACCGGGCAAACCTCGGTGAGCTTGGCCGCCAGCCCCGGGTCGGCCGCGACCTCGGCGTCGACCTCGACGTCGATGAAGAGGTGCATCAGGCCGCCGCCCGCTCTTCCATCTTGGCCGTGAGGATGCCGGGGATGTCGGCGATGTCCTCGGCCACGCTGATCCCGGCCTCGGCCAGGCGCGCGATCTTCTCGGTCGCCGTGTCCTCCTTGCCCTCGACGATCGTGCCCGCGTGGCCGAAGCTCATGCCCGGCATCTCGTCCATGAAGCGCCCGGCCATGAAGGCCACGATCGGCAGGCGCGAGTCGTTCTCGGTCACCCAGTGGGCCAGCGCCGCCTCCATGCGCCCGCCGGGCTCGGTGTAGATGACGATGCCCTGCGTCTGCGCGTCGGACTCGAACAGCGGCATGAGCTCGGCGTAGGTGGAGCCGATGATCGCGTCGCCGCCGATCGACACCGCGGTGGACTGGCCCAGGCCGGCGGCGGTCAGGGTCGAGGACATCTCCGTGGTCATGCCGCCGGAGCGCGAGATCACGCCGACCGGACCGCGCGAGTAGGCCTGGCGCGCGTTCTTGGCCGGGCCGCCGATGCCGCCCATCTTGATGACGTCGGGGACGATGATCCCGAGGCAGTTGGGACCGACGATGCGGGCGCCGCGCCGGGCGGCGAGCTCGACCATCTGGGCCACGTCGCGGCGCGGGATCCGCTCGGTGACGATCACCACGAGCTCGACCCCGTTCTCGATCGCCTCGAACACCGCGTCCTTGGTGAACGCGGGCGGCACGGTGACCACCGAGCCGTCGACCGGGCCGCCGTTGTGGTCCACCGCCTGGGCGACGGTGTCGAAGACCGGCACGCCATGGACGTCGCGGCCCAGGCGCCCGGGGGTCACGCCGCCGACGATCTTCGCCCCGGCGCCGTAGTCCAGGCACTCCCGAGTCAGGTTGACCGCCTCGCGGCCGGTGATGCCCTGGACGATGAAGGTCGTGTCGGCGTCGATGAGGATGCTCATACCGCGGCCCCCTGGATCTTCTCCACCGCCCGCTTGGCCGCCTCGTTGAGCGAGACGGAGCGGTCGGCGTAGTCGATCCCGTAGCGGTCGAGGATCTTGAAGCCCTCCTCCTCCCAGGCCCCGGGGATGCGGAAGAAGGCGATCTTCTCGGCCGGGTCGAAGCCGAGCTCGACGCAGGCCCTGATCACGCCGCGGGCGACGATGTCCACGCGCGTGTTGGAGACGATGGACATCATCACGGCGATCTTGTCCACGCCGGGCTTTTGCAGCACGAGCTTGGCCAGGCCCGCCGCCTTGTTCACGGACGGGTTGCCGCCGATCTCGCAGTAGTTGGCCGGGTCGCCGCCGTGCGCACGCACCGCGTCGAACAGCGTCAGCGATCCGCCGCCGGCCCCGATCACGA
>DATBDE010000138.1:0-16693 GCA_036270095.1 Solirubrobacteraceae bacterium | reverse complement strand
ACAACCCCGACCGCACCGGCTATACCAGCGCGACGGTGTGGGCCGCGATGGCCGAGCTGCGCGCCGACGGCCTGGCCGGCGCGATCGGCGTCGCCCCCGGCCCGGCCAACGGCTTCACGCTCGACCTCATCGACTGCCTCGAGCGCCACGGCGACCTGATCGACTGGGCGATGATCATCTTCAACCCGTTCGAGCCCTGGCCCGGTGAGCTCGTGCTCGACGCGGCCGCCGCCCACGACGTGCGCACGATCACCCGCGTCGTCGACTACGGGGGGCTGTTCTGGGACGACGTGCGCCCCGGCCACGCCTTCGCCGAGCGCGACCACCGGCTGTTCCGCCCCGCGGGCTGGCTCGAGGAAGGCCGCGCGCGGCTGGAGCGCCTGCGCCCGATAGCCGCGCGTCACGATCTCATGCCGCTGCAGCTCGCGGTCCAGTGGAACCTCGCGCACCCCACCGTGGCCTGCGCGGTGCCCACGCTGATCCAGGAGCCCGGCCCCGACGCGCGCCGGGCCGAGGACAAGCGCGCCGAGCTCGCGGCCACGCCGCACACGGTCGTGCTCGACGCCGACGAGGTCGCGGAGATCCGCGCCATCGGCGACAACACCGGCTGCATGGCGCTGAAGGGCGGCACGCCGCAGCACGAAGGCCCACCGGCCGCCGATCGGTGGCCGATGGACCCTGAGCTGGAAGCGGTGGCGGCGCGCTGGCGGATCGACCCGACCCGCCAGCTCACGCTTACCCGCCCCTAGAGGCGGGCCCCGACGCCTACTTCAACAGCTCGGCGCACTTCTGCGCCTTGGCCGCGTCGCCGTTGGCCGCCTGCAGGCACTGCGCGTACCGCTGCACCTTCTGCTGGGCCGCGCTCGGGCTGCTGCCGCTCGAGCCGGAGCCCGACGAGGACGACCCTGTCGACGGCGCGGTCGGCGTGCCGGTTGCGCCGGCGCCCGCGCCCGCGCCGCCCAGCGCGCCACCGACCCCGAGCCCGCCCAGCTGCTGCTGCAGGTCGGAGAACGGCTTGGCGTTGGCCGGGGCGTTGATGGTCTGGTTCTGGTTGAGGTCGTCGATCTCGAGCGTGAAGGTCAGCGTGCCCGAGCGCCCGCCGGTGCCGGCGATGTTCAGGTCGACCTGCAGCTTGCGCAGGGTCTTGTCGTCCGCGCCGGTCCACACCTGGACCTTGGCCGACTTGACCGCCTGCTGGATCTGCTGCTGCTGCTGCGCCGTCAGGTTGCTCGGGAGCCGGCCGGTCTGGGCGCCCCCGAGCGACTGCGCGTTCTTCAGCAGCGTGCTGAGGTCCGCGACGAACTTGCCGACGTCGATGTTGGCGGAGATGTGCTTCGTGCTCGTGCCGCCGACGTCCTCGTCGCCCTCGACCTTCGGATCCGTGAGCCAGTCGAGCGGGTTGAGGCCGAGCTGCTTGAGTGCGTTCGTGTTCTTGCCCTGGTTGCGCTGCTGGGCCTGCGCGAAGCCCTGTTTGAACTGGTTGAGCACGGTCGCGGGGACCTCGTACGCCTGTCCCTGGAATTTCAGGTAGCCCTTGCCGCCGGTCGAGACGGCCCCGGCCGAGAAGCTCTGGCCGCCGCCGCTGAAGGTCAGATTCAGGTCGAAGTTGGGCAGCTGGTTCTTGCCCTGGCTCTGGAACGGCCCGGTCAGCGCGATCTTCACCGGCTGGCTGAGGTTCTGGACGCCCTGAGCAGAGACGTCGGCGGAGAGGTTCAGCTTCCCGGAGGTGACCTTGTGGTCTCCGGAGAACGTTTCCTTGAGCAGCTTGTTGGGGTCGTCACTGCTGCCGCCGCCACAGGCGACGAGCACGGCGGCCAACACGCCGATGAGCGCGAGGAGAACCGCCGGGCGGATGAGTCGGGACACGCGAAATACTCCTTTAGCGGACAGGGTGCTGGGCGAGCCTACCAGTGGGTCGTACGGGAACCTGGGCCTAAGATCACGCCCCTAACATGGTGCCCCGGACGATCCTCTACACGGGCAAGGGAGGGGTCGGCAAGACGTCGGTGGCGGCCTGCACGGCGCGCCGCTGCGCGGCCGGAGGCAGCCGCACGCTGGTTTTCTCGACCGACCCGGCCCACTCGCTCGCCGATGCCCTGGAGACGCCGCTGGGGGGCGAGCCCACGCAGGTCGACGACCGCCTCTTCGGCCAGCAGGTCGCGGCCCAGGAGGAGATGGAGCGCAACTGGTCGGCCATGCAGGACTGGCTCGGCGACATCCTCATGCGCCAGGGCGTCGACCGGATCTCGGCCGAGGAGCTGACCGTCCCGCCCGGCGCGGACGAGCTGTTCAGCCTGCTGCAGCTCAAGCGCCATTACGAGTCCGACGCGTGGGACGTGATCGTCGTCGACTGCGCGCCGACCGGCGAGACGCTGCGCCTGCTGTCCTTCCCCGACGTGGCCCGCTGGTGGCTCGAGCGCGTCTTCCCGTGGGAGAAGCAGATCATGGCCGCGGCGGCCCCGCTGGCCCGCGGCGTGCTGGACGTGCCGCTGCCCGGGCGGTCGGTGATCGCCGACGTGCGCCGGCTGGTGGAGAACCTCCTGACCATGCACGAGCTGCTGCGCGACCGCGAGAACGTGTCCCTGCGCCTGGTCATGACCCCCGACCGCATGGTCATCAGCGAGGCCATGCGCACGTTCACCTACCTGAACCTGTACGGGTACCTGACCGACGCCGTCGTGGTCAACCGCGTGTTCCCGCCCGAGGTCGAGGGCACCTACTTCGGGCCGTGGCGCCAGCGCCAGCAGGAGCACCTCGAGCTGGTCGAGTCCGCCTTCTCCCCGGTCCCGGTGTTGCGCGCGCCCTACTTCGAGGCCGAGGTGGTCGGGCCGGCCATGCTCGACCGGCTCGCCGACGCGCTGTTCGCCGACGGCGACCCGGCCGCGGTGCTGCACAGCACGCTCTCCCAGGAGCTCGTGGTCGGCCACCACTCCGCCCGCCTGCGGCTCCACCTGCCCTTCGCCGAGCGCGGCGACGTCTCGCTGAAGAAGATCGGGCTCGAGCTCGTGGTCCGCGTGGACGGGCAGAAGCGGACGATCATGCTCCCGCCCGGCCTGGCCGGCTTCAAGCCGCGCGAGGCCAAGCTCGAGGAGGGCACGCTCGAGGTGCGGTTTGAGGCGTCGGATGGCTGACGACGCGCTGCAGCGCCTGCGCGCGCAGGTCGAGGCCGCCCACGAGGCGGCGCAACGCGTGGCCGAGGAGGCGGCGGCCGCATCGGCCGCCGAGCGCCCCGAGATCCCACCCGCCGGCTACGCGGCGCCCGGCGAGCGGGCCGGCGCCGGCCAGGAGAACCCGGAGGTGCGGGCCCTGGTCGGGCTCATCGAGCTGGTGCGCGACCTGGTCCCGGCCGACATGCAGCAGCAGCTCGTCGAGCTCGTCCGCGAGCTGCTCGTGCTCGCTCGCGCGATCATCGACCTCATCGTCTCCCGCCTCGAGCGTCAGCGCGCCGCCGAGACCGAGGTTGAGGACATCCCCCTTACCTAGACTGGGCGCGTGAGCCTCGTCGAAGACGCCCGCCGGCTCCCGAGGGAGCAGAAGCTGGCGGGTGGGGCAGCGCTCGCGCTCTTCGTGACCATGTTCCTGCCCTGGTACACGGAGACCCACTTCGACAAGGGCAAGTTCGTCCACGACTCGCTGAACGCGTTCCAGGTCTTCACCTGGGTCGAGGCGGCGGTGCTGCTGGTGGCCGCCGCGGTGCTCTTCCTCCTGTACTCGCGCTCGCAGAAGCGCGGCTTCCACCTCCCCGGCGGCGACGGCTTCGTGGTCATGCTCGCGGGCGGGTGGACGGTGCTCCTGCTCGTCTGGCGCCTGTTCGACAAGCCGCACCTGGCCGGGGACGTGGGGATCGACTGGGGCATCTTCGTCGCCCTGCTCGCCGCAGGCACGCTGACCTGGGCCGGGGTGCGCATGCGCGCCGCCCACCGCCCCGAGCCGCCGCTTCCCCTCGCCACCGAGGAGGACGACCGGCCGGCGCCGCAACCGCGCTCGCCCCGCCGGCCCCGTCCGGCCCGGGAGCCGCGCGTGGAGCGCGCGCCGGACCGCCGGCCCCACACCGCGCCGACCGAGCCGCTGGGCGACGGCGACGAGCTGGCGCTCGACGACCCCCCGGCCTACGAGCCGCCGCGCCGCTCGCGCTAGTGGTTCTTGAGCACGTTCGTCGCCAGCGGCAGGACGAACGTGGCCAGGAAGATCAGCCCGATCCCGATGACGACGAGGGACCGCGTCTTGGTCAGGTGGCCCGCCACCCCGACGACGAAGCCCAACCCCATGAGGGCGATGAGCGGGAACGGGTCGAGCTCGAACGGCACCGGGCACTTATATCCTCAGCGGTCCTATGTCCGCGCAGCCTGAGTCCGTCCCCGCGATCTCCGAGGGCCTGCGCGAGGTTGGCTACCTGCCCGGTCAGAGCACCGCGCTCGTCTCCTACCTGGCGATCAGGCTGGGCAAGCCCGTGCTCGTGGAGGGACCTGCCGGCGTCGGCAAGACCGAGCTGGCCAAGTCGCTGTCGCGCTACCTCGACCGGCGGCTCGTGCGCCTGCAGTGCTACGAGGGCCTGGACGAGGCCAAGGCGCTGTACGAGTGGAACTACCGCAAGCAGCTCCTGCGCATCCAGTCCGAGAGCGAGGAGGCGGGCTGGTCGGAGGTGCAGGACGACATCTTCTCCGACGAGTTCCTCCTGCCGCGTCCGCTGATGACCGCCATCGCGACCGAGGACCCGGTCGTGCTCCTGATCGACGAGATCGACAAGACCGACCAGGAGTTCGAGGCCATGCTGCTCGAGCTGCTCTCGGACTTCCAGATCTCGATCCCCGAGCTCGGCGTCATCGAGGCCCGCACCCAGCCGGTCGTGCTGCTGACCTCGAACAACACGCGCGAGCTGACCGAGGCGCTCAAGCGCCGCTGCCTGTACTTGTGGCTCGATTACCCGTCGCTCGAGCACGAGCTCCAGATCGTGAAGCTGCACACCCCCGAGCTCTCCGACACGGTGGCGCGCAAGCTGGTCGAGATCGTCCAGATGGTGCGCGAACTGGACCTCAAGAAGCCGCCCTCGATCGCGGAGTCGATCGACTGGGCGCGCGCGCTGTTGCTGCTCGGCGCCGACGACATCGACTCCGACCTCTTCCTGGAGACGATGAGCATCATCGTCAAGCACCGCACCGACCTCGACACCGTCGCCGAGCGGGTGGGCGTGCAGCTCGGCGGCCTGGCGGGTGCCACCCGCTCCGCAAGCACGGGCTGAGCCGGCGCCGCCCGGCCTGCCCGCGCGGCTGCTCGAGCTGGCCGAGGAGCTGCGCGCCGAGGGGGTGGCGGTCGGGACCTCGGAGCTGCTCGACGCGTTCTCGGCGCTGGGCGAGGTCAGCTGGGCGCAGCGCCCCGAGGTCAAGGAGGCGCTGGCGGCGACGCTGGCCAAGTCCTCCGAGGACCGCCGCATCTTCGACCTCGTCTTCGAGCGCTTCTTCTTCCGTGCGCCCGAGGCCGAGGCGCTGGAGCACGACATCTCCGAGCAGGACGCCCAGCTCGACGCCGGTGGCGCGCAGATCGACCTCGCGCAGCTGCGCGAGCGCATCGCCCAGGCCATCCGCGAGGGCGACGACGCCGCGCTACGCGACCTCGCCCGCCTGGCCATCGCGGCCTTCGGGCGCCAGGGCGAGGGCTCGGGCGTCATCGGCGTCGACGTGCAACGCATCCGCCGCGCCCTGGAGCTGCGCAGCGGCGACGCGCGCACGCGCGAGCCCCAGGCCGTGGCCCGGGGTGAGGCGCTCGAGCTTCCCCGCGAGGCCCTGCGCCGCTTCGAGGCCCACCTGCGCCGCGAGCTCGAGCGCGACGCCATCGAGCGGGCCAAGCGGCTGCCGCCGTCGCGGCCGCTGAACGAGCTCGATCGCGCGCTCCCCAGTGGGCCGCTGCAGGACCTCGCCGCCGTGCACCGCGTGGTGGCGCAGCTCAAGCGCCGGCTGGCCACCCAGGGCCACAGCGCTCGCGGGCGGCGCAAGCACCAGACCGTCGACGTGCGCCGCACCATGCGCGCGTCGCTGCAGACCGGCGGCGTGCCCGTGGTCCTCAAGTGGCGCCCGCGGCGGCCGCGCCGTCCGGAGATCTACGTGCTCTGCGACGTGAGCACGTCGGTGACCTCGGCCTCGGTCTTCTTCCTCTCCGTGCTGCACGCGCTGCACGACAACTTCCGCAAGATGCGCTCCTTCGTGTTCATCGAGCGCATCTCCGAGGTGACCGAGATCTTCGAGCGCGAGCGCTCGTTCAAGGCGGTCTCGGAGGCGATCGGGCGCGACGCCGGCGTAGCCGACGTCTCCGGCTACACCGACTACGGGCGGGTGTGGACCGAGTTCATCGCCTCGGTGGAGGACGACCTGCACCCGCGCGCGACGGTGATCGTGCTCGGCGACGCGCGCACGAACGGCCGCGACCCGCGCGCCGACGTGTTCGCGCAGGTGGCCGAGAAGGCCGGTCGCACGTTCTGGCTCAACCCCGAGCCGCGTCTGTACTGGAACTACGGCGACTCGGTGATCGCCGCCTACGAGCGCCACTGCCGCGCGTTCGAGTGCTGGACGACGGGGCAGCTCGAGGAGTTCGTCAAGGCGCTCACCCGCACCAGCCCCGGTGACTGACGCGGGCGACCTGGCCTGGCCCCAGCCCGCCGCGCGACTGCGGGCGCTGACGGCGCTGACGGCGGCCCTGGCGGACGCGCTGACGCTCGTCGACGTGGGCGAGGTCGTGGTCGGGGCGACGGTCACCGCGCTGGGCGCCGGAGCGGGCACGCTGGCCCTGCTCGACCCCGACGGCGAGACGCTCCTGATCGCGCGCGCGAGCACCTTCGACGCCGCCGTCTTCGGCGCGGAGCGGATCCCGCTCGACACGCCGACGCCGACGGCCGAGGCCGTGCGCTCCAATCGCCCGGTGCTGCTGCCCGACCGCGAAACGGTGCTCGACCGCTTCCCGGGGCTGGCCGGCCGGCTGGTCGGCTTCCACGGCTCACGCGCGGCCATCCCGCTCGAGGTCGGTGGCCGCGCCATCGGCGCGTACGGCCTGACCTTCTCGGCGCCGCGCGACTTCAGCGCCGACGAGGTCGACTTCATGCTGGCTCTGGCGCGCCCGTGCGCGCAGGCGCTCGAGCGCGCAAGGCTGTTTGCGGCCGAGCGCACGATGCAGCTGCGCCTGGCCTTCCTGGCCGAGGCCAGCCGCGTGTTGGCCGAGTCGCTGGACGGCGAGGAGCTCCTGCGCCGCCTCACCACGCTCGTGGTGCCGCAGCTGGCGGACTGGTGCGCGGTCGACCTGGGCGAAGGCGAGGCGGCGCGCCGCGTGGCCGAGGTCGGCGAGACCGACGACCCCGACGGCGCCGTCGTGCTGGCGCTGAGCGCCCGCCATCGCAGGCTGGGCGCCATGCGCATCGCCGGGGCCCGCGCCCACCGCGGCACGGTGGAGGAGCTTGCCCGCCGCGCCGCGCTGGCGCTCGACAACGCCCGCCTGTACCGCCAGGAGCACGAGGCGGCCGAGACGCTGCAGCGCTCGCTGCTGCCCAGCCACCTGCCCGATCTGCCCGGCGTCGAGGTCTGCGCCGCCTACCAGCCCGGTTCGACCGCGCTCGAGGTGGGCGGCGACTGGTACGACGTGTTCCCGCTGCCCGGCGGGCGCGTCGGGCTGGTCATCGGCGATGTGGTCGGGCGCGGGCTGCGCGCCGCCGCGGCCATGGGCCAGCTGCGGAGCGCGGTGCGCGCCTACGCGCTCGAGGACTGGGCGCCGGCGGCCGTGCTGGAGCACCTCAACGCGTTGACCAAGGCCACCGACCAGGGCGACATGGCGACGCTGATCTACGCGACCTTCGACCCGCACAGCGCCGAGCTGCGCTTCGCGTCGGCCGGGCACCCGCCGCCGCTCGTGGTCGCGCCCGACGGCACTGCACGGTTCCTCGAGGGCGGGCGCTCGGTCCCCACCGGCGTGGTCTCCGACACGGGCTACGAGGAGGCGACGACCACGCTCGGGCCCGGCGCCACGCTCGTCCTCTACACCGACCCCCTGATCGAGCGCCGCGGCAGCACCCTGGACGCGGGGATGGAGACGCTGGCGCGCGCGGCGGCCGAGGTCCCTTCCTTGGACACGTCGGCCCTGCGCGACCACCTGCTGCGGCGCCAGCCGCCCAACGCGGAGGACGACGTGGCCGTGCTCGCCTTCCGGCCGCTGGCCCGCACCGGCCCCGAGTTCGCGGCCGACGTGCCCGCCGACCCCACCGAGCTGGCCGGCGTGCGCCACCGCCTGCGCCACTGGCTCGAGGAGGCCGGGGCCACCCCGGACGAGGTCCACGACGTGCTCTTGGCCTGCGGCGAGGCGTGCGCGAACGTGGTCGAGCACGCCTACGGCCCCGCCGACGCCAGCTTCGTCGTGTCGGCCCGCCTCGAGGGTGACACGGTCGAGGTCGACGTACGCGATACCGGCCGCTGGCGCGCGCCGCGCGGGAGCGAGCGCGGCCACGGCTTGGGGCTCATGCGGGCGCTGATGGACGACGTCGCGGTCACGCCCAGCGAGGAGGGCACCGAGGTGCGGCTGCGCCGGCGGCTGGGCGGGGTGCGGGTGTGACGAGCGCGGAGGTGGTGGTCGAGCCCTCGGAGGAGCTGCCGATCGCGCGCGTGTCGGGTGAGATCGACATGGCCAACGCGGCCGAGGTGGCGGCGCAGCTCGGCGCCGCCGTCTCCAACGCCGCCCATGGGCTGGTGGTCGACCTCGGCGCCGTCGGCTACGTGGACTCGGCCGGGCTGCGGGGGCTGCTCGACCTCGGGGTGCGGCTGCGCCGGCGGGGCCAGCGGCTGGTCGCGGTGCTGCCCGTGGAGTCCCCGCTGCGGCGCGTGCTCGAGGTCGTGCAGATGGACCGCGTGGCCGACGTGTGCGCGACCGAAGAGGACGCGCGAGCACGCATGGCCTAACATCAACCGCGCCCTTTGTTGCAAACCAGGGGGGCTGGCGGGTAGCCGGCTGAGATAGCGCCCTCGGGGTAGACCGCCCGGCGCTGACCCTTTGAACCTGTGGGGTAATGCCCGCGAAGGGAGCGATGGACATCACGTTGCAGGCGCCACTAGTCTCGGCGCCGACCTCCGTCGAGGTACGGGGCGTCATCCGGCGCTTCGGCGCGGTGACCGCGCTCGAGGACCTGACGCTGCAGGCGCTCGAGCATGAGGTCGTGTGCGTGGTGGGCCCGAGCGGCTGCGGCAAGTCCACGCTGCTCGAGCTCGTGTGCGGGCTGCAGGCGCCCGACGCGGGGTCGGTGTCCGGCGCGCCCGCGGTCTACATGCCCCAGCGCGACCTGCTCTTCCCGTGGTTGACCGCGCTCGACAACGCCGCCCTGCCGCTGCGGGTGGCCGGCGCGTCGCGTGCCGCCGCCCGCGCTCAGGCCCATCCGCTGTTCGCCGAGCTCGGCCTCGACGGGTTCGAACGCGCCCGGCCCGAGGCGCTGTCGGGCGGCATGCGCCAGCGCGTCGCCTTCCTGCGCACGCTGCTCTCGGGCAAGCCCGTGCTCGCACTGGACGAGCCCTTCGCGGCCCTGGACGCGCTGACCCGGGTCGAGGTACAGCGCTGGCTGGAGGAGGCGCTGGCGCGGACCCCGCGCACGGTCGTGCTCGTCACCCACGACGTCGAGGAGGCGGTCGTGTTGGGCGACCGCGTCGTCGTCCTCTCCCCGCGCCCCGGGCGCGTCGTGGCCGAGCTGCCCGTTGGGCTGCCACGCCCGCGCCGGCGCACCGACGCCGACGTGGTCGCGCTGCGCGAGCGCGCGCTGGCCGCCCTTGGGGTCCCGGCGTGAAGGCGCGCACGATCCTGCTTCCCGCGCTGCTGCTCCTGGTCCTGCTCGGGGCCTGGGAGCTGTACGCGCGGCTGGGCCCGCTCGACCCGCTCATCCTCCCCGCGCCCGACCAGATCGCCTCGTCGCTGTGGCACGACCGCGGCCTGCTGTGGGACAACCTGGCGGTCACCGGCCGCGAGGTCCTGCTCGGCATCCTCGTCGCGGTCGTGGCCGGCGTGGGCTGCGCCATCGCCATCCACCTGTCGGCCACCCTGCGCCGCGGCGTCTACCCGCTGCTGGTGGCGTCGCAGACGCTGCCGATCGTCATCATCGCGCCGCTGCTCGTGGCCTGGTTCGGGTACGACCTCGCCCCCAAGCTGGCCATCGTCGCGCTCATCTGCTTCTTCCCGGTCACCGTCACCACGCTCGACGCGCTGGCCTCGGTCGACCCCGACGCGATCAAGCTCCTGCGCACGCTGGACGCCTCGCGCTGGCAGGTCTTCCGCCACCTGGAGGCGCCGGCGGCGCTGCCGGGCCTGCTCTCCGGTGCGAAGATCGCCGTGGCCGTGGCGGTGATCGGGGCCGTGCTGGCCGAGCAGGCGGGCTCGAGCGACGGGCTCGGCCACCTGCTCCTGCAGGCCATCCCCCAACTGGAGACGCCGCGCGCCTACGCCGCCGTGGTGCTGCTGTCCGCCCTCGCCCTGCTGCTGTTCGGCGCGCTCACGCTGGCCGAGCGCCTGGCGGTGCCCTGGGCGCCACGAACGAAACGGAGGAACGCGTGAGGAAGCCGGTCGTCGTCCTGCTCGCGCTGCTGGCCGCGGCGCTCGTCGCGGCGGGCTGCGGCGAGAAGAAGGAGAACGTGGGCCCGCCGGGCAAGCAGAAGCTGACCGTCGTCCTCGACTACCTGCCCAACCCCGACCACGTCGGCTTCTACGCCGCCCTGAGACGCGGGGACTTCAAGCGCGCCGGGCTCGACGTCGACCTCAAGGTGCCACCCGACCCGTCCTCGCCGCTCAAGCTGCTGGCCGCGGGCAAGGCCGACCTGGCCATCTCCTACGAGCCCGAGGTGCTGCTCGCGCGCGACCAGGGGCTGCGCGTGGTCTCGGTGGGGGCGATCGCCCAGCGCCCGCTGACCTCGATCATGGCCCTCGGCTCCAAGAACATCCGCTCGCCCTCCGACCTGCGCGGCAAGACCGTCGGTACCGCCGGCATCCCCTACCAGTCCGCCTACCTGAAGACGATCGAGCAGCGCGCGGGGGTGTCCCCGGGCTCGGTCAAGGAGGTCGACGTCGGCTTCAACCTCGTCCCGGCGATGCTGTCGGGCAAGGCCGACGCCACCCTGGGCGCGTTCTGGAACATCGAGGGCATCCAGCTCGCGCGCAGCGGCAAGCACCCTTCGATCATCCGCATGGACCAGGCCGGCGTGCCCACGTACAACGAGCTCGTCCTCGTGGCGCGCCAGTCCGACGTCACCCCGAAGGCGAACCTGATCCGCCGCTTCCTACGCGCGCTCGGGCAGGGCTACGACTTTGCCCGGCACGACCCGGCGGCGGCCACGTCCGAGCTCGTCGACGCCAACCCCGACCTCAACGAGGCCACGTCGCTGGCCCAGGTCAAGGCCTCGCTGCCGGTGTTCTTCCCGCCCAAGGGCAAGCCGTTCGGCTTCGCCGACGCGGCCTCGTGGCAACGCTACGGCCAGTGGATGTTCGGCAACCACCTGCTCAAGCGACCGCCCAACGCGGGCGACGCGCTCACGAACGAGTTCCTGCCCGGCCAGGGCCTGTGACGCCATAATCGTCGCAATGCGCACGATCCCACTGCTCAAGGATCGGCCGCGCGAGCTCCAGGTGCTGGTCGCGGGCGTAGTGCGCCCGCGCTCACCGGGTTCGTGGCCGGGCTCATGCTCGGGGTCTCGGCCGCGGCGTACTGGATCGTCAATGTGATCGCGGCGATCGGCGGCGTGGCCGCCGGGCTGGAGCACGAGAACGGCTGGAAGGGCGCCGACCGCGGGTTGCTCGGCGGGACGATCTTCGGCATCTTCCTGCTGATCGCCCACGCCCTCGGGGGCGCGGCGAAGGTCAAGCTGCCCGGGTTCGAGCCCCTGCTGGTCATCGTCACCGCGATCGCCGGGATGCTGCTCGGCGCGCTCGGCGGGCGCCTGCGCCGCGTGGTGGTCAAGCCGCCAGCGGACGAGCAGCCGGCCGCTGCCGAGGCTGACCCGGGGACATAGCCACCAGCGAGGCCAGCCCCTTCCAGTCCCCGTAGGGCGCGAAGAGGGCGCGCACCTCGTCCTCCTCGGCGCGCGCGTGCGGGCTGCCGGTGGCCCTGCGCCCCACGAGCTTGAGCAGCCCGACATCGCCGGCGGGGACCTGGTCGTAGCGACCCTGGCCGGCGATAGCGGTCATCTCCACCGTCCACGCGCCGATGCCGGAGATCGCGCGCAGGCGCAGCCAGGCGGCCTCGTGGTCGGCGCCGGGGTCGAGGTCGATGCGCCCGGCGGCCACCTCCCGCGCGGCCCGCACGAGCGCCCGGGCGCGCGGCGCCCCGAGGCCGAAGGACTGCAGCAGCGGCGAGCCGCCCGCGTGAAGCGCGGCCGCGTCGGGCGGGAACCACAGGCCGGTCTCGGCGTCGCGACGGCCGAGCCGGAACACGATCCGCCGGGTGATCGCCGCCGCCTCGCTGAACTGGATCTTCTGCTCGACGATGGTCCAGGCCAGGGCGATGAACGGGTCGGGCTGGCGGAAGGGGCGGAAGGCGCGCTTGGTGCGCAGCGCGGACCCGATGAGCGGGTCGTGGCGGAAGCGCGCGTGGAACGGGCGCAGGTCGTCGTCGACGGCAAGGGCGAAGCGCATGCGCCGGATGGCCGCCCGGGCCGAGGCCTTCGTGTGCGCGCGGCCGCCGATCAGCACCGCGTCGGGCGCGGTCTGGGCCACGCGGATGTGCACGGGCTCGTGCTCGAGCCCTGGTACCAGGCGGTGCAGCACGGTGCTGCGGGCGCGCGCGAGGCCGTCCGGGCTGGACCGAAGCGGCAAGCGGAAGCACCAGGGAGGCTCGATCTCCTCCCGGTGCTCGATCACTCGCGGTTGACCAGGTGGACGTCGACCAGGAACGACCGGCTGGAGACGATCTCCAGCATCTCGCCGCCGCGGCGGGTGGACCGCTTGCGCCGGCGCAGGGCCTTGCGTGCGCCGCGGCGGCGGATGACCGCCACCGTCGCCGCGCCGGCCACGAAGCCGGTCGCCGCGACGGCGGCCGCCTGCACGGCGGGACGCGCGGCCAGCGGCTCCACCGCTCGCCTCTCGGCAAGGACCGGGAGGGCGTCGACGACTTCCTCTTGCTGGGGCGAAGCCACGAAGGAGGCAGCCTAAACGACCGCGAGGTCGGACCTACCCGAGCTCCTTCTCGAAGAGCCGGTACGTGCTGACGATCTTTCCCCCCATGCCCTCCATGGCCCGGTTCATCGACTTGTTGGTCTCCAGGATCCAGCCCATCTCGCCGCCCTTCTGGGGCGTGCGCGCGGCCGAGTCGAAGTGCTCGGTGTAGAGCTTGGCGGCCACGCCGGCGTGCTGGTGCTTGGCCTTGACCCCGAGTGCGAAGACGCGGACGCGGTTGATCTTGCGGCGCCAGTACAGAGCCTTTGCCCACCCGATCGGGAGCAGGCGACCATTGAGGTGCTTGAGGACCTGGTTGTAGTCGGGCAGCGTGAGCGCGGCGCCCACGGTCTCGCCGTCCTTCTCGGCGATGAAGGCCCAGTTCTCGTCCAGGATCGGCTTGAGCTCCTTGGCGTAGTGCCGCACCTCCTCGTCGGTGAGCGGCACGAAGCCCCAGTTGCGCTCCCAGGCCTCGTTGTAGACCTCGAGGAAGCGGTCGACCTCGGACCGCAGGTCGCGCTTGCGCATGCCGCGCACGTCGATGCCGTGCTTGGTCTTGACCTCCTCGGCCATGCGCACGATGGCCGGGTGGACGCTCGCGCGGTCATCGACCCAGAGCTCCCACATGTACAGGTCCATGGCCTTGGTCAGGCCCGCGCCCTCGAGCAGCGCCGGGTAGTACGGCTGCGTCCACTGGTTGAGGATCAGCGGCTCGCGGTCGAACCCGTCGACGAGGAGCCCGGCGTCCTGGTCGTTGGTGGAGAAGCTGAGCGGGCCGACCATGCGGTCGCGCTTGCGGTCCCGCAGCCACTCCTCGGCGGCGTCGAGCAGCGCGCCGGCGACCAGCGGGTCGTCGCGGGCCTCGAACCAGCCGAACATCCCCCACTCGTTGTGCTGGAAGCGGTTGAAGTTCCGGTCGTAGTGGGCGGTGATGCGGCCTACCGGGTCGCCGTCGCGGAAGGCGAGGAAGTACTCGGCCTCGGCGTGCTCGAAGAACGGGTTCTTGGCCCGGTCAAGTCGGTTCCGAACGTCGAACTTCAGCGGGGGAACCCACAGGGGGTGGTTACGATAGATCGCCCACGGCAGGTGGACGAAGGTGTTCAGGTCCCGCCTCGTGGTGACGTGCCGGATCTCTACGCTCACAGCGCGCGGCACCCTAGCCCATGCAAACCACCGTCGATGTCTTCGCCAAGGCCCGCGACCACGATCGCAAGGCCATTCTGGACGCCGCGCGCGACGCGGGCATCGTCCCCTACTTCCGTACGCTGGAGTCGGCGGCGCGCCCCGTGGTGGTCATGGAGGGCGCCGAGCGGATCATGCTCGGCGGCAACAACTACCTCGGGCTCACCGAGGACGAGCGCGTCATCGCGGGCGCCCGCGACGCCCTCGACCGCTACGGCACCGGGCTGACCGGCTCGCGCTTCCTGAACGGCACGCTCGACCTGCACCTGGAGCTCGAGGCCGAGATCGCGGGCTGGTACGAGAGCGAGGCGGCGCTGGTCTTCACCACCGGCCACCAGGCCAACCTCGGCGCGCTGGGCACGCTGCTCGGTCCGGGCGACACCGTCGTGGCCGACTCCGGCGACCACGCGTCGATCCTCGACGGCGTCCTGCTCTCGCGGGCGAAGCTGCGCGCATTCCGCCACGCCCGGCTGGACAAGCTCGAGCGCCAGCTCCAGCGCGCCGCCAACGACGGCGGCGGCGTGCTCGTCGTGGTCGACGGCGTCTTCTCGATGGAAGGCGACATCGCCGACCTGCCCGCGATCGCCGACGCCTCGGCGCGCGCCGGCGCGCGGCTCATGGTCGACGAGGCCCACGGCGTCGGCGTGCTCGGCGCCCACGGGCGCGGCGCGGCGGAGCTGCTCGACGTCGAGGACCGGGTCGACCTGCGCATGGGCACGTTCTCGAAGTCGCTGGCCTCGTGCGGCGGCTTCCTCGTCGGCCCCGCCGACGTCATCGAGTATCTGCGCATCTCCGCCCGCCCGTTCATGTTCACGGCCTCGGCCGTGCCCGCAGCCATCGGCGCCGCGCTGGCCGCAGTGCGCATCTGCCGCTCCGACGAGGGCCCGCAGCGCTTCGCCGCCGTGCTCGACAACGCGCGCTACTGGCACGCCGGGCTGCGCGACCTCGGCCTGCACGTGGGCGGCGGCGCGACGCCGATCGTGCCCGTGCTCGTGGGCGACGACTGGAAGGCCGCGCTGCTGTGGCGCGCGCTCTACGACGTCGGTGTCTACGTCAACGTGGCCCTGCACCCGGCGGTGCCGCCGGGCGGCGCGCTGCTGCGCACGAGCGTGATGGCCACCCACGACCGCGCCACGCTGGACCGCGCGCTCTCGGCCTTCGGCGACGTCAAGCGGGCCTTCGAGGGCGAGCACGGGCCGCTTCCGGGGCCCGACGCGCAGCCCCCCGCCCAGCCGGCCGAGTAGCCCGGGTTCCCGCCCTCGCCCCCGGGTCGAGGGTTCACAACTTTTTTGCGCTCTGAGCGGCAGATGCGCGTATTGGCGGTTGATGGAGCGGGGCGAACTGATCTAGTTTCAGCGACCTGGTCGCGACGCTGCGGTCGCAGCCGGAGGAGAGGGTCTCGAAGCGGGCGAGTACGTCGCTGGACGCGCGTCGATGGCGTGAGCGGTGGCTTCGTGATGCCTGCGCCCGAGTCCTCCGGTTGTGGCGTGGCCCCGCGCCCGGACGCAGGTTCTACAACCCACCATCGGCCAGTCGTCCGCTCCTCGAAGCGGACGAGGGAGGTTTGTTTTCGGATGAGTGCCACCGCCTCGGTTGCCCTGCCCGCGCGCAGCGTCCATGCCCCGCAGCACCTACAGGCCCTGGAGCGCGCCAACCGGGTGAGGCTTGCCCGCGCCGCCCTGAAGCGGCGCGTCGCTCACGGGGACGTGGCGGTCGCGGAAGTGCTCCTCAGCCGGCCGTGGGAAGCCGAGAGCATGGAGGTCTGCGACCTCCTGCTCAGCCAGCGGCGCTGGGGGATGATGCGGGCGCGCAAGGTGCTCGCCGCGATCCCGATTCCCGAGAACAAGCACATCGGCTCGCTGACGGACCGTCAGCGCAATGCCTTGGCGCGGAAGCTCGGGGCGACCGCGGTCGCCACCGTCTAGGGGACGTCGCCAGCCGGGGGTCCTGCGAGGCCGAAGCCGGGCCCCCGGGTGGCAATCTCGACGATGTGGCCGTCGGGATCGCGGACGTACAGCGACTTGAACGCCCCGCGGTCGAAGACGTCGGTGGAGTCGGTGCCGCGGCTGCGCAGGTAGTCGCGCCAGGCGGCGAGCTCCTCCGGCGTGTCGACGCTGAAGGCGAAGTGGTGGGTCGAGCCCGTGCCCACCACGCCGGGCGGTAGCGACGGGTACTCGAGGAAGCTGATCAGCGTCCCGGGCGAGCCCGAGGGGTCGCCGAAGAAGAAGTGGCGGGCGTCGGGGTCGTCGTCGTTGGTGGCCTGGTGGACCAGCGCGAGCCCGAGCAGGTCGCGGTAGAACGCCGTCGTCCGGTTGAGGTCGCGGCAGATCAGGGTGATGTGATGCAGCCCGGTCAGCTGCAT
>DATBDE010000137.1:0-13880 GCA_036270095.1 Solirubrobacteraceae bacterium | reverse complement strand
GCGCCCGTTTGTTGCGCGAATCCCGTCCACCGCCACGGCTACCGTCCGCGACGGTGCGCGAGCTCTCCGAGTACCACCACGACGAGATCGCCGACCTACGCTCGCACGACGAGTTCTTCTGGCTCGACCTCGACTCGCCGGACGAGGCCACGCTGGAGGCGATCTCCGACCAGCTCGGGTGGCACCCGCTCGCGGTCGAGGACACGCGCGAGTGGAACCAGCGGCCCAAGCTCGACGACTACGCCGACCACGTCCTGCTCGTGTTCTACGGGGTCCGCCCCACGAGCGACCCCCTGGACGCCGAGCCACTCGAGGTCCACATCTACGTGCACGGCGGCTACGTGGTGACCATCCACCGCGGCTGCGCCGAGCTGGCGCTGATCCGCGAGCGCGCCCAGCGGCGCCAGCCCGACTCCGAGCAGGCCCTCGTCTACATGATCCTGGACGGGCTCACCGACACCTACTTCCCCGTTCTCGACGCCATCGACAACGAGATCGACGAGGTCGAGAACGAGATCACCGTCGGCGCCCAGCACGAACAGGTCGAGCGCATGTTCCGGCTCAAGCGCGAGCTGCTCGCCCTGCGGCGCGTGATCGGCCCGATGCGCGACATCTTCTCCACGCGCTCGGACGCGCTCGAGGACCTGCCCGGCCTGCAGAAGGGCTCGCGCAACTACTTCCGCGACATCTGGGACCACCTGACCCGCATCTCCGAGCAGATCGACAGCTACCGCGACGTGCTCTCCAGCGCCATGGACGTCTACCTCTCGAGCGTGTCCAACCGCACCAACGACGTCATGAAGCAGCTGACGATCATCGCCACCGTCTTCCTGCCATTGACCTTCGTCACCGGCTTCTTCGGACAGAACTTCGGATGGTTGGTGCAGCGGATCGACACGCCCTTGGCGTTCTGGGGCCTCGGGGTCGGCGCCCTGGTGGTCTCCTGCGCGATCCTCTTCGCGTTCTTCCGCGGGCGTCACTGGTTGTAGCCGGTTGTAGCCTTCCGCGCCCTATGACGATTGACATCAGCCGCGTTTCCGAAGTCCCGACCGAGCCCGGTGAGCTGCCGCCGACGATGACCGCCTGGGTCATCCGCGAGGAGCGCTTCGGGGAGCCGACCGACGCCTTCCAGCTCGAGGAGATCGAGGTGCCCGAGCCCGGCGCCTTCGAGGTGATCGTGCGGGTGATGGCCGCGGGCGTGAACTACAACAACGTGTGGGCGGCCATGGGCAAGCCGGTCTCCGTGATGGGCTACGGAGACCACCCCGAGTACGGCCACCACATCGGCGGCTCGGACGCGTCCGGCATCGTCTGGAAGGTCGGCCCCGGCGTGACGCGCTGGAAGGCCGGCGACGAGGTGGTCATCCACTGCAACATGGCCTCCTACGAGGATCCCGAGGTGCACGGCCTCGACCCGCTCGCCGCGCCCTCGCAGATGATCTGGGGCTACGAGACGACGTGGGGCAGCTTCGCCCAGTTCACCAAGGTCCAGGCCCAGCAGCTGCTGCCCAAGCCGGCGGCGCTGAGCTGGGACGAGGCCGCCTCCTACGGCCTCACCTACTTCACCGCCTACCGCATGCTGTTCACGCGCTGCAACCTGCAGGGCGGCGACCGCGTGCTCGTGTGGGGCGCCGCCGGCGGCCTCGGCGTGTTCGCCACCCAGCTGTGCGCAATGGCCGGCGCCGAGTCGGTTGGGGTGGTCTCCTCACCGGAGAAGGGCGAGCTGGTCAAGGAGCTCGGCGCCCGCGACTACATCGACCGCAACGAGTTCGCGGGGATGATGCGCACGGGCAAGGAGACGCCGGACGAGGAGAAGGCCCGCTTCAAGGAGTCGCGCCGCTTCGCCAAGCGCGTGTCCGAGCTCCTGGGTGCGCCGCCCGACATCGTCTTCGAGCACGTAGGCCAGGCGACGTTCCCGACCTCGGTGCTGGCGGTCAAGCCGTTCGGCAAGGTCGTCATCTGCGCCGGCACCACGGGCTACAACCTCGACTTCGACGTGCGCTACCTGTGGATGCGCCAGAAGGAGATCCTCGGCTCGCACTTCGCGAACGCGTACGAGTGCAACAAGGCCAACGAGCTCATCGACCAGGGCAAGATCCGCCCCGTGCTCTGGCGTACGATGGGCTTCGAGGGGGTCGGCGAGGCGCATCAGCTCATGAAGGACAACAAGCACCTGGGCAAGATCGCCATCCTGGTTGGCGCGACCGAGGAGGGCGAGGGCCGCAACGTCGAGGGCGTCGGCGCCGTCCACGCCGAGGTCGGCGCCTGATGGCCGAGTCCGGGCCGTACACGATGCTGCTCCCGTGGTACGCGACGCTGTTTCGCAGCAAGCAGTTCGCGGCGGCGGTGCTGGAGATCGCGCCGGTGGCGCTGCGCTACGGGGCCACGAGCTACCACGTCTACCAGTCCCATGACGACCTCTACAAGTTCTTCCACTGGACCGCGGTCCCGACGAAGCTCGTGTGGGAGCAGTACTGGTACGGGCCGGAGTTCTCACGCTGGCGCGCCGAGCACGCGGGCTGGTACCAGGTGCCGGTCGTGTACGCCCCCGCGCACGAGATCGCGTCGGGCGCGCTCGAGCACGACTCGGTCGAGCTGGACGTCTAGCCCCGTGTGGGAAGCGCTAGCCGAGCTTCCCCTCGTCGTCGACGGCTACGCGCTGCAGCGCCTGCAGGGCGAGCCCGCGTTCGGGCACGACCGGGGCACCGACCTCGTGCGCCTGCAGGGCGGCGGCGAGACCGGCCTGGGCGAGGACATCACGACGTACCTGCCCGACGGCAGCGCCGCGCCCGAGCTGCCGCTGGCGGGCGAGTGGACGCTCGGCAGCTTCTGCGCCCACCTGGCCGGGGTCGAGCAGTGGACCGAGGAGCCGCCGTGGGACCTCGCCCACAACTGGCGCAACTGGGCCTACGAGTCGGCGGCGCAGGACCTCGCGCTGCGGCAGGCGGGAACGTCGATCGCCGACGCGCTCGGGCGCGCGCCGCGCCCGGTGCGGTTCGTCAACTCGTTCGGCCTGGGCGACCCGCCGCAGTTCGCCACCCTCCGCGAGCGCCTGGACCGCTACCCGCACCTGCGCTTCAAGCTCGACGCCGAGCCGACGTGGTCGCGCGACCTGCTCGAGGAGGTCGCGAGCACCGGCGCCGTGGACACGATCGACTTCAAGGGCCAGTACGGGCTCGAGGTCAAGCAGCCCGACGCGCTCGTGCCGCTCTACGAGCACGTGGTCGAGCTCTTCCCCGACGCCATCCTCGAGGACCCGCACGACGAGCCGGGGATCGCCGAGGTGCTGGCGCCGCACGCCGCCCGCGTCTCCTACGACGCGCCGATCCGCTCGGTGGCCGATCTCGAAGCGGTCGCGATCCCGCCGAAGACCATCAACGTCAAGCCCTCGCGCATCGGCGCCATCCAGCCGCTGCTCGAGCTCTACGCCCACTGCGACGCCAACGGCATCCGCATGTACGGCGGCGGGATGGGCGAGCTGGGCGTGGCGCGCGGGCAGATCGAGCTGCTGGCGTCGCTGTTCCACCCCGACACGCCCAACGACGTCGCCCCCACGCCGTACAACGACGAGCACCCGGCCGACGGGCTGCCGCCGAGCCCGCTCGACGCGCTTGCGGCGGCGACCGGCTTCCGGCTCGAGTAGGCGGGGGGTAGGCGGGGGTCAAGTCTTTCTTTGCCGCATCGGAATCCGGTGCGGCAAAGAAAGACTTGACCCCCTTCAGTGCGCTGCCAGGGTGACCGGGCAGCGGTCCGGGTGCCCGCACGCGTCGGCGTCGCACAGGCGGCACACGCGGCGCGCGTCCTGCACCCCGTGCGTCAGGCCGGCGACCACGCGGCCCAGCAGGTCGCCGAGGCGCTCGCGCTCGGACGGGCTCAGCGGCGCCAGCAGGTCGGCCAGCGCGGCGTGGCGGGCCGCCGCCACGCGCCGCGCGGCGCGCCGCCCGGCCGGCGTGAGCCGCAGGGCCACGGCGCGGCGGTCGCGGGCGCTAGGCTCGCGGCGCACGAGCCCGCGGGCGACGAGCTGGTCGACCAGGCGCACGGCGCCCGAGTGGGTCAGCGACAGCGCGCGGGCCAGGGTCTCGACGCCGTCGCCCTCGCCGTAGAGGTCCAGCGCGACGAGGGCGGCGGGCCCCGACCCCTCGAGGCCCGCCGCCTCCACCACCGCCGTCCGCATCCTGTCGGCGATGGCCAGCGCGCCGGACCCGGCGAGGTTGGCGGCGCGCAGGTCGCTCATCCGGCCGCCGCCAGCATCGGCAGCGGCCGGCTTTTGTCGCGCGGGTCGGAGATGAACCCGCCCTTCAGGCGCTGGCCGTGCGTGTTCAGGCACGCGCGCGGGAGCAGCGCCACGGCCAGGGCGCGTCCGGCTTCGGACTGGTTGGGGGTGCCCTGGCAGATCACGTAGGCCCCGGTGGCGAAGTCGAGCGAACCGAAGTAGTCGTAGCCGAGGTGGCCGACCACCTTGCCCTGCTTGACCACCGCCCGCTGGGAAGCGACGCAGTCGTAGCGACCGATGCGGATGCCCAGCGTCGTCTCGTCGCCGTGCGGGATGCCGCGCTGGATGTTGCTGCACAGCGTCTCCTGGAGCGGGCCCTTCAGGCGACCGTCGGCGATCCGACCGCGGGCGTCGCGGGTGATCGCCGTCTGGAACGCAACCACCTGGGCGCGGCGGGCGCGCAGCCGCTGCGCGGCCGGCGCGCCCGCCCGGTCCACCGTCACGGTCAGGCGACCGGCCACCGGGCGCTCCTCGGCGCGCAGCTGCGCGGCCGAGCGCCGGGCGGCCGCGCGGTCGGCGGCCGCCTGCTCGGACTGGCTGCGGTCCTTGCTGCTGAGCAGGAGCGGGATGGCGACGGCCAGCGCCACCACCACCAGCACCCCGACCGCGATCGCGGTGATGCCCTTCGCCCGACGCGAGAATCGCGGGGGGCGGGCGGCGTAGTCCCGGCCGCAGTTCGTGCAGCGGTAATGGATGTTGCGCTCGACCTTGCCGCACGTCCGGCAGGTGCGCAGCGGGGGCTCGACCGTGGAGGCCACGGCCAAAGTATATGTGTCACTCACATACTTTTCAGCCCTGCTCGAGCGGCGCCATGGTCAGGCCGGCGTCGCTGAGCTGCTCCCAGTAGAGCTCGGCGGGCTCCTTGGCCCCCGACCACACGATCGCCTGGCCGGTGGTGTGGATGCGGTCGGCGATGGCCAAGCCCTTGTCCACGGTCACCCCAGGGATGTAGCGGGCCAGCGTGTTGGCGACGTGGGTGAACGTGTTGTGGTCGTCGTTGAGCACGATCACCCGCCAGCTGCCGCCGACGCCCGAGCCGGGGTCGCGGACGCGCGGGACCTCGATGACGTCCGAGTCGCTCACGCCGCGTCACGCTCGGCCCGCTTGCGCCAGTAGCGCTCGAGGCCCTGCCACATCTGGTCCGACGGCGCTGCCTGCTCGTAGACCGGCGCGTCGTCCACCCACGCGCGCCGGCGCGCGCGGAACTCGGGCTCGTCGAGGTCGCGCACCCAGTCGGCCTGCTTGCGCAGCGCCGCGCGCAGGGTGTCGAGGTGCGCCGCGACGTCCTCGTAGGCGCCGAAGTGGGTGAGCGCAAGCGCCGCCGGGTCCCACGCCTGCACGGTGTCGATCGACTGCAGCCATGCCTCGACGTCGATGTCGGGCGGCGGCGTGGGCGGCACGATGGGCTGGTCGCGGGCGATGCGCACGCCGGCGACGTCGCCGGTGAAGGCCCAGCCCGAGTCCTCGTGCAGGTAGGCGACGTGGTGCGAGGCGTGCCCGGGCGCGTAGGCGACGCGGAAGCCCTCGACGGTCTCGCCGCCGCGCAGGAGCGCGATGTTCTCCTCCGGCACCGGCACCGTCTCGCCCCACATCCGGTCCATGTTGTCCTCGCCGTAGAGGCGCCCGGCGCTGCGCAGCAGCTTGGACGGGTCGATGAGGTGCGGCGCGCCGAGCTCGTGCACGTAGACCTTCAGGTCGGGGAACGCGCGCACGAGCGCGCCGGTCGCCCCGGCGTGGTCGAGGTGGATGTGGGTGAGCAGCAGCGCGCGCGGCGCGCGGTCGCCGATCGTGTCCATGAGCGTGGAGACCGTGGACTCGGGCCCGGGGTCGACGAGCACTTCGCCGGCCTGCCAGCAGCAGATCACGCGGTCGTTGCCGAGATGGTGCAGGTCGATCTCGCGCATCCTCAACACGCTACCCGTCGCTGGGCGGTCCAGCGCGTACGCGCCGGTTTTTGCAATCGGACTGTGAAAAGACGAGTAATCTGCCCCGCCATGCGAGGACGTGGGGTCGCGTTGCTGCTCGTGACGGCGGCGTTGGTGGTGGGGTTCGCCGTCTCCGCGAGCGCCAAGACGCACTGGCTGTGCAAGCCCGGGACCAACGCGTCCTTCTGCACCCCGCCGCTGACGACGACGACGCTCTCGCCCACCGGCGACGTGCTCGGCACGACGACCGCGAAGCGCGACAAGGACCCGGGCTACGACTGCTTCTATGTCTACCCGACCGTCTCGGACCAGAGGACCCAGACCGCGACGTTCTCCATCGACCCGGAGGAGAAGTCGATCGTGCTCTACCAGGCGTCGCGGTACACGCAGCACTGCCGCCTGTTCGCGCCCGTCTACCGCCAGCTCACGCTGCAGGGCATCGGGCTCGGCGGCGGCAGCGCCACGAACACCGCGCCGCCGCCGTTCGTGTACGGCGACGTGCGGGACGCCTGGCGCGACTACCTCAAGAACTTCAACGACGGCCGGCCGGTCGTCCTCATCGGCCACTCCCAGGGCACGTTCGTGCTACGCCAGCTCATCGCCAAGGAGATCGACCCCAAGCCATCGGTGCGCAGGCTGCTGGTCTCCGGCCTGCTCATGGGCGGCAACGTGCTCGTGCCCCAGGGCGAGAACGTGGGCGGCGACTTCCAGCACATCCCGGGCTGCCGCTCGCCCGACCAGTCCGGCTGCGTCGTCGCCTACTCGACCTTCGACGGCGCGGTGCCGCCGAACTCGCTCTTCGGGCGCTCGACCAACCCCGCCGACGAGGTCCTCTGCACCGACCCGGCCGCGCTGGGCGGCGGCAGCGCGCCGCTGACCTCGATCTTCCCCAGCGCGCCCTTCGCGCCGGGGACGACGATCGGCGCCGCCACCAGCCTGGTCGGCGTGCCGCGCCCAGCGGTCTCTACCACCTACATCGGCGCGCCCGGCGCCTACGACAGCTCGTGCGTCAACGCCAGCGGGGCCGACGTCATGCAGATCAGCCCACTCGGCGGTGCGCCCGTGCTGACCGCGGTGCCCGACGCCACCTGGGGCCTGCATTTGACCGACGCGAACATCGCCCAGGGCAACGAGCTGCGCCTCGTGCAGCGCCAGTTCCGGGCCTACGAACGCAAGAACGCGGCCAAATAGACTTCCCGGCATGGCGACGCGCCTGCCCGAGCCGGATCGTCCGTGGATGATGCGGACATACGCGGGCCACTCCACCGCGAAACGGTCCAACGAGCTCTACCGGGGCAACCTGGCCAAGGGCCAGACGGGCCTGTCGATCGCGTTCGACCTGCCGACGCAGACCGGCTACGACGCCGACCACGAGCTCGCCAAGGGCGAGGTGGGCAAGGTCGGGGTGCCCATCGCCCACCGCGGCGACATGGGCTTCCTGCTCCACGACATCCCGCTCGACGTCATGAACACGTCGATGACGATCAACGCCACCGCCGCCTGGCTGCTGGCCCTCTACATCGTGGTGGCCGAAGAGCAAGGGGTCGACTCCAAGGCGCTCCAGGGGACGACGCAGAACGACATCCTCAAGGAGTACCTGTCCCGCGGCACCTACGCGTTCCCGCCCGGCCCGTCCATGCGGCTGATCGCGGACATGATCGCCTACACGGTGCAGCACGTCCCGAAGTGGAACCCGATCAACATCTGCTCCTATCACCTGCAGGAGGCGGGGGCCACGCCGGTGCAAGAGATCGCCTACGCGATGTCCAACGCGATCGCCGTGCTCGACGCCGTGCGCGAACGCGTCGACCAGGACCTCATGGGCCGCGTGTTCGCCCGCATCAGCTTCTTCGTCAACGCCGGTGTCCGCTTCGTCGAGGAGCACGCCAAGCTGCGCGCCATGTCCGCGCTCTGGGACGGGATCGGCCGCGAGCGCTACGGCGTGGAGGACGCCAAGCAGCGCCGGTTCCGCTACGGCGTGCAGGTCAACTCGCTCGGGCTCACCGAGGCCCAGCCCGAGAACAACGTGCAGCGCATCGTGCTCGAGGCGCTTGCGGTCACGCTCGGCCGCAGCGCGCGCGCCCGCGCCATCCAGCTCCCGGCCTGGAACGAGGCCCTGGGCTTGCCGCGGCCCTGGGACCAGCAATGGTCGCTGCGCATCCAGCAGGTGCTCGCGTACGAGACCGACGTGCTCGAGTACCCGGACATCTTCGAAGGCTCCAAGGTCATGGACGGGCTCGTGGCCGAGCTGATCGAGGGCGCCCGGGCCGAGATGGCCGTGGTCGAGGAGCACGGCGGCGCCGTCGAGGCGGTGCCCTACATGAAGGCGGCGCTGGTCGACTCCCACCGCGAGCGCGTGCGCCGCATCGAGGAGGGCGAGCTCGTCGTGGTCGGCATCAACAAGTACACGGAGACCGAGCCCTCACCGCTGACGGCGGACGCCGAGGGCGGGATCCTCGTCGTCGACCCCGAGGTCGAGGCCGAGCAGGTCGGCGACCTGCGCGGGTGGCGCGAAGCCCGCGACCAGCAGGCGGTCGACGCGGCGCTGGCCGAGCTCGCGCGCGTGGCCCGCGCCGAGCACGAGAACATCATGCCGCCGACCATCGCCGCGGCCCGCGCCGGCGCGACCACGGGCGAGTGGGCGCGGGCGCTGCGCGACGTGTTCGGCTCCTACCGCGCCCCCACCGGCGTGGGCGAGGCGATGGCGGCGGGCGAGGACGACCGGCTCGAGGAGCTGCGCGACGAGGTCGACCGCGTCTCCGAGGCGCTCGGGCGGCGGCTGAAGATCCTCGTCGGCAAGCCGGGCCTCGATGGCCACTCCAACGGCGCCGAGCAGATCGCCGTGCGCGCCCGCGACGCCGGCATGGACGTCGTCTACGAGGGCATCCGCCTCACGCCGTCGCAGATCGCCGCCTCGGCGCTGCAGGAGGGCGTGCACGTGGTCGGGCTGTCGATCCTCTCGGGCTCGCACCGCTCGCTCATTCCCGAGGTCCTGCGCGCGCTGCGCGAGGAGGGCGCCGACGTGCCCGTCGTCGTCGGCGGGATCATCCCCGAGGCCGACGTGGCGCCGCTGCGTGAGGCCGGCGTCGCCGCCGTCTACACCCCGAAGGACTTCGACCTCAACCGCATCATCCGCGACATCGTCGAGCTCGTCGCGGAGCGCAACGGCGTCGCGGCCGCGTCGGCGTAGTGGCGCCCGCGGCCGCCGAGCTCGGCCGCCGCCTGCGCGAGCGCGACGTCAGCGCCGCGCCCGCCGTCCTCAACCTGGTCGAGCGGCGCACGCCCGCGGGGCGCGAGGACGTGGCCGCGCTGCTGCACGAGGTCTCCCCCGCCGTGCTGGGCGGCGAGGCGCCGGGCGACGTGGTCGGCGTGACCGGGCCGCCCGGCGCCGGCAAGTCGTCGCTGCTGGGCGAGCTCGTCGCCGCATGGCGGCGGGCCGGCCGCACCGTGGCCGTGCTCGCCGTCGACCCCACCTCGCGCCGATCGGGCGGCGCGCTGCTCGGCGACCGCGCCCGCATCCCCTCCGAGCCGGGCGACCGTGGCGTGTTCATCCGCTCCACCGCCGCAGGCGAACGGCTGGGCGGGCTCGCGCCCGCGACCCGCGCGGCCGCGCAGGCGCTGGCTGCGGCCTTCGACGTCGTGGTGATCGAGACCGTCGGCGTGGGCCAGTCCGAGACCGAGGTGGCCGACGTCGCCGACACCGTCGTCGTCGTGGTCCAGCCCGGCTCGGGCGACGTGCTCCAGTTCCTCAAGGCGGGGATCATGGAGATCCCCGACGTGCTCGTGGTGACCAAGGCCGACCTCGGCGTGGTCGCGCAGCGGGCACGCCGCGACCTCCTGGCCGCCGTGCGCGCGCTCGGCTCCGAGGCCGAGGTCGTGATGGTCTCCTCGGTGGCGCCGGCGCAGGGGTTCGACGAGCTCGTCGCCGCGCTCGGGCGCCGGCGCGAGCAGCTCGATCTTCGGTCCCGGCGCACCCACGCCCGTCGGCGCGCCGCCCTGGCCGACTTCGTGGCCGAGCACGGCGACCGCGGCCTGCGGGCGCTGGGCGGCCGCCGCGCGGCCGAGAAGTGGCTGGACGAGCAGGAGCCCGGGCTCGACGTGCCCGCGCTGGAGCGCCGCCTCGAGCAGCGGGCGCTGGAGGCCTCGTGAGGAACCGCGGCAGTTGGCCCGTCGACCTGGCCATCATGCTCGGCGCCGCCGCGCTGGCCACGGCGATCGCCGCGCTGGCCGGCTCGCCGAACCTGGGCACCGCGCTGACCTTCGGACAGCTCGCCTTCGCCCTGGCGCTCCTGTTCGTGCTGCTGAAGCGCTGAGCGGCTCAGCGGCGCATGCGCTCGAGCTGCTCGGGCGTGTCGACGTCGTCCTGCTCGGCGTCCATCTCCACCTCGGTGACCGCGTGCTGGGCCAGCAGGTCGCGCGCGCCCTGGTCGCCGCGCAGGCGCAGCAGGTCCCCGAACAGCGCACGTTCGAGCACGACCGGATGACCGGGCTTGCCGCCGTAGCGCGCCCGCACCGCCGGGTGCTCCCCGCGCGCGGCCAGCACGCGGTCGACCGCGCCCGGCACCGCGTGCGGCTGGTCGCCCAGCAGCACCACGATCGCCTCGGCGTCCCGGGACGCCTGCACGCCGGCCCGCAGCGACGCGGCCTGGCCCTCGTTCCAGCCCGGGGCGAGCGTGACCTCGGCGCGGCCGAGGTCGACGGCGGCGCAGATGCGCTCGGCCTCGTGGCCGAGCACGAGCACCACGCGGTCCAGCGCCGGCTCGGCGTTGGCGGCGTCGAGCGCGTGCTGCAGCAGCGGGCGGCCGTCGAGGTCGGCGAGCTGCTTGGTCCCGCCGAACCGGCGTCCGGCACCGGCCGCGAGGACGATCCCGACGATCAGGTGCGCACCTCGTGGATGCGCCCGCCCGAGGCCGAGAGCATCCCGCCGGCGCGACCGTGGCGGGCGGCCACGACCTCGGCCATGATCGACAGCGCCGTCTCCTCGGCGCTCAGGCCGCCGAGGTCGAGGCCGATCGGCGCCTTGATGCGCCCGATCTCCTCCTCGGTCATGCCCGCCTCGAGCAGCCGCGCGCGCCGGTCGGCCTGCGCGCGGCGCGAGCCCATGGCGCCGATGTAGCCGGCGCCGGAGCGCAACGCCAGGGTCAGGGCGGCGTCGTCCAGCTTGGGGTCGTGCGTGAGCACGGCGATCGCGGTGGCGGGGTCGATGCCGCCGACCTGCGGCACCGCCTTGTCCGGCCACGCGGCCACGACCGCCTCGGCGTCGGGGAAGCGCTCGGGGGTGGCGAAGCGCCCGCGCGGGTCGATGACGAAGGCCCGCCAGCCGGTATCGCGGGCCAGCGTGCACAGTGCCCGCGCGTAGTCGACGGCGCCGAAGACCAGCAGCCGCGGGGGTGGGTGCACGACGTCGACGAACAGCGTCGTGTCGCCCTCCTCGCGGCGCTCGCTGTACTCGGCCCACAGGAGCTCGGTGGCGTGGCGCACGGCCGCGTCGTCGAGCGCGGCGTCGCCCAGCGTGCCCTCGTGAGCGCCGTCGGGGAGCACGAGCAGCTTGGCGCCCTGGTGCGCGCCGTCGGACAGCACGGTGACCACGGCCGCGCGGCCGCCGGCGGCGGCGATCGCGGCGAAGCGCGCCTGGACGCTCACGGCTCGTACCGCTCCACCCAGACGTCGATCTCGCCCCCGCAGGGCAGGCCGACGTCCCAGGCGTCGGAGTCGGGGATGCCGAAGTGGCGCAGCTGCGGGCGGCCGTCGCGCAGCACCTCGTCGGCCACGTCGACGATGGCGCCCTCCACGCAGCCGCCGGAGACGGCACCCTCGACCTTCCCGGACGCGCTGACCAGCATCTTTGACCCCGGCGGCCGGGGGGCCGAGCGCTTGACCCCGACCACGGTGGCCACGGCGACGTCCTCGCCGGCCGCGGTCCATTCCTGCAGGCGCTCCACGATGTCGTTCATGAGGCGTCCAGTCCTCCTTCGAGCAGGTCGGCCAGCTCCTCCAGGGAGGCTAGGGAGTTGCCAGCGAGGAAGTGGTCGGCGTGCGGAAGGGCGGCGCTCATCCCACGGGTCAGCGGCTCGTAGCCCTTCTGCGCCTTGAGCGGGTTCAGCCAGATCACGCGGTGCGCGCAGCGGCGCAGGCGCTCCATCTCGGCGCCCAGCAGCTCGGGCTCGCCCCGGTCCCAGCCGTCCGAGAGCACGACGACGACGGCGCCGCGGCCCACGCGCCGGCCGTGCTCGCGGTTCAGCGTGCCCAGCGACTCGCCGATGCGGGTGCCGCCGGAGAAGTCCTGCACCGCCTCGACGGCGCGGCGCAGGGCGACGTCGGCGTCGCGCCCGCGCAGCTCGCGCGTGATCCGTGTCAGCCGCGTGCCGAACGCGAACGCCTCCACCCGCCGGCGCGCGGCGACGCACGCCTGTAGGTACGTGAGCAGCATGCGCGCGTAGGGCCCCATCGAGCCCGACACGTCGCACACGAGCACGACCGGGCGCTGGCGCAGCGTGGCCCGGCGCCAGCGCCGCTCGACGGGCTCGCCGCCGTAGCGCAGCGACGCACGGATGGTGGCGCGCAGGTCCTCGCGGTCGCCGCGCCGGCGCGCCGGCTTGGCCCGCCGGCTCAGCCGCTTGGGGCCGCGGCGGGCCAGGCGCTGGAGCACGTGCTGGGCCTGGGCGAGCTCGGGGTCGCTCAGGCCGGCGAAGTCCTTGCTGCGCAGCAGCTCGACCGGCGACCACGCCGCCGGCACGGGCTTGGTCTCGGCCGGCTCGGCCCCGGGCGCCGGGCGCGCGCCGGGGTCGCCGATGCGGGGCAGCGCGGCCTTGGCCTCCGGCGGGATCAGGTCGAGGGCGTCGTGCCAGCCACGCCCGAAGACCTCGTCGAAGGCCTCGGCAAACACGGGCAGGTCGTCGGCGCGCGAGCACATGGCCACGCGCAGGGCATAGAAGGACTGCGCGCGCGACGACGCGTCGATCGCGGAGAGGGCGCGGTGGCCGGCCAGGAGCTCATCCAGCCCCACTCGCACGCCGTCGGCGCGCAGGCGCTCGGCCAGCATCGAGAGCCGCTCGGTGACGACGGCAGCCTCAGACACCGCCGAGCACGCCGTCGGCGCGCACCCGTTCGATGTCCTCGCGCACCTTCAGCGCGGCGCCGACCGAGGCGTCGAGCGAGCCGTCCTCGCCGCCCAGCGCGAGCAGGGCCTGGGCCCAGGCGATGGTCTCCCCCACGCCGGGCACCTTGTAGAGGTCGCGGTCGCGCAGCAAGGCGACGGCGTCGCACACGCGCCCGGCGATCGCCTCGGGCACGCCGGGCAGCCGCGCGGCGACGATCTCGGCCTCGCGCTCGCGCGTCGGGTAGTCGATCCAGTGGTACAGGCAGCGGCGCTTGAGCGCGTCGTGCAGCTCGCGCGTGCGGTTGGACGTGATGACGACCAGCGGCCGGCCCTGGGCGCGCACGGTGCCGAGCTCGGGAATCGTCACCTGGAAGTCGGAGAGGAGCTCGAGCAGGAAGGCCTCGAACTCGTCGTCGGCGCGGTCGACCTCGTCGATGAGCAAGACCACCGGCCCCTCGTGCTCGAGCGCCTCGAGCAGCGGGCGCCGGATCAGGAACGGGGCCGCGAAGAGCTCGCCCACCTCGGCCCCGCCCTCGGCCGCGCGCAGGGCGAGCAGCTGGCGCGCGTAGTCCCAGTCGTAGAG
>DATBDE010000136.1:0-7377 GCA_036270095.1 Solirubrobacteraceae bacterium | reverse complement strand
GATCCACGAGCACTACGCGCGCAACATCGTCTGCGGGTTCGGCCGCCTCGACGGCTACGCGGTCGGGATCGTCGGCAACCAGCCGGCCCAGCTCGCCGGCGTGCTCGACATCGACTCCTCCACGAAGGCGGGGCGGTTCGTGCGCACCTGCGACGCGTTCAATGTGCCGATCCTGACCTTCTGCGACGTCCCCGGCTTCCTGCCGGGCACCTCGCAGGAGTGGGGCGGGATCATCCGCCACGGCGCCAAGCTGCTCTACGCCTATACCGAGGCGACGGTGCCCAAGATCACCGTGATCACCCGCAAGGCCTACGGCGGGGCCTACGACGTCATGGCCTCCAAGCACATGCTCGCCGACTTCAACTTCGCCTGGCCGACCGCGGAGGTCGCGGTCATGGGCCCCGAGGGCGCGGTCAACATCATCTACCGCCGCGACCTCGAGCATTCGCCGACGCCGGACACCCGCCGCAAGAAGCTCGTCGCCGACTACAAGGCGCGCTTCGCGAACCCCTACACCGCGGCCGAGCGCGGCTACGTCGACGACGTGATCGTGCCTCACGAGACGCGGCCGAAGGTCATCACGGCGCTCGAGACGCTGCTGACCAAGCGCCAGCCCGGCCCCAAGCGCAAGCACGGCAACATCCCGCTTTGAGGCCGGCGTGCCCTCCCGGGCGCTGCGCGACGTATCTCTGATCATCGGAGCGCGGTCACCGGTTAGGGTCGGCCCATGCAGACGCGGAGGAGGTTCCTGACGGCGGCCGGCGGCTTCGTGGCCGCCACGGTGGTCACGCCGGTTTGGGGCGGCGACGCGCTCGCGGCCAGCCAGCGCCGCCGCGCATTCAAGGGCGGCAAGTTCGCCGAGGGCGTCATGTCCGGCGACCCGACGCCGAACGCCATCACGCTGTGGACGCGCGTGCACGACGTCGAGGGCGCGGGCTCGGTCAAGGTCGAGGTCGCGCGCGACCGGGGCTTCCGCAAGCTCGTCGCGTCCGAGGACGTCGCCACCACCGCCGCCGCCGACCACGCGGTCAAGGTGCGCGTGGGCGGCCTGAAGGCGCGCGAGGAGTACTTCTACCGTTTCGAGACCGCCGACGCCCACAGCGACGTCGGCCGCTTCCGCACCGCCCCGCCGCCCGACTCCAACGCGCCGATCACCTTCGCGTTCTGGTCCTGCCAGGACTACACCGGCGGCTACTACAACGCCCAGGCGGCGCTGGCCAAGCAGGACGTCGACTTCATGGTCAACCTCGGCGACTACATCTACGCCGACCAGCAGCACACGCTGCCGGGCCACGGCGGCGACGGCCTCGCCGTGCGCAGCGACCCCGTGGTGCAGGCGCGCTCGCTCAAGCAGTACCGCGACAAGTACAAGCTCTACCGCACCGACAAGAACCTGCGGAACATGCAGGCGGCGCACGCGATGGTCACGACGTGGGACGACCACGAGGTCACCGACGACTACGCCGGCGCGCAGCCCGAGGCGATCCCGCAGAACGCGGCCACGCCGAAGCAGATCGCCAACGCCTACCGCGCGTTCTTCGAGTCGATGCCGGTGTTCTCGCCCAACCGGCGCACGCAGCTGTTTCGCATGCTGCGCTTCGGGCGCAACGTCGACCTGCTCGTGCTCGATGAGCGCCAGTACCGCGACGCGCAGCCCTGCGGCGACCCGCTGGTCGGCAACCTCGACCCGTCTTCGCCGCAGTACTGCTCCAACCTCAACGATCCGCGCACGATGCTCGGGGCCCGCGAGGGCGGCTTCCTCGACGCGCGTCTGGCCGCATCCAACGCGCGCTGGAAGGTCATCGCCAACGAAGTGCCGATCACGCCGATCCAGCTCGTGCAGGCCTTCGTGGGGCCGGATGACTGGGCCGGCTACACCCAGGCCCGCACCGCGCTCCTGCAGACGATCCAGCAGCGTCCCGAGCACGACGTCGTGTTCGTGACCGGCGACATCCACACGTTCGTGACCTCGTCGGTGCCGGTCTCGCTGAACGACCCGACGCCGGTCGCGCCCGAGTTCGTGGGCGGCTCGTTCACTTCGTTCGGCTTCGGCGAGATCACCATCGACGTCGGCGGCGGCATCACCCTGAACGGCAGCCCGGACAACCCGGGCATCCCCCCGAGCCTGCAGGACTCCCTGCTCTCCCTCAACCCGTGGGCCGTCGACACCGACACGGCGCACCACGGCTACGCGGTGGCGACGTTCGCCCCCAACCAGGTCAGCGTCTCCTACGAGCGCGTGGCGACCACGCGGCAGAAGGGGGCGGGGCTCATCGACCCGCTGCAGTACGTGCTGCCGCGCGGCGAGGTCCGACCGCAGAAGCTCTAGAACGCGACCGTCTGGGCCGGCCGCACCCGGCCCGAGCGCACCGCCTCGCGGGCGGCCGCCGCGATGGCCAGGTCCTGGATGGCCAGCCCGGTGGAGTCGAACAGCGTCACCGCGTCGGGCCTGGGGCGCCCGGGCGCCTCGCCCGCCAGGACGGCGCCGAGGTCGGTGACCTGGTCGCGCGTGACCAGGCCCGCCTCCACGGCGCCGGTCAGCTCCCCGCCGTGCGAGGCCTGCGCCCACTCGTCGCAGAACAGCACGCACGCGGCCACCGCGCCCGGCGTGGCCTCGGCCTTGCCCGGGCCGTCGGCGCCGAGCATGTTCAGGTGCAGCCCCGGCCGCAGGTCCCCGGCGTCGACGACCGGCGTGTGGCCAGGGGTGACGCAGGCCACGATCTCGGCCCCGAGCGCATCCTCGCGCGTGCCCGCGGCCCAGCCCAGCTCGCGCGCGAGCGCGAACGCGCGCTCCTCCTCGGGGTCGCTGCAGACGCCGGGCCCGTAGCCGGCGGCGGCGAGCGCGCGCGCCGTCCACACGCCGTGCAGCCCGCAGCCGACGATGCCGACGGTGGACGCGTGGCGGGCCGCCAGCGCCTGCGTGGCCACCGCCGACACCGCGCCGGTGCGCAGGGCGGTGACCGAGCGGGCGTCGAGCAGCATCAGCGGCTCGCCGCTCTCGGCGTCGGACAGGCAGATCACCCCCATGACCACCGGCAGCCCGCGGGCCGGGTTGGCCGGGAACGAGGTCACCCACTTGAGCAACGCCAGGCCGCCGCCGCGGGCGGGCATGGCGCGGAAGTCGCCGTTAGGCGGCGCCTCGAGGTACACCTTCGGCGGCATCACCCACTCGCCCCGGTGATGGGCGAGGAAGGCCTCGCGCACGCGCGCGATCGCGTCCAGCAAGGGGACGGCGTCGAGCACGGCGTCGTAGGCGAGGACGGGCAGGTCGGGCATGGGCGCGGGCGGACGATAGCCTCGGGGCGTGGTCAACCGCCGCCCGCAGCTGCGCATCGTGGCCCCGAGCGCCTCGCCCGACGAGGCGGCGGCGGTCGTCGCGGCGCTCGAGCGCTTCATGCGCGATCACGCCCCGCCGCCGGCGCCGCCGGCCGAGCGGCAGAACCCGTGGCTGCGCGCCGCGCTGCTCGAGCAGACCGGCCGCGAACACGACGGCCCGTCGCCCTGGGGCGACCCGCATCCATGGGGCGCCTGAGCTCCACCTACCGCGAGCTCCCCCCGCCCCCGCGCCTCGCCGCCTCCGTCGCCTGCGTGTGGATGCGCCACACGACGGCGCCGGGCACCCATCTCGTCGTGCCCGACGGCTGCATCGACCTCGTCGCCACCCCGCGCGGCCTGCTCGTGGCCGGCCCCGACACCGGCCCGATGCCGACGGCGGCGCACGCCGGCACTACGATCTTCGGCCTGCGCTTCCGCCCCGGCGCCGCCGCGCCGGTGCTGGGCTGGCCCGCGCACGAGCTGCGCGACCGGCGCACGCCGCTGGAGGATCTGAAGACACCAGGGGTCAAGTCTTTCCTTGCCGCACTGGAAGCCGGTGTGGCAAAGAAAGACTTGACCCTTGCTGTTGCTTGGCGGCTGCGTGACACGCCGCCGCCCGACCCGATCGTCCGCGCCGCCGTCCACGCCCTCGCCCGAGGCCGCCGGGTCAGCGACCTCCCGGCCGAGCTGCACCTCTCCGAGCGCCAGCTGCGCCGCCGCTTCCATGCCGCCGTCGGCTACGGGCCCAAGGTGCTCGCCCGGGTCTTGCGCTTGCAGCGCATGTTCGCCCTGGCCCCGTGGGCCGGCGACAACCTCGCGCGGCTGGCTGCCGAGGCCGGCTACGCCGACCACGCCCACCTCGCGAGCGAGACCCTCGCGCTGACCGGCCTGACCCCGCGCGCCCTGCTCGACGACCGTTTTGCTCAAGCCGCAGAGGCGCCCGCGGCCTAGGGTCGCGGGCATGGAACAGCGCATCAGCCTCATCACCCTGGGCGTGCAGGACCTGGCCAAGGCGCGCGCCTTCTACGCGGGCCTGGGCTGGCACACGAACGCCGCCCCCGACGACGACGTCGCGTTCTTCCAGGCCGGCGGGATGATCTTCGCCCTCTGGAGCCGCGCCAACCTGGAGTCCGACAGCGGCGTGACCGACACGCACGGCTGGGGCGGCGTGACCCTGGCCTACAACGCCCGCTCTCCGGATGAGGTGGACGCGGTCCTGTCCGAGGCGCGCGCCGCCGGCGCGACCATTCCCCGCGCCGGGGCCGAGACCTTCTGGGGCGGCTACTCGGGCATCTTCGTCGACCCCGACGGCCACCCGTGGGAGGTCGCCCACAATCCGCATTGGACCATCGCCGAGGACGGCTCGGTGCGCCTCAGCTGACTAACTAGCGGCCGAAGCCGAACAGCTCGCGGGCGACCGTCCGCATCTGGATCTCCACCGAGCCCTCGGTGATCCGGTAGCGACGGTGGTGGCGGTAGATGTGCTCGAACGGCTTGCCGCGGGTGTAGCCGATGCCGCCGTGGACGTGGATGGCGCGGTCGGCGGCGTCGCACACGAGGCGGTTGGCGCGGTAGTTGCACATCGACACCTGCGCCGAGGCCGACACCGGCCCGTCCGCGTCCATCCGCTCCGCCGTCGCCCGCACCAGCTCGCGCACCAGCGCGCACTCGGTGTGCAGCTCGACGAGCGGGAACTGGATCGCCTGGTTGACCGCCAGCGGCTTGCCGAACACGGTGCGCGAGCGCGCGTAGGCCACGCTCTCGTCCACGCAGAACTGCGCCGCGCCCAGGCTCGAGGCGGCCTGGCGGATCCGGTTCTCGTGCACGAACAGCAGGGCCGAGTGCAGCCCCCGGCCCTCCTCACCCACGATCGCCGACGCCGGCACCGGCACGTCGGTCAGCGCCACCTCGGCGTGGTCGGAGGGCATGTTGAAGGTCCAGTGCTGGTAGAGCACCTCGAGCCCCGGGGTCGCCGTCGGCACCAGGAACGCGGTGATGCCGCGGTGCGCGCCCGGCTCCCCGCTCGTGCGCGCGAACACGAGGTCGTAGTGGGCGCGGTGCATGCCGGTGTTGAAGCGCTTGCGCCCGTTGATGACCCAGTCGTCGCCCTCGCGCACCGCCCGCGTGGACAGCCAGGTCGCGTCCGAGCCGTGCTCGGGCTCGGTCAGGCCGAAGCCGGACAGCACCTCACCGCGGATCATCGGCTCGATCAGCTCCCGCTGCTCGGGCGTGCCGAGGGCGTGCAGCACGAGCACGAGCGGGAAGTTGCCCACGCACGCCACCTCGGACTGCAGGTCGGAATGCAGGCCCAGCGGCTTGTTCGCCAGGTGCTCGCGGATGACCGCCATGTCGACGTTCGCGCCGCCGGATTCCGCCGAGCTCGGCCGGCAGCGCGAACCGGTACAGGCCCGCCGCGTCGGCCCGCCGCACCATCTCGCCCAGGAGGTCCTCCCAGGCCCGCGCGGGGGCCCCGCCGGGCCGCGGTGTCGGTGCGCGCGAACTCCCGCCGGTGGTCGAAGAACTGGGGGGTGCGGGCCTCCAGCGGAGCGACCTGGCGCGCGATGAACGCGTCGATCTCGGCGAGCAGGGTGGCGGTGGTGGCCGTAATTGCTTGAATCCAAGTCGGGTTTAGTACCTTTGCCTGATGGCGACCGACACCGGAACCACTGAATCTACGCGCAAGCGCGGGCGTCCGGGCTCGCTCGACAACCCCGAGGTCCACTACGAGAACGTCCCGGGCCACTGGATCCCGATCCTCGACCGGGAGTTCGACGACTTCGACAACGAGGCCCAGGACTTCCTCGACGGCAAGACCGCCGAGGACGAGTTCATCCCCTTCCGCCTCCGACAGGGCGTCTACGGCCAGCGCCAGGCCGAGCGCCAGATGGTCCGGGTCAAGCTGCCCATGGGCGGGGTCAACCCCGAGCAGCTGGAGGCCTTCGCCACCGTCATCGAGAAGTACGTGCCGCTGAACAAGGGGCACATCACGACGCGCCAGAACATCCAGATGCACCACGTGCCGCTGCCCGACGCCGCCAAGCTCATCCGCGAGCTGGGCGATGCCGGTCTGTCCTCGCGCGAGGGCTGCGGCAACACCGTCCGCAACGTCACCGGCGACCCCTACGCGGGCGTCTGCGCCGACGAGCTCTTCGACCTCACGCCCTACGCGGCCGCCTACGTGCGCTACTTCGTGCGCCACCCGACGACCCAGCTCATGCCGCGGAAGATCAAGACGGCGTTCACCGGCTCGGAGGCCGACCGCGCCATCACCGGCATCCACGACATCGCCTTCATCGCGCGCGTTCGCGAGATCGACGGCGAGGAGGTCCACGGGGTCGAGCTGCGCGTCGGCGGCGGCACCTCGATCATGCCCCGCGTCGCGCCGACCATCTACGACTTCCTGCAGCTCGACGACGGCGAGTACCTGAAGGTCACCGAGGCCGCCCTGCGGATCTTCGACCGCCAGGACTGGCTGCGCAAGAACCGCGCGCGGGCCCGCATCAAGGTCCTGATCGACAAGATCGGCGCCGACGCCTTCCGCGAGCTCATCGAGGAGGAGCTCCAGGGCGACTGGGTCGACGAGCGCGACTTCGACCCGACGCCGCTCATGTACCTGTACGACGAGGAGGCCAACGCCCCAGCCCCGCCGCTGAACCCGAGCAGCCCCAACGGGGACCGCACCGCGTTCGACCGCTTCCTGGCAGCCAACGTGCAGCCCCAGCGCCAGGCGGGCTTCGTCACCGTGGCGGTCAAGGTCACCCGCGGCGATCTCACCCCCGGCCAGCTGCGCGGGCTGGCCGCGATCATGCGCGACTTCTGCGGCGGCTCGGCCCGGACCACCATCGACCAGAACCTCGTGTTGCGCTGGGTGCGCGAGGAGTCCGCCTACGACGTCTGGTCGCGGCTCCTGGCCCTCGAGCTCGGCGACGCGGGCGCCGACGAGGTCACCGACGTCGTCTCCTGCCCCGGCACCGACTCGTGCAAGCTCGGCATCACAAGCTCGATGGGCCTCAACAAGGCCATCGAGGAGCGCGTATCGGCGATGGAGCTCGACGACCCGCT
>DATBDE010000135.1:0-16304 GCA_036270095.1 Solirubrobacteraceae bacterium | reverse complement strand
GCGCGCCTCCGCGGACAGCGGCGCGTAGCCGTAGGTCGGCCGGGCCTCCGGCCCCTTGGCCAGCACGCCGCCGCCGAACGGCGCTCCGTTGACCAGCGCCAGGCCGCGGGCGGCGGCGGCATCGAGCAGCGGCTCGGCGCTCCGGTCCACCAGGGTGAAGCGGTTGTGGGTCAGCACGACCTCGAAGAGGCCGGTGTCCAGGTATTCGAGCAGCAGGTCGATGGGCCCACCGGCCACGCCGAGATGCTGGATCAGGCCCTCGTCCCGCAGCGCGACCAGCGCCTCCACCGGGCCGCCGGGCGCCATGCCCTCGGCGAAGGCGATGTGCTCGGGGTCGTGCAGGTAGACGAGCTGGGCCCGGCTGATGCCGAGCCGGTGGAAGCTCTCCTCCAGCGAGCGCCGTACGCGCGCACCCGAGAAGTCGCCGGACGCGTCGCGGTCGACCTTCGTCGCCAGCACGAACCCGTCGGGCACCCCGCCGGCGTCGCGCAGCGCCACCCCGATGCGCCGCTCGCTGCGCCCGTCGCCGTAGTTGTTGGCGGTGTCGAGGAAGTTGAACGGGCCGGCCAGCGCGCGGCGGGCGACGGCGATCCCCTGCTCGGCGCCGACCTCGCCGTAGTCCGCGGGCATCGAGCCCAGAGGCGCTGCACCCACGCAGATGCCGGTGACCTCGAGGCCCGTCGGGCCCAGCGGCCGCTTGCCCAGGAAGTCGGTGCGCGCGTCGGCCATCGGCGCTCAGCCCTCGCGCGCCTGCGCCGCCCACGCCTGCACCCGATCGGGACGCAGGGGCAGGACGTTGACCAGGCCGGGCGCGCCCAGCGCGTCCTCGACCCCCGCCGCGATCACCGCCCCCACGGGCATGATCCCCGACTCGCCCGCGCCCTTGGCGCCGAGTGGGTTGGTCGGCGTGGGCGCGTCCTCGCAGATGAGCACGCCGACCTCGGGCATGTCCGAGGCAGTGGGGACGAGGTAGTCCATGAACGAGGTGGCGGTGGGCTGGCCGGCGGCGTCGTAGGTGAGCTCCTCCAGCAGCGCGCCGCCCATGCCCTGGGCCGCGCCGCCCGCGATCTGGCCCTTGACGAGCATCGGGTTGATGGCCCGCCCGATCTCGTAGGCGACGTGGTAGCGCAGCAGCCGCACGGCGCCGGTCTCGGGGTCGACCTCGACCTGGCCGAGGCCGACGCCGTAGGGGTAGTTCATGGCCGGGTCGACGTAGATCGTGCGCGCGCCCAGGCCGGGCTGCTCCTCGCCGCGCTCGCGGCTGGCGACGGGGTCGGCGGCCGCGGCGGCGAGCTCGCCGAGCGTGAGCGCCCGCCCGGGGGAGCCGGCGACGTGGACCTTCCCGCCGTCGAGCACGACATCGTCCAACGACGCCTCGAGCAGGTCGGCGCCGATGCGCCGGGCCTTCTCGGCCGTCTCGTTGGCCGCGGCGAGCACGGCGCTGCCGCCGATCACCGTGCTGCGGCTCGACCACGAGCCCACGCCGTCGGGGACGAGGTCGGTGTCGCCGTGGACGACCTCGATCACGTCGAGCTCGACGCCCAGCACCTCGGCGGCGATCTGCGCCAGCACGGTCTCGATCCCCTGGCCCGAGGATGCCCCGCCGGTGAGCACGCGGATGGTGCCGTCGATGTCGACGTCGATGCCGCCGGTCTCGTAGACCCCGAGCCCGCTCTTGTCCATGAAGTAGCCCAGGCCCGTGCCGACAAGGCGGCCTTGCGCCCGGAGCGAAGCGGCCTCTGCGCGCCAGGCCTCGAAGTCCGCCGAAGCGACCGCCTTGTCCAGGAGCCCGCGGTAGTCGCCCGAGTTGAGCACGAAGGCCTCGCCGCCCACGCTGAGGTCGGGCTCGTGGGGGAGGTCGGCGGTGTCGAGCAGGTTCATCCGACGCAGCGCCACGCCGTCCAGGCCCAGCTCGTGCGCGGCGCGCGTGAACAGCACCTCGCGCGCGAACGTGCCCTCGTAGCGGCCGGGCGCGCGGTAGGGCCCGACCGGCGTCTTGTTGGTGGTGACCACGTGGATCGTGCCCTCGTAGGCCGGCACCCTGTAGGGCCAGGGGAGCATCCCCACCGAGATCTCCGACACGACGACGCCGGTGGGGCGGATGTAGGCGCCCTTGTTGTGCCACACCTCGTCGCGCAGGCCGAGCAGCGTCCCGTCGGCCGCGAACGCGGCCTCGATGCGGTGCTGCTGCTCGCGCGCATGGTTGGTCGCGACCAGGTGCTCGGCCCGGTCCTCCGTCCACTTGACCGGGCGGCCGGTGCGGATGGCCAGGAAGGGGACGAGGAAGTCCTCGGGGAAGAAGTCGCCGCGCACACCGAAGTTGCCGCCGGCGTCGGTGCTGCGCATGGTGATGCGGTGCACGGGCAGGTCGAGCAGCCGCGAGAGCACGCGCCGGTGGTAGTGCGTGACCAGCGCCGCGCCCCACACGGTCAGGTGCTCGCGGCCCGGGTCCCACTGGGCGACCAGGCCGCGCGTCTCGAGCGGCATGCCGGTGTGGCGCCCGACCGTGAGCTCGGCCCGCACGACGTGATCGGCGGCCGCGAAGGCGGCCTCGACGGCGCCGAAGCGCTTGGTCAGCACGGCGGCCTCGTTGTCGCGGCCGTCCCACAGGCTCGGCGCGTCCTCGACCAGCGCGGCGACGGCGTCGAGCACGACCGGAAGCTCGTCGAGGTCGGGATGGACGAGGTCGGCGGCGTCGTGGGCGAGGTAGTCGTCCTCGGCCACCACGACGGCGAGCGGCTCGCCGACGTAGCGCACGCGGTCGCGCGCGAGCACGTGCTGGAGGTAGGGGTCGAGCTCGATCCCGAAGTCCAGGCGCAGCGGGATGACCTCGAGGTCGCCGAGCTCGTGCGCGGTGAGCACCGCGACCACACCGGGCGCGCGCCGCGCCGCCTCGGTGTCGATGGCGCGGATCCGCGCGTGCGCGACCTCGGAACGCACCACGCGCATGGCCAGCTGCCCCACCACGTCGACGTCGTCGACGAACCGTCCCGCCGCTCGCAGGAGGCGCCGGTCCTCGAGCCGAGGCGCCGGCGCGCCGATGGTCACGAAACGCTCAGCTCGGAGCTGCGCCGGATCGGCCCGGAGGCGTCGCCCAGCCGCCCGCCGGCGCGGCCGTTCTGTGCCGCGATGACCTCGCCGAGCACGGAGATCGCGGTCTCCGTGGGGGAGGCGGCGCCGATGTCGAGCCCGCACGGCGCGGCGATGCGGTCGACGTCCTCCTGCGTGAGGCCCGCCTCGAGAAGCCGCTCGCGGCGGCGGTCCTGCGTGTTGCGGCTGCCGAGCGCGCCGATGTAGCCCGCGTCGGTCCGCAGGGCGCCGATCAGCGCCGGCTCGTCGAACTTGGCGTCGTGCGTGAACACGAGCACGACGTCGCGCTCGCCCAGCTCGACGTCCGCGAGGTAGCGGTCGGGCCACTCGAAGACGAGCTCGTGGGCGGCGTCGAAGCGGCCGCTCTGCAGGAACGGCCGGCGCGCGTCGACGATCGTGACGTGATAGCCGATGTCGCGGGCCAGGCGGGCGACGGCGGCGGAGAAGTCGATGGCGCCGAACACGATCAGGCGCGCCGGGGTGGCGTAGGACAGTACGAACACCCGCAGGTCGTCGCCCATGGTCGAGCCGTCGGCGCCGTAGCGACGGATCATGGTCACGCCGCGGGCCAGCAGCCCGACCGCCTCGCGGCTGACCGAGCGGTCCAGGAGGTCGGTGACGCCGAACTCGCCCGTCAGGTCGTCCCCGACCACGGACAGCCGACGCCCGGCGTTGGGGCCGTCCAGCAGCGTGGCGATGGCCGCCGGCCGGCCCTCGGCCTCGGCCAGCAACGCCGCGACGAGCGCGGGCGCGTCGTCCTCGGTGACCTCGGAGACGAGGATGCGCACGGTGCCGCCGCACATCAGGCCGACGTCCCCGGCGAGCTCGTCCGAGATGCCGTAGGTCTTGACCGCAGCCTCGCCGCCGCCGAGCACGCGCTGGGCCTCCTCGACCAGCGCCCCCTCGACGCAGCCGCCGGTGACCGAGCCCTCGATCGCGCCATTGGCGTCGATGAGCATCGTCGCGCCGGGGTCGAGCGGGGCCGAGCCCAGCACCTCGACGAGGACCGCGGTGGCGAACCGGCGCCCCTCGGTGATCCAGCGCAGCATGGCCTCACGGGTTTGGGCTTCCGGATTCATGTCAGCTCCTTCGGAAGACCTCCAGCTGCACGTAGTGCGGGTCTCCGTCGATGATCGAGAAGGCCAGCGGCTGGCCGCCCGACGAGTAGTGGGTCTCGTACAGGCGCACGAAGGCGTCGCCCTTGCCCACCCGCAGCTGCGTGTTCTGCTTGCCGTCCTTGACGGCGGGCACGATCTGGACGATGGCGTGGTCGATCGGGTCGACCAGGAACTCCCGGCTGAAGTCGAACATCGAGGCCGGGATCTGGTCGCCCAGGCTCTCGGTGCGCAGGTGCGACCACGGGATGACGTCGCGGATGTGGATGGCCAGGCGCTCATCGGCGTAGTAGGCCTTGCTGGTGACGCAGTAGTCCTCGCCGTCCTCGAGCGCGAACGCCGCGGCCGCCTCGGGCGGTGCCGCGTCGCGTGACCAGCTGACGTCCGTGCGGATCGCGTAGCCCTTCTCCGCGAGCAGGAGGTCGAAGCCGACCAGGCGCTGGAGGGCGAGGTTGGCCGGCGCGACGTGCGCGTTGATGGTCGTGCCCACGGCGCGCCGCCGGCTGACGATGCCGTCCTGCTCCAAGCGCTGCAGCGCCGTGCGGATCGTCGTCCGGCTGACGTTGAGCATCTTGGCCAGCTCGTCCTCGGACGGCAGGCGGTTCTCGAAGCGCTGCTCGAGGATGGCGGAGAGGATGGCCGCGCGGGCCTGCTCGGCCAGCGTGCGGCTCTCGAGCTGCGGGACGACCGGGGCGGAGGCCGCACGGCGCGGCCGGCGGCCGGATCTCCGTTTGGCGTCGACACGGGTCATGACTTGGTCCCTTCGACAGTAGCGCCCAGCCCCGCCGCGACGATCGCCTCGTGCACGCGCGCCGGAAACAGCGGGGTCGCGGCGATGCGGGCCGGGCGGATCGCGTTCGCCACCGCGTTGGCGATGGCCGCCGGCGCGCCGACCGCGCCGCCCTCGCCGCCGCCCTTGATGCCGTCGGGGTTCAGCGGCGTGGGGATCTCCATGTGCTCGACGACGATCTCGGGCGAGACGTTCTCGACGCCGGGCACCAGGTAGTCCATGAAGTTCGGGTTGCGGGGCTGGCCGTCGTCGTCGTAGAGGATCTCCTCCAGCAACGCCCCGCCCACGCCCAGCGCGACGCCGCCCTGGACCTGGCCCTCGAGGATCAGCGGGTTGATGACCCGGCCCGAGTCGTTGACCACGACGTGGCGCAGGTGCTTGACCACCCCGGTCTCGATGTCCACCTCCACCGTGGCCACGTGGACGCCATACGCGAACGTGTTGGTCTTCGGATGAAAGACGTCGGTGGCCTCGAGGCCGTAGTCGGCGACGGCCTCGGGCAGCGGCGAGCCCGGCGCGACCGCACTGGCCACGTCGGCCAGCGACACCGAGGCGCCGGGCGAGCCGGCGACCGTGAAGGCGCCGTCGCGCAGCTCGAGGTCGACCGGGTCGACCTCGAGGAGCTGGCCGGCGATGAACGCGGCCCGGTCCTTGGCCTTGCCGGCGGCCTGGCGCACGGCCGTGCCGCCGACCGCGGCGGTGCGGCTGGCGTAGGTGCCGACGCCGAAGCGCACGAGGTCGGTGTCGCCGTGCAGCACCTGGATGTCGTCCATGTCGACGCTGAGCTCGTCGGCGGCGATCTGGGCCAGCGTGGTCGCGTGGCCCTGGCCGCTGCTGCACGCGCCGGTGAGCACGGTGACCTTGCCCGACGGCTCGACGCGGACGGTGCCGGACTCGTACGGCCCCAGGCCGGTCTCCTCGACGAAGCAGCCGATGCCCATGCCGATGTAGCGGCCCTCGGCCCGCGCCTGCTCCTGCTCGTCGGCGAAGTCGGCGTGGCCGGCTAGCGCGGCCGCCTTCTTCAGGCAGGTCGGGTAATCGCCGGAGTCGTAGACGATCGTGCCCGCCAGCACGTTGCCGAACTTGCGGTTCAGCGGCAGCTGCTCGGGTTGGATCATGTTGCGCAGCCGCACCTGCACCGGGTCGAGCCCGAGGTCGGCGGCGACGCTGTCGATGATCCGCTCCATCGTGAACGCGGCCTGCACGTGGCCGACGCCGCGGAACGGGTTCATCGGCGTCTTGTTCGTCATCACCACCTTGGCCGTGGCCTCGAAGTTCTCGAGGTGGTAGGGCCCGGTGAGCATGCACACGCCGATGAACGGCTCGACCATGGTCAGGCTCTGCAGGTAGGCCCCGGTGTTGGTCACGCAGTCGTCGCGGATGGCGAGGATCCGGCCCTCGTCGTCGTAGCCCACCTCGACGTCGTGGAACTGCTCGCGCCCGTGGGTGGTGGAGACGAAGTGCTCCCAGCGGTCCTCGATCCACTTGACCGGGCGCTTGACGCGCTGCGCGATCCGGCACAGGAGGATCTCCTCCGGGTAGATCTGCAGCTTGACCCCGAAGCCGCCGCCGAGGTCGGGGGCGATCACGCGGATGCCGTTCTCGGGCAGGCCGAGCGCGGTCTGCAGGTTGGTCTTGACCCCGTTGGGGACCTGGGTGGAGCTGTAGAGCGTGAAGCCGCTGCGCTCCTCGTAGGCGGCGATGACGCCGCGGGTCTCCATCGGCATGCCGGCGTAGCGCTGGGTCGCGAAGCGCTCGCGCAGCACGTGGGGGGCGCTGGCGAGGGCGCCGGCGGCGTCGCCGTCGCTGTAGTGCAGGGTGTCGGTGAGGTTGGACTGGAAGTGCAGGATCGGGGCGTCGGGCTCCAGCGCGCGCTCGGGGTCGACCACCGCGGGCAGCGGCGCGTAGTCGACCTCCAGGAGCGTCATCAGGTCCTCGGCGTCGTAGCGGTCCTCGGCCACGATCACCGCGACCGGCTCGCCCACGTAGCGCACCTTGTCCCGGGCCAGGGCGGGCTGCAGGAACGGCAGCGTGGTCTCCTCGGCGTCGATGCAGACGAGCTCGGGCATGTCCTCGAAGTCGGCGGCGGTGAGCACGGCCATGCAGCGCGGGTCGGCCAGCAGCACCGCGGTGTCGATGCCGCGGATCTCGGCGTGCGGGTGCGGGCTGCGCACGACGGCCGCGTGCAGCATCCCGTGGAGCTTGATGTCGGAGATGTACTTGCCCCGGCCCCGCAGCAGCCGCGGGTCCTCCTTGCGCTTCAGCGGGGCGCCGAACGGGCGCCCGTCGCCGGCGCTCACGCCCGGCTCCTGCGGAGCTCGCCGGCGGCCTGCTCGACCGCCTCGACGATCTTCACGTAGCCGGTGCAGCGGCAGAGGTGGCCGCCGAGCGCGTCGTCGATCTGCTCGCGCGTGGGCTCCGGGTGCTCGCGCAGCAGCTCGAGCGTCGACATGATGATCCCGGGGGTGCAGAACCCGCACTGCAGGCCGTGGCGGTCCCAGAAGGCCTGCTGGACCGGGTGCAGGTCCTCGTCCTCGGCGACGACGCCCTCGAGCGTCGTGATCTCCGAGCCGTCGGCCTGGGCGGCGAGCATGATGCAGGAGCGCGCCGTCTCGCCGTCGAGCAGGATCGTGCAGGCGCCGCACACGCCGTGCTCACAGCCGAGGTGGGTGGCGGTCAAGTCGAGGCGCTCGCGCAGGAAGTCGGCAAGGGTGAGGCGGGCGGGGACCTCGGCTTCGTGCTCGGTCCCGTTGACGGTGACGCGGATGGTGTGCGTGCTCATGCGGCGCGGCTCCTTGCCTGCTCGAGCGCCCGGCGCGTGACCACGCCGGCGAGGTGGATGCGATAGGCGGAGGGAACGCGCGGGTCGTCGATCGGCTCGACCCCGTCGCCCGCGTGGCGGGCGGCATCCGCGATGCTCGCCCCGCCGGCGAGCGCCTCCTCGACGGCGGCGGCGCGGACCGGGCGGTCGGTGGCGCCGATCAGGGCGACGCGCGCCTGCGCGATGGTGCCCGCGTCGTCGAGCGTGACCTGGGCGACGGCGCCGCAGGCGGCGTAGTCGCCTGCGCGCTGGGCGATCTCGACGCAGGCCGCCCCCGTGCGCGGCGGAGCCGCCGGCAGGGCGACGGCGACGAGGATCTCGTCGTCGTCGAGCGCGGTGGTGAGGAACCCGAGGTAGAAGTCGGCGGCGGGGATCGAGCGCTCGCCGCCCGGGCCGCGGGCGATCACGCGGCCGTCGAGGGCGACCAGGGCGGCGGGCAGCTCGGCGGCGGGGTCGGCGTGGGCGATGCTGCCGCCGACGGTCCCGCGCGAGCGGATCTGCGGGTGGCCGACCTCGGCCAGCGCCGCGGTGATCAGGGGTGCGTCCTCGGCCACGAGCGGGTCGCGCTCGGCCTGGCGCTGGCGCACGGTGGCGCCGATGACGAGCTCGTTGCCCTGGCGGGCGATCTCGTTCAGGCCGGGGACGCGGCGCAGGTCGATCAGCAGCTCGGGCTCGGCCAGGCGCAGGTTGAGCAGCGGGATCAGGCTCTGCCCCCCGGCCAGGACCTTGGCCGTGTCGTTGGCCGCTAGGAGCTGGAGCGCCTCGTCCAGAGACGTTGGGGCCGCGTAATCGAACGCGGCGGGCTTCACCGCGCGGGTACCTCCGCGAGGCGTTGGGCCATCCAGTCCGCCATGCGCGGTCGCACGATCGGGCCCATGTTGTGGCAGCAGTGGTCGCCGTCTATCTCGACGTCGATCTCGATCGGCGCGTTGATGACCCGCTCGCGCAGGAGCTCGACCTGGGGCATGGTGAAGATCCTGTCGTGGTAGCCGTGCACGACGTAGGTCGGACAGCGCAGGCCGTCGATGACTTGTGCGAGATCGATTGACGCGTGGAGGTGCGCCGTGGCCTCGTCGCGGTCCTCGATGCCGGTGACGTAGATGAAGCCGTCGCGCGTGTGCGGCGGCATGGTGTCGAGGTCGGAGAGGTCAAAGCAGGCGCCCCAGGCCACGCAGGCGCCCAAGCGCGGGTCGCACGAGGCCGAGAGCACGGAGTAGTAGGCGCCGAGGCTGCGGCCGAGCACGCCGATGCGGTCCGCGTCGATCCCGTCGGTGTTCTCGAGGTGGTCGACGACGGTCGAGGTGACCTTCTCGAAGCTCGGGCCGAGCTTGCGGGTGAAGAACATCTCGCCCTGGCCAGGCCCGTCGAAGGCCAGCGTGGCCATGCCGCGGCGCAGGCACATGGCCTCGAAGAGGCAGCTCTCCTCCTTGGTGCTCTCCAGGCCGCCGATGAGCACGACGCAGGGGACCGGGCCGTCGACGTCGGGACGGCGCAGGTAGGCGGGGATCGCGGTGTCCTCGAACGGCAGGTCGAGGCGCTCGGCGGCCGGTGCCATGAACGGCGCCGCGTCGCGGTAGAGCGCGACCTTGGCGTGCTGGCCCGCCTCCCGCCGCTCGGGGTCGTGGAACCACATGAACTGCGCGTAGTGCGCGCTCAGCGAGGCGTGCCACAGCCACTCGCCGGCCGACACGTCGTTGCCGGCTTCGCGAGCCCCGATCCCGAGCTCCTCGTAGCGGCGGCTGATGCCCATCCAGAAGTCGAACCAGTCGCCGTCGGCGTCGAGCATCTCCAGGGCGGCCGCGTAGTCCGGGTAGGGGATGCCGTCGGCGAGCATCCGTCCAGGGTTGAGAATCGCGGTGATCTTCCCGGCGGTGCTCACGGCGCGGCATGGTAATACCTGACACCAAGGCCAAGCAACGGTTTCGGTCGCAGGTCAGGCGTGCTCGGGCAGCTCGACCGCGTGGCCGCGACCAAAGCCCGGGCCGACGAGCTGCCCGAGCAGCCCGCACAGCACCACGCAGGACGCGAGCACCGCGAAGGCCAGCTCGAAGCCGCCGGTGAGGTCGCGCAGCGCCCCGACCATGACCGGTCCGATCGACGAGAGCGCGAAGCCGATCCCGAGCGTCCACATGCTCAGGACCGCCGCCTCGTGGGTGTCGCGGGCCACGTCGAGCGGCAGCGTGAGCGAGAGCGGGAACAGGGGGCCGTCACCGATCGAGAGGATCACCATCCACAGCCACGGCGCCGTCGCCGGAGCGAAGGCCAGCGCGAAGGTGCCGGAGGCCATCACCGCCGCGCTGACCGCGATCCAGCGGCGCCGGTCGCGCCCGTCCGACAGTCCGGGGATGAAGAGCGCGAAGGGCAGCCCGGTGAGCGAGATCACCGCCGGGGCGATCCCGGAGACCACGTCGCTGAACCCCTCCTGCGAGAGCAGCGCCGCCGACCACGCGATGGCGCCCGTGTAGCAGATGGCCTGCAGGCCGAACACGATGGCCAGGGGCAGCAGCGTCCGCCACGGTGGTCGCACCAGGGAGGCCGCGTGAGGGCGGGGGATGCCGCGCGCGCGGGTCCACGCCCACAGCGGGATGGCCAGCGCCGGCGGGATCGCGGTGACCGCCAGGGCGGCGCGCCACCCGCCGAGCGCGTCGGCCAGCGGCACCGCCGTCAGCGCCGCGATCGTCGCCCCGAGCCCCATCGCCGCCACCCAGGTGCCGGTCACCTTGCCGCTGCGCTCCGAGAACCGGTTCTTCACCACCGCCGGCAGGGCGACGCCGGCCAGCGCGATGGCCACGCCGATGGGCACGGTCATCAGCAGCAGCAGGGGCGCGCTGGGCATGAACGCCCGCACGAGCGTCGCCAGCGCGAGCACGCCCAGGCAGCCCTGCATGACCCGGCCGTAGCCGAGCTTGGCCAGCACGCGCATGCCCGCGAAGGCGAAAAGGCTCATGCACACGTAGGGGATCGTTGTCAGCAGCCCGGCGACCGACCGCGACATGCCGAGGTCGTCGCGTATCGGGTCGAGCAGCGGCCCGACGCCGACGATGGCCACGCGCAGCGTCGCGGCCGCGGCCGTGATGCCGATGAGCGCGAGCCGCTGTTGTTTCCCGGAGAGGCCGGTGGCCATCTCAGGAACGGAGGCCGCCACGCAGGCGGAAGATGGCGTGCTCGAGGAGGTTGCGCCGCGGCGTGCGCCAGCACCGCAGCGAGTGGTGGCCCTCGTGCATCAGGCAGATGTTGCAGGAGGTGCAGTCGACCCGGCCGGTGCGGCCGTTGGCGAGCTGGCGCACGAGGTCGGGCTCGCGGATGAACGGGCGGGCCAGCGCGACGAAGTCGGTCTCGCCGTCGCGCAGGAGCCGGTTCATGGTCTGGGTCGTGCGCATGCCGCCCGCGACCACGATGGTGGTGTCGACGGCGCCGCGCACGGCGCGGGCCCAGGGCACGAAGTAGGCCTCCTCGGCGGGCTGCTTGCCGATGCGGTTGACGAGCAGGTCCTCGGCCGCGCGGCGGCTGTCGACGGCGACGTACTGGCGGGCGGAGTCGGTGGCGAGCTCCATCACGCCGCAGGAGATCTCCAGGCCGTCGAGCCCCACGTCCTCGACCAGACGGCGGGCGCGCGGGACGGACTCGTCGAGCCCGAGCCCGCCCGGCGTGGCGTCGACCATGCCGAGCTTCAGGAGCACCGGCTTGTCGGCCGGGACGGCGGCGCGCACGGCGCGGGCGACCTCGAGGATGAAGCGGTCCCGCCTGGAGGGCGTGCCGCCCCACTCGTCGTCGCGCCGGTTGGCGGTGGGGGAGGAGAACTCGCTGATCAGATAGCCGTTGGCGGCGTGGATGTGGACGCCGTCGAAACCGGCCTCGGCGGCACGGCGGGCACCGTCGGCGAAGGCCTGGATCGCCTCGGCGATCTCGCCCTCGCCGGCGGCGGGGACGTCGCGGCCGGTCAGCGCGTTGGGCACCGCGGACGGGGCCAGCGGCGGGACGCCGGCCTCGACGCGCGACTGGCTGCCGGCGTGGGCGACCTGGGCGAAGATCTTGCCTCCGTGGCGGTGGACGGCGTCGGCGACGCGGCGCAGGCCGGGGACGAGGTCGTCGGCGTAGATGCCGGTCTGACGGCGGGCGTAGCGCCCACGCGTGGCGACGTAGAGGTGGCCGGTGAAGATCAGGCCGACGTCGTTGCGGGCCAGCTCCTCGTAGAGGGCGACGTACTGGTCGGTCACCGCGCCGCGGTCGTCGGCCATGGTCTCCGACGTGCCGGCGCGCACGATGCGGTTGCGGACCTCCAGCCCGCCGACGCGCCCGGGCGAGAACAGCGGTTCCGCCGGCGGCGACCCCAAGGGCATCAAACGATGGTAGGACATATGAGGTATGCAAAATCTCTCCGATATCGCCGTCATCGCGCTCGGCGGGACGATCGCGATGACCCCGGGCGGTGGCGGCGGGGTGGTCCCGAAGCTCACCGCGGACGACCTCGTGGCGGCCGTGCCCGGCCTGGCCGACGTGGCACGCATCCACGCCTCGACCTTCCGGCAGGTGCCGGGCGCGCACCTCGACCTCCACGACGCGGTCGAGCTGGCAGGCGAGATCGAGCGCACGCTGGAGACCTGTGCCGGCGTCGTGGTCACGCAGGGCACGGACACCATCGACGAGATGGCCTATGCGCTCGACCTGCTCGTGCGCTCGCCGCGGCCCGTCGTGGTCACGGGTGCCATGCGCAACCCGACCGTGGCCGGGGCCGACGGTCCGGCCAACCTGCTGGCCGCGGTGCAAACGGCGGCCTCCGCGGCCGCCGTGGGGCTCGGTTGCCTGGTGGTCCTCAACGACGAGATCCACGCAGCGCGGCTCGTGGTCAAGGGCCACACGGCGCGGCCCGATGCGTTCGTGTCGCCTCTGGGCGGGCCGCTCGGCTACGTGGCCGAGGGGTTGCCGCGCGTGCTTCTGCGCCCGGTGTCGGCGCCGGTCGCGCTCCCGGGCGATGTCGCGCCGCGGCCGGTGGGTCTCGTGACCGCGGTGCTGGGCGACGACGGCAGCGCGCTGCGGTTCGCGGCGCAGCGCAGCGAAGGCGTCGTGGTCGAGGCGATGGGCGGCGGGCACGTGCCGCCCGGCGTGGCCGACGCGGTCGGCGACGTGGCCCCGACGCGGCCGGTCGTCCTGGCCTCGCGCACACACGCCGGCGAGATCCTGCGCAACACGTACGGGTTCCCGGGCTCCGAACGCGATCTGCTGGGCCGCGGCGCGGTCAGCGCCGGGTGGCTGAACGCGCGCAAGGCGCGGGTGCTGCTCTCGCTCCTGCTCGGCGCCGTGTCGCCGCCCGACGTGCCCGCCCGCCTGGCCGCCTACCTCGAAACGGCCACTCGACAAGACCCAAACCCGACCGCGTTCGCGGCCCCGGATCTAGAATCGCGCCGCGATGGCTGAGCGCACCGTGGTCGTTGAGGTCAACCAGCAGCAGGCGCAGATGCTCGACCGCCTGATCGCCGAGGGCGGGCTCGGCGAGACTCCCGCGGAGGTCCTCCACAGCGGCTTCGTCCGCTTCTGCGCGGAGCACCCCGAGCTCGTCCACCCCGCCGGCGACAAGGGGTGACATGGCCGACCGCGAGGTCCTCTACGAGCACGTGATGGAGCCCGGGACGGGCAAGGCGGTCCCGGTCATGCGCGGCCAGATCCTGCGCATCCAGCAGATCGGCAACGGGCAGTGCGCGGACTTCAACGCGTTCAACCTGCACGACTACAAGGAGTACTTCCACACCGGTCGCACGCGGCACCTGCACGGGCTGTTCCCGGCCGAGGGCGACATGCTCTGGTCGGCACCGCCGCGCGAGCGCCCGATGTTCACGATCATCCGCGACACGGTCGGCACCAACGATGTGCAGTACCCGCGCTGCACCGGCTTCCTCTACGAGTACCAGTACGGGTTCGAGCAGCACACGAACTGCCACGACATCCTGGCCGAGTCGATCCGCGAGTACGGGCTCACGCCCGACGACGTGCACGACTCGTTCAACTTCTGGATGCACGTCGGGGTCGACCCGGACGAGAAGCTCTACATCAAGCGGATGATGGCCAAGCCCGGCGACTACGTCGAGCTGCTGGCCCACTTCGACATCCTCGCCGTGCCCAACGTGTGCGGCGCCGACATCTTCAGCACGTCGAACTTCGAGCTCAAGCCGCTGAAGGTCCAGGTCCTGGCGTCGACGGAGGCGGACCGCGGCCAGTGGCTGCAGCCGGAGGAGCGCCAGTACCGCAACCAGCGCACGCCCGAGGACTTCAAGCTCTCGCGCATCAAGGCCGACCGCGAGCTCGCCCGCGACGACGGCTACCAGGCCGACTGGCCCGTCTACCCGATCGTCAAGCAGCCCGTCGAGGTGCCGCTGTCAGAGGACGAGTACGCGATGGTTGAGGCGCTGCGACGCAACGGCGGGTTCGGCGAGGAGGACACGGACATCGTGCGCCACGCCTTCTTCTCCTGGTGGATCGAGCACTACATGCGAGGGCCCAAGCAGCACCACGCCGGGGAGTGACCGCGCCGGGGTCAGGCGGACACGGCGCGCGGCTCGGCGAGGGCGTCGAGCGTGACCTGCGCGGGGACGACCCAGCCGAAGGAGGCGCGGATGACGCTCAGCGCGGCCTCGTGGAGCTCGGGACCGAGCATGGTGTCCACGCCCTCCTCGACGACGAAGACGGCGTAGTCGCGCACCGAGGCGGCGATCGCGGTCGCGATCACGCACGAGTTCGTGTTGACGCCGAGCACGAGCACGGAGTCGTGGCCGCCGGCCCGCAGCACCATCTCGAGGTCGGTACCGATGAAGCAGTCGTAGCGCTGCTTGGTCCGCACGATGGCGTCGCCCTCGCGGCCGATGCCGGGCATGAGCTCGAGCCCGGGCATGCCCTCGAGGTTGTGCTCGGCGATCGCGGCGCGGCTGCTGCCGGGGCGCTCGGCCTGGAAGCGCCAGTAGGCGTTGTCGAGGATCTCGGCGCGGTTGCGATAGGCGGTGACGACGTGGATCACGGGGATGCCGCGCTCGCGGTAGGCGTCGAGCAGCGGGACCGTGCGCTCGACCAGGGCCGCGGAGCTCTCGGCCGGGAGCGGCAGGGTGGCGACGTCGGGGTCGAGGTGGCCGCGGTGCAGGTCGATGGTCACGACGGCCGGGCGCTGGGCGAGGGCGCGTAGCGCGTCGGCGGCTTCGGTGGATGCCATGCGGCCGAGCTTAGACCCGTGACCTACGACCTCGGCATCGAGGGCGGCGATGTGGTCACGCCGGCTGGTGTTAACCGTCTGCACGTGTACGTGGCTGACGGGCGGGTCGCGGTGGTAGGACCGGAGCGGCGCGACGCGCGCGAGCGGGTCGACGCGTCGGGCCTCCTCGTGTTCCCGGGCATGGTCGACGCGCACGTCCACCTGATGGACCCGGCCGACCCGAGCCGCGAGGACTTCCCCACCGGCACCGCCGCCGCGGCGCGCGCGGGCGTGACGACGCTGATCGAGCACACGCACGCGGAGCCGGTGATCACGGCCGATGATCTGGCGCGCAAGCGGGCCTACCTGCGCGACCGCTCGCGGATCGACTTCGGGCTCGCGGCGCACGCGTGGCCGGGGCGGCAGGACGAGATCGCGGGCGTGTGGCGGGCCGGTGTCGCGTTCGTCAAGGCGTTCACGTGCACGACCCACGGGCTGCAGGGGTTCACCGCGGACGAGCTGCAGGCGCTGTTCTCGTCCGTCGCTTCGGTCGGCGCGGTGTGCCTGGTCCATGCGGAGGACGAGGCGCTCACTGCGGACGCCGAGGCGCGCCTGCGCGCGTCCGGGCGCGACGACGGCGGGATCGTGCCCGACTGGCGCTCGCGCGAGGCGGAGCTGACGGCGCTCGGGCGGACCGCTTTGCTCGCACGCCGTACGGGGGCGCGGGTGGTCGCGGCGCACGTGAGCCATCCCGCTGCGCTGGAGGCGGCCGACGGGCTGGTGGTGGAGAGCTGCCCGCAGTACCTGACGCTGCGCGAGGGCGAGGTCCTGGACCAGGGCGCCTTCCGCAAGTTCACGCCGCCGGCGCGGGCCCGCACCGACGCCGACCTCGCGGCGATGTGGTCGGCGCTGGCGGACGGGCGCATCGACTACGTGTCGACCGACCACGCGCCGTCGACGCCGGAGCAGAAGCGGGCGGGCTCGATCTGGGACGTGCACTTCGGGCTGCCGGGCCTGGACACCACGTTCTCCGTGCTGCTCGACGGGGCGAACGCGGGGCGGATCACGTACTCGCGTGTGGCCGCGGCCTACGCCCAGGCGCCAGCAAGGCTGTACGGGCTGTGGCCGCGCAAGGGCACGCTGGACGTCGGCGCGGACGCCGACGTCGTGCTGGTCGACCCGGCCGAGGCGTGGGCGGTCCGCGACGAGGACGTGATCTCGAAGGCCGGCTGGTCCCCGTACGCGGGCCGGACCCTGGTCGGCCGGGCGGTGCGGACCTACGGTCGGGGCCGGTTGCTGGCGGCGGACGGCGAG
>DATBDE010000134.1:0-5736 GCA_036270095.1 Solirubrobacteraceae bacterium | reverse complement strand
AGCCCCACGTGCAGGACCTGGCCCGCATGCTCATCGAGATGGGCGCCGAGATCAGCGGCATCGGCTCCAACGTCCTCACCGTCACCGGGCGCGACCAGCTCGGCGGCTGCCGGCACCGCATCGGCGCCGACCACATCGAGGTCGGCTCGTTCATGGCCCTGGCCGGCGTGACCGGCGGCGAGCTGCGCATCCGCGAGGTCGTCCCCGAGGACCTGCGCATGATCCGGCTCGTCTTCGAGCGCCTGGGGCTGCACTCCGAGCTCGATGGCGGCGACATCCTCGTGCCCGGCGGCCAGAAGCTCGTCATCTCGCGCGACGCCGGCGACTACAAGCTCAAGCTCCAGGACGGGCCCTGGCCGGCCTTCCCGGCGGACCTGACCTCGATTGCCGTCGCCGTCGCGACCCAGTCGGAGGGCTCGGTCCTCGTGCACGAGTGGATGTTCGAGAACCGCCTGATCTTCACCGACAAGCTCGTGCTCATGGGCGCGGACATCGTGCTCTGCGACCCCCACCGGGCGATCGTCACCGGCCCCAAGCGGCTGCGGGGCGAGCGCCTGGAGTCGCCGGACATCCGCGCCGGCATGGCGATGCTGATCGCCGCCCTGTGCGCCCGCGGGCGCAGCGAGATCGGGAACATCCGCCAGATCGATCGCGGTTACGAGCGCATCGACGAGCGGCTGCGGGACCTCGGGGCGAACATCGAGCGCGTCGCGACCGAGCCTGTGATTCACGCCTAGCCTCTAGGTCGAGGACCAACGGCCATGACCTACCCGATCCCATCCGGGACCCGCGACGTGCTGCCCGACGAGATGCGCGAGCTGCGCGCGATCGAGAGCGCCGTGCGCGCGACGTTCGAGCGCCTGGACTACGGCGAGATCTCGACGCCGGCGCTGGAGTACGAGGACACGCTCGCGCGCGCGGATGTGGGCGACGCCAAGCCCACCTACCGCCTGTTCGACGAACAGGGCGCGGTGCTCGTGCTGCGCTCGGACATGACCGTGCCGATCGCCCGGGTCGTGGGCACGCGCTACCCGACCGCGCCGCTGCCGCTGCGCTTCTACTACCTCGCCCACGCCTACCGGGGCGTGCGGCCTCAGCGGGGCCAGCCGCGCGAGTTCCTGCAGGCCGGTATCGAGCTCGTCGGCTCGCCCTCGCCCGAGGGCACGATCGAGGCGCTGAACGTGCTCTGCGCGGCGCTGGAGGCCGTCGGGCTCGAGGGCTACCGCGTGGGGCTCGGCGACGCGTCGCTGTTCCCGACCCTGCTGGACGAGCTCGGGGTCGCCGGCGAGTCGCGCGGGCGCATCCTCCACGAGCTCTACTCGCAGGACTTCGCCGGGCTCGAGCGTGAGGTCGCCCGCCTGGACATCGACGCCGACGCCGCCGGCCTGCTCGTTCGCGTGCCCCAGGTGCGCGGCGAGTCCGCGGTGCTCGACGACTTCGCGGGCGGCGTGGCCGACGCGGCGCTGGCCAGCGTGCGCGCCGTGCTCGAGGGCGTGGATGCCAAGGCCCGCCGGCGGGTGATCGTCGACCTCGGGCTGGCGCGCGCCCTCGGGTACTACACCGGCGCCGTGTTCGAGGTCTACGACCCTGCCCTGGGCGTGCCGCTCGGGGGCGGCGGGCGCTACGACGACCTCCTGGGCCGGTTCGGGCGCGGGCTGCCCGCGGTGGGCTTCGCGCTGAACGTCGAGCGCCTGCACATCGCGCTGATGGGGGAGGAGCCGCGGTGAGCCTGACCTTCGCGGTGCCGCGGGGGGCGCTGCTGGCCGAGACGCTGGACCTGCTCGAGGGCCTCGGTGTCGCCACCGCCGAGGTGCGCGACAACGACCGCAAGCTGCTGTTCGCCGACGACGGCGGGGGCGGGCTCATCACCATGCGCCCCTCCGACGTCCCCACTTACGTCGAGGCGGGCGCGGCCGACCTCGGGATCACGGGCAAGGACGTGCTCATGGAGCAGTCCGAGCGCAGCGTCATCGAGCTCGTCGACCTCCGCTACGGCCGCTGCCGCATGGTGCTGGCCAGCGCGGCCGGCGAGGACCGCGCGGCCGAGGCGCTGCGCCGCCTCGGCGTCATGCGGGTGGCGACCAAGTACCCGCGCATCGCCGCTGGCTACTTCGAGCGCACCGGGCGCCAGGCGGAGATCGTCGAGGTCAAGGGGTCGGTCGAGCTGGCCCCGCTGACCGGGATGGTGGAGGCCATCGTCGACCTGACCGCGACCGGCTCGACGCTGGCCCACAACGGGCTCGTGGAGCGCGAGCAGATCGCCGTGTGCACGGCGCGGCTGATCGCCAATCCGGTGGCCCACAAGCTCAAGGCGACCGAGGTCGACGCCGTGCTCGCGCGCCTGCGCGCCGCCGAAGGGGTGGCGTGATGCGGCTCGAGCGGCGCACGCTGGCCGCCGCCGCCGACGCGCCCGCGCTGGCCGCCGAGGTGCGCGGCCTGGCGCCCAGCGCCGAGGACGTCGCCCCGGCGGTGGCCGAGATCGTGGCCGCGGTGCGCGACGGGGGCGACGCGGCCGTGGCCGAGTACACGCGGCGTTTCGACACCCGCGGGGGTGAGCCGGGTCCGCTGCGGGTCGCGCCCGAGGACCTCACGGCCGCGCTGGCCGCGCTCGACCCCGCGGTGCGCAACGGGCTCGAGCTCGCCATCGCCAACGTCGACACGGTCGCGCGCGCGGGCCTGGGCGAGGACCTCGAGGTGCCGCTGCCGCAGGGCCAGACCGTGCTCGTACGCGAGCTGCCGGTGGAGCGCGCGGCGGTCTACGTGCCCGGCGGGCGCGCGCCCTACCCGAGCACCGTGGTCATGGGGGCGGTGACCGCGCGCGCCGCGGGCGTGCGCGAGGTCGCGGTGTGCGCGCCCCCGGGCGAGGACGGCGACCTGCACCCGGTCATCCTCGCGGCCTGTGCGCTGTGCGGCGTGGACGAGGTCTACCGCATGGGCGGGGCCCAGGCGGTGGCCGCGCTGGCCCTGGGCACCGAGGCGGTTCCCGCCGTCGACGTGCTCGTCGGCCCCGGCAACCTCTACGTGCAGGAGGCCAAGCGCCAGCTCTCCCACCGCGTGGGCATCGACGGCTTCGCGGGGCCGAGCGAGCTGCTCGTCGTCCTCGCCGGCGACGGCGCCCGCCCGGCGCGGCCGGCCACGCTCGACCTGTTGGCCCAGGCCGAGCACGGCCCCGAGTCGCTGGTCGCCGCCGTGGCCACCGACCCCGACGTGCTGCGCGCGCTGGCCGAGGACCTCGAGGCGCTCGCCCCGTCGCGGCCGACCGCCGTGGCCTCGGCGGCCGTGCTCGTGCAGGCCCCGCGCCTGGACGCCGCCCTGGCCTTCGCGCAGGCGCTCGCGCCCGAGCACGTCGAGCTCGTCGGCGCCGACGCCGAGGCCGCGGCGCCGGCGGTCACCCGCGCCGGCGCGGTGTACGTGGGCCGCGCGGCGGGCACGGCCTTCGGCGACTACGTCGCCGGCTCCAACCACGTCCTGCCCACCGGCGGCGCGGCCCGCTTCGCCTCGGCCCTGGGGCCGTCGACGTTCCGCCGCCGCACCAACGAGGTGCACCTGGGCGACGCGGCGCCGGCGCTGGCCGAGGCCGGAGCGGCCGTGGCCCGGGCCGAGGGCTTCGTCGTCCACGCCCAGTCGATGGAGGCGCGCGTGCAGGAGAATGCGACGCCGTGACCCGCAGCGCCGAGATCACCCGCACCACCAAGGAGACCGAGCTCTCCCTGCGCGTCGCGCTCGACGGCACCGGCGCGGGCAAGCGCGCCACCGGGATCGGCTTCTTCGACCACATGCTCGACCTGCTGGCCCGCCACGGGCGCCTGGACCTCGAGGTCAAGGCCGTGGGCGACCTCGAGACCGGCGGTCACCACACGGTCGAGGACACCGGCCTGAGCCTGGGCTCGGCGCTGGACCAGGCGCTCGGCGACCGTGCCGGGATCGCCCGCTATGGCCACGCCATCGTGCCCATGGACGAGGCTCGCGCGACCTGCGCCCTGGACATCTCCGGGCGGCCGCTGCTGGTGTGGTCGGCCGCCCTGCCGCCCGGGGCGATCGCCAACTTCGACCACGAGCTCGCCGAGGAGTTCTTCCGCGCCGTCGCGTCGGCGGCCAAGCTGACGCTGCACCTCAGCGTCGACACGGGCACGAACGCCCACCACATGGTCGAGGCGGCGTTCAAGGCCTTCGCGCGCGCACTGGGCATGGCCACGGCGATCGACCCCACCGAGACCGGCGTGCCCAGCACGAAGGGGACGCTCACGTGAGGGCTGGTCGCAGAGCAGCCCGTTCACGGCCGGCCGGAGGGAGGCCTGCGATCTCGAGGGCGGGGGCCGGAGGCCCCCGGCGTGCAAACCCGAAAGTCGCGGTCGTCGACTACGGGATGGGCAACCGCCGCTCGGTGGAGAAGGCGCTCGCGCGCGTGGGCGCCGCGCCGACGATCACCAACGACCACGACGTCATCCGCGCCGCCGACGGGCTCGTCGTGCCCGGCGTGGGGGCGTTCCCGCGCGCGATGGCCAACCTGGCCGAGCTCGGCCTCGACGAGCTGCTGCGCGAGCAGGTGGACGCGGGCGTACCCACGCTGGGCGTGTGCCTGGGGATGCAGCTGCTGTTCGAGGAATCGGTCGAGCGCGGCGGCGCCACCGGCCTCGGGTTCCTGCCCGGGCGCGTCGAGCAGCTCGAGGCGGGCGGGCGCAAGCTCCCGCACATCGGCTGGAACCTCGTCACGTTCAAGCGCCCGTCGGCGCTCACCGAGGGCCTGCCCACGGCCACGCCCTTCTACCACGTGCACTCGTTCGCGCCGGTGCCGGCCCAGGACGACGACGTGGTGGGCAGGAGCGCTTACGCCGCCCCGTTCGTGTCCGTGGTCGACCGGCCGCCGCTCTACGGCGTGCAGTTCCACCCGGAGAAGTCCTCCGAGGCCGGTCTGCGCCTGCTCGCGAACTTCACCGGCGTCTGCGCCCAGGTGGCGGCGTAGTGATCCTCTATCCCGCGATCGACGTCGCCGGCGGGCGCGCCGTGCGGCTCCGCCAGGGGCGCTTCGAGGACGAGACGGTCTACGCCGACGACCCGCTCGAGGCCGCGCGCGACTGGGTCGGGCAGGGCGCCCGGGCGCTGCACGTCGTCGACCTCGACGGCGCGCGAGCGGGGACGCCGGCAGCGCTCGAGCACCTGCAGCGCATCGCCGCTACGAGCGGCGTGCCGGTGCAGTACGGCGGCGGCCTGCGCCGAATCGAGGACTGCGAGGGGGCGGTGGTCGCGGGCGCGACCAGGATCGTGTTGGGGACGGCGGCCTTCAGCGACGTCGACCTGCTCGACGACGCCGTGGAGCGCTACGGCGACCGGGTCGTGGTATCGGTCGACGTGCGCGACGGCAAGGTGGCCTCGGCGGGCTGGACGCAGAGCACGGGCCTGGACCCGACCGCCGTGATCGAGCGGCTGCAGGATCGCGGGGTGCGCTCGTTCGTGTACACGAGCGTCGACCGCGACGGGATGCTCGAGGGCATCGACGCCAATGAGGTCTGGAGCGTGGCCGGCGCCGTGCGCGGCCGCTTCCTCTACTCGGGCGGGATCGGCGGACTCGACGACCTGCGCACGCTGGCGGGCCTGCGCGCGGTCAACCTGGGCGGCGCGATCGTGGGCAAGGCGCTCTACGAGCGGCGCTTCACCATCGCCGACGGCCAGGCCGCGCTGGACAGCTAGACGGCAGTGGGGTCAAGTCTTTCTTTGCCGCACTTGAAATCGGTGTGG
>DATBDE010000133.1:0-1913 GCA_036270095.1 Solirubrobacteraceae bacterium | reverse complement strand
AGCCCGGTGTGGCGCCCCCCCGCCTCGAGCAGCGCGCGCACGAGGAAGGCCGACGTCGTCTTGCCGTTGGTCCCCGTGATCCCGACCGTGGTCAGCCGCGCGGTCGGGTCGCCGGCCAGGGCGGCGGCGGCCGGCGCCATCGCGGCGCGCACGTCGTCGACGAGGATCTCGGGCACCGCGGTGCCCAGCGGGCGCTGCACGACGAGCGCCACCGCGCCGCGCGCGATGGCGTCGTCGGCGTAGTCGTGACCGTCGCGCGTGAAGCCCGGCACGCAGAAGAACAGCGTGCCCGGCGTCACGAGGCGGTTGTCGTAGGCGAGCGCCGTGACCTCGACCGCGGGCGCGTCGGAGCCGATGACCTCTGCCAGCAGCACGCCCCGCAGCCTATTGCGGCGGGATGCGCATGTACGGCAGGGCGAAGGAGGCGATCTTGCCGAACGCGGGCGCGGCGACCACGCCGCCGTAGATCGCGCCCTGGGGCTCGTCGACCATCACGCCGATCAGCAGCTTGGGGTGCAGCGCGGGCGCGAAGCCCATGAACGACGCGATGTAGTGGAACTTCGAGTACTCGCCGGTCGCGGGATCGATCTTGTTCGCCGTGCCCGTCTTGCCCGCCAGCTTGTAGCCGGGGATCGAAACCTCGCTGGCCGTGCCGCCGGGGGCGAAGGCGCCCTCGAGCATGTGGCGCAGCTGGGCGGCGGTCCGCTGGGAGATGATGCGTGTGCCCTTCGGCTGCGGCACGAGCTTGCCGTCGATGCGGCGCACGACGCGCGGCGAGCGCAGGATGCCGCCGTTGGCGATCGCGGCGTAGGCGCGCGCCATTTGGATGGGCGTCACGGCCAGGCCCTGGCCGATCGGCAGGTTGCCCATCGAGGAGCCCGAGTACTTCTCGACGGGCAGCACGAGACCGCGCTCCTCGCCGGGCAGGTCGATCCCGGTGGGCTTGCCGAAGCCGAACTTGCGCACCCAGTAGTCGAAGCGCTGCTTGCCCATCTGCAGCCCGATCTTGATCGCGCCGACGTTCGAGGACTGCGCGAGGATCTGGGAGGTCGTCAGCGTCTCCGGCCCGCGCGTCTCCGCCTCGCCGATCGTGCGGTCGGCAACCTGGATCTGCGGCGGAAGGTCGAAGGGCGTGTCCGGCGTGACGGTGCCGTCCTGAAGCGCACCCGCGACCGTGACCGACTTGAAGGTCGATCCGGGCTCGTAGGTGTAGCCCACCGCGCGGTCCTGCGACGCGTAGCTGGGCGCGGCACCCGGTGCGTTGGCGTTGATGCGCGGCCAGTTGGCCAGCGCCAGCACCTCGCCGGTGGTGGGGTTCATGACGATCGCCGTCGCCCCGTGGGGTCGATAGGTCGCCCCGACGTCGGCCAGCACGCGCTCGACCTTGTCCTGGATGGCGGCGTCGATCGTCAGCTCGAGCCGCGAGCCCGGCTTCGCGGGCTTGGTGTCGCGGATCGAGAGCGACTCCCCGAGGGCGTCCTTGACCAGGCGCCGCTCGCCGTCGGTGCCCTGCAGCAGCTTGTCGTCGGCGTACTCGAGGCCGCTCAGGCCGTTGCCGTCGGTGCCCACCGAGCCCAGCAGCTGGCTGGCCAGGTACTGGCGCGGGTAGATGCGCCGGTGCGCGGCGGTGGTCTGGATGCCGGGCAGCTCGAGCTTCTGCACCGCGGTGCCCCGGCTGGCGGGCACCGAGCGGGCGAGGTAGGCGAAGGTGCTGTCGCGCTTGGCCAGCTTGCGCAGGAGCGTGTCGGGGTCCACGCCGAGCAGCGGCGAGAGCTTGGCGGCCGTGCTGGCCGGGTCCTTGACCATGTACGGGGTCGCGGAGACGTCGTCGGCGGGCTCTGAGACCGCGAGCTCGAAGCCGTGGCGATCGACGATCGTGCCGCGCCGCGCCGGCAGCTCGAGCGAGGTGACCT